>JBBRBT010000012.1:0-80407 GCA_038205495.1 Desulfobulbales bacterium
TCGCCACATAACACCTGGCTATGGTTCGACGTTCAGCGGCGGGCCTGCCCATCCACTGCCTGTTGCCGGGAACATGCTTTTCAATTTCAATAATTTCAAACAGTTTCACCAAATGTTTCTCTTGTTCAGTCAGGGGGGAAAGCAGCATTCTTCCAAAATTGGGAACAAACTCCGCTGAAGTCTTCCCATCAACCATGATATCTTCTCTTTGAGCTTCATATTGGTTCTCCTGTTGTATTGTCTTGTAAACAAATACTACCAGGGAAACCCATATGAAGCTCAATTATTTCATGATGTTAATCAATTTAATCAACTATTTATCCTAAAAGTGATAGTTCGGCAAAAAAGTCAAACTGCCGCGATGCGGTATTCTGTTTAGGCAGGCCGATTTTTATGCTGCTGATCGGCGAGCCTAGCACTCATCTGCTGCACCGTGGCCCAAAAAGTTTCTTGGAAATATCTTCAATTGGTTGGCCTCATCGCCAAGAGCTCTTTGATTACCGCAAAACCAGGACAAAGTACTGCCGCGTGCGGCTAACTTGAACAACAAGGGGGGGGAAGTCTTTGCGGCTTCCCCCCCCCTTTTATCCTCTACCCGATGGCGGCTTGTCAGATCGTGAATTTAGCGACCATCACTTTTAATTTTTCAGCGATGTTTGAGAGTTCCTCGGCGCTGACCTTAACCTGGTTACTGGCCTTGCTCATTTCGTTGGCGCTGCTGTTGACCTCCGTAATATCTGCGGCGATCTCCGAGGAAACCGTCGAGCTTTGGGAGACGTTTTCGTTGACTTCGGCGATACCCTGCGACGCCTGCTGAACATTCTGCGCGATTTCTCGGGTGGTGGCCGTCTGTTCCTCAACGGCAGCGGCGATGGTAGCGACGATCTTGTCAACATCGGCAATGACCTCGCTGATTTCGTTGATCTCCTTGACTGTCACACCGGTTGCCTGCTGAATACCCTGGATTTTCGTTTTGATATCCAAGGTTGCCATGGCCGTCTGCTTTGCCAGGTCTTTGATCTCGTTGGCAACAACGGCAAATCCCTTGCCCGCTTCCCCGGCCCTGGCCGCCTCAATGGTGGCGTTAAGCGCCAGCAGATTAGTCTGCTCGGAAATTTCGGTGATGGCCTCGGTGACCTTGTTGATTTCGTCAGCCGCTCTTCCGAGTTCATTCACCCGTTCGGAGGCCTTGTGTGACTGGTTGACGGCTGCGGTGGTGATCTCTTTGGCTTTGCTCGAGTTGCTGGCAATCTCGTTGATGGTGGCACTCATTTCTTCGGTGGCGGCGGCGACCATGTTGATATTGACCGAAGCCTGCTCCATGGCGGCGGCAATCGAGGATTGATTGACGCTCATCTCTTCGGCGGCGGCGGCGACCTGACCGGAACGGGTCGCTGTCGATTCCGCTCCGCTGGACATCTGGTTAGCGATGGCGGCCAACTGTATCGAGGATTCATCGACTCGGATGACCCCTTTGCTGATATCGCTGAACATATGCTGCAGGTTACCGGCCATCTCATTGAGTGATTTGGCGAGTACGCCGATCTCGTCTTTCTGGTCGACATCCATGGTCTTGGTGAGGTCGCCTGCGGCCATGGCCTTGGCTAGGTCCACGCCCTTGAACAGCGGTTTGGTTATGAGATGGGTAAGGAGAAAACCTAGAGCTATTGCCAGAACGACACCTGCAACCAAGCAGACAAGGGTTATCAGTCGGCCGCGATCAGCACTGGTTTTCCCCTCCGCAATCATTGCAGTGGCAACGTCATTGGCTTTCTGCACCATCTTGTCGATGGCAATGAAGGTGTTGGTTTGATGGGTTGTTCCTTCCACAAGCAGTAACGTGTTCATTTTTAGGAACTTGTCGTTGGCGGTATCAGCGAGGGTAGTCATTTTGTGAACAGAAGCAATCACCTGTTCCCCCGCCGGATAGATTTTTTTCTCAAGTATTTCTTTGGCCTCGGTGAGATGACCGCCGGTGACCATGGTCTTTAGTTGGCCAACATCCGTATGCAGTTGGCTATGGATGGGTTTAAGTTCTTTAACAAAGGCGACCATCTCGGCATTGGTGGTATCCATGTTTTGCATCCATTTACCCAGGGTACAGTCGGTGTCGCCGGTTCCCCCCTCAAAGGGGATGTTAAAGAGTAAGAGTTTGCCGACTTTTGCAAACAAGGCATTGTGAGCGGTTTCAAAATCAGCCATGTGCTGCCGCATTCGATTGGGATTGGTCATGTCCATGGCCATGAGCTCTTTGGAGAGTTCGACCGCCTGGTTATTGACGGCAGCCCATTTTCCAATGTTGTTGTTGAAATCCTGCCATTCGCCTTGCACCTCTTTAAGCAGCGGCAGGGAGGCAAATTTTTCCTTAGCGGTGCTGTAAAGTTTTCTCGATTCAAGCAACTGCTGATGGGAGAAATTCCGCTGTTCATTGGAGGCATAAGGTGTCAACAGGGTCCGCATCAGGGCGGCGATGGAGGCGGCCTCACTCTTGACGGTGAGAATACTCTGCACAGCAGGAATGGTTTCGTTACCGAGTTGTTCTGCTTTATGCTCGAGCCTTCCTTGTTGCACAATGGAAAGGAGCCCCACCGCCAGAATGATCATGGCGGTCATGAAAAAACCACCCACCAGCTTGATTCCCAGTCTGAAATTATTCACCGCTACGCTCCTTGGTAGAAAGGGTTAGGCTGTTTCTTGTCAGGTCGAAACAGCATGGAAAAGAGATCGCCGCCGTTTAATTCTCTGTAAGGCGGAAACGTATTGAAATATAACTTGAAATTATTTCAAAGAGTTGTCGGTCAAGATGATCAAATTATCGGGAAATGAATGGTGTAAGTCAAGGAGAAAGAAAAAAAGATGGGTAGGGAAAAAACGTTGTTTTAAGGAGGGAACGGTTGGCGCGCAGACAGTTTGTCTTTCAGAGATTCGTTGATGGTGGCCCTGGTCCTGTGAGCCACCAAGGCAACGTGGGCACCGAGTATGTGCTCGGCTCATCCGACCAACCATCGCGCGCTGAGCAGTGTATTGGCCACCAGCAGGGTCCCAGGGAGGGTGTGGTCAGAATGCGACAGGAGAATGTGACCGCACTCTCGATAGCAGCCACCAGAAAGAAACCGTAGATCAGCAGGTATTGGCTCAACACACTCGCGATTGAGCAGGCTAGGAGAAAGAACCGTTAAAGTGGGTTTGGCAGGAAAGGAGCACTCCAGAGAAAGGGTGGTATCAGCAGTGCGCCCGAACCCGAACATGTATGAGAGTCAGTCAATCGAGGAGTCTTTGTTTGCAATCGGAGGGGAGGCTTGCGACCTCTGTGGGTCCCTTTGTGTTCGTTGGCTGTCTCAGGGAAGGAAAAACCTATTCCGCAGCGAAACCGTTTGTAGATGGTGTTTCTTTTTTCCGGAATACTCTGCCAGCAATAATACCGGCTTCGTAGAGGGCAAAAAGGGGCAAGGAGAGCAGGGCGGTGGCAGTCAGTTCTCCCGTGGTCAGGATAAAGGAAAGAACAACGATGGCTATGTAGAAATAGGTACGTTTTTTCCTGAAATGATCGTTGCTAATCAGGCCGGCACGCATGGCCATGACCATGAGAAAGGGAATTTCAAAGGCGATACCAAAGGCCAGCACCATGCGGCCGGTAAAGGTCAAGTAGAGACCCAATTTGAGCATGGGAAGGAGATTGGGGGCTGCATAACTCATGAAATAGTGGAGCATCCTCGGCAGGACGATGAAAAAGGCAAACGAGGCGCCACCGGCGAAAAGCAGGGTCGCCCAGAGGACGATCTGCCGGATCAGTTGCTTTTCAGTGTCGAGGAGTCCTGGGGAGATGAACAGCCATATCTGATAGAGAATAAAGGGAAAGCTGACAGCGACGCCGACGAGCAGAGAGAGGGTGAGGTAACTGACAAAGGCTTCGGTCAGTTTCGTATAGACCAGCTTGCCCAGCTGCGGATAGGCAGTATAGAGTGGTCGCATGCACCAGGCGGCGATTTGATCTTTGAACAGGTAGGCCACAGTGCTCGCCAGCACGATCGCCAAGCAGGAATGGATCAGCCGTTTGCGCAGCTCTTCCTGATGCGGCCGGAGATGCTCAAACGCTTCGATCATGGCGTTTTTGCCGGCAAGGTTGCCTGCTGGGTATCCTGGAGCAGTCCGACGGGCTGTTGGGCAACGGTTTCCGGTTGAGTTCCGGTGGGTTCGGTAGCCGGAATGGTCTCGGTGGGTTGGGTTTCGATCTGGGGGGCAACGGGTATCTGTTGCACGTCAATGATATCCGGGTCCGTATTTTTTTGAGCGGGATCATTTGGTGGGACCTGCCAGACAGAGGGATCGACATCGATCATTTTTCCCCTGAGTTCGTCAGCCGTTTTTCTCAGGTCTTGCTGGACTGAATCCAGTACCTCGCCCTCTTGGGTAAGGTTATCTTTCACCTGGTTCAGTGTTTTTTTCATTTCCATCAACCCTTTGGCAAGGGAGCGGGCTAGACCGGGCAACTTATCAGGGCCGACCACAATCAGGGCAACGGCGAAGATAACGATCATTTCCGGGAGGCCAATTCCAAACATGGATACGTACCAGAAAAAAGGTTAGAGGGGGGGGACGGCGGGCCTGCCGTTGCAAGGCAATAACTCTACGGGATTTGGCCAGCGGTGTCAAGCAGAGGCGGGTCAGCCTCGTGGGCGTGGTTTGCGCAAACCGTCGATCAGATGTGCAATTGCCATGACCGGGTGGGTCAGCAGCAGGCACGGTCCGGCATAGCGCATCACTTTCCTGATTTTTTCCCGCATTTGTGGAGCATAGCAGTGTACCGGACATTTGCCACAGCTGGTCTTGTTTTCTTGGAAGGGGCAACCGTGCAGGCGCCTGAGGGCGTAGGCAAGAAGCTCTTGACACTCCTTGCAGAGTGCATCGCCTTTCGTTGCGTGCCGATCTTTGCAGAAACGCCGGATCATCACTTCCACGGTCCGAGTTTCCCGCTGCATGCGTTTTTTGAGAAGGGGAGGTTTCATATGATTCTTTCTGCGGTGCAATAATTCTGAGCTGGTCAGCAGGATTTTTTGGAGACAATCGGAAGGCCGGTAGTTGGTTGATTCTATCCGTCAAGTGTTGAATAAGTTACAAAAAAGTAGCGTCGGGCAAGGGGAAGTGGTACTTAAAAGTTCGGATATGGTATTAGTACATGCTTCCCTTCCTGGTCTCATTTGTTCCTTAATGTATACATGGATTGGAATAGCAGGGGGAAATACCCAAGAAATATTTAGAAGGAGGTTCAACAGGGCAAAAGTGCGTGGAAGGAGGAATGCAGGGGATATCCTGCGTTGAGCCATGAAAAAACTACCCGAAAAGCTGCGTAAGGAGGCCGGTAATGTTATGAAATATATTGTCATCCTGTTCGTTGTCGCCGTGATTGGAGTGTTTGCCAACCTGGTGCATGAGTCCAAGATGTTGTCGTACCTGTCAAGCGATCCACAGGTGTGCATTAATTGCCATACCATGATAACCCATTACGCTACCTGGCAGCACAGTTCACACCGGAATAGGGCAACATGTGTCGATTGCCATCTGCCGCGCGATTCGTTTGTTAACAAGATGCTGGCCAAGGCAAGAGATGGCTACCACCATTCCGTTGCCATGACCCTCAGGACCTACGGCCCCAACCTTCGGGTCAGCCAGGATGCTGCGAAAAGAATTCAGGACAACTGTATTTCCTGCCACCGTGAGAATGTCTCGCAGATGCTGGCAAACAGTAGCCTGTATGAGAAAGCCGCGGACAGTGCTGTGCAGATGGGTCGGCGTTGCTGGGATTGCCACCGGGACTTACCCCACGGCACCATGAGAAATCTGGCAGCAACCCAAAACAATTTCGAGTTTAAGAAACTCTAGGATACTCAACCAGGAGAAGCATTATGAAAAAATCATGGATTATGATCATCCTTTGTGTGCTCGTTTTGGTACCCATGGTGCTGCTGACCCTTTCCATCAAGGAGAACAAGGCCGAGCAGCAGACCATCAACGCGGTGCCGACGATCAAAGATTTTGAAACCCGTTCTGCGGAATGGGGCAAGTACTACCCCCGCCAGTACGACTCCTATATGCAGACCAGGAAAAGTGATGAGATCAGCGATGTTTTGAAACAGGATCCCGCTTTGGTTGTCATGTGGGCCGGCTATGCTTTTTCCAAGGATTACAACAAACCCCGGGGGCATTATTATGCTCTTGAAGATAATATTAATTCTCTGCGTACCGGGGCACCTGTCGACGCTAAGACCGGTCCTATGCCGACCGCCTGCTGGACTTGCAAATCACCTGATGTTCCCCGCCTAATTAAGAGAGATGGTGAGAAGGAATTTTTCACCGGTAAGTGGTCGAAATACGGTGATGAAATTGTCAACCCTATCGGTTGTGGCGATTGTCATGACAACAAGACCATGAAACTCACCCTGACCCGTGAGCATTTGAAGCGAGCTCTCGATGCCGAAGGAGGGCTCAAGGTTGCCGATGCCACCCATCAGGATATGCGGACTCTTGTTTGTGCGCAATGTCATGCCGAGTATTACTTCAAGAAAACTGAGTGGGAAGATAAGGGAGAGAAGAAAATTGCCATGGTGGTAACCTTCCCTTGGGATAACGGATTTTCCGCAGAAAATATGGAAGCCTACTATGATGGTATTAATTTCAGCGATTGGACTCACCCGTTGAGTAAGGCTCCGATGCTCAAGGCGCAACACCCCGGGTATGAAACTTTTAAGACAGGTGTCCATAGTCGCAATAATCTGGCCTGTGCTGACTGCCATATGCCTTATATTCGTGAAGGTGGGGTGAAGTATTCAAGCCATAAGGTCGGGAGCCCGTTGGACAATATTGCCAATACCTGCCTGAATTGCCATAAAGGGACGGAGAAAGAGTTCCGTGAGACGGTGGAGAGAAAACTGGCCCGAAAAAATGAGTTGGCAAAACTCGCCACGGATGTCCTTGCCAAAGCCCATCTTGAGGCTGCCAAGGCCTGGGAGTTAGGGGCAACCGAAGAAGAAATGAAGCCCGCGTTGCAGGATATTCGACATGGTCAGTGGCGTTGGGATTATGCGGTTGCCAGCCATGGCGCCTTCTTCCATGCCCCAGAAGAAATCCTGCGGGTGCTTGGTGGTGCCATAAATAAGGGACAGGATGCCCGTCTGAAGCTGCGCATCGTTCTGGCCAAGTATAAAGCGGCTGATTACGTTGCCCCCGATTTCTCCACCAAGGAAAAGGCTCAGGTGCTTATCGGTCTCCCTTTTTCTCAACTTATCGAGGAGAAGAAAACCTTCCTTAATACCCTCAAGCAGGAGTGGTACAAAAAGGGGGAAGCCAAAGGCATTTATGATCCGGCAACACGAAAAGATATGGTGCTGAAAACATCGTACAACTAATTTTTCAGCCTCAATACCTTTTATCAACATTCCGGCCCTGCCTGTTACAATATGGTCAGGGCCGGAATCGTCTCTTGTTAAATTTTCGTTATTTCCTTGTATTGCCGATTTTCTTGTTGAAAAAAATGGTTTTTTCTCTCGTTTGACTTTTACTTTTATTTCTGCTAGATTAGTCAGGTTTGGTACAGGTTTACTCTTCTTGTTCCATGTCGGCGGAGCGTTGTCCGTTTTTATATATTAGAATCGTGGAGATAACATGGCCAGTGTCGTGGTGGTCGGCACCCAATGGGGTGATGAAGGCAAAGGGAAGATCGTCGATCTGTTGACCAGGTATGCGGACTATGTGGTCCGCTTTCAGGGCGGGAATAATGCGGGCCATACCTTGGTGGTTGACGGCAAAAAGTATGTGTTTCACATTATTCCCTCCGGCATTCTGTATGAGGATAAAACCTGCGTTATCGGCAACGGGGTGATTGTCGATCCCGGCGTCCTTTTAAAGGAGATCGCCGGTCTTGCTGAAAAAGGATTTGCCATAACCCCACAGAAGCTTTTGATCAGCAGTAACGCCCATCTGATCATGCCGTATCATCAGAGCCTTGACCAGGCACGCGAGGCGTCGCTTGCCAAAGAAAAGAAAATCGGAACCACCGGCCGGGGTATCGGTCCCTGCTACATGGATAAGGTCGGTCGGGTTGGCATGAAGGTCGGCGACCTGCTCGATCTCTCCTTGTTCAAGGATAAACTTCAGGCTGCGGTGGAGGAAAAGAATTTCACCCTGACCCGACAATTTGGTGCGGAGCCTGTGGATTTCGCCGGGATTGTTGAACAGTTTGAAGGTTTTGCCGACCAATTGGCACCGTTTATCGCCAATGTCTCGGTGGTGCTTGATCAGGCCCGCAAAAAAGGGAAAAATATTTTATTCGAAGGTGCTCAAGGTACCCAGTTGGATATTGACCATGGCACCTATCCCTTTGTCACCTCATCCAATACCATTGCCGGCAATGCCTGTATTGGTTCTGGGTTTGGGCCCGGTCATATCGACGAGGTTATCGGTATCCTCAAGGCCTACACCACCAGGGTCGGCGAAGGGCCTTTCCCCACGGAATTACCGGAGGGTGATGTCATCGGTGACACCCTGCAGGAAAAAGGACATGAATACGGGGCGACCACCGGCCGTCGTCGTCGTTGCGGTTGGTTTGACGCCGTGGTTGCCAATGATGCCGTTCGACTGAACGGTCTGACCGGATTCGCGGTGACCAAGCTGGATGTACTTTCCGGTTTGCGAGAGCTGAAAATTGCCACCAAGTACCAGGTAGAGGGCGCTTCCTACGACTACATGCCGGAGAATATACGTAAAGCCCGACTGGCAAAACCTGTCTATGAACAGATGGCTGGCTGGGATGAGGACATTACCAGGGTCCGTTCTTTTGAGGATTTGCCAGACAAGGCCAAGGCCTATCTGCACCGCCTTGAAGAACTCACCGGTGTGAGCCCCGCAATTGTTTCAGTGGGACCTGACCGAGAGGAAACCCTGCTGCTGCGCAATCCCTTTGCCGGTTGAACCCGCATCGGTTGCTTCTCGGCAAACGTCTTGTCAAATCTCGCATAATGCTTATTAATTACTTTTCGACATCGTATTGCATTTTTTCTTGATTATCTGAATACGGATGGACTGAAATGAAGAATGTGTACTCCCGGAGATAGTTCGCTCCGGGATTTTTATTACAGGAGGCGAACAACATGGCTCGTATTACAGTAGAAGATTGCCTGGAAGCAGTGGGTGATGATAATCGGTTTTCTTTGGTTCATCTGGCGGTAGAGCGAGTTCGGCAGCACCGGAAAGGGGAGCCTTTTCTCGTTGCTGGCAAGAACAAAGAGATCGTTATGACCCTGAGAGAAATAGCCTCCGGCAAGGTTACTTTTGAAAATATCTTTGAACTCCCGAAACAACGTAAGGCTGAGAAGACCACGGAAGTGGTGGTTGAAGAGAGTGGCGTCGAAGAATAGCAACAGTGTAGTGTACGAGATATGAGCAAGACTTATTACGAAATCCTTGGTGTCAATAAAGATGCCTCCGCTGAGGCCATTAAGAAGGCCTACCGCAAACAGGCTATGAAATATCATCCTGACCGCAATCAGGGCGATGCCACGGCCGAGGGGAAATTCAAGGAGGCTGCCGAGGCCTATGAAGTGCTCAGCGATCTGCAGAAACGGCAGATCTATGATGCTTACGGCAAGGAAGGGTTGCGCAACAGCGGCTACAGTGGTCCCGGAAACAGCGAAGATATTTTCTCGCACATCAACGATATCTTCGGTGATATCTTCGGCTTTGGTGGTGGGGGGCGCGGACGCCGCCGCGATCCTAACGCGCCGGTGCAGGGAGAGGACCTGAGGTATGATATCAGGGTTTCCTTCATGGAGGCGGTCCACGGCATCAACAGACAGGTTGACATCACCAAGAAAGAAACCTGCTGGACCTGTGAGGGAACAGGGGCACGGCCGGGCCATAAAACCCAAGTGTGCCCGGGTTGTCAGGGACGCGGCCAAGTTATCCGTTCGCAGGGCTTCTTTCAGGTGAGCACGACCTGCCCACGCTGTAACGGGGCCGGTCAAATTATTACTGATCCTTGTACCGATTGTCATGGTGCAGGTCTGGTGAACCGGAGCAAGAAGGTGAGCGTGCGGATCCCGGCCGGTGTTGACACCGGCTCGCGAATGCGGCTCTCCGGTGAAGGTGAAGGTGGTCGCCGTGGCGGTCCGGCTGGCGATCTCTATGTTGTTATCCATGTCGATGAGCATGAATATTTCCAGCGTGACGGCCAAACTATTTATCTGCGACTGCCGGTTTCGATGGTACGCGCTGCCCTTGGATGCGATGCGGATGTACCAACCATCCATGGCACGGCCAAACTCAAAATACCCGCGGGTACGCAGTCCGGCGAACGTTTTTCCCTGCGTGGTGAGGGTGTTGCAAGTCTCCGCGGCGGCGGTAAAGGGGACATGGTTGTCGAAGTCCAGGTGCAAACCCCCACCAAATTGACCAAGGAACAGAAAGAAATTTTGCGGCAGTTTAATGAAGCCAGCAAGGAACACGAGGAAGAGGGATTCTTTTCCCGTCTGTTTCATGGAAATCTAGGCAAACAAAAGAAAAAAGCTGAAGATCCGGAAAAGGTTGCCAATGGCTGAGGAACAGGAGTTCACCCATTTTGATACCGCAGGCAATGCCCGAATGGTCGATGTCAGCGACAAAGGTGAGACTGTTCGACAGGCGATAGCGGCAGGATCGATCTCCATGTCACCTCGGGCGTATGGAATGATTCGCCAGGGCACGGTTAAAAAAGGGGATGTGCTCGGGGTTGCTCGGATAGCCGGTATCATGGCGGCCAAAAAAGTAGATCAGTTGATTCCACTCTGCCACCCCCTGATGATTACTGCCGTCGAGTTAGCGTTTGCATTCCACGATGAACAGTGTTCCATTGAGATGGAGGCAACCGTATCGATAACCGGACGGACCGGGGTCGAGATGGAGGCTTTAACAGCGGTGTCCGTCGCAGCACTCACCATTTACGATATGTGTAAGGCTATTGACAAGACCATGGTGATATCGGATATCCGTCTGTTGCGGAAAAGCGGCGGCAAGAGCGGACTGTTTGTCAGACCTGCTACTGAATGATACATTATACGCAGCTCATTAGATAGAACCACCCTGCTGGAGAACGAAAATGGAAGAGAAGGATTTGCTGCAGTTCAAAGAGCAGCTTGAAGCAATGAAGGCCGAGATCAATATCGATGTCGAGCAGACCCTGACCGAAATGACCAGCCAAACGGGAAATATACCTGATCCCAACGACCGGGCGACCATGGAGTCGGACCGGAGTTTCGAGCTTCGTATCCGTGGTAGGGAGCGCAAGTTGATGGATAAGGTCGATGAGGCGCTGGCCCGGATCGACGATGGTACCTACGGAGTCTGCGACGGTTGCGGTTGCGATATAGCGATCAAGAGACTCCAGGCCCGTCCTGTGGCCAAATATTGCATTGACTGTAAGTCCCTCCAGGAACAGCGTGAAAAAGAACGGGGCCGGTAAGATAGATGCCTGAATTACGTAGAGATCCGATTCTCGGACGTTGGGTCATTATTGCTCAGGAACGGGGTAAGCGACCCACCGATTTTCTGATTGAAGAATCAAAGGTCAAAGGCGGATTTTGTCCTCTTTGCCCTGGTAACGAAAAAACAACGCCCGACGAAGTCCTTGTCTATGGCAGAGAATGGGGGGATCCCAATTCCTCCGGATGGAAGGTCCGGGTTGTGCCCAATAAATATCCGGCTCTGATCATCGAAGGTACTCTCGATAAGCAGGGAGAGGGGCTTTATGACCGGATGAACGGTATTGGTGCGCATGAGGTTATTATTGAGAGCCCGAATCATCTGGATCGTTTCTCGCATTTGCCACCGCATGACATGCTGTTGACTTTCCGGGCCTTCCGTGACCGAATTCATGATCTGTCAAAGGATACCCGTTTCAACTATGTAGTAGTGTTTAAGAATTTTGGCAAAGCCGCCGGCGCATCGCTCGAGCACTCCCATTCCCAGTTGGTGGCCCTACCGATATTGCCACGGATGGTCACCTCGGAATTAGATGGTAGCCTGTCGTATTTCAAATACAAGGATCGTTGCGTTTTTTGTGATATCATTCGTCAGGAGATCCAGCAGAAGGTTCGCTTGGTCTGTGAGAATGATTATTTTGTTACGGTTACTCCCTTTGCTCCCCGATCGCCGTTCGAGATGTGGGTCATGCCGCGTTACCATAATTCATCGTACATCGAACAAGACGAAACTTCGCTGATTGCACTGGCTGAAATTTTTTCCGAGACCCTGCGACGTCTGGACGCTTGTATCCCCCATGTTCCCTACAATTTCGTTCTCCATACCCAGCCCCTGCGTTCCGGACCGTTGGACCATTATCACTGGCATTTTGAAATCGTTCCCAAACTGACTTCCATTGCTGGATTTGAATGGGGAACGGGATTCTACATTAATCCTATGCCGCCGGAGGAGACCTGCAGGTACCTCCGAGAGGTTAACCTGTAGGAGGATTCGTGGATAAGAAGCGCATATTGCTGGTTGACGACGAAGAGAGCATTCAACTGCTCTATCGTGAAGAATTCGAAGACGAGGGCTTTGCAGTTGATTCAGCCTATAACGGAGTTGACGCGTTGGCAAAGTTCCAGGAGAATCCGCCCGATCTGGTCATCCTCGACATCAATATGCCGGGCATGAACGGGATTGAGGTGTTGCGGAAGATGAAGGAATTTCGCGCTGATTTGCCCATTATTCTCAGTTCGGCGTATCAGGAATACAAACAGGATTTTGGCACTTGGGCCTCCGAGGCCTATGTGGTTAAATCAGCCAATATGGACGAACTCAAAGCCACGGTTCGTAAATATCTCACCTGATCCGACCGATTTAAGGCCGTTAGGGAACCTTATGTGTCGGCGACGCCGGTGATTGCTTCCATGAAAGACATCCAGAGCTTGCACGATTCTCGGCGAATTAACATCCGCAAAGTCGGTGTCAAGACCATTACCTATCCGATCATCGTCCTTGATAAGGAGTGTACCACTCAGCATACTGTGGCAAAAGTCAACATGTATGTCAACCTGCCGCATCGATTCAAAGGTACGCATATGAGTCGATTCGTTGAGATTCTTAACCGTTTCCACGGTGAATTCAACCTCAAAACATTTCATTTGATTCTTGAAGAGATGAAATCCAGGCTGGATGCTGAAGCGGCCCACCTGGAAATTGAATTCCCCTATTTTTTTAAAGCCCAACAAACGATCAAAATTGCCGGTATGGAACGCTACGATTGCCGGTTGCACGGGTCGCTCTCCCGGGACCTTGATCTGGTGGTCGAAGTTGATGTTCCGGTGCCGCTTCCTTATCACTTGTGTACACAGTCACCGGTCGCAGTTTTTTCGGGATTGTGGGGCATGGTCACCGTGTCCGTACGGATGAATCGTTTCCTCTGGATCGAAGACTTGATTGTGTTGATTGAGAAGGGGGCCGCTCCACAGCCGATTTCTGCGGACGTGGTGGAATCCATGTGCCGACGGGTCAGTTCTGTTCTCCGCGCCAGCGGTGCCTTTCACTGGTACAAAGTTGTTGTGAAAAATATTGCCACCGGGTATTCAACCTTTGCCTCTATTGAATGGTCCGAACCAGCCGAAACCGTTATGGAAGGCGTGGCGATCTGCCCTTCCACGGGCGGATCAACGGGACCGGAGATGGCATCAACTCCATGATTTTAGATCAACTTAACACCAACAGACTGCGATGAGTGAACTCCTTTTTGAAATAGGAACAGAAGAGATTCCGGCCGGGTATATCCAACCGGCCCTTGAGGCCCTCGCTGAAGGTATGGCTAAGAAATTATTGGCCTTGGATCTTACTGTTGACACGATCCGCACCTATGGCACACCAAGGCGTTTGACCCTGACTGTCGGCGATTTGCAATCCCGGCAGGCGGACCGTCGCCAGGAACACATCGGTCCTTCGAAAAAGGCTGGTTTTGATGCCGACGGCCTACTCACCAAGGCGGCGATCGGTTTCGCGCGCTCCCGAGGTTTTAAGCCGGAACAGCTGCAGGTCGTAGCCACTGCCAAAGGAGAATACCTGGTGGCGGTTGAGGATGTCAGGGGCCAAGAAACGGCTGCGTTGCTCCCCGGACTGCTGGAATCACTTGTTCGCGAGCTGGTATTTCCCAAATCGATGCGATGGGCCGATTACGACATGGCCTTCGCGCGACCTATCCAGTGGTTGCTTGCCCTGTACGACGGTGAGGTGATTCCTGTTAAGATCGAAGGGGTTGTCAGCGGCAACACCTCCCGGGGGCATAGGTTTATGGCATCTGCTGCCTTTGAGGTCAGCGGGATCGGTTCATATCTGAGCGAACTTGCCGCACGTTTTGTCGTTGTTGACCCTGCTCAGCGGAAAGCCAAGGTTGTGGAAGAGGTGCAACGTGCGGTGCGCGAGGGAGCAGGCGAAGCCGGGGCACAACCGGTGCTGCATGAAGGCCTACTCGACACGGTGACCAATCTGGTGGAATACCCCTATGGCATCTGCGGTCATTTTGATCAAAAATTTTTGCAGTTGCCGGAAGAAACCCTGGTGACCTCGATGCGCGAGCATCAGAAATATTTTCCGGTTACAGGGACCGACGGGAAACTTTTGCCGCTTTTTGTCGCGGTCAATAACACCCGGGTCGAGGATCGGTTGCTTGCCGCCAGCGGCCATGAGCGGGTATTGCGGGCACGTCTTGAAGATGGGCTGTTTTTCTTTAACGCCGATCGCAAGCGTCTGCTGGCCGACCGATGCAACGACCTGCACGGGATTGTCTTTCAGAATAAACTGGGCACTATGCAGGCAAAGAGCGAGAGAATCATGACTCTTGCCATGCTCTTGGCCGCTAGGTGCGCCCCAGACTTGAAAGAAGATGTGGGCCGCGCCGCCCAGTTGGCCAAAGCCGATCTGCTCACTGCCATGGTGGGTGAGTTTCCCTCACTGCAGGGGATCATGGGACGGGTCTATGCGCTCCATGATGGCGAAAAATCGACTGTGGCCCAGGCTATCGAGGAACACTATCTCCCCCTGAGGGCTGGGGGCGAGTTGCCGCAGTCCCTTCTTGGCGCGCTGGTCGGCATAGCCGACAGAATGGATACCTTGGTCGGTTGTTTTGCCATCGGTGAGAAACCCACGGGCAACAAAGATTCTTTTGGCCTCAGACGTCAGGCCATCGGGCTGATCAACATCATCCGGGGTTTGAATATTTCACTCTCGTTGAATGAAATCGCCGCTGCAGCGCTCAATGGCTATGCAGGGGTTGTTGATCAGAATGCCGACGTCATTACCGAGGTCCTGGCTTTCATCAGGTTGCGGTTTGAGAATGAACAGATTGCCTCAGGCCTCTCCCAGGAACTGGTGGAGGCAGCAACAACGGTTGGCTTTGACAATCTTGCCGATTGTCTGTTGCGGATCGAGGCCCTTGATCAGATTCGGGGTCAGGAGAGTTTCCGTGTGCTCGCGGGATCATTTAAGCGAATTAGAAATATCATCAAGGATAATAAGGCTACCGAGGTTGATCCCGATCTGTTGACCGAGCAGGCCGAACAGGAGCTGTTTGCAGCACTGACCGAGGTGCGGGAAAAGGCGGTGCCGCTGCTCTTGGACCGTGCGTATCGGGAGGCCTTGCTTGAAATGCTGGAGATGAAGGGTCCGGTCGATCATTTCTTTGATAAGGTGATGGTCATGGCCGAAGACGGAGCGGTTCGGCAGAACCGGCTGAATCTGTTGACAGCCCTGGGTGAATTGGTTCTCCATGTAGGTGATATTTCGAAGATGCATGTGGAAAAAGAGTCAGGTAGACTATAAAGATCGCGGTAGGCACAAGGCCTGTTCGCCTCATCAAAGTAGTAAAAAAGGCTGCCCATTAAGGGCAGCCTTTTTTATGGTGAATCGAACAACCCTTGCGTTGTTATTTTTTATGACAGACGCTGCATTTGACGAGTTCTGGATTGTTTGCCTTGTGGCAATCTTTACATAGAGTATGAGCGGCCTTTTGGAAGGTGTTGATTTTTGCCGAGCTGCCCGCCTTGCTGTTGTGGCAGGTTTCACATGGTTCGATTTTTTGTCCTTCGCTATAGGGCAGACGTTTGCCATCAGTGCTTTTACCGTGATGGCAGGTTTTGCACTCTAAACGCGCCTGGTGCGCACCATGGGGAAATTGGGCAGGTTTAGGGGGTTTTGCCGGGCTCATGATGGACTGCAGAGTGATCTCCGCTGGACCCTTGTCACCAGCTTTTGCGCTACCAACCAAACAAGATGCGCAACAAAACGCCAGGATGGTTCCGTAAACCAACATTGTTTTCATGTCACTCCTCCTTCCTTTGTCTTTTTTTATAATCTATTGAAAAAAAAACAGTAAATAAGGTGTGAAATTTGTTGTGTATTCAGTGGGTTGTTGCTGAGCCAGGTATGGCTCCTTAGCCCCTTGACGTGCCAGACGATGTTAATTTGTTCAGCTTGAGCCGTAACTGTGCAGTCCAGACAGCAAAAAATTGACTCCGAAATAGGTAAAAAAGACGGCTAGAAAACCGATGATCGCCAGCCAGGCGATGCGGCGCCCCCGCCAGCCCCTGGTAAAGCGAGCATGCAGAGTGGAGGCATACATAAACCAGGTGATGATCGACCAGGTTTCCTTGGGGTCCCAACTCCAGTAGGTGCCCCAGGCCTCATTGGCCCAGACGGCTCCGGTGATGATCCCGGCCGATAGCCACATAAAGCCAAAGACAATGGTCTTATGGGTGAGATCGTCAATAACTCTCAGTTCCGGCAGTGAGGCTGACAGAGAATGTGCATTGGTAGGCTTGTTTTCAGCGGAGAGTTTCATCAGATACATCATTCCCAGGGCGCCCGCCACAGCAAAGGCTCCATAGCCGATGAAGCAGGTGACCACATGGGCAATCAACCAGTTGGACTGGAGGGCCGGGATCAGTGGGCTGATCTGCGCATCAATTCTGTTGGAAAAAGAAGCATATGCCATGGAAACGGCTACGCACGGCATGACAAAGGCACCCATCACCCGTGTCTTAAAACGGAATTCCATGAAGAGGTAGAAGAGGGTGGTGCACCAAGCGAAAAAAACCAGCGATTCGTACATGTTGGTCAGGGGTGCATGGCCCACGCCCATTTGGTAGGATTCGTACCAGCGCAAACCGATGGCTGCAGTCTGCACACAAAATCCGCCTACGGCCAGCACCATACCGATTAATCCTACTCGCGGGATTTTAAAGATAAACAGGCCGAGGTAAAAGGCTGCAGCCAGCAGATAGGCGATCATGGTGATGCCGAAGAGTTGTGAACTGTCCATGGGATCTTTGTCCGGAGGCCGCAGCCTCAGTAATGAGTATGGATTTGAATTATTTCTCTAACTTACTGATAAATTCTGAAAATTTGTCAGTGAAGCCTACTTTGTTCTTATTCGACTCGCCAGCGAAAAGGATACAACTTCCTGCATTGCTCGGTTGCACCAAGGCGTATATTTTACGATGCGACAGAAAAAAGGCGATGAACAGGCCAACGAGCATGAGCAGGCAACCACTGTAGACCAGCCAGACCCCCGGGTCTTTGGCAACCTGCAGCCCGGTGGCGTAGATTTGCTCCGCCTTGAATTGGTACCTGCCCGAGGGCCGCTCAACCACCGCCTCCTGATTGATATTGACCCAAAACGTAGAGGGTTCGCCCTGGTTATCGGTGAACCAGACTTTAAGCCTCCGGGTCACCTCGCCTTGGCTCTCCCGGTTGATGATACCGTAACTGATACCGGCTTCCCGCCACTCTGCCTGTCGGGCCGGGGCGATGACCTCTTTTCTTTCGTCGCCGGTAGCCTGGTTTCTCAAGGTGACGGTGTAATCCTGGTAGGGCTGATAGCTTGATTGATAGAAGGTTATGCCCTTGTAGGTCAGGGGTCGGTTGACCTCAATATTGGTGGAAAGTACGGTCTTGCCGTCATCGATAACGGTCACCTTGGAACGGTATGTTTTGGGCATGCCGTTCGGGTAGTATTCGATGTTAAAAGCATCGCAGCGGACGATAAACCCAAGGTCAAGCCGCTTGCCGCCTTTTAAGTTGAGAATGTGGTCGATGCTCTCGGTTTCCGGAATCATGACCGAACCTTTGAAGGCAAAAAGCGGATTGTGGAGAACTTTTTGCGCGACTGTCGGGGAACCTACCAGGGCTCCTGCCAAGATGATCAGGATGGAACAATGGACCACATAGACGCCGAATCGGCTCCACGCCCCTTTTTCGGCAAAGATCAATCTACCGTTGTCCTTTTCGGCTTCTCTGGCCTTCCAGCCCTGTCTGTTGAACAGGGACATCACTCGACGGGCAGCTTCTTCAGGCCCAACGGCAACTGTAATTTCTTCGCGCAGCAGAAATTTTTCCAATTGGGCCGGTGTCAGAGTGAGGCCGTCCCTGCGGATGGTCCGGATGACCTGGGGGATGCGCTCCAGGCTGCAAACTATCAGGTTCATAGAGAAAATAGTGAGCAGGCCCAGGAACCACCAGGAATTATACATGTCGATAATGTCGAGGATGCCCAGAAGCTGTGCTGTTTTTAAGCCATAGTGCTCTATATAATAATCCTGGGGATTATTTTGGGGAATCAGGGTGCCGATAATCGAGGTGGCAGCAAGGAAAAAGAGGAGAAACAGGGCAAGCTGCACGGAAGCGAACAGGGCGATGATCGGATTTTTTTTCTGTGGGGTCATGGGAATCTATTTGATGATTAGGTGTGCGTTGATCGCATCTTTTGGCTGGTTTGACCAGGCTCTGATTGCCTGACTCAAGGGTTTCTTAGCACGGAGTGGCGGAACTATCAACTACGAACAGGCACAAGAGCGTTTTTCGAGGACCACAACGTGGCAGTCGTTGTTCTTTGTTTTTATCGGATAAGCATGGAGCTGTTTTTAATCACGGCGAGGTCTGCGGGGGCTTTATACAGCAGATCGGCCACCTGCTCGGTGCTAACCCTCGTGATACCAATCTTTGCGCACAGATCCTGGGACAGCGTGGTAACCAGGCAGATCGTGATGCGTCTGGTTTTAGCCATCAGTGCCAGTGCGGTGCCGCCATTGCCGCTGTAGTGGTGGGTCAGGCTGTCAAAGGCCGCCTGCCATCCTCCCATCTCAAAATAGGGGAGAAAGGTGGTTGAGCCGATACCCTCCGCACACTCGGCCAGGAGAATCAAGGTGCCGCCGTCCCGGACAAAGGAGGCCCCGTTGTCGATGGCTTTGTGCGCTTGAATCATATTGATATCTTTGGGATATCCACCCGCCGAGGCCAGCACCAGCTCATATTGCCTGTCGGTACTTGCCCGGAAATATTGGTCGTGTTCTTTACAGGCACCGAGGAAGTCCTCGTACGAGTTGCCAAAACGATATCCTGCGAGATGGCCAACGCTGTCCAGCTGGCCATGGATGGCAATATACGGGGGCAGCATGCGGTCGATCTCCGCCAGATCTTCAGCAAGGGGGTTCCCCTCCATCCGACCCGGACGGCAGCCGGGGGCCAGGCATTGTTTGCGGGCATCGAGAAACAGCTGGTGATTTTGATAAATGGCCTGTTGCTCGGCAAGTCCGGGGAATAGGAGTTTGCGACCGCCCCCGAAACCGGCGAAATAATGATGGGAGATCGCCCCCACCGTGATGATCAGCCCGGCATTGACCAGATCTTTGCGCAACCGCACCGGAGTGCCCCGGCGGGTTACACCCAGTTCGACAAAAAGGTCTGGTGCCCTGCTGCAGTGATGGACAAAGGGGTAGTCCCGGAAAACCGGTCCGTACGCAGCCAGGGATTCGGTCTCAGTCTGCGGGTCGTGGTTGCCGTAGGCGATGAAAAATACGATCCGGCCGCGCTGGACCCCATGCGCCTGTAACTGTTCCAGCAGCCGGGGCAGAACCGTGGGGTAGCCGCACAGGCGGGTCTTGTCGGCCACCACAAGGGCGACCTGCCCCTCGGGGATGATCGAGGGCAGCACCTCCGCCAGGCCTTGCTGAAAGGAGGCGAAGCTCACGGCGTGTTGCGGTTCGCGGATATCAAGGAGAACCGCAGAGGCCGGAACCCTGAAGTCGAGGGTGCCGCGACCGTAGGGCAGGGTAAGGGGCTGCGGTTCCATCAGTCCGGTTTCTCGGTCATGGCTTGATTGAGCAGTTCCAGGGTATGGACCGCCTTGACCTGCAAACCGGTCCGGTTGATGCTGTCCTGCAGTTGCATAATACAGCCCGGGCAGCCGCTGGCAATGATGTCGGCGCCGCAGGCCTGCAAACCGGCGATTTTACGATCGCCGATCGCCCGGCTGAGATCAGGGTGGGCAGCGGTGAAGGTGCCGCCCAGACCGCAGCAGAGGGCCGCGTCCTCCATCTCGACGAAATCGACCTGGGGCAGGGCCTGTAGCAGTTCGCGCGGCTCCTTGATGATCCCCTCAGTGCGTAGATGGCAAGGATCGTGATAGGTGACTCGAAGCCGTTGTTGCCACTTGGGCAGAGCGGCAAGACGGTCGATCACCCCCTGTTGTTTGAGAAAGAGGTGGATGTCGATAATGTCGGCGCTGAAGGGATTACCGTCCTTTTCCGCATAATGGCCCGCCAGCGCACCATGGCAGGAGGCGCAAGCGGTGAGGATAGCGTCGACCTTGCGGCCTGTAAAGGCCTCGATATTGGCATTGGCCAACTTCTGCAGGAGCGGGCCGTTGCCCGAGGAGAGCGCGGGCATGCCGCAGCAACCCTGGGCTTTAGGGAGATAAACCGAGTAACCAAGCGTTTGCAGCAGGCTGACCAGGGCCTCACCCACTTTGGGGTAGAGGTAGGTGATGGCGCAACCGGCAAAGATACCGAGTACCGGTTTGTCCGGCTCGCCTTCAAAAAATTCGGGCACTCGGGCAAAGAAATTATGTTCCGGGATGGGCGGGAGGGTGCGGTTCTTGAGAATCGCCGGGGGAAAACGCAGTTGCAGGCCACTGCTTTCGGGAATCTTCTTAAAGAGGAGGGGCGAGAGCAGTTCCGCTCCCTTGAGCAGTCCCCGGAGCAGTGGTCGGGAACCGGTAAGGGTGGCCACCCCTTTGCCGATGGGTGACAACCCCTGCTCCTCAGTGATCCGGCGCCTGAGCGCGGCAACGATGCTGTCGGTGGGCACCTGGTTGGGGCATTTAGTGACACAAGAGCCGCACAGCAGGCAGAGACCGATTTCCTCTTGCAGGCGTTTTTCGAGTCCGACTGCACCGGCAAGGACCGAGGCCGCAAGTACGATCTTGCCCCGGGCCACCGAGCCTTCGCGGCAGGTTTCCAGGTAAACGGGACAATGTGCCTGGCAAGCCCCGCAGCGAACGCATTGCGCCATCTGCGGCCCGTATTCTTCAAGTGTCTTCTGTCTCATCATGGCGAGTTACACAGGGGGAACGGTGTGGTGCTTTTCCGGCACGGGTTCCAGAAAGATCTTACCCGGATTCATAATATTATGGGGATCCAGGGCCTTTTTGATGGTCTGCATGGTGGCCAGGGTCGGAGCATCCAGTTCCATGCCGATATAGCGGGCCTTAGCCGTACCGATGCCATGCTCGCCGCTGATTGAGCCCCCCAGTTCCACCGTGGTGCGGAAGATATCATCCAGCGCCATCTGCACCGTTTCCTCCATGCCGCTCTTCGCCAGATCGACCATGACATTAACATGAATATTGCCGTCACCGGCATGGCCAAAGTTGACGATGGGCACCCCATAGCGGGTTGAGATGGCCTCCAGGGCGCGGATCATGTCCGGCACCTTGGAGCGGGGCACGACAATATCCTCGTTAAATTTGTCGGGATTGAGCCGGCACAGGCTGGGGCTGATGCTACGTCGGACTTTCCAGATGGCCTCGGAGTCCTCAACAGTTTCGGCGATTCGGGTCGCTAGTACGCCCAGCGGCTGGATAATTTCAAGAATTTTCTGGGCCTGGCCAGCAAGGATCTCGCGGTCTCCATCCACCTCGATAATCAGCACTGCCCGGCAATCAAGGGGCAGGTCGAGGGGCATGGCCTGGCGTATACAGTCGATGGCAGAGGCATCCATGAATTCGAGGGTAGTGGGGATGATTTTACCGCGGATGATGGCCGAAACCGCCTGGGCAGCACCGTCGATGCTTGCAAAGGCCACCAGCATGGTTTTGCGGGCCTCAGGTTTGGGCAAGAGACGAAGGATGATCCGGGTGACAACACCGAGCGTTCCCTCGGAGCCGACAAACAACCGGGTCAGATCGTAGCCGACCACATTTTTCATGGTGCGGCCACCGGTATGGATGATCTCGCCCGTGGGGGTCACCACCTCCAGTCCCAGAACATAATCCCTGGTGACGCCGTATTTGACGCAACGCGGTCCACCGGCGCATTCGGCAATATTACCGCCCAGGGTACAGAAATCCTTGGAGGCTGGGTCGGGCGGATAAAAGAGGCCCAATTTTTCCACCTCTTTTTGCAGCTGGGCGGTGACCACGCCCGGCTCGACAATGGCAATCAGATTGTCAGAGTCGATTTCCAGGATTCGGTTCATTCGGGTGAGGACCAGGACTATGCCGCCTTTGATCGGCAAGCTGCCGCCGGTGAACCCGCTGCCTGCGCCTCGGGGTAGGATGGGGATTCGTTCAGCGTGCGCCAGGCGGACGATTTTGCTGACCTGGGCGCTGGTGGCCGCATGGACGACCACCTCCGGCAGGAACTGCTGCTGGGTGGCATCAAAGGAATGGGTGATCCGGTCCACCGAGTTGTGCGAAACATTGTCGGCGCCGACGATGGCCTCCAGGGTGTGCAGTATCTGATCGCTCAGCATGGTCTTCATTCTTCCGTCCAAAGGAATCCGTCAAGTTTGGGGCGTTGCGGGCAGGTGCACCGTCATTTGCGGGAAAGGGATCTCCCAGCTATTAGCGTTGCAGCATTCGACACACCATTTAGCAAAAGCGCGTTCCAATCGCCGGTAGGCTGCAGCCTGTTCGCCTTTGAAATCGGCCAGGACCACTAGGTCCAGCGACGAGGCACCGGCCTGGAGAAAGTCCACCGAAAGGCTCAGACAATCGTCGCTGTAGCCGTTTTCAGCCAACTTTTTTTCAAGAAAGGTTTTAAGGGTTTCCGGGACGGTGGTGGTGATTTCTGCCTGCAGGGCGTAGGAGAGGCCAAAAGGAACCCGGATGCTGTAATTGCGGGAAAGGTTAGCCGGGGACAGGCCCAGGAAGGTGCTGGTCTGGTAGATGGTTCGTCGGCCACCGAGCTCAACCACCTCGACCTGTTCATGGGAAAGACTGGTTATCTTGGCAAACGGCTTGCCGTCAATTGCCACCCAATCGCCCTTCTTGCACGGAAACCAGGGCTCCTCGACATGATAAGGTCGGGAAATCAGGCCGATCATGTTCTCGATCGGGATGCGGACATGCATGGCCAAGGCCGGGTTGAACAGCTTGCAGAAGACATTGATCGATTCCACCCGCCAGGGAACGTCATTGTAAATGACGCGTTCGCCCTCGCGGATTGCTCCCATGTTAAGCACCAACCGGACCTGCTGCCACATCTTGGGCAAGGTCTGGCGGACCGTCCAGGCAAGACCGATGAAGAGGATAATAGTCATGCTGAGCAGGAACCAGTCCTCGGCGCTATAGAGCACGAAGATCAGGCCACAGATAGCCGAAGCGACCGAAAAGACCTGAAAGAAGATGTCGAGGATGCGGACATGGAAGGGGCGCTGTTCTTTTTTGGCGCCGGGAATCACATAGAGGATCAGGCGAGAAACGAGTTTGAAGGCCAGGAGGATGACGATAAAGGCGAGAAAAGCGATCGCCAAATACAAGCCTCGGGTGCGGAAAAATTCCCGCATGGAATTGCTTGAGCTTTTAAGGAGAGAGGTATCCTTGTTTTCCAGTTTGGCCAATTCCAGCTGGGCCAACTCTAATTTGCTGCGGATTCGTTTCTCCACATGTTGCCAGGCGGGCAGCAATTCTCCCATGTAGGTTTTGATTTTGGGATTTTTGGCTTCAGCAATCAGTTTATTGAGATTTTCCACTGCCTGGTGGGCGGTGGCTGCCTGTTTGTTGTAATCGCTGATTGTGTCTTTGAGCTGGGTCTTGAGGCGGGCTCGGGATGTAAGCTGCTTGAGTTCCTTGATACTCGGTTCCAGCAGGGAGGCCAATTCATCTTTCCAGCTGAAGGTCACCTGTTTTTTCTCGGAGAAGATGTCTGATTCAACGCCGGTGGCAATCCTTTCGAAATCAACACTGGTTTCCGAAAGTTGCATGTCAAGTTTGGTCAGGTCCTCTTGCAGGCTTTGTTTTTCGGCATCCGAGGTGCTTGCCTTCAGTTTTTTGGTGGTGACCGATATTTGCTGTTTGATCGTTTTCTGCAAATCCACCAGAGAGGCGAGCATTTCCAGCGAGTCCGTCGCTTTTTCGATGCCGTTTTCCTGCTGCGCTAATTTTTTGGTCAGGACTGATTCTATTTTAGTCGGAGGCTCCTCCTCCGGAGTGTCCACCGCAACGTGCGAGGCAGAACGGATGCCGGCGAGCAGTGGTGGGGTGGTGGATATTGCACGGGCTGGTTGTTTTTGAGGAAAAAGGGTCGCCCAGGGAAAGGGCTGCTGTTTCTTCGGTGCCGGTTCATCGGCGGCAGGGGCAAGCAGGGGGGGCACATTGTTGCCCAGGCCAACTGTTTTCCTGATGGAGCCTGATTTCCCCTGCAACGCTGCTTTTGTTGGTGTGGGTTTGTGGGCAGGTGGCGCAGGGTTGACGTGGGGTGCATCGGCCGCAGCCGGGGCAGCGGTTGTCTGCGCTGGCGCCGGGACCTCTGTCGGGGTTGTTTTGAGAAGCGAGGGGAGGGTTTGTGTCGATTCGCCTTGCGGTGCGTCGGGGAGGCGGAACCAGTCCGGTGCTTTGTGCTCGGGGGCGGCTTGTGGGGGCGCGGCGACCAGGGGGGGCGCTGTCTGGAGAGGTGCAACGGCCTGTTCTTCGGCAAATACCGTGAGGGCAAGGGCAAGGAAAACCGAACAAAATAAAGGTATACGCATAATCAGATCAGTAAGGAGGTTTGCAAAAAGTTGCGGCGGCAAAGGGCCTTTTCTCAGCGACGGTTTTCTCCCGGTCAGGGGGCCAGGCGTTCAATGTCCCAGCGTCCCTCTTCTGTGCGGGTGTAGAGAAAGCGATCATGGAGGCGGCTGGTCTGGCCCTGCCAGAATTCGATGCTCGCAGGACGTACCCGGTATCCGCCCCAGAAATCGGGCAGGGGAATTTCCCCCTTGAAAAACTTGGTTTTTATTTTGTCCAATTCCATCATCAGCAATTGCCGCGAGGAAAGCACGGAACTCTGTTGAGATATCCAGGCACCCAGCTGGCTGTCGCGCGGCCGACTGGCAAAATATCGGGCCGATTCGGCGGTGCTGACCTTTTCGGCGATGCCGGTGATGGCCACCTGCCGCGCCAGTTTGATCCAGGGAAAGAGCAGGGCAACGCGCTGGTTTTCGGCGATCTGCTGTGCTTTGCGGCTGCTGTAGTTGGTGAAGAAAACAAAACCGTTATGGTCAAACAGCTTGAGCAGCACGGTCCGCTGCGTCGGCTGGCCGTCGGCGCCAACCGTGGCCAGGGTCATGGCATTGGGTTCCGGCAGCTCGGCTGTGCAGGCATCGCTGAACCATCGCTCGAACTGACGGAACGGATCGGGGTCAAGCATCTCCCGATTGAGCACCGGATTTGCATATTCTTTGCGCCATCCTTTGATATCCATAATCCTTTGACCTCTTTATGTTCTCTGAAGGCTGCTGTCACCCCCAGCACGATAAGCTGAACTCTCTACCAGGTCAACACTGGCGTGCTAATACTTTTTTATTTGAAGGTTTTCGCTTTTTCTCGCAAGTCGATCCTGGTCGATTTTATCCCCTGCTCAGTTTTGGCGTTCCTGGGGGCACCGGTAGTAACAGGCCGCAATGATACCGGGGCGCACGAAGCTGACAGCGGTGACTGGTGACCGGGCGGGTAGGAATTTAGGCTGCGGTCATGGCCGCAAAGAGGGCGGGCAGGGCCGAAGCGCTTGGTTCCCGGATAAAGAATCCCCTGGTGCTGTTCTCGGCTAGTTGGGCGAAGGGGTTGGTCTCGATGTTGATATCAATGATTACCCCGTCGTGCAGGTACACCTCGCGGGCCACCTGATTAGGCAGATTGGTAGCCCCGGCAGTGCCGACTATGATCAGCAGAGCGGTCTCCTGGGCAGCCTTGAGCGAGCTATGGAAGTGGTAGTGGTGCTCGTTATAACTTTCGTCAAAAAGGAGGATGTGGGGCCGGGAGCGCTTACCGCAGAGCGGGCAGCGCAGGTGCTGCCGGTCGGTTTCGGTGAGGCTTTCTTCCTTGGTTTTGGCCTTGACTGCCGCCGGGATCGGATAGACTGCCTCGCTGCATTCCCGCGAGCAGCGCATGTAGTCGACATTGCCATGGATCTGGTAGGTACGGGACAGGGTGTTGCCGGCGCGTAGATGCAGGCCATCGACATTCTGGGTGATCAGGGTGAAACGGTCGCCAAATTGTTCCTCCATGGCAACCAGGGCCAGGTGTCCCGGATTCGGCGCCGCCTGTCGGCAGATGCCCATTCGGTACAGATACCATTTCCAGACCTCGTCCGGCTGTTGGGAAAACATATGAAAGGTGGCCATTTCCTGGGGCTGGTAAACCTTGGAGCCGACCGTCCAGTATCCCTCCGGGCCGCGAAAAGTGGGGATGCCGCTCTCCGCCGAAATTCCGGCTCCTGTCAGCACCGTGATTCTGCCGGTTCCTGCGGCGATGTCTCGAAGCACGTTCCGTATTCCCTCTTGCATGGCATTCCTCCGTAAATGATGGCTGATCCGACTTGCAGCAACGAACACCCCCTAGGGCTCCATTCTTTTCCAGGAGCAGTCTGTATTAAGTACAGAGAATCAGCTTTTTCAAGGAAAACCTGTCAGGCGTACAATGAGAGGGTTTTTCCACGCCGTAATGTCTTGCATTTGAAAAATTCAAACCCATTGATTTAGACCTGTGGTATATAGTTAGACAGTTGCCCTAAACCTGTGACAAGGAAGGCGAAAGATGAAACTGCGTATGCTGATCACCGTAGCCTTGGTCCTCATCTGTAGTGGCTGCATTCCCTATTAGGACAACGATCTCTCCTCCCGGCCCCGGTGGGCCGCAGGTACTTATCTGCATCAAATCCTAAGGAGGTCGATAGAGATCGGGTGCACCGGGACACTGTCCTGGTTTACTCAACATGCCATGGACAACAGAGCGAGATCCATTTCGTTAATGCCAACAGATATCGACAACAGCGAAATTTTCCACTTGTCGGTACCGACAAGTGTCGGCAGGCATCGGTATCGAGTCACTGGTCTCCATCATCCTGCGTCGGCCTGCCCGTTCCGCTAAGCGTGCTTCGGTCCCTTCCCTTCTTTTCCCCTTCTCTTTCGAGACACTATGCTAGACCATGAATCGTCGCTGCGACTCAAACTTCTCCGTTTTCCACCGATCATCGGAGTGCTGTATATTCATGCCTTCGGAATGACCATAACTTATGGAGGAGGTACGCTCGGCACTGCCGATATCAGTGGCCTGACTGAGTTGATCCGAACCCTGATATCGCAAGGTCTGGCCCGAACAGCGGTTCCCCTTTTTTTTCTGATGTCGGGCTATCTTTTCTTTGCCAATTTCCATTGGTCGCAACAGACCTATGGGAAAAAGATACTGACCAGGCTCCAGAGTCTGCTGGTACCCTATCTGTTCTGGAATCTTCTTGGCATGGGCATTCTTGCCCTGGGGCAGGCTATCCCGATGATCCGGCCCTATTTTACCGGGGCAAGCACGCCCATAGCAGAGTACCTCGGCTGGTATGATTACCTCAATGCCCTCTTCGGTCTTAACGGATACCCCATTGCCTATCACTTCTGGTTCATCCGCGATCTCATACTCCTGGTGCTGCTGGCCCCGGTAATCGCGGTGATCCTTCGGTACGCCCCGCTGCCATTTTTCATCGGGCTCTATTTCTGCTGGATTTTCGATCTCTGGCTGGTCCCCCCACCAGCCATCATGGCCTGGATATGGGGTGTTGTGCCGGTATTTGCGCCGGCCGCCATGAGTGTTTTTTTCTTTGCCGCCGGTGCCTTCTGCGGCATCAAGGGTAAGAGCCTCTTTGCCCTTGATGCCTACGGACCGGCCGCCCTTGTTGCCTATGTGCCGATCGTGCTTGTCGATGCCATTTGGTACACCGCCTGGTTTAATGTCTACCTGCATCGGACCGGGCTCCTCGTCGGTGTGGTGGCGGCCCTCTACTCCACACGACTGATAGCACGCCATGAAAAGCTGAGGGATTGGATTGTCACCCTCGGTGGGACGAGTTTTTTTGTCTACGCGGCCCATGAACCGCTGATGGGGCTGGTACGCATTTTCGCCTATAAGTGTATTCCTCTGGATGGGGCCTATACCATGCTGCTGCTTTATCTTACCATTCCAGTGCTGGTGATGATTGTTCTCGTGTGGTTGCACAGGATGCTGACCATTCTCTGCCCACGGGCTCTGAGTGTAGTCACCGGCGGGCGGTGAACTCTCCTCGATCACGACGCCGTCGGCAGGACCGTGCTGGGGCAGGAGGCGAGTACACTCGGAGCGGCGGCACCGTTGAAAAATCAGGGTAGGTGGGAAGAGAAAAGGAATACGGTCAGCAATGAGCAAACGAAGGGACAGGGGAGAACGTGGAGACTGGTTTCGGAATCGAACCAAACAGCCACCCTTTCATAGGCAACTCAACGGGGTTGAAGCCCGCGGCCGGCACCAGCCAACTCAACCAGTCAGATCGTTTTTATATATAGCATCGATCGGATAATTCAATGAAAAAGAATTGCTGGTCATCTTCTGGTGCGGCTACGGCAAACAACAGAGAGGAGCGTGTGGGTCGTGTGTCTATTGCGGCCGGTTGTTGTCAGGGATCTTTTCTTCCTGGGCGATCTCGTCATATATCTGGTGCAGGTGCACGGGGGCAGCTTTGCGGCGCAGGCGAAGATTGAGCATCTCCACGGCAAAGGAGAAGGCCATGGCAAAATAGAGATAGCCCTTAGGCATCTCGTGTCCGGTTCCTTCAGCCACCAGGGCCACTCCTACCAGGACAAGAAAGGCCAGGGCCAGCATTTTGATCGTGGGATGTTCCTCGACAAAATCACCGATCGCCTGGGCGGAAAACATCATAACGCCGATAGCGATGACAATGGCCGTCACCATCACCCAGAGATGGTCGGCAAGACCAACGGCGGTGATGACCGAATCCAGGGAAAAGACGATGTCGATAACGGCAATCTGGGCGATCACCAGCGGCAGCACTGTTGCCATGTGTTTGGGTCCGTGGATCTCCTCGCCGCCCTCCAGGCTGCCGTGGATTTCAGTAACCGCTTTGTAGATCAGGAAGAGACCGCCAAGCAGCAAGACCAGATCCCGGCCGGAAACCGGATGGCTCATAATTGCAAACAGCGGGGTCACCAGTCGTGCCATCCAGGCCACCGACATCAGCAGGAGAATACGCGTGCCCATGGCGGCGAGCAGGCCGAACTGCCGGGCAAATTGGCGTTTGTGGGGAGGTACTTTTCCCACCAGCAGGGTCAAAAAGATAATATTGTCAATGCCGAGAACAATCTCCAGTATCGTCAGCGTCAGCAAGGAACTCCAGATGCTGATATCCCACAACCATTCCATCGTGATGTCTCTTTCTAAACTGTGTTTGTTGGGTAGCGACTCGGGGGGAGAGTCTGCAGATGGTACGCCGGTTCAATCGGATGGTCCGGCCGCATGGTAAAACCGGGTGACGCAAGGGTACCTGTTTATTCAGATTCGTTCAAGAATTCTTCTGCTGGTGTGATTAGGGTGTACCGTGCCGAATTTATCCAGCATCCGGTAATAGACCGATTCGGGAACATACTCGCGGACCACCTGTTCCCAACCGTCCGAGCCGACCAGTCCTTTGACCAGGCTGGAACTGACTTCCACCAGATGACGCGGCGACATCATGAACAGGGTCTGGATTGTGCCATTCATGTTGCTGTTGACGTACCGCATACCCCGTTCATAGGTGTAATCTTTCTCGTTCCTGATACCTCGAAGGATATAATCGACCCCGATCGATTCGGCGTATTTTACCAGGAATTTGTTTTCGAATTGGATCACTTCCACATTCTTGAATTCGGCGCACATGCCTACCAGCATTGCTATCCGTTCACCCGCCGTAAAGGTGTATTCTTTCTGTGAATTTTCTCCCACCGCCACGAAAAATTTCGAGAAGAGCTTGGAACCTTGTTCGATCATCCAGAGGTGGCCGTTGGTCGGTGGGTCGTAACTTCCAGCGTAGATTCCTTTCATAGAAAATCCTGTGGCATACGTTTTGGATGAACGTTGTTCATCCTTGCAGCGTCGCTTGAGTGCGACCAACAGTCGATCATTTTCCGGATGTTTGGGCAAATAACTGTTTTCCTGTTTCTTGGGGCACGTCTGTGGCCGCAGCAGGCAAAGTCGACACCACACGGTTCCTCTTGTAACCGGGGGGACAGAATTTGATGCAGCGCAGCTTAGGAGTGGGAAAAAGCCTTGTCGAATGCTGGTAAGCTATAGCAAACCAGCGTGTCGCACGTCAATAGTATATTCTGGTGGGGAAATATGAGGAAATTTATAGAACTTCAGTGCGATAGTTAAAATTCATTACGGAGTGTCGCAACTTATTCCGAGAATAACCGGAAAAAGTTCTGCTTGTGAAGGGTTCTCTCTTTTGGGCTCCGGCAGATGTTTGGCGCTTGACCCTACTACATTTTCAGCAAGAAGCAGCAATGAGCACCAGGAGACGGCGTTTTTGGTTTGACTGTGTTGCAGGCCGGGGGCAGTCAAGGGCCAGTTTTAATCTGCATTGAGACGCTACGGAGATTCCGTGCTGTCTATTCCTTTTCACCACTTTCAAACCCCGGCAGTTCCAAGGGGCTGACCTTTGGTTTTTTCGGGGTGCCGGTTATGTCGGTGACCCGGCGGATCGAGCGGTTGGCGATTCGTTTACCTTTGGCGCTTGCCCCTTTGATCAGGTAGTCGTCGAGATCAATTTCCACCGCATTGTATTTGGCACGGGCCGAGGGGGCCAGACTGGCCCGCACTCGCAGTCCTTCCTTGCCGAGGAGCAGCAGGAGGATGATCGAGCGTTTATCCTCCTCGAACAGTCGGTATTCGCGGTTAAGAATGAATTTAGGGGTGGCAAACCGTTTGACATAGCCCAGGTTTTCCGGGCCATGGCGATAGATCAGATTGAAGACCAGCTCGTTGCGGACCACGCCCATCCAATGGAGATCGCTGCCGACAAAGAGCTTGTCCGGCACATGCACCACCTTGTAGAGGCCGTCCTTGAAGATCAGCAGCACCCGGTCGTATTCCGAACAGCAGAGTTCGAGATCATGGCTCTGCTCCTCGGTCTTGATCTTGTGGCCGATGAAGCCGCTTTCCCGGTGATAGACGACATGGAGATTGGAGAGCGCCGCCGAGCGGGCATCAACTTCATCAAAGGCGCGCAGTTCGCTGTGGCGGGGAAACATCGGTCCGTATTTGGCGATCAACTCCTCAATATACTCAATGGTATAACCCACCAAGTCGGTCAGGCGGTGCTTGATCAGGCCTATGGCCTTTTCGATCTCCCGGATTTCCTTCTCCTGGCGGTTGATGTCAAAGCGCGAGATGCGGCGAATCTTGATTTCCAACAGCCGTTCGACATCCTCGGTGGTGATCTTGCGCAGCAGTTCTTCGGTAAAAGGGACCAGGGCCTGACGGATGGTGCTGACTACGGCCTTGTAATTGATTTTTTCCTCGATCTGCTTGTAGAGCCGCTCTTCGATGAAGATCTGCTCCAACTTGCGGGCGTGCAGTTTTTCTTCCAGCCGTCCCAGTTCAATGGTCAGCTCGCTCTGCAGATTCTTGAGCAGCCGGTCGGTATTGCGCCGCAGGACATCCTCGACATGGTGCTGCCGCGGCATGTTATCTTCAATGGCCACCAGACTGGGCGAGACGCTCAGCTCGCAATCGGTGAAGGCGTAGAGGGCGTCGATAGTTTCTTCCGCCAACACCCCCCGGATCAATTTGATTTCAACCTCAACCTTTTCAGCGGTGTAATCGTTGATCGAGGCGATTTTCAGCTTGCCGGCCTTGGCCGCCTTTTCGATCGATTCGATCAGTGACTGGGTGGTGATGTTGTAGGGCAGTTCGGTGATGACAATGGTCTTCGGATCCGGCTGTTCCAGTTTCACCCGGCAGCGGATGCGGCCGTTGCCGTGGTCGTAGTCGGTGACATCGATGATGCCGCCCCGGGGAAAGTCGGGGAGGATGAGGATTTCTTTGCCGCGCAGGTAATCAACCTGGGCCTGGAGCAGCTCAGAAAAATTATGGGGCATGATTTTGGTGGCCATGCCCACCGCAATGCCCTCGGCGCCGAGCAGCAGCAGCAGCGGGATCTTGGCCGGCAGGCTCACCGGTTCTTTCATGCGTCCGTCGTAGGAGTCGACGAACTCGGTCAGATCATTGTTGAACAGGGTCTCGCGGGCCAGCGGCGACAGGCGGCATTCGATATAACGGGCCGCCGAGGCCTGGTCGCCGGTGAAAATGTTGCCGAAATTACCCTGGCGGTCGATGAGAAAACCCTTGTTGGCCATGTTGACCAGGGCGGCAAAGATCGACTGGTCACCGTGCGGGTGCAGTTTCATGGTCTCGCCGACCACGTTGGCCACCTTGTGGTAGCGGCCGTCGTCCATGTTGTGCAGGGTCTGCAGCAGCCGACGCTGCACCGGTTTAAGGCCATCGTCCACATCGGGAATGGCCCGCTCGCGGATGACGTAGGAGGTGTAATCGAGGAAATTGGTGTCAAACAGCTGGTGCAGCTTGCCGCGTTGCTGCCGCTCTTCGGTCTCGCTCATACCGGCCTCACTATCAGATGCTCCATGATGTACTGTTTGCGTTCCGGGGTATTCTTACCCATGTAGAATTTCAGCACCCGGCTCACTTCGCTGAGGCTGTCGATCCGTACCTGTTTCAAACGCATGTCGGCCCCGATGAACTGTTTGAACTCAGGCGGGGAAATCTCGCCCAGACCCTTGAACCGGGTCATTTCAATACTGCGGTCAGCCTTGCTCTTGCCCTTCAAGGTGATGATCGCCTCTTCCATGTCCTGGTCGGAATAGCAGTAGATGGTTTTTTCCTTGTTGCGCACCCGGAAAATAGGGGTTTCCAGGATATAGACCCGCTCGTGCTTGACCAGCAGTTCAAAGTAATGGAGGAAGAAGGTGAGCAGCAGATTGCGGATATGGAGGCCGTCGACATCGGCGTCGGTGGCGAGGATGACCTTGTCGAAGCGGAGGTTGCTGATCGAATCCTCAATATTAAGGGCCTGCATCAGCGAATACATCTCTTCGTTCTTGTAAAGCACATCCAGACGCTGGCCAAGGACATTCATCGGCTTGCCCTTGAGGCTAAAGACCGCCTGGATCATGGGGTCGCGGCTGCTGACAATGGAACCGGCGGCGGACTGACCCTCGGTGATGAACAGCATGTTCTCCCGTCCTTCCTTGGAGACATTTTCGCGGGAAGGATGATATTTGCAGTCCTTGAGCTGGGGGATCTTGAAGGCGATCTTCTTGGCCTTGGCCTTGGCATCGCGGCGCACCGACTGCAGCTCGCGCCGCACCCGCTCATTGCGCTGCACCTTGTCGACAAAGACCTCGGCGGTTTCCGGGTACATATAGAGGTGGGTGGCCACCGCGTCCTTGACCGTATTGACGATGGTGGAACGGATCTCGGTGTTGCCGAGTTTGTTTTTGGTCTGCGACTCGAACACCGGCTCCTGCACCTTGACCGAAAGGATGCCGACGATGCCGTCGCGGACATCCTGGCCATTGTACTTCTTGCCGGTGAATTCGTTGATCCCCTTAAGGATGCCTTCGCGGAAGGCGGAAAGATGGGTGCCGCCCTCGCTGGTGTAGGTGCCGTTGACAAAGGAGAAATAGGACTCGCCGTAGTCGTCGGTGTGGGTGAAGGCGATTTCCAGCGACTTGTCGGCAAAATGGATCGGCGGGTAGATGCGCTCGCTGCTCACTTCCCGGTCCAACAGATCCAGCAGGCCATTCTTTGAAAAATAGAGGTCGCCGTCGAGATAGAGGCTCAAGCCGGCATTGAGATAGGCATAGCGCCAGAGTCGTTGCTCCACATACTGCGGATCGTACTGGTATTCGGGAAAGATGCTCGCGTCCGGGAGAAATTCCACCAGCGTGCCGTTCTTTTCCTTGGTCTCGCCTTCTTCTTCGCTCTGCAGCACCCCTTGGGCAAAGGTTGCTTTTTTATAGCTGCCGTCGCGGAAAGCGGTGACCACGAAGTTGGAGGACAGGGCATTGACTGCCTTGGTGCCGACGCCGTTGAGGCCGACTGAAAACTGAAAGACCTCGGTATTGTATTTGGCGCCGGTGTTGATCACTGAAACACATTCCACCACCTTGCCCAGCGGAATGCCGCGGCCGAAATCGCGCACCCGGCAGCGGCCGGTCTCGTCAATGGCGATATCGACCCGCTTGCCGCAGCCCATGATGAACTCATCGACCGCATTGTCCAGAATTTCTTTGAGCAGGATGTAGATGCCATCGTCCGGATGCGAACCGTCTCCCAATCGGCCGATGTACATCCCCGGCCGTTTGCGGATATGCTCAAGCGAACTGAGGGTTTTGATCTTGGATTCGTCGTACTGATGGGTGGTCATGGATGGTTATCTATTGAGGGAATAAAGATTGGTGTGTCAAGCGATCGGCCAGCGGGCGCACTGTACTGATCTCTCCCCTGCAAGTCAAAGGATAAGCGCAGATCCGCACCCTTTGGCAGGGAGAGCGTCACTCCATCATGTGGACCCGTTCGCAGTCCGGGCAGACCCAGGTCGGGCCGTTGCTGATGCCCCATTTGTTTTCCTCGAAGCAGTCGGGACAGATCTGAAAACCGCAGCCGCAGTTCCAGCAGAAGGGCTTCGCCTCTTTGCAGCAGTGGCAGCGGAATTCTTTCTTCGCCCGGCGAGGACGTCCTGGTTTGGTTTCTTGCTGGTCCATCAGATTTCGTTCTCCTTGGGCGGCACCAGTTCCTGGGCGAGCCAGTTGAGATAGTTTTCCGCCCCGGCAATCACCGGCGAGGCCAGAATTTCCGGCACCTGGTACGGGTGATGGGCGCGGATCACCCGGCAGAGCTCGGGGAAAAGGTCGCGCCGCGATTTGAGGGTGCAGACCATCTCTTCGCTTTGTTCTATTTTTCCCTGCCAGCGATACCAGGAATCGCAGGAGGTAATCTGGATGCAGGCGGCCAGGTGTTGTTCCAGCAGGATGGCGGCCAATCGTTGTGCCTGGGTTTTGTCGGCTACGGTGGTGACCACCTGGATGTAGGGTGTCATAGGTTCCTCCATGAAAATCGGGCCGCAAACGATCACGGCCCAGCTCGGGGTGGAATAATTTTGCAAAGTGGAATATCTTACCAGCGCTGTCCCAAAAAAACAAACCCCAGCTTTCTCCTTTTACTGTCCAGACAGGTGACCCTATGCTTTTTGCTGTGGATGTCGGAAACTCCCATACCGTAGCTGGTATCTATGAAAATGGCCGGTTGATCGGTAACTGGCGGCTCCAGTCACGCCAGGACCGCACAGCCGATGAACTGGCGATCCGCTACCACGGCCTGTTTCAGATGGTCGGCATCGACCCGGACCGGATCACCGGCTTCATTGTGGCCTCGGTGGTGCCCACCCTGGAAACCAGCTGGCTCCATTTTGCCCGCAGCTATCTGCGCCGCCTGCGGCAACCGCCGCTTGCTGTCAGCCATACCCTTAAATTCGGCATGAAGATCGCCACCGAAAATCCGGCCGAGGTCGGTGCCGACCGCATTGTCAATGCCGTGGCGGCCTGGGAGCGCTTCCATACGCCGCTGATCGTCATCGATTTCGGCACAGCCATCACCTTTGACTGCGTTAATGGTGAACCCGCCTATGTCGGCGGCACCATCCATCCGGGCATCGGCATCTCGCTTGATGCCCTGGCCACCCGCACCGCCAAGCTGCCACGGCTTGATATCGACGTCACCCCTGGGCACCCCATCGGTACCACCACGGTTAAGGCCATCCATTCCGGTATGCTCTACGGTTTCGGCGGCCTGGTGGACCGGATGGTGGAGGTGCTGAGCAAGCAGCTGACCCCGGATCAGGAGCGGGCCCGGACCATCGCCACCGGCGGCATGGCGGAACTGATCAAGCCCTACAGCCAGAACATCGACGAGATCGACACCGAGCTGACCCTCACCGGTCTGCAACTCATCTACCGTCTCAACTGTGACGGCAATGAGTGAGCGGCCGGTTCTGCCCCCCTGGCTGAAGCGAGGCGACACCATCGGCCTCCTCTGCCCAGCTGGTCCGGTCCGCGATGTGCAGTGTTTGCAGGCAGGGATCCGCTTAATCAGAGACATGGGCTTTGTCGTGAAGGTGCGGGGACCGGTCGAACCCCGGGAAGGCTATCTTGCCGACAGCGACGCTCAACGGGCGGAGAACCTGCACGCCTTGTGGAGTGACGAGGAGGTCAAAGCAGTGCTGGCCATCCGCGGCGGCTACGGCTGCCTGCGCCTTGTCGATCAGTTGGATTGGGAGATGTTCCGGCGTCATCCCAAGTTCTTTGTGGGTTTCAGTGATGTCACCGTGCTCTTGAATGGGCTGCTCCGCCGATCCGGGATAGTTTCCCTTCACGGGCCGATGGCGGCCTCGCTGGCCGCAAGCGATGAGCGCAGTATTGTCTCGCTTTTCACCCTGCTCACCGGTGATTTTTCCGAGGAAATCAAACCCAAGGAGCTGGAGATGCTGCGGGACGGTACGGGCAGGGGGCGGCTGGTCGGCGGCAACCTGACCACCCTGGTGCATCTTCTCGGCACTCCCTGGGATTTCAGTTGGGAGGGCTGTGTGCTCCTGCTCGAAGATACCGGCGAATCCCTCTATCGGCTTGACCGGATGTTGACCCAACTGACCCTTGCCGGGCGGCTGGAGCGGCTGGCCGGGGTATTGCTCGGCACCTTTGATGCGGGTAATGACAACCGGGTGGCCAATCTTCGCCTTCAGGAAGAGGTCTGGAGCCGGGTCATGGAATTGGTTGGGCCGGGATTTCCGGTCTGGGCTAATTTCCCGGCAGGTCATCAAGGGAAAAACCTGGCGCTGCCCATGGGCATGGAAGCGGTCATGGACTCCAGCACCGGCACCCTGCGACTCTTGCCCGATTCCGTGGACCTGGCTTGAAGTGCAATAACCTATGCTGAAACGATATTTTTTGACGTTTTTCTGGTTGTTCCTGCTGCTGATCGTCTACCTGGTCAGTCTGGTGCCACTGCTGTTGGTCAAAGACCAGCTGGATGAGTCGACCGCCATGATGGCGCTGTGTCTCTGGGGGGTGCTGGTTGTCCTGTCGTTGCTCTTCCTCCTGGAGAGACTCATCAAGAAGATCTGGTTTTTTCAAGGAACCGGTGAGTCCGCCAGCCTGGAGCAGCTGCAGCAGCGACTGTTGAGTATCAATGAAACCAAAGGGCCGGTACAGGTGATCCGCAAGCAGCAAAAACTCCTTGTTACCTGGCGGTATCAGGAGGTGCTGTGGTGTGAGATGTTCAGCCGCCTGGGAATGTGCCGACTCTATGAATTGCATTGCCGGTTCGATGCCGCCACCCGGACGGTATTGCTGACCGACCGGATACGCACCGCCGATTTTCTGATCTGTCCGGAGCGGGTGAAGATCGGCATGCTCCGTATTCCTTTACCCTTTTTCAGGGTGCGGCCGCGGCGACTGGGCAGTATTGCGCAGTATGCGACCAGGGAGCCCCACGAATACGACTTTCACCCCCGCGAGATCAAGGCACCGGTCATGGGCACGATCCTGGACAGCGGCTGGAATGTCAGGTTCAGTTGGCTTTAAAGAAACCGTCTTTGCTGAGGTCTCTTGCCAGGCCCCGAGTCCTCCCCCCGTTCGCTCCCTTATGTTTTTGAGCGCTCATCTAAACGTAATGCAGTGTGAACCGAATCATCACACACAACCGTTACTCTTGCCGATTATTCTTTGACGAGGCAACCATGAACATTCCTACGAAAAAACTTTCCTTTCTCGACCGTTATCTGACCCTGTGGATCTTCAGTGCCATGTTGATCGGCGTTCTTCTGGGCTACGCTTTTCCCACCGTCACCGACTTCATAAACTCTCTCCAGACCGGGACCACTAACATACCTATTGCCATCGGTCTGGTCATGATGATGTATCCGCCGCTGGCCAAGGTGAAATATGAAGAACTCGGCCGGATTTTTACCAATGGTCGGGTCCTGCTCCTTTCGCTGGTGCAGAATTGGATCATCGGCCCGGTGCTCATGTTTGTGCTGGCCGTTTTTCTGCTGCCCGATTCGCCGCATTACATGGTGGGGTTGATTCTGATCGGTCTGGCCCGGTGTATTGCCATGGTCATTGTCTGGAATGACCTGGCAGAGGGGGACACTGAATACTGTGCTGGTCTGGTCGCCTTTAATTCTCTTTTCCAGGTCTTGTTTTTCTCGGTATATGCCTGGGCATTTATAACTATAATCCCCGCCTGGTTCGGCATGACCGGGGCAGTGGTCGATATTTCCATTGTTGATATCGCCCAATCGGTTTTCATCTACCTGGGCATTCCCTTTTTGGCGGGGATGTTCAGCCGTTTCATCGGCATCAAAATGAAAGGCCGCATCTGGTATGAGGAGCATTTTATCCCAAAAATATCCCCGCTTACCCTGATTTTTCTCCTGTTCACCATCCTGATTATGTTCTCCCTCAAAGGAGAATTTATCGTGCAGCTGCCCTTGGATGTGCTTCGGATCGCTCTCCCGCTGAGTATCTATTTCTTGCTGATGTTCGGTCTGTCTTTTTATCTTTCCATGAAATCCGGGGCTACCTACGAGCAGACCGTTACCCTTAGTTTTACGGCTGCCTCCAATAACTTTGAACTGGCAATTGCCGTGGCGATTGCGGTGTTCGGCATTAATTCCGGGGAGGCCTTTGCCGCGGTCATTGGTCCGCTGGTCGAGGTGCCGGTACTGATCGGCTTGGTCAGCGTGGCGCTCCGGCTCAAACAGAATTATTTTCCCCAAGCCGTGCGGACCCTTACCGGGGTCTGCCATGTCCGAAGACGGCAGGAATAGCGATCTTCTGCAAAAAAGGTGTTCAACATCATTGGAGGCCACTGGTCCTATGAAGAAAATCAGCGTTCTTTTTCTCTGTACCGGGAATTCTTGTCGTAGCCAGATGGCTGAAGGATGGGCAAGGCATTTGCGAGGTGATGTGATCGAGGCGTATTCCGCCGGGATTGAGCGGCACGGTCTCAATCCGTTGGCTGTGCAGGTGATGGCCGAGGCCGGAGTGGATATTTCAAGGCAGCAATCGACACTGATCGAGGAACTGCCGGTGCAGACCTTTGATTGTGTGGTCACCCTCTGCGGGCATGCCCATGAAACCTGCCCATTCTTCCCGGGAAAACCCATCCACCATGGCTTTCCCGACCCACCGCAACTCGCTGCCCAGGCCAAGAACGAGGCGGAAGTTCTCGGTGTCTATCGCTTGGTGCGAGATCAGATCAGGGCCTATATCGAGACCTTGCCGGCCGCATTGGAGCAGGCTGCCTGAAAGCCGGGTGTTCAGGCTCTCCCTTGGGCGAGGAGGTCGCCCGGCAAATCAGAGGCAGCCGTCCACCATCTCGGCCGGCAGGATGTTTTTAACGTCATAGATTACGGCTTCCGGCTGGCAGAGGTTGCGCAGATCCTGAGCGGAAAGCTGGGTGAACTCCCGGTGGGCCACGGCCAGCACCACCGCATCATAGCGGTTCTGCGGCAGCGTACCGATCATGGTGACGCCGTAGTGGCGGGCCGCCTCCTCCTGATCGATCCAGGGATCGTAGACCTCCACCTTGGCACCAAAGGTGTTCAGTTCCTCAATAATATCGATGACTCGGGTGTTGCGCAGGTCCGGGCAGTTTTCCTTGAAGGTGAGGCCGAGGATGAGGATATGGGCGTTGGCCACATGGATGCGTTTTTTCAGCATCAGCTTGACCGTTTCCGAGGCGATGTAACGGCCCATATCGTCGTTGAGGCGGCGGCCGGCCAGGATCATTTCCGGGTGATAGCCGACCTCCTGGGCCTTGTGGGTGAGGTAATACGGATCAACCCCGATGCAGTGGCCGCCGACCAGGCCGGGGCGAAAGGGGAGAAAATTCCATTTCGTGCCAGCCGCCTTGAGCACTTCCAGGGTATTGATGCCCAAGCGGTTAAAAATCAGGGCCAGTTCGTTGATTAGGGCGATGTTGACGTCGCGCTGGGTGTTCTCAATGACCTTGGCGGCCTCGGCCACCCGAATCGAGCTGGCCTTGAAGGTGCCGGCGGTGATGATCAGGCCGTAGAGCGCATCGACAAAATCGGCGATGGCCGGGGTCGAGCCGGAGGTGACTTTCATGATGGTGGGCAGGCGGTGTTCGTGGTCACCGGGATTGATCCGCTCCGGGCTGTAGCCGGCGAAAAAATCCCGATTGAAGCTAAGCCCTGAATTGCGTTCCAGAATCGGCACACAGACTTCCTCGGTGGCTCCCGGATAGACGGTGGATTCGTAAATCACCACATCTTCTGGTTTCAGCACTGCCGCGACCGTCTCCGAGGCCTTGATCAGCGGGGTGAAATCCGGTCGTTTGTTGGTGTCAATGGGGGTGGGCACAGCCACGATAAAGACATTGCAAGCCCTTAACTCCTCAATCGAACTGGTAAATTTAAGGTCACCCGCCAGCCGGAGCTCCTCGGAGCTGACCTCGCGGGTGACGTCAAGATGCTGCCGCAACTCCTCGATCCGTTTTGCCTTCAGGTCAAAGCCCAGCGTCGGTAGTTTCTTGCTGAACTCCACGGCCAGCGGCAAACCAACATAACCGAGTCCGATGATAGCTATACGGGTGGTCTCTAAAGTGGGCATAATCGTATCCTTTCAGTGCGCTGTAATGGGGCAGAGGGTATTTAGTTGATATATTTCAAAGAGTATATGACGAACAGGGCCGGGTGAGAAGTATTTTTTTGCAGCTTTCAGACGCCTCGGGTTTGGCCGGGCCAAAGCAGGGTGTGGAGCTGCAGTTGCAGGCGGACCTTGAGCCGGTGGTCCAGCAGTAACTGGGCAAGCGTCTGCGGATCAAGCAGCGGTCGGACCGGCGAAAACAGGACCGGCAGCCCTTGATCGAGCTGTTCTCGTTCAACCAGAGCGCGCGCCCAGTGAAAGTCGGTGGTTGAGCTGAGCACAAATTTGATTTCATCCCGACACTGTCGTCGGCTCCGCTCCCGAAGCAGGTCGATATTTTCTGGCAGGTTACGGGCCGCCATTCCTGAATCCGGGCATTTAATGTCCATGATGATGCAGACGGCATCCGGCACCTCATCAAGCGGCAGGCTGCCGTTGGTCTCAAGCAGCACCTGGCGCCCCTCTTTAAGCAAGGCCTGCAGCAGCGGATAAACCCCCGGTTGCAGCAGCGGTTCACCGCCGGTGATCTCCACCAGGATGCCGGGATAGTCCCTCGCCCAGGCGAGGATATCCGCAAGCACCATGGCCACGGCCCCTTCCTCCCAGGTGTAGCGGGCATCGCAGTAGGTGCAGCGTAGGTTGCAGCCCGCCAGGCGGATGAACAGGCAGGGCAGGCCCGCCCAGGTTGATTCACCCTGGAGCGAGTAAAACATCTCCGAGATCTGGAGCGGTTCAGTCACCGTAATAGACCACGCCGCTGGAATCGGTCTCCCGCACCTCAACGCTGTAGAGGGCATAGCTCTCGGTCTGCAGGACCTCCTTCAGGCTCTGGAAGAGGAACATAGAGATATGCTCGGACGAGGGATTGATTTCCCGAAAGGCGGGATGCTCATTGAGGTCGTGGTGATCCAACTCGTCGACCACCGTATTGACCGCCTGTTTGAGTTTCTTGAAATCGATCCCCATGCCGAGATGATCAAGTTGCGTGGCCCGCACGGTCACCTTGACCTTCCAGTTATGTCCATGGGGATTTTCGCAGTTGCCAAGATAGGCACGAAGGTGATGCCCTCCGGAAAAATGGGTTTTGATAAATATATCCATCAATGGTTCTCCTGTGGGGTGGTTGAAAGGGAGTCGTGCAAGTGTGAGAGCGGGCCGGTGAAAAGCGGCTTGCGCACCGTTATGGTAAGATGGTAAACAGATTCGGTGCACTGTCCCAAGATTTGCTGAAAGCCGATGATTGTAGCAAAAAAATCCTCATTGTACCAGCCCCTCGGCGTTTTGACCCCATCTTCTTCACCATGAGTCATCCCTTGTCGGAAACAAACCCGCCCCAACCCGCCCTGACCGACGACACCCTCTTTCAGGGGGGACTGATTTGTCGGCAAAGCCGGGATGGCTACCGTTTTTCTGTGGATGCAGTGCTTGCCGCCCATTTTGCTGCGCCCAAACCCGGCGCTCAGGTGCTGGATCTGGGCTGCGGTTGCGGCGTGATCGGGCTGATCCTGGCATTCCGCCATCCGCAGGTCAGCGTCTGCGGCCTGGAACTGCAGGAGCAGCTGGCTGCCCTGGCAGAAGAAAACCGCGCACTCAATGACTTTGCCGATCGTTTTCGGGTGATCCGGGGCGATGTCCACGCTATTGCCACCTTACTGGCGCCGGAGTCCTTTGATATCGTGGTCTGTAACCCGCCGTACCGCAAGAAAGACAGTGGCCGCATCAATCAAGATGATCAGGCCGCCTGCGCCCGCCACGAACTGACGGCTTCGGTGGACGATTTTGTCCGGGCGAGCGCCTTTTGCGTCAAAAATCGGGGCCGGGTGGTCTTTGTCTATCCGGCGGTGCGTTGCAACACGCTCCTGGTAGCCCTGCAACACCACCGGTTGACGCTCAAGCGGCTGCAGCCGGTTTATTCCTACCCAGGCCCCGCCAGCGCCCGTCTGGTGCTGATCGAGGCTGTCAAAAACGGTGGTGAGCAAGGCGAGATTTTGGCACCATTTTATATCTACGCGCTTCAAAATGGGGACTTTTCCCCGGCAATGCTTGCCCTCTACAGGAAGTGAACAATGCTGGCCAAGGTGATAAGCTGCTCGGTTACCGGGGTCGACGGTCTCCTCATTCAGGTGGAGGTCGATCTGGCCCAGGGGCTGCCTTCCTTTTCCACGGTGGGGCTGCCGGAGGGGGCGGTGCGGGAGGCCAAGGATAGGGTACGGGCCGCTATCAAAAACTCGGGCTACGACTTTCCCCCACGCCGCATCACCGTAAATCTGGCGCCGGCTGCGGTAAAAAAAGAGGGGACCGGCTACGACCTGCCGATTGCCCTGGGCATTCTGTCGGCGGCAGGCATCCTGCAGAGCAGCCTGCTTGCAGAGACGGCCATAGTCGGTGAACTTTCGCTGGACGGCTCGGTCCGGCCGGTGCCGGGGGTGCTGCCCATGGCCCTGGCCGCCCGTCAGGAGGGGATCAGCCGCTTTCTCGTTCCGGCCGCCAATGCGGCCGAGGCGGCCATTGTCCAGGGGCTGGAGGTCTACGGTATCGAACGCCTCGATCAGGCTGTGGAGTTTTTGGCCGGGGTGACGGTGCTTGCGCCCTTGTCCATCGACCCTGCCGAACTCTTTGCCCGTCACGATCACTATTCGGTCGATTTCGCCGATGTCAAAGGTCAGGAGTATGCCAAACGAGCCATGGAGATCGCCGCCGCTGGGGGCCATAATCTCCTTCTTTGCGGGATTCCTGGCACCGGCAAGACCATGATGGCCCGGCGCCTGCCGACTATCATGCCGGATTTGACGCTCGATGAGGCCATTGAAACCACCAAGGTTTTTTCCACAGCCGGACTCCTGCCGGAGAAAATGCCGCTGCTGGTGACCCGTCCCTTCCGCTCGCCCCATCATACGGTTTCCGATGCCGGCCTGATTGGCGGTGGCCAGATACCCCGGCCTGGGGAGGTGTCGCTCGCCCATAACGGTGTTCTTTTTCTCGATGAACTGCCGGAGTTTAAAAAACATGTGCTTGAGGTGCTGCGCCAGCCTCTTGAGGATGGCACGGTGACCATTGCCCGGGCAGCTTCCAGCCTCAAATTTCCGGCCCGATTTATGCTGGTGGCAGCCATGAATCCCTGTCCCTGCGGGTATTTGGGTGATCGTGTCCGCCCCTGCACCTGCAGTCCGCTCCAGGTACAGCGCTACCGCGGCCGTCTCTCCGGTCCCCTCTTGGACCGGATCGACATGCATATCGATGTGCCGGCCGTCCAGGTCAAGGAACTGATGGGCCAGCCTGCCGGTGAATCCTCGGCTGCCATCCGCGAACGAGTCAATCGAGCGAGAGCCCGGCAGCGGCAACGATTCCAGCATGCGGGCCGAATCTACTGCAATGCCCAGATGAGTGCCAAGGACGTCAAGAAATACTGTCGCCTTGATGCCGCCTCCGCCGAACTGCTCAATCAGTCCATCACCCGTCTGGGGCTCTCAGCCCGGGCCTACCATCGTATTCTCAAAATCGCCCTGACCATTGCCGACCTTGCCGAGGCCGATTCACCGACCGTTTCCCATGTCAGCGAGGCGGTGCAGTACCGGCGGATGCAGTACGAGCTCTGAGCGGGAGCTACGGTGAATTTGATTTTAACCTAACCCTAATTAATTCCTAATTAATTCTCCTAGCTTTTATAGAGACCAGGAATATTTTATTTTCCTCTCCTGAGCCTTTTTCCTTTATTTAAAAGCGAGTTGGAATTTAACCATTGAAAATGGTTCTCAATGCGAATAAGAATTTTTATAAATTTTTGTTATTGATGCCCGTGAAATAATTGTCAGGCATGCCGGCATCTCGATACACGATCACAAGAAGATCTATAGACATAATTATTTGAAGCTATCAAGAATCATCGACCAAGAAGGATTCACCCTTATTGAGCTCATGATGGTTGTTGCCATTATCGCAACCTTAGCATCCATAGCTATACCTAATTATATAAGTTACATAGAACGGGCTAAAATTACTAAAATTATTGTTGAATTCAAGGTGATTGAAAGTGCCGTTTACGCCTTCAGGGTTGATAATGATCGTTTTCCGGACACTCTAGCTGAGGCTGGAATTGGCAACCCCGTGGATCAATGGGGTAACCCCTATGTCTATTACCCAATGGACAAGGTGCCTAAAGGGGTAAAGATCCGTAAAGATAAATCGCTGCACCCGGTGAATACAGATTTTGAACTTTATTCTATGGGGGCGGATGGAAAAAGCGTTGCCCCCTTCACAGCTAAAGCCAGTCAAGATGACATTGTCCGTGCCAATAATGGCGCCTATATTGGACTTGTTGCAAACTACTGATAACCATGCAGATCGGAATCTCTTTTTTCAAAAGCAAAATCGCCCGACGTTTTTTTGTTTTGTTCCTTGGTTGCGTTTTTTTACCCTTAACTGTTTTGGTTGGATATTCCTACCAGAGGGTCGAAAATCAGCTGTACGAACAGGGCACGCTCCGCATGGAAAAGGACTGCAAAGTCTACGGCATGGCGCTTATGGATCGTCTGTTCCATATGGACAATCTTATCCAAATTTATGGTTCACGTCTGACCAGCGGCCAAAGCCCCCTTGACGCCTGGAGTGCACTGCGCGATCAACTTACGCCCATGTTTGTTGGACTGGGTTTGTATCAGGTCGGCTCTGGTCTCGAAACATTTTGGGGTCACCTGGACTCGGCCCCGGATATTGCTCTCTTCGACCGCCTGCTGCACCAACAGGGAAAGTCCACTATTTATTCCAGCAAAACAGGTACCCCGAACAGCACAGTCTATCTTCTAATTCCTTTTTCAGCTGCCGGTACTCAAGGTCTTCTGGTAGCTCAGCCCGATTCCTCAATTTTATGGGGGGTAGGGGTAAATGCAATGCTTCCTTCCATGACCGAACTGGCTGTTTACGATGAAAAGGGTCAGTTGATTACAGCAACTCAAGCCTCTCCTAACACTTCACTGCCAACCATGGCCAACCAATCAACTACCCGTAATTATTTGCGCTTCGAATATCAGGTAGACGGAGAAACATATTTGGCCAGCGGCTGGTCATTGTTTCTTAAATCTCATTTTGATGCTCAGACATGGACTATAATCCTCAGTGGTACTCGTTCAAATATGCTGGGCGCAGTGATTGAGTTCAAACGGACTTTCCCCCTGGTTATAGTTCTCGCTCTTTGGAGCATCCTTTTTCTCTCGCTGTTTTTCATCAGAAAAACGCTGACCCCCCTGGCCGTCCTCCAACAAGGAACTGAACGAATTGGGAACAAGAATTTCGACAGTCGGGTTGAGATCCACAGCGGTGATGAATTCGAGCAACTTGCCGAGAGTTTTAATACCATGACCAGCCAATTAAATCGGCAATTCAACACGCTGTCCCTCATAGACGAAATCGACCGTTCCATTCTTTCGAGCTTGGATTCCTCAGTGATTATTCCCCGGTCCTTGCGCATGATTTCAGAATTTTTCTCCGCCCATTTGATCATGCTTGCGCAACGAACACAGGGAGATCCCCACCGGATGCGGTTGACTGTTCTCAGGGGGAGCCACCGAAATGATCTCGACGAAGAGTATGTCGCGTTAAGCAGTGAAGAACAAGAACAGCTCTTTACGGGAGAACCTTTCAGGGTATTGCGTCACGATGTTCCCTTGCCCCGTTTTTTGACAGACATAACGACCAGCGGTTCCCTGCTCTTTCTGCCGCTTGATACCGAACGACATGCCATCGGAGCTTTGATCCTGGACTTTAACATTCCTGAGGGAGAGCATTCGACGGAACAAATCAGACAAGCGCGGCAGCTTGCCGACCAATTGGGTATAGCCTTGTCTAACGCCCATCTAGTCGCAGACCTTGAACGACTGTCCCTTGGTACAGTCGAGGCTCTAGCCCGAACCGTTGATGCCAAAAGTAAATGGACTGCGGGCCATTCGGAGCGGGTTGCGGACTTGGCGGTAAAAATCGCTCGGGCGATGAATTGGGGCAATGAGCGACTTGAAATACTGTTCCGGGCCGGATTGCTGCACGACATTGGCAAGATCGGTATCCCTATAGCCATACTGGATAAACCTGACAAACTTAACGATGAAGAATACGGCACGATCAAAACGCACCCGACCATCGGTGGAAAAATCCTTGAGCCGATCCAGGTGTACAAGGATATTCTCCCGTTGGTAATTCAGCATCACGAACGTTTTGACGGCAAAGGCTATCCCAATGGTTTATCTGGTACCGGTATCGATATCGGTGCCAGGATACTCTGTGTTGCTGATGTTTATGACGCCTTGATTAGCCAGCGTCCCTATCGCGAAGGGTGGATAAAGGAAAATGTTATCAAATTTATGCGAGATAACCGGGGAATCATGTTCGATCCGAGCGTGGTTGATATATTCCTAGCCTTGGATGTCTGAATGATTGCTCTCGGAAGAGAAAGGCGGGCAAGATCATCATATATTCTGCATAAAGAGGTGGTTATGTGAGAATTATCCCCATATTATTATTGGTCATTGCTATGTGGGCCACGGCTGGGTGTGAAAAAAAGACCGATACCTCACTGGATTTATTGGAAGCGTCATCTCATGGCAATTTGGCTGAGGTCCAAACTCTTCTTGATAAAGGGGCCGACATCAATGCCAAAGATAAGAATGGAATAACTGCTTTGATGTTAGCCTCTTCGGACGGTTACAGGGATATCGTGAAGCTGTTGCTTGCACGGGGGGCCGACATCAATGCTAAAAATAATAACGGTGAAACTGCGTTGGCAATTTCTTCCGATAAAGAAGTCAAAGCATTGCTACGCGAGCACGGTCAGCCAATAACACCTGCTGATTTGTTTTATGCAGCACGAATCGGTGACCTGGATGCCGTGAAAAGTTATCTCGATAAAGGGATCGACGTCAATGCGAAGGGGAAAGAAGGCTTGACCGCTTTAATTGAGGCATCTCAGGAAGGTAAAAAAGAAACTATTGAGCTGCTACTTTCCAAAGGGGCTGACATTAATGCCAAAACAGATTACGGCCTAACCGCTTTGATAGGGGCATCACAGGAGGGTCGCCAGGATGTAGTGCAATTACTCCTTACGAAGGGGGCCGAGGTCAAGATCAAAAACCAATATGGAGAAAGTGCTTTATCAGTCGCTTCTAAAATGGGCCACAAGGACGTTGTGGAGTTACTGCGCCAGTATAGCTCAGCGCAAAATGAATTGCCGATGGAAAAGCAGTCTCATGTTCATCAACATCAGACAGAATAATTAATTTTGTCTAATCAGAAGGGGGGTTCTACCAATACTGAATCAAAACAACGAAACATGATAAATCAGGGTGACCTAAATGACCTCTCAAAAAATCCTATGGTCCACTTACGGGCCTTTTTGAAAAAACAAACGGGGATAGCTTCAATAGTATAAAAAATATATGATTATAAATAGTTACAAGTGAAATCCAGGAATTAATTGGGGTCAAATTAATTGGGGTCAGAGCGAAAATATTCTCTATGGCATCAATTGACCTTTACCGAGGCCGATTCACCGACCGTTTCCCATGTCAGCGAGGCAGTGCAGTACCGGCGGATGCAGTACGAGCTCTGATGGACAAGCAGCCGGCTAGAGCATAACCCCCTTACCCTTCATCTTTTTTAAAACCTCACGTCCTTTCTTGTTCTTTTTGCTGAGCTTCATCCAAAACCTCTCTGATCTTGGTTGAGATATCCCATCCCGTGAAAGGTTTCTGCAGGAAGTGCACCCCTGCATCGAGTACGCCATGGTGCGCGATGACATTGGCGGTATAACCCGACATATAGATCAGTTTGAGAGTGGGATACAGCATCAACAGTTGCTGTGACAATTCTTTGCCGTTCATCCCGGGCATGATCACATCCGTTATCAACAGATCAAGGGTGCCGGTATGTTGTCCGGCCCGTCGGAGGGCCTCGTCCGGGGAGTTCGCCGTCAATACCCGGTAGCCCAATTTTTTAAGCATGGTGCGTCCCATTATGAGAATATTGGGATCATCTTCAACCAGGAGGATGCTTTCCCCTTGGCCCATTGCAAGCGGTCCTGTCTTCTCCGATTCTTTCCAGAGTGTTGCATCCTTATGGACCGGCAGGTAAATTTTAAAGGTCGTGCCTTTTTTCGGTTCGCTATAGAGGTTGATGAAGCCGTTGTTCTGTTTGACGATGCCGTACACGGTGGATAGCCCAAGCCCGGTGCCGAGAAGATCTTTGGTTGTGAAAAAAGGTTCGAATACTTTTACGATAACCTCGTGCTCCATGCCGCAGCCGTTGTCACTCACCGATAGCATCGCGTACTCACCGGCGATGAAACCTTCGTTTTGGGCACAATAGTCCGAGTCAAGACAGGCCATCTGCGTTTCCAGGGTGACTTGGCCGATGCCATCGATGGCGTCGCGGGCGTTGACACAGAGGTTGGCGAGGATCTGATCGATTTGGGCCGGATCCATTTTTATCGGGGCAAGATCAGGTGCAGGTATCCAGGCAAGGTCAATATCCTCGCCGATCAGCCGTTGCAGCATCTTTAACATACCGGCCACCGTAGTGTTGAGATCGAGTACTTTGGGAGCAATGGGTTGCTTGCGGGCGAAAGCCAGCAACTGCCGAACAATATCGGCGGAGCGATTAGCTGCTTAAAGGATGCGTTCCAGGTAGGAGTGTAGCCTCTGGGCGGGGTCTACCTGTTCCATTGCCATTTCAGTGTAGCCAATTATGACGGCGAGAATGTTGTTGAAATCATGGGCCACTCCACCGGTCAGTCGGCCGACGGATTCCATTTTCTGCGCTTGCTGGTACTGGGATTCAAGTTTGAGCTGGGCAGTGATGTCTCGTTTAATGGCCACATAATTACTGATGTTTCCTTGGGGGTCAAAAGCAGGGGAGATGGTTGCTTCTTCGGTGTATAGCTTGCCGCCTTTCTTCTTGTTGATGATGTGACCGGTCCAGGTTTGACCACTGGATATGGTCTCCCAGAGTTCGCTATAGAAAGCCTCGTCGTGTTCACCGCTTTTGAGAATGCGTGGGTTCTGCTGGAAAGCTTCATCAAAGGTGTAACCGGTCACTTTTTCAAAGGCAGGATTGGCATACTGGATATCACCCGCGGCATCGGTGATGACAATAACCTCGCCGGCATGTTCAATGGCCACCTGCAATCGCCTGAGATCGGCCTCGTCCTGCCTGCGTTGGGTTATATCGCGGATGATGGCCAAATTGCCGATCCATTGATTGCTGCTGTCGTAAAGCCTGGTTCCAAAGGTCTCGCCAGGGAAGATCCTCCCGAACTTATCTCTATAGGTGGTGATGAACAGGTCGGGGGGAGGTGTTGCTGCGTTGTTGAATACGGATTTCCCTGCCTCAAAGTAGGCCTGGTGATCAAGGTACAGCGTTTCGGTGCTTTTTCCGTACAACTCCTCCGGTTGGTACCCGAACATCGTTGCCACGCCCGAATTGACCAACTGGATCCGGCGTTCGGTATCCGTAATAACGATAGTATCGGTGATGGCGTTGAACATGGTCTCGAACAGTCGTTTCCGGGCTAGATTTTCCTGCTCTACCCGCCTCAGTTCACCGATATCGCGGGTGATCGAGAGGATATGAGGAACGTCGTTTAAAATAATGGTGCGCGCGGACATCCACCCGGTGGTGAGGCTGCCGTCTTTTTTGCGGAATATAGCTTCAAGATTTTCACAGTAGCCCTTTTTATTGAGACTCTCGATCAACCGTTGCCTATCTGCCGGATCATTCCAAATATTAATTTCCAATGAGGTCCTACCGCGAACGTCTTCGCGTGTGTAGCCGGTCAGAGTGGTAAAACCTTGATTGATTTCCACATACAGGCCGTTGTCAAGCCGGTTGATATTGACCGAATCCGGACTGGCCTCAAAAGCGAGCACGAATTTCTCCTCACTTTCCCGTAGGGACCTTTCTGCCTTTTGACGCGCGGCGATATCGCGATAGATCGATTGATAGGTGCCATCCGGCATCATTTTGGTGCGCATTTCAAAAGAGAGGGCTGATCCGTCCGGCCGGGTCAGCGTTCGTTCACTGACAACGGTTTCGCCTTTTTGCAGTAAATCAAAGCGGAACGGGTATTCTTGCAGACTCTCCCGGGTAAAGGGTAACTCGCTTATATGCTTGCCAATGAAATCTTCCCGGGCCATGCCGATCAGTGTGCACATCTGTTCGTTCGCTTCGATCATAACCCCAGCATGCGAGCCCAGGAGGATGCCGTCAACGGCCATGTCGATGAGTTCACGATAGCGATCTTCGCTCTCCAGGAGCGCTGTTTCGGTGCGTTTTCGTTGGCTGATGTCAAGTGCCGTGAAGGTCACGCCGGCGGAGAGGTCCTGGGGGCAAATGGGGGTTGAGCTGAGCAGGACGTCTATGATCTGGCCATCTTTCCGCAGCCAGCGAGTTTCGACGGCTCCGGTGCCATGCTCCTTGATTTGCTGGTATTTTTCCGTGCCGACCGATTCGTATTCCGCATCGCTGGGGTAGAGGATGCGGGCGTCTTGGCCGATCAGTTCCTCCCGACTGTAACCGCTCATCGCGCAGATACGGTCATTGACCGTGAGCAGAACCCGATTGCTGACCACCCCGATCCCAGTGGGTGCGGCCCGAAAGATACTGCCCAGATACTGCTCACTGGTTCGCAGTGCTTGTTCTTTCTTTTCATAACGTCTGATTTTTCTCTCGAGCAGCAAGAAGATGACCAGGGCTGTTGCGGTGACATACATCCACCCTTTGTAGGTTTGGATGCGGTTCAACGTCTCCGCATTATTAAAGAAAAAGAGGAGGGTCTGATCTGAAAAATATATCCAGAGAATGGAAACTCCGAGATACGAGCAGGTAATATTGATCGCTGCTCTCGAGGGTCTGGTGATAGAGATAATTTTATACATCACTAATTTTCATGGGGAAAATCCTGCAAGTTACGTGATTAGCCAATGCGGTCGGTCTGGGAAGAGTTGTCGATGGTTGGTTCTTTTTTTTGCCGCAACCACTGCTGCACCTTCTCCATGTACAAATAAAACACCGGCGTGACATACAAAGTCAGGGTCTGGGAAAAGAGCAGGCCTCCGACCACCGCCAGGCCCAGCGGCTGGCGGGATTCCGCACCGGCGCCGTAACCCAGGGCAATCGGAATGCCGGCCATCAGGGCGGCCATGGTGGTCATCATGATCGGGCGAAAACGGATGACGCAGGCCTCGTGGATGGCATCATGGGCATTCTTGCCTTCCAGTTGGGCGGCAATGGCGAAATCGATCATCATAATGCCGTTTTTCTTAACCAGACCGATCAGCATGATGATGCCGACAAAGGCATAGATCGACAGTTCGACCTTGAAGAGCAGCAGGGTGATCAGCGACCCGAAACCGGCAAAGGGCAGGGCGGTGAGGATGGTAAAGGGGTGGATGAAACTCTCATAGAGAATGCCGAGCACAATATAGATGACCACAATGGCCAGCGCCAGCAGCCAGCCCATGCTCGCCTGCGAGGCCTGGAATTGCTGGGCATTGCCCTGGAAGGAGGCGTTGACCCCGGTGGGCAGGAGGCTGTCGGTCAGTTGCTGCAGATCGATCAGGGCCTGCCCCAGGGCGATACCCGGCTTGACGTTGAACGACAGGGTGACCGAGGGCAGCTGGCCCGAGTGGTTGATAGACAGAGGGCCCAGGCCCTGGCGCAGGGTGGCGACCGTGGACAGCGGCACCAGCTGACCCTGGCTGGAACGGATATGGAGCAGGTCGAGAGCGGCGGCATTGGTCTGGAAACGCTGTTGGAATTCAAGGATGACGCTGTACTGATCGTTGGCACCGAAAATGGTCGAGACGTCGCGTTCACCATAGGCGCTGTAGAGGGTGTCTTCGATCTGCTCCGGGGAGACGCCGAGCAACAGGGCTCGGTTGCGATCGATATTGACATTGAGCTCCGGATTCTCCATCTGCAGGTCGCTGGAGACATCGATCAGGCCAGGGGATTCGAGCATGGCCCCTTCGAGCTTTCGTGCTACCTCGTACAGCTGGGCGGTGTCGATCCCCTGGAGGTTCAACTGGTAGAGGCTGCGGGAGCGGCGGCCGCCGATGTTGATCGGCAGCGGATTGACCAGCATGGCGCGGATGCCGGGGATCCGGTTGAGCTTGGGCCGCAGTTCTTGAATCACCTGATCGGCGGAGAGGGCACGCTCCTCACGGGGCTTGAGGATCAGCATCATCATGGCACTGGTGTTGACACTGATCATGAACCGGTCGATGTTGGAATTCTGCCGGGCGATCTCCCCCAACTGCATCATATGCTCCACCAGGGAACTCCAGGCAATGCCTTGGTCGGTCTGGGTGGAAACCATGATGAACCCCCGGTCTTCCGAGGGGATAAAACCCTTGGGCACAGTGACGAAGAGATAGCCCGTGGCTGCCAGGATCACCAGGGAAAACAGCATGGTGGTCCGTTTGCGGCGGAGAACGGCCAGCAGGCTGCGGTCGTACAGGTTTACCATCCATTGGTAGCCTGCCTCGGTCCACTGGTAGAGGCGGCCATGGTGGAGGTGCCCTTGCTCGCGGAGGAAGCGGCTGCAGAGCATGGGCACCAGGGTAAGGCTAATCACGCCGCTGACCAGGACCGCGACGCCGATGGTCACCGAGAATTCGCGGAAGAGCCGTCCCATGAGGCCGCCGAGGAACAACAGGGGGATGAAGATGGCCACCAGGGAAAGGGTCATGGAGATGATGGTGAAACTGACCTCCCGGGCACCGTCAATAGCGGCCTGCATCCGGTTTTTTCCCATCTCCAGATGGCGGACGATGTTTTCCAGGACCACGATGGAGTCGTCGACCACAAAGCCCACCGCGAGCGTCAGGGCCATCAGCGACATGTTGTTGAGGCTGTAGCCCAAGAGATACATGACGGCAAAGGTGCCGATCACCGACATCGGCAACGACAGGCTGGGGATGACCGTGGCGCTGAGGTTGCGGATAAAAAGAAAAATCACCAGCACCACCAGGGCCAGGGTGAGCAACAGGGTGAACTGGATATCGGTGGCCGAAGCCTTGATTGGCAGGCTGCCGTCGCGGAGGATCGACAGCTTGATCGAGGCGGGCAGGCTGTCGCCCAGCTGGGGGAGGAGTGCTTTGACGGCGTCGGCCACTTCGATGGTATTCATGCCCGGTTGTTTCTCGATGGCCAGGAAGATCGAACGGGCCGTGGTGGCCGGGGTGAAGAACCAGGCACCGGACTGGTCGTTTTCAACGCTGTCGATCACACTTGCCACCTCGGCAAGCCGTACCGGGCGATTATCGCGCACAGCAACCACCACCTCCTTGTACTGTTCGGCCGCCTTGAGTTCGCCGTTGGCCTGGAGGGTCAGGGTATGATGCGGGCCGATCAACTGCCCCATGGGGCGGTTGGTATTTTGGGCGCTGATGGCCTTGGCAACCTCGTCGGCATCAAGATCAAATCCCTTCAAGGCCTGGGGGTCGAGTTGGACGCGGACCGCGTATTTTTGGGTGCCGCGAAGCGTCACCTGGGACACCCCGTTGATCATCGACAGCCGCTGGCTCATGGTCTGGCCGTACTGGTCGAGCACCGAGAGCGGCAGGGTCGGGCTGCTCAGCGAGATATAGAGAATCGGATCAACGGCGGGATTGGTCTTGCGGAACGAGGGCGGCGAGGGCATGCCGTCGGGCAGGTTACGGGCGGCAAGCGAGATGGCGGTCTGCACATCCTGAGCCGCAGCATCAATATCGCGTTCCAGGGAAAATTGCAGGGTGATCTGGGTGCTGCCGGTGGTGCTCACCGAACTCATCGAATCAATGCCGGCGATGGTGGCAAACTGCTTTTCCAGGACCGTGGCCACGGTCGAGGCCATGGTGTTTGGGCTGGCTCCCGGGAGGGTGGCGTTGACCAGAATGGTCGGGAAATCGACATTGGGCAGATCACTGACCGCCAGTTGCCGATAGGCGACCAGGCCAAAGAGGAGGATGCTGAACATCACCAGCACGGTCATGACCGGCCGGCGGATGAAGAGATCGGAAAATCCGGTCATCGGCTGCCTCGCGCACTGTTGGTACCGGTTTCGCCACCTTTGCCTTGGTCATCGCTTTTACCCGGAGCCGACTTGCCGCGCTCTTCGACCTTGATCCCGTCAGCCAACTGCATCTGGCCATCCGTCACCACCCGTTCGCCCGCCTGGAGGCCGCTGTCGATCACGGTCTCACCGTTTACGAGCATACCCGGTGTCACCGGCCGGTATTCGATGGTCTGGTCCTCGCGGACCACATAGAGATAGGGACCCTTTTGCCCGATCTGGACTGCCTGGGAGGGGACGACAATGCAATCCGGCCGGGAAGTGAGCTGCATGCGGATATCGATCATCTGCCCGGGCCAGAGGATGTTGTCGGTGTTGGCGAAGCTCGCTTTCAGGCGGATGACCCCAGTGGTCGGGTCCACGGTATTGTCGATGAAGGCCAGCGAGCCGTTGCGTGGTTCGGCGGCACCCATTTTGTCGGCCACCATAACTTTCAGGGTTCCGACGCTTCGGTATTTGCTGATATCCTGGAGGTGCTGTCCGGGCACGGTGAAGGTGGCCAGGACCGGCTGGATCTGATTGATAGTGACCATGGGGGTGTCGGCATTGGCCTTGATCAGGTTGCCCTGGTCGGTCTGGATTTCACCGGTACGGCCGGCAAACGGCGAGCGGATGGTGCAGTATTCCAATTCCAGACGGGCATTTTCGATGGTTGCCTGATCCGCCTTGACCGTGGCCGTGAGGGTGGCGACCCTGGTAGCGGCCTGATCGGCCTGCTCCAGGGAAACAAATCCTTTTTGGGCGGCGAGGGTGTAGCGATCTCCTTCCCGGCGGGCATTGTCCAGATCAGCCTTGTCCTTGGCCAGCCCGGCTTCCGCCTTGGCGAGAATGGCGGCAAAGGGACGGGGATCAATAGTGAAAAGGAGATCGCCCGCCTTGACCTCGTCGCCTTCCTTGAAATGAACGGTCTTAAGGGTGCCGGTCACCTGGGAACGGATGCCCACGGTGGCAGAGGCTTCGACATGGCCGGTGGCGCCGATTTCAAGGGGCAGCGTTTTTTTCTGACTGACCTCTATGGTCACCGGGATAGTTGCTTTTTTTCTCTGTCCTTTTTTCTCGCCACCGTCTTTGCCGTTCGAGCAGGATGCGAGCAGGAGGAGACCACAGCAGAGCAGGATCAGAACCGGAGACGAGAAGAGGGGGAAGAAGGGCCGGTCAAGGCGGCCTGAGCGGCTCGGGGAAGGGGTCATGGAGTGTTCCTTGTCGGGTGCGTGGTTTCCGGGCTGACTGCGGCGGGGGAGACGGCAGTGCCGATGGCCTCAATCTGCCAGCCGCCGCCCAGGGATTTGTACAGGGCGATCAGGTCAACGGCCAGCCGTTGGCTGCTCTGGGCGAGTTTGTCCTGGGATTGGTAGAGGGCATTCTCGCTTTGCAGGACATTGAGAAAGTTGGTTATCCCTGCCTTGTACTGGCCCCGAGCAATGATCATGGCCCGTTGGCTCGTCAGCACGGCCTCGGCGAGCATCTTTTGGGTGGCCTGTTCCCGGTCAAAGGCAACCAGTGCATTTTCCGTCTCCGCCAGGGCGGCGAGCACCGTTTTTTCATAGGTTGCCCGGGCCCGGTCGCGGCGCGCCTCGCTGATCTCGATGGTGGCACGGGCCTTGCCGCCATCAAACAGCGGCCATTGCACCGCCGGACCTACGGTCCAGAAGCGGCTGCCACGGGTGACGAGATCGCTCAGCGATATGCTTTGCACCCCGATCAGGGCGGAAAGGGAAAAGCGGGGAAAAAGTGCGGCAGTGGCGGCTCCCACGGTTGCGGTTGCGGCAGCCAGCTGACGTTCGGCAGCCCGGATGTCGGGCCGTTGCCGGAGGAGATCCGAGGGCAGGGTGTCCGGGAGCTGGGGTGGAACCAAAGGCAGGCGTGCGCTCTTTGCCAGTTGTGCTTTCAGGGATTGCGGCGGCTGGCCGATGAGGAGGGCCAATTGGTGCCTGGCCAGGGTGGCTGAACTCTCCAGAGCCGGGACCTCCGCTTTGGTTAGAGAGAGCAGGGTTTCGGCCTGCACGGTTTCGAGTTCGCTGCCCAGGCCGATCTGAAATTTGTTGCGCACCAACTCCACCGTCTGTTCCTGAATACGGATATTTTCCAAGGCAATGGCCAGTCGCTGCTGGCTGGCACGCAGTTCAAAATAGTTCCGGGCGACCTCGGCCTCCAGGGTGACCAAGACATCCCGCTGGTCTTCCACCGTGGCGGCAAGAACCGCATCGGCGGCCTCGATCTGTCGCCGGATACCGCCAAAGACATCGATTTCCCAGCCGGCATCAAAATCGGTCTGGAAAAGATCCTGGGAGCTGCCGCCGGAGGGGATGTTCTCGCTGCGGCGGCTGTTGGTGTAGCTGCCGCCGATATCAAGGGCGGGCATGCCCGCCGCAGCGGTCAGGCGACGTTGGGCTCTGGCCTCGCGGATGCGGGTTTCGGCAATGCGGAGATCAAGGTTGGTGGCAAGAGCCCTGGCTACCAGCGAGTCCAGCACCGGATCCTGAAACAGGGTCCACCAGCGGTGCATCGCTGCTCCGGAGGCAGGACTGATCGCACCCGTGGCCTCTCCCCATTGGGCAGGCATGTCTATGTGCGGGGCGGAATAATCCGGGCCGACCGCAGTGCAGGCGACGAGGCTTGCAGTGAGTGCCCAACCCAGCAATTTGAGGACGAGGCCCGATCTGCGTTGTATCACGGCGTTCATTGGAGGTTTCCCGAATGCATGCTGGTAGGGGTTGTGTTGGCGGAGGGGAAAGTCTAAGGGAAAGTACCGATGGAAGAAGGGGCCACCTGCAGGGGAGGAGGACTGTGGCTTTCCTGCCCTTTGCTTGCGCCGCTGTAATCTCAAGTAGAGTGGAACCTTAAATAAATCTTTCCAGCTTAACAATAGAATTAACTCGTTGATCAGCGAGAGGCCGGGAAAAAGGGCAGGATTGCACGGAGGATTCGGTTTCCCTGGGGCTGCCTGTTCCTTTTCTCAATTTGAGGCAATCCCTGAGCGCATACTGTTTTTGGGAGCGGGACGGACACAATTGCCGGAGCGGGGGCGCCAACCGGATAAGTTTGCAACATGCTGTAAAAACAGCACTATGAGTGGTCGGTGGGTTTTGGTTTGGCATAGAGGAAAAAGATTAACGAGAGAGTTTTTTTGATGTCATAATCATATGGGGAGGGTAAAGTCGCGACGATTCGGGGCTGTCTTGTCTTCTGTTGACTGTTCCGGAATCCGACACTGCTTTCGGTATAGAATTACTTTCCTGTGAGCTGCTTTTAACGCCCCTTAATTTTTGCAAGGAGAAGAGAAAGATTATGAACCTGGGTTTTCTCGCCAAAATATTGCCACCGCCGGAGAATAAGTTTTATCAACATTTTGAAGACGGTGCTGAGGTCTGTGAACTCTCCTCTCAGCTGTTTTACCAGATCGTCCATTCCGATCTGACAGAGCGGGAAGAATACCTGGTCCATGCCAAAACGTATAAAAGAAGAGCAGTGGAAGCGATGGAAGGCAGTCTTTCCCTGCTGAACGCCTCCTTTATCACCCCCATCGATCGGGAAGACATTCAGCTGATCTCAACCTATCTTTACAAGACGACCAAGGTCATTCTGAAAGCCTGCGTCAATCTGCGGATCTACAAGATCGATTCCTACAATGATATCGTCAAAAAGCAGGCGGAGATCCTGCTCAAAGCGGCCGAAGAACTGCGCATGATTATCTCCATGCTCAAGAAAAACGCACCGTTGAAAGATATAACCGCTTGCAATTACAGAATTAAAGATATTGAAAATCGCGGCGACGAAATTCTTTTCAATGCCACGGAAGAACTTTTTTCCGGTAAATACGATGCGCTGTATGTGCTCAAACTGCGCGATCTCTATAAAGGCATCGAAAATGCGCTGGATATCTGTTCAGTCATCTCCGATCTGATTGTCAATATCGCCCTCAAGCATAGTTGAGAGTCCCCATTGTTTTTCCGAATGCGGAAAGAGTCGTGCCGCTCTTGATAGCATCACGGAAAAAAGGAAGAGAATAAATGGTTCTGACCCTGCTTATCTTTGTTATCATCACTGCCCTTGTGTTTGAATATATCAACGGGTTTCACGATTCCGCCAACGCCATCGCCACAGTGGTATCAACCAAGGTCCTGACTGCCCGTACCGCCGTCATCTATGCTGGGGTGCTTAACATGGTTGGAGCCTTTTTCGGCACCCATGTCGCCGCCACGGTCGGCAAAGGGATCATCGCAACGGGAAGCGTAACCCAGGGGGTGATTCTCTGCGCCTTGCTCTCGGCTATCATTTGGAATCTGATCACCTGGTATTACGGTATTCCCTCGAGCTCTTCCCATGCCTTGATCGGAGGATTGATTGGGGCCGGAATCTCAAAAGCCGGCTATGATGTTGTGCAGATTCATGGCGTTACTCAAAAGGTGCTCCTGCCGATGATCACTTCGCCCATCCTCGGTTTTATTATCGGTTTTTTGTGCATGGTGCTGATTTTATGGCTGTGCGCCAAAGCCAGTCCCAGTTCGGCTAATCGCTATTTCAAAAAAATGCAGTTGGTTTCTTCAGGTATCATGGCCTTGAGCCATGGCACCAACGATGCCCAGAAAACCATGGGGATTATTACCCTGGCCCTGGTGAGCTTTGGTGCTCTTCCCACCTTTGAAGTACCCTTCTGGGTTATTTTTGGTTGCGCGGTGACCATGGGCCTGGGCACCATGGGAGGCGGGCTGCGGATTATCCGCACCATGGGCACCAAAATGATCAAACTCAAACCCGTGCATGGGTTTGCTGCCGAAACTTCTGCCGCCATCGTCATTCTCAGTGCTTCCCACTTCGGCATCCCGGTCAGCACCACCCATGTCATTTCCACCTCCATCATGGGGGTCGGCAGCACCAGAGGCATTCATGCCTTGAAGTGGGGTATCGTCGGCAACATCGTCTTGGCCTGGGTCCTCACCATCCCTGTCTGCATGATTTTGGCCGCGATTCTCTATCGTATCCTGCCGGTTTGACAGTGCTCCGGAGGTCTTGTCTGATTGCGGGAGAGTGATTGTTCAGCGCACCGTGGTGTGCGTTTGCATCACCGCGGGCCCCGTGCAAGTGTAACGTCAATCCTTTCACCCCCTTCCCCCTGCATGATTTCGGTAAAAGAATGACCGGGGGCGCAGATGATTGGGGCACCGGCAAGGGCAACGTCGTGGGCAGGAGAAGGGAGAACGATTTTGAAAGTACCGCCGCAAAGAGCAAAAGAGGGTCGTGACCCCCCCGTCGGTCCCGGATCGCTGAAAATCAGGCTTGCGATCATCGCGGCCCTGACCCTGCTGCTGGTCGTGCTCATTGTTGGGGGAAGCGATCAGATTACCTTGCTGTTGCACCGGAAACATCAACAACCCATCACTAGCAATTTAGCGGTGGAAGTCAATACCTTCATCGTTCAGTACTATGCCCATTCCGTACAAGATCTGGCAGGGCAGGGCGAAATTCTCGAGGTCTGTACCGGCCACAATCATCCCGATAATCCTTCCTTACTCAGAGTGTTGAACACCGCTCAAGGGGCACTGGACGTTGCCCTTGTCTATGTCATGGACAGCGCCGGCACGGTCATTGGTTGTTCCATTTCTCCGCAAGAATTGAGCCTGACCGGCAACGCCTACCCTTTTCGGCCCTATTTCCTGCACGCCATAGCAGGCGCTCCCTATCTGTTCCCCGCAGTCGGTGTGACCACCAATCGCAAGGGCTTTTATTTCAGCGCCCCGGTGTACGCCGGCAAGAAAGATAAACCGGTGGGTGTGGTGGTGATCAAAACCCGCAGCGCGGCGATCGATACCTTTTTTTCTGCTCTCCGGGGTAAGTTGGATGCCCTTCTGCTCTCTCCCGACGGTGTTGTCTTTGCCTCCACCCAGCAAGAATGGAATCTTCGGACCGCCTGGCCGCTCCCTGATAAACGGTTGGCGGAACTCAAGGCGAGCAGGCAGTTCAGTGATCAGATTCTCCACCCCTTACCTTTTTCCTTGCAAGAGAGAGTTGTGCAATACAACGACCTCCGCGCCACGGTCGATCTGCAGCCCCTGGAGATCGACGGCTGGCAGATAGCGACTTTGGAGCCGGTTCCCTTTCCCTGGACAGAGGTGGTGCTGCTCTGCTGCGTCGCCCTGACCCTTGGAATCCTTTCGGGCGTGGTTGCCGTCCAGAGGTATAAGGAGCAAAGTCTGGCCGGGCAGGTGTTGGCAGGTCAGGAGGCCAGCCATCGGGCGGAAACTGCGCACCAGGTTTCCGTCCGCGAACTGGAAACTATTTTCAGTGCCAGCCTGGTGGGCATCATCCTGGTCCGGGACGGTCGGGTCGTCAATGCCAACAGACGGATGACCGAGATGTTCGGGTACAACCGGGAGGAGATTCTCGAGGGAGATATCCGCCAGTTTTTCCCGGGTCGACGTTCTTTCCGGCGGTTTGTCCGCAGGCATCTGCATCTGCTGATCGAGAGCGATGTTGAGCAGGTGGAATATCAGCTTAAAAAGAAGGATGGCACCCTCTTACCCTGCACACTCAGCGGCAAGGCCATCAATTCCTCGAATCTGGCCTTGGGAACCGTGTGGGTTATTGAGGATGTTTCCCGAAGAAAGGCTGCGGAGAAGGAGCTGGAACAGGCCAAGGTGGCAGCAGAGGCGGCCAGTGTCGCCAAGGGTGAGTTTCTCGCCAATATGAGCCACGAGATCCGTACCCCCATGAACGGGATCATTGGTTTGTCCAACATCCTGTTGCGGGAGAATATGCCGGAGGCTCAGAAGGAGACTGTTTCCTTGATCCTGCGTTCGGCCATCAGGTTGATGACCATCATTAATGATATTCTTGATTTTTCCAGGCTCGAGGCAGGACGCTTCGAGCTCGAACAGCAACCCTTTTCCCTGCGGAGTGCCCTGAAGGATATCATCGGGCCGATGGAGCCGACGGCACAGAGGAAGAACCTGCAGCTCAAGTTACTCATCGATCCGGATGTGCCCGAGGTCCTGGTGGGGGATCAAACCAAACTGATGCAGGTGCTCACCAATCTGATCGACAACAGTCTCAAATTTACGCGCAAAGGATACATTGCGGTGCAGGTGGGTTTCAAGAAAAGCGGCCCGGCGAAGCGCAGCATGCTTGTCTTTGAAGTGGCTGATACCGGCATCGGCATTATCCCGGCCTATCATGCCAAGGTTTTTGAATCATTTTCCCAGGCCGACTCGTCGCATTCCCGGAGGTTTGGCGGAACAGGCCTGGGCCTGTCGATTTCCAAAGGATTGGTCCAGCTCATGGGCGGCGAAATCTGGTTTGACAGTGAGCCCGAGCGGGGGACCCGTTTTTATTTCACCCTGCCTTTTGTCTCGCCCGAGAGCACCGTTCCCAGGGGAGAGGAAAGGCCCGTCGCGTACCATCGGGACGAAAATACGGTACTCCAGGGCCATGGCAGGAGGATCCTGGTGGCGGAGGACGAATACATCAATAAGATCTTGATGCGCACCTTCCTGAAACAGGCGGGCTACCATGTCACTGTTGTCCAAAATGGCAGGGAAGCCGTGGACGCCTGGAGGAGTGGGGTGTTCGACTGTATTTTGATGGATATCCAGATGCCGGCAATGGATGGCTACGAGGCGGTTGCCCGTATCCGGGAGGCGGAAAAAGAGGGCGAACATATTCCGGTGATTGCCATGACCGCGCACGCCATGAGTGGCGATCGGCAGAAATGTCTGGCAGCCGGCATGGATGATTATGTTTCCAAGCCGATTGACGGCACCAAGGTGCTGCATCTGTTGCAACACTACCTCCCTGGCCACCGGGATATCGATTCCGAGTCCGGTCGGACGGAATCTGCATGAAACGGCTGGCCCGCCTTGTTCTGTTTTTGACCGTCATCGGTCTGCTCAGCGCCCTGCTGATCCACAATCTTAAGCCGCATCTCGAAGTTGTTGATCTCTTGCCCACCGATACCCTCGCGCTGCTGGAGTGGAACAATTTTTCCCGTTCCTGGGAACGATGGCAGCACAGTTCTCTTGCCGGAAAACTCAAAGATCCTGACTTTCCCCGTATTCTTGAGCAGATGGGTGTGCCCGGCAACCAGCTTGCCGAGTTCAAGACCATGACCGCTTTTCTCGATCAGTTCACCCAGACCTCTTTTTTTACCGGACTGCTGCGGGAGACCTCCGTGCTGGCACTGCTGCCGGGACCGCAGGGGCAACCTCTCCATCCTGCCGATCTGCTTAACCAGCTGGTGTTGATCGTGCCGTCAGGCGCCGAATTTTCCCCGCACCAGCAGTTGGAACGATTTTTTGGAACGGTGCGATCCACCGGCAGCTCTGTCTACCAGGGCGTTCCCTTGGTGATCCTTACCTTTGAGTCGGGACAGATCGTCACCTTGTGTCAGTATCGCGGTCAGCTGCTCTTCGCCCTGGATCCCAAACCGGTGCAACGTTGTATTGATCAGGCATTGCACCAGATGGTACAGGCCCATTCAGGGCTGCAAGCACATCCGGAATATCAGCGGCTGAGGCAACGCGTTACCGGCCAGTCTGACTTTTTTTTGTACGCCGATCTGGCGGTGCTCCTCAAACAGCTGGCAGGGGTACGGATCGAGGAAAATCCGGAACCGATTCCCCATCATCTTGCCCTCTTTCATCTCGCCCAAGCCGAACATGATCGTCTGGGGATCGTCGCCCAGGTAGCGCCGCCTCAATTAACGGCCTTCACCACCCAATACCGGTTGGCGTCTCCGACGGCGGATCCGTTTGGTCCACAGGTATCCACGGAAACCCAAATGTATCTTTGGACCAACTGGTTTACGCCGAAGATTCTCTGGAATCTCGGCTTGCGGATGCGCGACCATGAAATCGGGGCGCTGATGCTGCTGTTTGCGCAGAGTCTTATCGAAGGTACCGGTAAGAGCACCGATGATTTTTTTGATGTCTTCGGCAGCCGATTCGGGGTATTTATAGCAGAGCAGCAGGGTCCTTACCGGTCGAGTCGGTCCATGGCCTGCCTGTCTGTCGAGGTCCGCGATCAGCAAGAGGTCGATCGTATGCTCAAGCAGTTGCTTGCCGGCCAGCAAGTGGTGACAGTGGTGACCGGGGAGTTGGAAATCAACTCGGTGATCATGGCCGGCGGTCTGTTGCAGCCTTCCTACGCACTGGTGGATAAGCACCTTATCCTGGCCGATACCGCGGAATTGATTGCACAGGTTCAAGGGCAAGGGGGACTTGCACCGGCGGTCGACCCGGAGATCCCAGTGCCCGCAATCGAACAGACCGGCAACTTCTTCCTTTTCGTTCGAACCGGGACTCTTGCCGATCAATTGATTGCGATGTTGACGGTGCTGGCCAAGGAAACGTCGGACCCTGCAAGGAGACTGCCGCAACAATCCAGGCTGCTGATCGAACATGTATTGATTCCGCTGCTGACAAGTTTGCAGAGCACTGCAACCAGCCGTCTCCGCGGTTATGCCGCCGGCGATGAAATGATACTGGAAATGGATTTTGTCTCCGCCGGGGAATAGGTCCGTCTCCTCTAACCGCAATTTCAACAAGGCCGGGGGCGTTATCGCTGCTTGTGCTTTCGGATGTGCCCATCATGGAACAACTGGTTGCTGAACTTAAAAAACTCATTCCTTTTAAAGACACTACGCTGGTCAACGATATTGTGGTTGTTGCCGCCAAAAAACCGCAAATGCTCGCCTACGCCAAGGTGGGTGATATAGTTCGCGATGAGAGCCGAAAAGAGGAGTGGTGGCAGGTGACCCTGCATCTTCTTTCCATCCCCCTGCAAACAGTGGTCTGGACCCTGCGCACCCCCCAGTTTACCGGTCAGGAGATCTTCACCATGGGAGGCGAGGAACGTTTTATCAAGGCGGTCCGCTTTGCTGAAGGGTCCCCTGCTCCGCTCCCTTTGACCCAGGAAAAAGGGGGCCAGGGCAAAGAGCGGCGGCCTGGATTGCGGATCGTCAAGTGAACTGACGCATCCTGCCTACCGGTGCTTCGCTACGGTTCGGAGGGGGCGGCCTGTTTCAAGGTGAGTTTGATGAGTTCCACGGCCGTCGTCAACCGACCGACCGAGGAACTACTGCCAGCGCCCTCTTCAGCTCCCCCAGTTACCGAATAGAGGTTCGCGGGTCTTGGAAGGGCGAAGACTGCAACGAGATCCGCGAGTTTCTGAGGGCACTCTTGCCCCATACTATCCCAAAGAATTTCAGCAGCCATGAACGAGCGTCAAATTATTGAATATATAGCAGCGCTTGCCGGTCCGGCGGATGGGCAGCTGCTCAAGGGGATCGGTGATGATTGCGCCGTGATTCGCAAGGACGGCAACCATGTCTTGTTGCTGACTATGGATACCCTGATTGAATCGGTGCATTTTAACCCTGCTTTCCATCCGCCGGAGCAACTGGGCCGCAAGGCGGTTTCGGTCAATGTCAGCGATATCGGGGCTATGGGCGGGAAACCGCTGTTTGTGCTCCTGTCGGCGGGTCTGCCCCATGGCTTTGACGAAGCCTGGTTTCGGGCCTTTTCCCGGGGACTGACCGAGGCCTGCCGCGAATACGGCTGTTTCATCATCGGTGGCGATACGGTTGCCAGCCCCGGCGGACTTACCTTTACCCTGACGGTGATTGGTGAGGCAGAGGCGGATAAGGTAGTCTACCGCAGTGGAGCCCGAGCCGGAGACACCATCTGGGTCAGCGGTGAACTGGGGTATGCCGCCGCCGGCCTGGAGTTGTTGACTGCCGGAATCGAGCCCGCCAACAGGGCTTTCGACCCTTTCCGGGCTAAACATCTTGATCCCCGCGCCCGGGTGGTTCTGGGGCAACGCCTTGCAGCGGGCGGACAGGTACATGCGATGATGGATCTGTCCGATGGCCTGGCCACGGATCTGGCCCATCTCTGTAAGCAGTCAGGGGTGGGCGCGCGCCTCATGGCCGCCGATCTGCCGGGCGTTGCGACGCTGGCCGCTGCTGCTCGTCTCACCGGCGCTGATCCGGAACGTTGGGCACTCAGCGGCGGAGAGGACTACGAGCTGCTGTTTACTGCGGATCCTGGTGACAGTGTCTATCTCGCCCAGGTGGCCGAGGGCTGCGGAACGTCGCTGTTTCCGGTCGGCACCATCGTTGCCGGTGCGGGAGTGATCTTGATCCGGCAGCAGCCCGATGGCAGCAGCGCAGAAATCACGGTTGCCTATCAGGGTTTCGATCATTTCCGTAATGGGACAGGAAGATAGCATGCCGGTCGGCGCAGTGTTTAAGCACTGGTCGCTTCGATTGTTTGCCCCTGATCGGGTGTTGCGGCAAACTTATGAGGCCTTCAAAACCCTGCTCAGCTTTGATGTTAGAAGTCATGAGCTGATGGCGGAATTTGAAGAACTCTTTCATGAAGGGAGGAGAGAGGATTTTGCCCGCATCCGTAGCCGTTACCGCCAGCTGGCCGAGGCCATCCTTGGTATGGTCACCGCTCTTGAACAGATGCAGCCTGGGCAGGCGGGTTCCCTGCGCGAGTATTTTAATAAGTATGATTTTTATATCCGCCTGCTCCTGGCCCCGCCTGAACAATTTTTGATTCCACCTTTTGTTGTTGACCACGATACCCTTGTTGATGCTGCCTTGGTCGGCCAGAAGAGTGCCAATTTGCTGCTTCTCAAGGCTGCGGTTCAGGCCCGGGTTCCCGCTGGATTCACCATCACCGCCACCACTTTCGCTCTTCTGGTTGAGCATAATGGGCTGCGTCCGGCCATGGATCTCCTGCTGGCTTCCATCAACCCAGAATCAAGTTCCAACCTGGAAGAGATCTCGCAAGCGTTGATGACCCTGGTACGGCGGATGGAGATCCCCCCTCAGGTCGGCCAGGCTATCCTTGCCGAATATGACCGGCTTGCCGGTGTGTCCGCTGAGGTTTCACCTTGGGTGGCGGTGCGTTCGTCGGCCTTGCACGAGGATGGCACCCATAGCTTTGCCGGTCAGTACCATTCTGTCCTGGGCGTTGCTCGGGAAGATCTGGTGACGGCCTATCTTGAGGTGCTGGCATCCAAATATACACCCCAGGCCCTGCTCTACCGGATCTACGCCGGAATCAGCGACGAGGAAGCAGCCATGGCAGTGCTGGTACTGGTGATGGTCGATGCCGTGGCCAGCGGCGTGGTCTACACCCGCGACCCGGCGGCGAGTCATGGCGGGGAGAGCCTGCTGATTCACAGTATCCGGGGCCTCGGCCTGCCGCTGGTGGGTGGCGAGACCGTGCCGGATGTCTACGTCTTTCCGCCGCACAGCTTGACACCTTCACCTGTCAGAGTCGGATCCCAGCAGCATCGGTTGATACTGCGCCAGGGGCAACTGTGTGAGGAACCCCTTGCGATACTCGACACAGCGGTGCTGTCGTTTGGTCAGGAACAGGCCGTACGACTGGCGGCGATTGCCAGGGAACTGGAGATCTTGTTTGGTGGGCCGCAGGATATCGAATGGGCCCTGGATAGTGCCCAGGAGTTGTATATTCTCCAGTCGCGTCCGCTGCGCATTGATGCAGTCCCTGAACCTTCAGCAATACAGCTTGCTCCGGTAGAGGAGCAACCCTTGCTCACCGGGGCAAAGCGGGCGGCAGGCGGTATCGGCTATGGCATTGTCCATCATCTTGATCAAACCGACCCGGCTGCAACCCTTCCCCACGGGTCGGTGCTGGTGACCCGACATATTTCTCCCTCTCTGGTCCGCTTCATCGGCAGGTTGGCCGCCGTGATCTGCGAGCAGGGTTCGAGCACCGGTCATTTTGCCACGGTCTGTCGGGAGTTCGGGGTTGCCCTGCTGGTTGATGTGGCCGGGGCCACCGTGCTGCTGCCTCCGGGTATGGAGGTCACGGTCGATGGGTATAAGGGGGCAGTCTATGCCGGCAAGGTGGTTGGTCTGCTCGCGCACCAAGCGGAACCCGGGACCTTGGCCTCTTCCTCTTTTTCACGCAAACTCAGGGCGGTGCTCGATTATATCACTCCCCTGCACCTGGTGGATCCGACGGCGGCAACCTTCCGCCCCCAGAGTTGCCGGTCCCTCCATGATATCATTCGCTATGCCCATGAAACTGCGGTCCAGACTATGTTCGGTCTCGGCGATATCGCCTCCGCTAGCTCATCCCACTGTAGAAAATTGGAGACCGACCTGCCGCTGGACATGTATCTGCTCGATGTGGGCGGGGCCTTTGCCGATAACAGCGAAGGCAAAAGCATCGGCCCCGAGCAGCTCACCGCGCCTCCTTTTCTCGCTATCTGGCAGGGCCTCAGCCATCCTGAGATCGACTGGAAAACCCATCTCCATTTTGACTGGAAAGGGTTCGGCGATATGGCCCTGTCCGGCGGCGTGGCCAGCGGCGGTTCCAAGGACTTTGCCTCCTACGCGGTGGTTAGCCCGGATTATCTCAATCTTAATATGCGGTTCGGTTTTCATTTCACCCTGGTTGATTGCCTCTGCGGTGCGGAGCCCCGCGCTAATTACTGCCAGCTGCGTTTTGCCGGCGGCGGCGGCGATTATCAGGGCCGCTCAACGCGTTTGACCTTGATCAGCAGCATTCTTCGCCGTCTGGGTTTTGATGTCACCATCCGGGGTGATCTCCTCGATGCCCGGGTCAGCGGCTATCCGGACGGTGAACTGTGCGTGCTGCTCTCGGAGGTCGGCCGTCTCCTCGGTATGACCAAATTGCTTGATATGGTGCTCCAGGAGGCGGACGTTGACCACTATGCGGCACAATTTTTTCAAGGGGTCGGCAGGTTTGCCGATCGTTCCGATTCTCCTGCTGACTCTGCCAGCCGATAGCCCATGTATGCACTGAATTGGATCACCGATCATCTGGCCACCGGTCATGCCCCCATGTCCTATGAGGAACTCGATAGTCTGCGGCAGCAGGGGATAACCGCCATCGTCAATCTTTGCGGTGAATTCTGCGATCTGCATCAGATTGAGGAAAGCACCGGTTTCGAGGTCTATTATCTGCCCGTGGTTGATGAATGTGCTCCGGATCTTGCCGCCATGGAAACGGCCTTGGACTGGCTGGATGAGGCCATCTATCTTGATAAAAAGGTATTGGTCCATTGCCGTCTCGGCCACGGCCGCACCGGCACCTTTATTGCTGCCTATCTGTTGCGCCGGGGTTTTGATTTCAAGTTGGCGGAAAAGACGATGCAGGGGAGAAACGCTAATCCCGCCACCTATGAGCAGCGCAGTTTTCTCAAAAAATACGGCAAACAGGTGGGACCGCTGCAGACTGCGGCACCCAAAATTGACAACCGTCCGAGCCAGGATGTCGCCCCCTTGCTTTGCGCCTATGAACACTTGATTACCGGATTCGACCAGCAGGCAAGGGGGGGGGAGGAGAACGGCTGCGGCCATGGCGATCATGAATGCTGTCACCGGCCTTTTGACCTTCAACTGATGGAAAGCATGCATCTCAGTGGGGCCATCAATAAAACCCTGCGGCAGGAACAGCGCCAGGCGGTGATTGAGCGGGCCTTTGCCTTGGCGCGCCGGTTGAAGGAATTGCGCCACCTCCATCCGGGCCTGACAACCGATGCCCTAGTGGCGGCCTTTCCCGGGGAACCGCTCTGCTGCCCTCTGCTGGAATCCGGGGAATGCCTGGTATTTATCGATCGTCCGCCGCGTTGCCGTTCCTGGGGAAGGGGTGCCGATGCCGGGCAGGCAGCGGATATTGCCCAGGCCATTGCCGAACTTTCGCAGCAGGCCTATCAGTCCCTGACCGGCAGGGTGCCGCCCGGCGAGCCTCTGCGCTTTTCTTCGGCGGATACTATCTCGGGAAAATTCGTGCAGCTCTATTTTCAGGCAATGGCCGGAGAAAGCGGGTAGGATACCTTCATGAGCGAAATCAACCTCCATAAGGTGCTGATCGTAGACGATGAGCGCGACATGCTCACTCTGCTGTCCAAGGTGCTGGTCAAGAAATGCGGGTACACCGTGGTGACGGCGGCTTGTGCTGAAGACGCCCTGGAGCGGATCCTTGCTGATCCGCCTGCTGTGGTGCTCACCGATATCAAGATGCCGGGTATGGATGGTCTGGAATTTCTCAAGCAGATAACCAACATCGATCCGGCCATCACCACTCTTCTCATGACCGGATACGGCACCATTGAAATGGCGGTCCAGGCCCTGAAAGACGGGGCCTATGATTTCATCGAGAAGCCTTTTGACAACGAGCGCATCATCCGCACCGTCGGCCGGGCCATCGAGCGCACCCGGTTGCTGCGGGAGAATGTGCAGTTGCACCATCGGCTGAGCGGTCAGGACAGCCTCCATGGGTTCATCGGCCGTTCGCGGCGGTTGCTGCAGACCGTGGAGATGCTCGAACGTATCGCCCGCAGTAACGTCACGGTCCTTATCCGGGGCGAGTCGGGCACAGGCAAGGAACTGGCTGCCAAGGCCCTGCATGCCCTGTCCAGCCGCGTGGATCGGCCCATGATTACAGTCAATTGCCCGGCCCTGCCGGAGCATATCCTCGAGAGTGAGCTGTTTGGCTATCGCAAAGGGGCCTTCACCGGTGCGGAGCGGGATAAGACCGGGCTATTTGTCGAAGCTGAAGGCTCAACCATTCTTCTTGATGAGATCGCCGATATTCCGGTGGGCGTGCAGACCAAACTGCTGCGGGTCCTCCAGGAAAAAGAGGTGCAGCCCCTGGGGCAGAACAAGACCTTCAAGGTTGATGTCCGGGTGGTGGCTTCGACCAATCAGGACCTTGAAGCAAAGATCAGGCGGGGCGAGTTCCGCGAGGATTTGTTGTATCGGCTCAATGTAATGACCGTCACCATGCCCGGTCTGGCCGCGATGGTGACCGATATCCCCTTGCTGGCCCAGCATTTTCTTGAACACTACTGCCGGGAGCATGGGCGCAAGGATCTGGAATTCACCGCCGAGGCCCTGCAGTATCTGATCCAGCGGCAATGGCCGGGCAATGTCCGTGAGTTGCAAAATGTTGTCAATCGGGCCGTGCTGCTCTGCCACGGCAAGGTACTAGGAGTGCCTGACCTGTGGGAAGGGGAGGGCTGTTGCCCGCCCGACAGGGAGGATGCCCCTGAGCCAGTCTTTTTGTCTGTAAAGAGTGAGTTGTCCTACAGAGACGCGAAAAAAGCCCTGCTCCACCAGTTCAACGCTTCCTATCTTGCCGAGGCCCTGCAGGCGGCCGGCGGCAATGTAACGCTGGCTGCCCGTACCTGCGACATGGAACGGCAGGCCTTCCAGCGCCTACTCCGGCGCTATCAAATTGAATCGAGGAGTTTTCGCTGATGCACAATCAAAAGACACCGGCAGACTATTCCCTGGCCCGCAATAAATCGTATTGCAACTACTGCCCCGGCTACTGCTGCTACCGGCTTCCCGGTGCCACCCTGTTCATCAAGGCAGAGGATATCAACCGGATGGCTCGGCACTTCGACATCACTGACGGAGAGGTCAGGCATCGGTTCCTGGAAAATAAAAACACCTTCAAAACCAGGGAGGACGGCTCCTGTATCCTGCTTGCCAATGACCGTATGTGTAAACGGTGCACCATCCATGAGGCCCGGCCTCAGCAGTGCCGCGATTTCCCTCATAGCAACCCCTGTCCGTACCTGGAAAATCCCGGTATTCTCGACATCATCCAGCCCCGGGTCGAGCAGAGTCTTTTGCTTGACGTCGCCAACGGCGAATAATCCCCTTCACTCGTTCCTGTTGGCCATTTATACTCGACAGGGAGATCTCTTTCCTTGTTCCCGTCCCTTCCTGCAACGGTTGCATGGGTGCCGTCATTTTGTTTCTTCTGCATCTTTTTTGTTGCGCTTGAGGCTGTCATACATCCCCGTTACCCAAGCAAACTCTCTGGGCGGATTCTTGCCAAATTTACAATTTATTGTATTATTGAATAGATAGGTTTAGGCTTGCTCCTGCAAGGTGTTCTGGCATTGAGAATGCAAACGTACTAGTCGAAACAAAAAAGTAGACAGGGAGAGACCGGTTGATGACCAACAGAAAAAGTAACATTGTACTGTTTCTTTTGCCCATGATCATGGCCCTATTGTCCCCCGGCGATGCCTTGGCCCTGCAGGTACATGCCGAGCCGGAGGGAGTGTATGTGCATCAGATGGCGCATCTCCACTATATTTTTGCCCTGGGTTATTTCTACTGGGATATCAGGCGCACCTCCTTTACCGGCCGAGGCTGGCGCTATCTTCAGCTGTTCTGTTTGTTGATGATCTGCTGGAATGTGATCGCATTTACCGGACATCTCGCCGGACTGAACCTGGATCCGCAGGCACTCGAACAGACCGACTGCTATCTGCAGACCCGGCTACTTAGCCCGTTCACCATTAATAAGTATCTCTATTTTCTCACTAAACTTGACCATCTGATCTATGTGCCCGCCCTGTTTTTCCTCTTTCTCGGTCTGCGGTCTTTTTACCGATCAGTGGCGAAAACGACGGGTGAGGCGGGCACATGAATGGACTTCCTATGTTGCCGACGATTCTCATCGATATCGTTGGTTCCGCTGCCAATATTCTCTTTTCTTTCCTGGCCCTCTGGTATGCCTTTAGGCTGACCCGGCTCAAACCTGATAACTTCCTTTGGGGTTATCTCTTCTATGTAACTCTGGCCATTGCCGCCTTTGCCATCTCAAGAGCAGTTGGTCATATTGCCAAGGAATTTCTCTATATTGCCGGCAAAGAAAATTTCTGGCGAGTAATTGCCCCCTATTCAGGTGGTTTCAATACCCTGTGCATGATATCGGTTTCAGCGGTTATGATTTTTTATCACAAGGGCGTGCAGGCCTATGAGGTCATTGAGCAGGAGGCGGCAAAGCTTAAGCAATCCAAGGTGCGCTTGACCCGTGCCGCCCACGAACTGAAGGAACTCAATCTCAACCTGGAGGACAAGGTCGAAGCACGAACCATGGAATTGTCCAAATCGGAAAAGAAATTCCGGCATTTGTTTACGGCTTCCAAAGACATGGTGTTCTTTTCCGACAGCAACCAGGCCATCTTAGACATGAATGCCTCGGGGTCGGAGATGTTGGGGTATTCGCGCTACGAGACCTCGCTCCTCACCCTGCGTGATATCTTTCTTCATGAGGGCGATGTGGCGGTATACGCCAAAATGCTGGAGATTGATGGGTATACCCGTGACCTTGAGGCGGAATTCAAAAAAAAGGACGGCTCAACCATTTATGTCCTGATTTCAGCGACCGCCCTCTATGACGAGCAGGGGCAGATGATCGGCTCCGAGGGCATTGCCAAGGACTTGACCCGGTTAAAGACCATGATGGAACAGCTGGTTTCCAGCGAAAAGATGGCTTCGGTCGGCCAGATGGCTGCGGGAATTGCCCATGAGATCAATACCCCGTTGGGCATCATTTTGGGGTATGCCCAATTGATGATGGATGATTTTGAAAAGGATTCGGAAACCTACCAGAACCTGGAAGTGATCGAGCGTCAGACCCAGGCCAGCCGCAAAATAGTTGCCGACCTGCTTAAATATTCGCGGCAGTCGGGGAGCGCGCGGGAATCCGTCAACCTCAACGAGATTATCGATGATGCCGTTGCCATCATTGAGCACAGTCTCAATCTCAGCCACGTCAAGGTGGTGTTGATGTTGGCCAGTGACCTGCCGCCCATTGTCGGGGATCCGGAAAAGCTGCGGCAGGTCATCGTTAATCTGCTCAACAACGCCCACCACGCCATGGAAGGGCAGGGTGGCGGCGAGCTGTTGATCCGCACCCGCTGCGATGCTGCAGCGGCCAAGGTTATCGCCGAGATCCAGGACAGCGGTCACGGCATACCGGAATCGATCAAAACCAAGATCTTTGATCCCTTTTTTACCACCAAACCGGTGGGCAAGGGCACTGGTCTCGGCCTTTCCGTCTCCTACGGTATCATCCGGGAACACGGTGGCACCATTGAGATTGAAAGCCCCGTTTTAGGACCCGGGAACATCTTGGTGCCGGGAACCCTGTTCCGGCTGATTCTGCCGGTGACCGAAGAAACAGCGGCTATACGCGATTAATCGTTTTTATAACGTTTTTTTTTTTAGGAGGAAAAAATGGCTGAAATACTCTCCTTGGATGATGTCCGTGATGCCACCGTGCTTGTCGGTAAGATTTTGCAGAAAAAGGGGCATGTTGTCCACACCTTCACCGAGGAGGATGAGGCTATTGCCTTTGCTCGGCAGCATCCTGTTGATCTGGCGATTCTCGATATAAAATTAAAAAAGATGAGTGGTATCGAGGTGCTGGCTATTCTCAAAGAAGATAATCCGGCGATGCGGGCGATCATGCTCACCGGCTACCCCACGGTCGAAACCGCTCGGGAGGCCATCAGCCTCGGGGCGGATGAGTACTGTGTCAAGCCGATTGATCGCACCGAGCTGGAAGACAAGGTGGAAAAAGTTCTGACTGCTAAGCCCAGACAGTAAAGGGCTGGAGTCGGTTACTCTTGCATGTTGAAAATTACTCGTCCCGGAGAGATGCACTAACCGTGAAGTATCCGCAGTCCCGTGAACAGCAATTTCTGGGTGTGTACCAGAAGGTAACCCGACTCACTTCCATGGTGTTTGATCATCAGGAGGTGATGGAGACCATTGTTCGCAGTCTGCCGGACTTGTTGGCCATTGATGCCTGTACCATCAGGCTGCTGGACAGTTCCACCCATTCCTTTGTCCTGGGAGCGGCCCATGGGGTGTCGCTGGAATATCTTTCCCGGGAAGTGATCGACACCGAGGCAACCATGGCCATGGTCCAGTCGGGGTATCCGGTGTGCAGCACCCATGTTGATCAGGATCCTTTTCTGCCCTGCCGCGAGGCCGCCAACCGTGAGGGGATTAAAAGTGTCCTGACCCTGCCGATTGTCTTTCAGGGCAAACTCACCGGGATTATGCGCTTGCTGACCAGAACCGAGCGAAGTTTTAGCGCCGAGGAGATTTCTTTTTCCATGGCCCTGGCGGAGCAGGTGGGGCTGGCCATCGCCCATGGACGGATGTTCAAGGAGATGGAAGCCCAGCTTGGATTTCTCCACGAAATCCAGGCCCTCTCCACCCTGGTGAACTCCACCCTTGACCTGGATCGTATTCTCCGGACCATGGTCGAACGGGTGGCCATCACCATGGGGGCCAAGGGCTGCACCCTGCGGCTGCTCAATCCGGCCACCAACAGGCTGGAACTGGCCGCTGCCTTTGGAGTTTCCAACGAATATCTGCAGCGTGGAGCAGTGGAAAACGAGCGGAATATTCAGTTGGTGCTCGCCGGTGAACCGGTGGCTATCTATGATATAAGCCATGATCAACGGGTCGAATATCGACAGCAGATGGAGGACGAGGGCATTGTCTCGCTGCTGGCAGTACCTTTGCAAGTCGACCAGGAGATTATCGGTGTCATGCGGATTCTTGCCCCTGTGCCCCGGGTGTTCACCGGCACTGAGGTCCAGTTTGCGGTCACCCTGGCCGAGGTTGGCGCTACGGCCATCCGTAATGCCAGGAATTTCCGGAAGATCAATCTGCTGTTTGGGCAGATCGAAGAGCATGAACGCTTTCTCACCGACATCATTAACAGCCTGCAGCATCAATTGCTGGTTTTTGATCGACACCGTCGGGTGGTTCTCGCCAATCAGGTGTTTTTAGCCGCCATGGGCAAGGAAGAATCGGAGGTATTGGGAATGGATTATGGTGCTCTCTGCAGGAGTGGCACCGGGAGTGTCAGCTGTCCGGTGGACCAGATTCTTCAGGACAGAAAGATGATGCCGTTAGTCGAGGAATTCCGTTCAGGTGACCAGCAGCGCTGGTTCGAACGAACAGCATCACCGCTGTATGATGCCGAAGGCCAGGTCGAATATGTCATCGAGATCATCCGCGACATCACCAGCGAGCATATGCTGGCTGAAGAAAAAGTCCAGAGCGGCAAGTTGCAGGGAATCGTGGAATTGGCCGGAACAGTGGCCCATGAAATCAACAGCCCACTCTTTGTGGCCCTGGGAACAGCGCAGTTGCTTGCCGAGGACAGTAGGCAGCCCGAGCTGGTCGAGGAGTTGGGAGTCATTATCCGAAATTTGCAACAAATCAGTGAGCTGACCCGAAAAATGACAGCCATGACCGGCTTTACCGGTAGGGAGTATGTGGGGGCGAGCAGGATATTGTCGTTTACGGATGAGAACGGAGGCTGCCCGCGACCAGCATAAAGGGGTTGGACAAGCAGGGATAATGCGATCCGGCCTTGCCGGGGAAGTGAAGAAGGTAACTTCGTCGACTTGCCGCCCGATGTGTGCAGGTAAGCTGAGAAACAACAGGTTATAAAAAAGGTGCCGCCCTATTGTTTCAGGATAGAGCGGTGCGGATTTAACAATAAACAGGAGGTACGAGGTATGAAAAAGAGGAAAGGAATCTTGCCATGGCTTTTTTCGGCAATGGTGGTGCTTTTCGGTGTACATGCTGGGGTTGCGGCTGAACCCGGTACGGCGGTCGGAACCGGGCAAGCCGAGGCAGGGGCAACGACGGCACTGACTATCAGCATTGATAAAACCGAACTCAATAACGGTGGCGTTATCAAGGTGAGCGGTCAAGCGCCGGCCGGCAAACCGGTTTTTCTTGAAGTTTGGGCTGCGGATCACTCGGTACGGGCCAACCGGTTTGACAGTGAAAAAGACAAGGAAACCGGCAAGCGCCCCTATGTTTTCTATAGCACCAGCGAGATGCCGGCCTATTACAAAACCTTTGTGCCCAAGGACCTGCAGTCGAAGATCGATGCGGCCAAAAAAGAAGGTAAGAAATGGAGCTATTCCGCACTGCTCAAGGATCTGGGGGCGGATATCGCTTATACCATTCCGGGCAAGGCCAAGATTGATCGGTATCAGTCAACGCTGATGGCCAGCGTAGTCGGCAGTCGGGGGGACTTGCTTCCGGCCATGGACGAGAAAGAAAACAAGAAGCGTTCCATGCAACTGGTCAAAGCACGTTTTCAAAGCATTGACAAGGTGGTTGCCGCCCTCGTTGAGGTGAAACCCGACGGTTCCTATACCGCTGATATCAAGATCCGTGACGGACTGGCTCCCGGTAAATACAAGATTGTGGCTGTGGTTGACAAGAAGGTGAAAAGTGAGGCCGCAACCTTTGAAAACAAAATCGCTTTCCCCACGGTGTATCTGGAAAATGCCGGGACGAGCATGAATTTGATTTATCCCTTTTGTCTCACCCTAGTGGTAGCCATCTTCGGCGTACTCATGGGCGCGGGTGGTGGTTTTATCATGAACCCGCTTCTCCTGGCCCTCTTTCCGGCCTTGCCGCATACTATTGTTGCCGGAACCGTCACCCCCACTGTGCTTTTTTCCCAGGGCAGCGGTATCTATAACTATTCCAAAATCAAATTTATCAGCTGGAAGCTTGGTAGCGGCATCGGTTGCGCCATGTTGTTGGGTGCGTTCATCGGCCCAAAGCTGACAGAAATGATCACCCTTGATCAGTTCAAGTTCGCCTTTGGCTGGATTCTCCTCATTCTGGCGGCGCTGATGCTCTGGCAGACAACTCCGGGGTACCTGGCCAAGAACAAGAAGGAGCAGTCCATTCTCAAAGAGTTTAAAAAACGTGCAGAAGAAACTGCCAAAGGCAAATGATAAAGGATAATTCGAGGAGGAATCCGTTATGAAAGTAGATTTTTGGGGACAGGAATTTGAAGTTAACATGTTTGTCGGCTGTATCGGAGGGTTTCTGATCGCCGTTATGTCGTCGATGTTCGGGTTTGGCGGCGGTCCCTTCATGGTACCGTTGATGACGGTGGCCTTGCGGTTGCCCATGTATCTGGTGGTCGGCAGTTCGCTCTTGGCCATTTTTTTCAGCACCACGGTCAGTACTATGCGCCATTATCAGTTCGGTAATTTTGACCTGATTTTCTTTCTAGCGATGTTCCCGGCAGCGCTGATCGGCGGCTATATCGGGCCGCAGATTGCCAAACGGGTCAGTCCGCTGGTGGTCAAGCGGGTCGCCTGTGCCGGGTTGGTTTTACTGGCTCTCAACCTGCTTGGTGTCTATTGATGATGCTTGGCTTGACCGGTGGAATAACCGTCTGATTGGGGGCTGTGCCCCCTTGACAGACTGCTCAGCAAACAAGAGCGCCAGGGCAAGGAAGCTGTCCTGGCGCTCTTAGGGTGTGTAGGGGAACAATCTTTTGCAAATCAACTCAGGTTCCACCCCCTACCAGCCTTGCCTGTGCTTGCTTTTGTTCTCTTTCACCTCCATTGACGTTCTCTGCTTTATTTTTTCGCAGCACCCGTGCTATGTTGTGACGAGCAAGATGTACGGGGTAAGGAAACCCTCCGCTGTCAAGAACAGCAACGCATCCGGGTGTGGAATTTGTTCCAGATAAACAAAAGCATCATATCAGTACTGCTTCTGCTGCTGACTATTTTCCTGGGTGCGACCGGTTATCAATCTCATTGAGCAATACCCCCTGATCGATGCGTTTTACATGGCGGTGATCACCATCACCACCGTGGGTTTCGGTGAGATCTACCCCCTTTCCGAAGGAGGCAGGTTGTTCACCATCGGGCTTATCTTGGTCGGTTTTGTGGTGCTGGGTTTTTTGGGCAGTTCCTTGGTCGAACTTCTACTCGAACGAGTTTGGAGTGGTGCTTTCAGGAGAAAAGGAATGAAGAAACAATTAGCGCGGCTGAAAAGGCATCACATTATCTGCGGATACGGCAGGGTTGGTAAGGTGGCCGCCCAGCATCTCCTTGAGGCGGGTGCCAGCTTTGTTGTCATCGATTCCTCTCCTACCACCTGCGAGCAGTTGCGGGAACTTGGTTATCCGTATATTGAGTGAGATGCCACTCGAGAGACCGTGCTGCTGGAAGCACGCATTAAGGAGGCCAGCGGACTGCTTGCACTGGTGCAGTCGGACCCACATAATCTTTTCATCTCCTTGAGTGCCAGGGAGTCAGCTCCCCCCGCTATGACCCCAGTCACACGGGAAAGCTTGTGGATTTTAACCAAATCCGACCTGAGCTTGCTCACAACTAAGCCACTTCGACCGGAGTACTTACTTGTTGTCTGAAAAACAGGAAAAGATCCTGCTGAGTGGACAGAGTTATCCGTCCGGCCTGCCGTAGAGATCCCCGGCAGGCACCTGATCTTTGGTAATGTGTGTTCGCTACTCGTCAGCCGCTAATCATAAGTAGGACAGGGCTGCTTCTCAAATCCATGGATGATGACACGAAGAATCGCCTCCATGGATTGAGCGATGAAGCCATGGAAATACATCCGAATCCGCTCCCATAAAGCCCGCTTGCTTCCCATTTTTTCCCAAGCCGCCTGGAAAACCGGACAGCAGAGCTGTTGCACCTGGTCAACGAGAAAAGCGAGCATCATCAGATGCATGAAAACCGCGCTCAGGTGCTTCTTTCCCAGTCCATAATTATGGCCGAGGTTGTAGCCTTGATTTTTGAGCGTGTTGAAGGTCTCGTTCTCGATTCGCCATCGGGCGCGGCCACACCGCATGATCTCCATGACATTGTCGGCGGTGATCTCAAGGTCGGTCACCCAACTGAAGCGGTTGAGGATGACGACCTCCTCGCCCTTGGTCACAACCTCCCAGTGCTCGAGGAAGTTGACCCGCAATTCGTCTTGACTGGTCTGGTTGAGGGGCACGGAATTGATGAACCGAAAGCAGTGCAGTTTCTTCTCATCCTTGGCCTCGACCAGCACCAGTTCCGTCACCTCGCCACGCTGGGCCGCTTCTTCGGCCAGGTTGAACAGAAAGGTGTGATCACCGGGCTTGGCAGCAAGGATGTAGCGGATGTCATGGGCCATTAAATCTTTGATATGCGGTGCATTGGCACTCAGGCCATCCTCGGTGGCGATGATCTTTAAATGCGGGTGTTCACGGCGCAAGTCGGCATAAAAACGCTTGGCGGCGTTGCGCTCGCAGTCCTTCTTGGTGGTGCCGTCCTGCCGCCGGATGAGTTCCGGACACACCGGGATCACTTCCTTCCGGTTCGGAGAAACAAAAGCCCCGGCCAGCATCTGCAGATGATACTCGGTCTTGCCGTTGCGTTTCTCTCTGGTCAGGCAATAGTCGGCCCCGATGTTCTCGGAGGAATGGATGCCGGTTCCATCCACCGCCAGCAGCAGGTGGCCGCCTAAGCAGGTCATTTTGGGCAGTACTTTACCCCGTTGCATCTGGTGAAAGACGCTGCGGAACGGCCGCCGTATAGACTCGGGCAACACCTCGTCCAGGATGG
>JBBRBT010000013.1:0-79560 GCA_038205495.1 Desulfobulbales bacterium
CTGAGGTCACGCACCACCTGATCGAGGGGACGCGGGGCCACAGACGAGGTCCCGGGGCTGCAGTTCCAATCAGGAACTGCGGCTTTTTTGTTTCCTCCGACCGACACGATGGGTGACCGCCGACCCCACCAGGGCCTTCCCAGGGGCCGGGACCTCCAGCCGATCGATCTTAATCACCCAATCGCAGCAGGAGAGCAATCGACATGGCCGACCTCGATCCGACGACCTTCCGCCCCGAGACCCGCGCCCTGCACTCCGGTCAGAAGCCGGACCCCACGACCCATGCTCGCGCCGTGCCCATCTACGCCACGACGAGCTATGTCTTCGATGACGCGGCGCATGCCGCCCGGCTCTTCGGGCTGCAGGAGTTCGGCAATATCTACACCCGGATCATGAACCCCACTACCGATGTCCTGGAGCAGCGGGTGGCCGATCTCGAGGGGGGGATTGGCGGGTTGGCGGCCAGCAGCGGTCACGGCGCCCAGACGCTCGCCTTTCTCACTCTCTGCGCAAGCGGCGATCATATTGTCAGCAGCAGCCAGTTGTACGGCGGCACGTATAACCAGTTGCGCTATACCCTGCCGCGCCTCGGCATTTCGGTGAGTTTCGCCGACCCCTCCGACCCGGACAGTTTCCTCGGTGCGATCCAACCCAACACCAAACTCATCTACGGCGAGACCCTGGGTAATCCCGGTCTGACCCTTTTTCCCTTTGCGGAGGTCGCCGCCATGGCCCGGGCGCATGGTCTGCCCCTGGTGATCGACAACACCCTGGCAACGCCCTATCTTTGCCGGCCGATTGAATGGGGCGCCAATATCGTCACGCACAGCACCACCAAATTTCTCAATGGTCACGGCACCTGTCTGGGCGGTCTGGTGGTGGATGCGGGCAATTTTGACTGGACCAGCGACCGCTTTGCCTCGTTCAACGAACCGGACCCCTCCTATCATGGCCTGGTCTACAGCAGCCTCGGCGCCCCGGCCTTTATATTGAAAGCGCGGGTGCAGATGCTGCGTGACCTCGGCATGAGTGCCTCGCCCTTCAACAGCTGGCTGACCGTGCAGGGAATCGAGACCCTCAGCCTGCGCATGGAGCGGCATGTGCGCAATGCGCAGGGGATCGCGGAATATCTCCAGGCGCATCCGCTGGTTGCCTGGGTGTCCTATCCCGGACTGGCCAGTCATCCCAGTTATCAGCGGGCGCAGCAATACCTGCCCGCGGGGGCGGGGGCCATCGTCGCCTTTGGTATCAAGGGGGGACGCGAGGCGGGGCAGCGGTTCATCGACAGCCTCCGCTTGTTCAGCCATGTGGCCAATGTTGGTGACGCCAAGAGTCTGGCCATCCATCCGGCCAGCACCACCCACAGCCAGTTGAGCAGCGAGGAGATGCAGCAGTCCGGGGTAACGGAGGATATGGTGCGGTTGAGTGTGGGGCTAGAGGATATCGACGACCTGTTCTGGGATCTGGATCAGGCCCTGGCCGCGGGTCGATGTTGAGAGCAGGGAAGGTAGGGCAGCGGGAGGTTACAGTCCCGGCTGGCCGGAGCTTTTGTTGAGGTTGTCGGTGCAATCGGTTGTTACGGAACAGCCGTCCTTGGTGTCAAGACCTGGGATGACAGCTTGGCCGACAGGTGTGGGGGCTTCACCGGATTGCCGTGCCGGATTGGCAAGCGTTGTCTTGTCGAGGTAGGCGAGGATAGCGGCCGCCCCTCGGCGAATCGACAGGCCTTCGGGCGTTTTTGTCATCAACACCGGAATATCTTCAATGCCCAGTGCGCTCAGCAGTGCCCTGTTGGCTGCGGGAGAGTACGTGTCGGTGCGGCTGAGGTTGGCAAGATTGAGGTCTTTGACTCGATCGATGGGGTTGAAAAACACGGTCGACCGGTCATTGGTTTGTAAGGCGGTGATGACCTTTTCGCAATGGGCGCAGGTGGAGGAGAAGAAGAGAAAACTTTCGGCATCCTTTGTTGATCCCGCCCGGCTGGCAAAGATGCCGGCAGTGAAGGCCCGCTCGCTGGTTTGCGGCGGGTTGATCTCCAGGCTGGCAAAGGCCAGCGAGACGACGACAAACAGCAGCAGCCCCGGTATCGCCTGTTTAAGGCCGACCAGGAGATTGAGAATCACGATAAAAGCAAGGATGCCCAGGCAGTAGACGCAGAAGGCCTGGGCCACCGAATATTGAAAGCTGATAAGGACCCCTTCAACCGCCAGACCGGCCAGAAGTAGGGCTTTCACCCATTGCGGCAAACGGCGCGGTTGGTTGCGCGCTGCCCGGAATCCCCAAAAAATCACCTGAAAGAAGCACAATCCCGCCAGATTGAAAACCAGGGGCGAGACCTTGGTCAATTGTTCCACCACCTTGCACCCCCCGTTCAGGCACAAAGGAGTCCCCACGAAAAGGATAAAACCAATCTGGGCTGCGATCAGCAGGCTGGCGAGCAGGGCGAGGATCTGGCCTAGTTGGAGCGCTTTACTCTTTTTGTTCAGCATTATTTCTCGGAGATCGTTCTGCCCAGGCGCAGTATCATGTGGTGTTCTGCCGGAGACATGGCAGCGGAAGTGGTGAAGGTCTATAATGATCCATTCTATTGTTTGTGTCAATAACCCTCATAAACAGGCAGTGTACAAGGGCTGGTGCAGCTGATCAGCGGAGATAGGTCACTGGCGTTGCGCAGAGGCGGTCATTGCCTGCCGGTAGAGGGCTTCTGCCTGGTAGCTACTGCGGACAAAGGGATCGGCGGCCACAGCGCGGAATCCAAGGGCCCGTGCCGTCGCTGCCATGGTCTCGAATTCCTCCGGAGGAATGAATCGGGCCACCGGCAGGTGCCCCTGCGAGGGCTGCAGGTACTGGCCGGCGGTGAGGATGTCGCAGTGCGCCTGGGAGGCATCGGCAAAGAGTGCCGTCAGCTCATCGGCGTTTTCTCCCAATCCCACCATGATCCCGGATTTGGTCACTATGCCGGGGGCGAGGACTTTGCTCTGTCGGAGCACCTCAAGGCTGCGCTGGTAGTTTGCCTCGGGCCGGACCTGCGGATAGAGCCGTGCCACGGTTTCGAGATTGTGGTTGAGCACATCCGGGCCGGCGGCAAGCACTGTGGCCAATGCCTGCAGATCACCCTGGAGATCGGGGATCAGCACTTCGATCAGGGTCTGGGGATTCTGTGCCCGGATCGCCCGGATAGTGGCGGCGAAGTGGGCCGCACCGCCGTCGTTCAAGTCATCGCGGGTTACAGAAGTGATGACAGAATAGCGCAGGCCCAGGGCTGCGACCGCCTCGGCCACCCGTCTCGGTTCCTCCGGATCGGGTGCCCCGGCCATGCCATGGCCCACAGCACAGAACCGACAGTTGCGGGTGCAGTGCTCGCCCAGGATCATGAAGGTCGCCGTGCCCTTGGCAAAACATTCAAATTGGTTGGGGCACATAGCCTCCTGGCAGACCGTAGTCAGCCCTTGGTCCTTGATCAGGTGACGGATGCGTTCGTACTGGGGGCCGGTCGGCAGTCGGCGGCGCAGCCAGCGGGGTTTGCCTTCGGTGGGTCGGATCGTCATGGGAGAGAGTCGAGTAAAGAGGAATCGGTGCGCAGGGTCGCGACGGGCAAGCTGAGCAGGCGCACGGCGAAGACCTCGGCGAGGTGGTGCCGCAGTTGTGTGTGGACCCTATCCATGGGACAGGGGACGCCCCGCTCTTGGGCCAGCGAGGTCATGCCGATGTCGCGGAGACCGCAGGGATTGATCCAGTCAAAGGGTCCCAGGTCATTGTTGATGTTAAGGGCCAGGCCGTGAAAGGTGATGCCGTGGCGGATGGCAATGCCGACGCTGCCCAGTTTGTTGTTCCCCACCCAGATGCCGTGGTTGCGCACATCGCGACCCGTCACAATACCAAAGTCAGCGGCAATCAGCCGCATGATCTCTTCCAGCCGGTAGACATACTCGCTCACCGATAATCGGGCCTGGCGGAGATTGATGATCGGATAGACGACCAACTGCCCCGGCCCGTGATAGGTAATCTCGCCACCCCGCTCAATGGGAACCAGGGCGATGTCGCGGTTTGCGAGAAAGGCCTCGCTCACGCCCAGGTGCTCCCTGCCGCCGCGCCGCCCCAGGGTGAACACCGGGGGGTGTTCGACCGCCAGAAACAGATCGCGCTTGATCCCCCCTTGTCGGCGGAGTGCCGCCAGTTCGACCTGCAGCGCATAGGCCTCGGCATAGGCCATCAGGCCGAGGTCGCAGAAGGCAGCTGCACGCCCGCCGTTTTCCGGACTGGCGGGCCAGGGTAGCGCAGCCTTATTGGTCACCGTCGTCGGAGGGTCCAATTAGGCAGGGACACCGCGCTGCCTGGACCTCGTCGAGCCGCCGCACCTTGGTCCGCTGCGGGGCCTGGTGGAGCAGTTCGGGCTGCGCAGCCGCTTCCTGGGTGATCGTTTTCAAGGTGGCGATGAATTGGTCGATATCGTCCTTGCACTCGGTCTCCGTGGGCTCGATCATCATGGCCCCGTGGACGATCAGGGGGAAGTAGATGGTCGGTGGGTGAAAGCCGCAATCGATCAGCCGCTTGGCCATATCCACCGTGCTGATTTTGTATTCCTGCTGCCACAGGTCGGAGAAGACGCACTCGTGCATGCAGGGCCGGTCGTAGGGAAGATGCAGCACACCCTTCAATTGTTCCTTGATGTAGTTGGCGTTGAGCACCGCCAGCTGGCTGGCCTTCTTCAAACCCGCCTCGCCCATGGTGAGGATGTAGCTGTAGGCCCGCACCAGGACGCCGAAGTTGCCGTGGAAGGCGTGCACCCGGCCCACCGATTGCGGCCGGTCAAATTCCAGTCGATAGCGGTCGCCTTCTTTGCTTGCCCGGGGCACGGGCAGGAAGGGCTCGAGTTCCCGGGTGACGCAGACCGGACCGGCACCGGGACCGCCGCCGCCATGGGGGGTGGAGAAGGTTTTGTGGAGGTTGAGGTGGAGCACGTCGATGCCGCATTTCTTGGCATCGATCACTCCGAGCACCGCGTTCATATTGGCGCCGTCGCCATACACCAGCCCGCCCTTGGCATGGACGATATCAGCGATCTCGCGGATATGTTCTTCAAACAGCCCCAGCGTGTTCGGATTGGTCAGCATGATCCCGGCGGTGTCCTCGTCCATGAGTGAGGCCACCAGGGCCGGGTCGAGCATGCCCTGGGCGTCGGAGGGAATGGGCACCGCCTTGTAGCCGCAGAGCGCTGCAGAGGCGGGATTGGTGCCATGGGCGGTGTCGGGAATAAGGATTTTATGACGCTGGGCACCGTGGCTGCGGTGCCAGGCATGGAAAATGAGCATACCGGTCAGTTCGCCATGGGCTCCGGCGGCCGGTTGCAGGCTGACCGCGTCCAGGCCGGTGATGGTCGCCAGATACTGCTGCAATTCATACAGAATTTGTAAGGTCCCCTGGCAGAGTTCGTCGGCGAGCATCGGGTGAGCGCTGGCGATCTCCGGGGTTGCCGCCTGCCGTTCATTGGTCTTGGGATTGTATTTCATGGTGCAGGAGCCGAGCGGGTACATGCCGCTGTCCACGCCGAAATTCCACTGCGAAAGCCGGGTGTAATGGCGGACCACATCCACCTCGCTCAGATCCGGAAAATCGACCGCTGGCCCCAGTAATTCCGCGGCGATGGGGGCGGCGGGAACGTCGCTTTCGGGAATCGACATGCCGATCCTTCCTTTCTTACCTCTGTGCCAGAGCAGGGGCTCATTGAGGATCAGCCCGCCTGTGCCTAAGGGTTCGCTCATGCCCGTACCTCCGTAGCAATGGTGTCCATGGTGTCTTTGGCGATCGTCTCGGTGACGCAGAAGAGATAGCGCCCGGCAAGGTGGGGGTAGAGAGCGCCCAACTCAAGGCCAGCGACGATATTTTTTTCCAGCAGCCGCTCGTAGGCGGGCCGGAAATCCTGGGGAAATTCAACTACAAATTCGTTGAACACCGGTCCGGAAAAGGGGATCCGGGCTCCGGCCTTGATCAGCACCTCCTTGAGATACTGGGTTTTGTCGTAGTTGAGCCGGGCCAGTTGGCGGATGCCGGTGCCGCCGAGCGAGGCCATGTACATGCCCGCGGTCATGGCGCAGATTCCCTGGTTGGAGCAGATATTGGAAGTGGCCTTTTCCCGGCGGATATGCTGTTCCCGGGTGGCAAGGGTCAACACATAGCCGCGTCGGCCTTCGAGATCCTTGGTCTCTCCGACCAGCCGTCCCGGCAGGTTGCGGGTGAAGGCTTGCTTGCAGCCAAACATGCCCAGGCCCGGTCCGCCGAAGGATTGGGCTATGCCGAAACTCTGGCCCTCGCCGCAGACGATATCCGCACCGCATTGACCCGGATTCTTAAGAAGTCCATAGGCCAGCGGCTCGGTGAAACAGGTGATAAACAGGGCGTTGCTGTCATGGATGGTGGTGGCGGCTGCTTCCAGATCCTCGATCACCCCGAAAAAGTTCGGCGACTGCAGGGCGACAGCGGCAATATCGGCGATGTCGGCCCGCTCGGCCAGACCACTCAGGTCGGTGCGGCCGTTGTCGAGCACCTCCAGTTCGACCACCTCATAGCCGGTGGGCTGGAGATAGGCGCGGACCACCGCCCGGTAATGGGGATGGATCGCCTTGGAGACGGCCACCGTCTTTTTCTTTTTGGCAATCCGCAGCCCCATGAGCAGGGCTTCGGCCAGGGCCGAGGCGCCGTCGTACATCGAAGCGTTGACCACGTCCAGGCCTAACAGGCGGGCGGTCAGGGTTTGGTACTCAAAGATCCCCTGTAGAGTCCCCTGGGCCATCTCCGGTTGATACGGGGTGTAGGCGGTGAGAAACTCGGAACGGCCGGCCAGGCTGCGCACGGTCTCCGGGATATGGTGGTGATAGCTGCCGGCACCCACCAGAACCTTGGCGTCCGCGTTCACCCGCATGGTCCCGGCAAGTTGGCGCAAGTGGTCGTTCAACTCCCATTCGCTTTTGGGGGCGGGCAGGGGCCAAGGATCGGTCATGCGGCAATCGGCCGGAACGGTAGCAAAGAGGCCCTCCAGGCTTTTGGTGCCGATGGTCGCCAGCATGGAGGCGATTTCTTCAGGGGTGTGAGGCAGATAGCGCATAATCTTATCCTTTGAGGAGATCGAGATAGCTGGCCGCTGTATGCAACTGGGCATATTCACTGCTTGTCGAGGGTTTAATTTCGATGATCCAGGCACTGTAGGGGTCCTGATTGATCAATTCCGGCGAATCCAGCAGGGCGGAGTTAACCGCCACCACTTCCCCGGACATGGGCATGTAGAGTTCGGAGACCGCCTTGACCGACTCCAGGGTGCCGAATTCGTCGCCCTTGGCAAAGGTGTCGCCGATGGCCGGCATCTCGACAAAGACGATATCGCCCAACTGATCCTGGGCATAGTCGCTCACTCCGATGCGTACGGTCGCGCCGGTGAGCCGTGCCCACTCATGATCGTCGGTGTAGCCGATATCCTCGGGCAGGTGCAATTCTTCAAGCTCTTTCATTGATGGATCTCCTTGATGGGTGTGGTTACAGCAAAGTCTGCAGGGAGGTGCGGGCGGTGCGGTCCGGCCGGATCTGGTCACGGATCTCCACCTTGAGTGTGCGTTTGCCGTCGGTGAGCAGTACTTCCGTGCCGGCAGGCAGCAGATTTTCCACCCGGACAAAACCGCAGCAAAGGCCGCGTGGCGAGAATTGCTCGGGGCGGCCTGCTTCCGTGGGGGTGGCCAGGCTGCAGATCGTGCCCTCGACCCGGTCGATGGCCATGTCCGTGGTGCAGGTGAGGACGGTGCCGAGGGGACGGCCGCCCAGATCGGTCACCAGGCTTTTGTCGCTGATGGTGATCTTGCGTGGATCAAAACCGGCAAAGGGCAGGGTGCAGGGGGTACCCTCGGTCTGCAGGGCGGAGGCACCGATGAACTCTTTGCTAAATTCAGGGCCCGCCTCGTCCCAGGGCAGGACAAACAACCAGGGATTGCAAGCAAAGATCCAAGGGCCGATATCCTGATGGGAGAGCGGTAATCCGGCCCCGGCGCGCAGGCTATCGCGGGCCGCCAGTCCGCAGCTGAGGATGCTTTCCGGCTTTCCGGCCACCAGCAGCAGGTTCCAGAGCTTTTCGATATGCTCGGGCGCAATAAAAAGTTCAAATCCGAATTCGCCGGTGTAACCGGTACGTGAGACCATCACCGGGGTGGCATCGAGCAGTTCCACTGACAAGCCGGGCAGGCGCTGCGGAGCAAAGGTGCCCTTAAAAGAGAAAAAGGCCATTTTCTCAAACACCTGCGCCGGATTTTTGAGGATGCGACCCAGGATGCGGGCTGCGGCCGGACCCTGAATATCCATCTTGCCGACCTGATCCGAGAGATCAATGATCACGGCCTCCGACTTGTGCCGGTTGTGCTGCTGCAGGTGAGCGGCGATCGGTGCGCCCATACCGGCATTGACTACCAACATGTAGTCCGACTCGCTGCATTGATAGACTATGGCATCATCGATCACCCCGGCCTCTGGGCTCAAAAAGACCCCGTAGACACAGCGACCGGCAATCAACGGCAGTTTTTTAGGGCCGAGGCAGCGCTCCAGGTCCTTGGAAAAACAGCGCTGCAGCAGGCTTCGCACCATCGGGCCGTGCAGGGTGAGCACCGCCATGTGGCTGGTGTCGAACAGGCCGGCGCCGGTGATCACCGCCAGGTGTTCGGCCTTGGCCCCAGCCGGATACCAGAGCGGCATCTCATAGCCGCCGAATATCGCCATGTTGGCGTTCTGCCCGACATGCCAGCTGTGCAGCGGGGTGGTTTTCATCATCTGGGCCATTACCTTTCTCCCGGTGGTGTTGCTCTGGTTTGAAGTCAATCTGCCGCGGCCAGTGGGTCGGCCAGCATCTCAACTGGTCAGGGGCACTTTGAGATTAAAACTTTTATAGACCACAAAGGTCTCGACGGAACGCACGTTTTCAATGGCGGCCACCTCTTCGGTAAAGAATTCAAGCAGGCCAAAATCCTTGCCCAGCATGGCGGTAACGATCAGATCGAACTGACCGGTGACCACGCACACCGAGATCACGCCGCGGAGTTTACTAAATTCTTCGCCTTTTTTCACCAGGTCCATACCCTTGACCCGGACGCCGACCATAATGATCTGCTGATCGGGCAGGGCCTCGGGATTAACTAGGCCGCTGATCGAGAGCACACCCTCGTCGGTCAGCTTTTTGATACGGGAGCGAACAGTGCCTTCGGCCAGGCCCAGGTCTTCGGCGATCTTTTTAAAGGAGGCGCGGCCATCTTTAAGGTGGTTGATGAGGGCAATGTTGATGGCATCGATCGGCATGGTCATTTCCTGGCAAATTTACAGAATCATGCATTCAAGCTAAAAAAAAATATCGAAGCTGTCAATATCGATGTGCGCAATTGCTGATTTCGGCAAAACACCTGTAAGGTGAAAGGAGACGGGTGTGCCAATGGCATTTCCCGTGAAGTCATGGATTGTGCGTTGCTGAAAATAACGCCTGGTCAGCCTGGGGTATGGCGCTTGGAGATGAGCGGCATGGGGCTTGATTAGTCCTTCATTGTGGCACATGTGTTTGATTTGTTTAAAATTTTTCTTGACGAACCCTGCGGATTCGAATAGTTGTAGCCCTCACATAACCGCAGTACGCGGTGTTGAATATAAAATCATGGTGCCCGAAAGGGCTTGATAGGGAAGAGGGGTGTAAATCCCCCGCGGACCCACCGCTGTAAGCGATGACGAAGGGCAATATGTCACTGGTCGAAAGACCGGGAAGGCGCCTGGAGGATGACTCGTGAGCCAGAAGACCTGCCATTGATAAGGACCATTGTAAACACTCAGGGGACTTGAGTGATGGGCCGCACATTATAGGACTTTAAATATGGAAGGTCCGCACGTTGCTCCAGCAACGTGCGGACCTTTTTTTTTGTCCTGCCTACAACGGACAGAAGTGTGGAAGAGGGGTGTAAAACCCCCCGCTGCCCCGCAGCCGTAAAGGGAACGAAAGCCCGTCGTCGCGTCGCTCGTCGCCGTTTGATGAAAAAACCACTGGGAGTAATCCTGGGAAGGTGGGTGAGTAGGTGGCCCTGAGCCGGAATACTGCTTTTGTCCGACAACTTCGAGGGAGAGGATCATGAAAAAACTGCGCCAAAGAACCGCCTTTTTTCCAGCTTCAGCACGGGCTGCGCTCCAGCCTGCATACACCGCTACCCCGGTTCCACCTCCTCGTGCACCGAAGGTGTGGTCATGGACCTGAATATCCTGCTCTGGACCGGCGGCATGCTCTTCAGCCTGGGCATCTTCGCCGTCAAGGTTGGCCTGGGGCTGGGCTGCGGCAATTACCAGAGCAAAGGCATCGGCCTGACCCTGATCGGCTATACCGCGTTGTTCATGGTGATCGCCTGGGCAGCGGAAGGGCTGAGGGTGTTGACCGCGCCGCTGCTCCAGAAAGGTCCCTGGATGCACATCCTGTCGGCGGTGGGACTGATCGTCTGGGGCTTGGTGGTGCTGTTCACCGAAACCCGTGGGCGGCAAGCGGGGCAACCACTCTCCGGATCCCGGGGTGCCAGCCTGCTGCTGCTCGCTCCCTGCCCCATCTGTCTGTCTGCTATGACTTTTACCACCTGGGCGGCGCTGAATGCCATCAAGCAGCCGCCGCTGCTCTTGGACCTCGGCCTGGGACTCGTCTTTTCGGTGTTGGTGCTGCTGGTGACCCTGGTCTGCAAGGTCCGCACCGACCGCTCCCTGGTGCCGCTCGGCATGGCCATGATCGTGGTGGGCTTTTACTTTGTCGGTTCGCTGGTGCTGCCCGCCAAGATCGAGGCGGCCCTCGCCCTGTTCACCGCCACCGTCCATGAAAACCCGGTGCCGTTCGGCCAGGAAACCCTCGGCGTGCTGGTCTTTCTTATCGTTTTACTGCTCGCCGGTTTTGTTGCCGGGAAACCCACAAGGAGTCTGCCATGAATCTCGTCGCCGGTCTGGAAAGTTTTCTCTACATCATCTCGTCGGTCTTGCTGGTCCCGGTGGTGGTTGGCCTGGTGCTGCTCGCCTGTTGGGTGGTGGTGTTCTTCGGCTGGTTTCTCCGCGAAGGGCTTGACCGCCGTCGGGGGCATTACGGGGCCTTGCGGCGCTATAGCCAGGAACTGGCGCAGCAGTTGGCCGCGGCCCCGCAACCCGCCCACCTCGATATCGTCTTGGAGCGTCTGTTGCAGACCGGTGAGCTGCGGTTGATCCAATCCCTCGACAAAATCCGCTTTGTCATCCGCGTTGGCCCGGCCCTGGGGCTGATGGGGACCCTGATTCCGATGGGCATATCGCTCTCAGCCATGGCCCAAGGCGATATGCCGAAGATGGCCGGCAGCATGGTCACCGCCTTTACCACCGTGGTTGTCGGACTGGCCTGCAGCGTGATCGCCTACCTGATGTCCCTGGTCAAGGAGAAGTGGGTGCGGGCCGACATGCGCGAGATGGAGTTCTTGACCGAACAGATGCTGCGCGACCAGGGCTGCAATCGGGCCCTGCCGGAAACGGAGGTGGTCGATGAGTTTTCTTAAACGCCGGGGCCGGTTCGATCGCTACGACGAGCCCTTGGAGGACCCGATTTCCGGGGTGGCCAACCTCTTTGATGTTAGCGTGGTCTTTATCGTCAGCATGATGATCGCCCTGTTTATGGCCTATAACATGCTGGACATGATGGATCCGAAATCGGAGATGACCCTCACCAAGAAGAGCAGCGACGGCAAGATTGAGATCATCACTAAAAAAGGCAAGGAAATCAAAGTGCAGAAGGTGACCGACAAACGTCTCTCCGGCGAGGGCGAACGCCTCGGCACCGCCTACAAACTCAAAGACGGCAAGGTGATTTATGTTCCGGAATAGCGCGGCCCGCACCACCCTGCTGACTTTGCTGTTGCTCCTCCTGGCTGCGACCGACCTGCAGGCGGCGCAGACCAGTGTGCATCTGATGCTGGGTGATTTCAACTCCAAGGTGGCGGTTGAGGCGGTGGGGGCAATTCAAAAAGAGTTTCCCGAGATGAGCAAAAATATCGATTTCGAGATTGTCACCAGCCGCACTGTCGATGCCCTGCCGCACCCGCCATCAAGTGCTCGCCAGGGATTTGGACTGATCCATATCATGGACCGCCGCCAGGTGGAACGGCTCAAACCCTCTATCAATGCGCTGCAACGTCAGGGGTTTAAGGTTTACGCCATTGGCGGCAGTTACGGTAAAGAAGACCGTGAACTCGGGCTGATCGATGACCAGGAGGTCAATCGCTATTACCGCGAGAACGGTCTGGGAAATAACATTCGGATGCTGCTGTTCCTGCTCTCACGTGACTGCGGTCAGGATGTTGCGGTGCGCAAACCCCTCGCCGTACCGCAGAGCGGCCTCTATCTAAGGGCGGAAAAGCGGGTGGTTGAAAGCTATGCCGAATACCGCGATCAGTATAAGGCACGGCCCGGACCCTGGGTCGGGATTGCCTTGTATAAAACCATCATAGATTCCGGCGAAACCGGGCTGGTCGATGCGATCATCGACCGGCTGGAGGCGGCAGGGTGCAATGTCCTGGCCATCTACGGCCACCCGGCGGAAGCGGCAGTCGAGCGGTTTCTTATCGATGAAAACGGTAAGGCCCGGGTGCAGGCCATGATTGGCCTGTCGCTCAAGGTTGGGATGGTACCTCAGCGTGTTTTGCCGATCCTGACCCGGCTGGGGGTGCCGGTGGTGGATGCTATCACTTTAAGTTCCCAGACCCGGGAAGAGTGGGAACGCTCACCGGTGGGCCTTTCGATCTTCGAGCGCAGCGCCATGGTTGGTCTGCCTGAATTGGTCGGTATTATCCAGCCTACAGTGGTGGGCTCCAAGGAGAAGTCGATCGATGGAGCCAGCGGTATGGAGTATCTGAGCGTGCAGCCGATTCTGGAGCGGATTGACCGGCTGGTCGAGCGGATCAAGGCCTGGCTCAACCTGCAACAGAGGAAAAACAGCGAGAAAAAGATCGCCCTCATCTACTACAACTATCCGCCGGGCAAGCAGAACATCGGCGCCGCCTACCTCAATGTGCTGCCGGACAGCCTGTTGACCATCGTGCAACAACTAAAGCGCGTCGGATACAACAGCGGTTCCGCTAGAATTGCCAAAGAACAGCTTTTTGCCGATGTGCACGGCTTCGGGCGCAATATCGGCAACTGGGCCCCGGCGGAGATCGACCGTCTGGCCCGCAGCGGCAAGGCGGTGCTCCTGCCGGTGGCGACCTACCAGCAATGGTTTGCCAAGCTGCCGAACAGCTTTCGGCAGGCGGTGGTCAAGGATTGGGGCGAGCCGGATGCAAGCACCATCATGACCTGGACCAACCCTAAGGGCGAAAAATTCCTGGTCCTGCCAGCGGTCCGCTACGGCAACCTCCTGCTGACGCCGCAGCCAGCGCGCGGCTGGGAACAGGATGTCAAAAAGCTCTACCACGACGTCCAGGTCGCGCCGCATCACCAGTACATCGCCTTCTACCTCTGGCTGAAACAGGAATTCAAGGCTGATGCTGTAATCCACCTCGGCACCCATGGCACCCATGAATGGCTGGGGGGCAAGGAAGTCGGTTTCACGCACGAGGACCCGCCTGAGATCCTCATCCAGGATCTGCCGAACATCTATCCCTACATCGTCGACGACGTCGGCGAGGGGCTGCAGGCCAAGCGGCGCGGCATGGGGGTGGTGATCGACTACATGACCCCGCCCTTTGACCGGGCAGGCATGAACCGGGACCTCAAAGAACTGGCGGCCCTGATCAGCGACTACCACGGCGCGAAAGAGAAGTCGCCGCCACTGGCCGAGGCCAAGCTGACCGATATCAACCGGCTGGCTGCCAAAAGCGGGATGCTGACCGACCTGAAGGTAACGGAATTTCGCACTCCGGACCAGGTCGAGGCCCTGGACGACTACATCAAAGAGATCGGTGAGACGCACACACCCTTTGGCCTGCATACCTTCGGCCGGTCGCCTGCCGCCAAATACCGGCGGAGCACCGCCGAAGCGATCGTCTCGGTTGAAAAGGAGTTAACGCCCGTCGAGCGTACCCAGCGTATTGCGCAGTTGGAAAGCGCCATTGAACGGAGCGGCCCACGCGAACTCGATAGCCTAGTCGCGGCCTTGGCGGGTCGCTACATCCCGTCCGGGCCCGGCAACGATCCGATCCGTAACCCCGACAGCCTACCGACCGGCAAGAACTTCTTTGCCTTCGATCCCGCTCGGTCACCGTCTCCGGGCACCTACGAGACTGGTGCCCGGCTGGCCACCGACCTGATCGAGGAGTACCGGAAAAAACACGGCGTCTACCCGGATAAGCTGACCTTTAACCTCTGGGCCACCGAAACCATCCGCCACGAGGGGGTGATGGAATCGCAGATCCTCTCCCTGATGGGCATCAGGCCGAAGTGGGACGAACGCGGCCGGGTCAGTGGAGTTGAAGCGATACCGCGCTCGGAGCTGGGACGACCGCGCATCGATGTGACCATCGTGCCCTCCGGCCTCTACCGGGATATTTTTCCGCTGCTGATGCTGCTGCTCGACAACGGGGTGTCCGTGGCCCGCGACCAGGCCGAGGAGGATAATTTGGTCCGGGCCCACATCGAAAAGACCATGGAGCTGCTCAAAGCCAAGGGGATTGCCGAGGACAAGGCCCGGAGGATGGCCTCGGTCCGCATCTTCACCGAGCCGCCGGGGGCCTACGGCACCAATCTGGATAAGGTGATTGTCGCCTCGAATACCTGGGACAACGAACAGCAGGTGGCCGACGTCTATTTTATGCGCATGAGCCATCTGTACGGCCAGGGCTTCTGGGGAGAAAAAGAACAGCAGGGGGGCGAGGACCTGGGCGACACCCTGCTCAAAAACGCGCTTTCGGGCAGTAAAATCGCCATCCACAGTCGCTCCACCAATACCATCGGCATCCTCGATACCGATGACTTTTTCCAGTACCTGGGCGGCACCGCCATGGCCATCCGCGCCGTGGATGGCAAGAGTCCCGAGGTCCATGTCACCAATATGACCAACCCCAAAAAGGCGGTGCAGGAGTCCCTGGAAAAATCGATGGGCCGGGAAATGCGGGCCCGCTATCTCAATCCGGCCTGGATCAAGGCGATGATGCAGGAAGGCTACGCCGGTGCCCGTTTTGTCGACAAGGTGGTCGAGCATCTCTGGGGTTGGCAGGTGACCACGCCCGAGGCGGTGGACGCCGCCAAATGGCAGGAGATGTACGAGACCTACGTGCTCGATAAAAACGGCCTGGGCATGAAGGAGCTGTTCCGCCAATCGAAGAACCAATGGGCCTATCAGTCCCTAGTGGCGCGGATGCTGGAGACGGTGCGCAAGGAATACTGGCAGCCGGACAAGGACGTGATTGAGAAATTGGCGATGGAGTACGCGCAGATCACCAAGGAGGTCGGTCTGGCCTGCTGCGATCACACCTGCAACAACCCGCAGTTGACCGCGTTTACCAGCGCCACCCTGTTGTCCGTGCCGGGGACCAGCGCCCTGAACCGGGAATTTGTTAAGGCCCTGGAGGCGATGAAAAAGCCGGAAAGCGCCCGGAACTCGGAAGCTGCTGGTAGCCAGAAAACCACGCAAAGCGGCAAGTCTGCCGAGCAACCGAGCCCGCAGGCCGCAGAGGCCACTGCCAGCAGTGCTCCGGACGGCACCGGCAAACCGACGGCCGATACCAAGGTGGAAGGCTTTGAGATGGAGGAAACCCGTTCCGCAACCGCCGCCGCCTCGTCCTCGGCGCCGATTCCCTGGCTGTTCATGGTCGGCTTTGCGGCGGTGGTCGGGCTGGTGGCCTGGGGTTTTCGTCGGGGTGGTTCGGACTGAAGGGGTGCAGAGGGGAGGGGGCCAACTGGTCACCCCCCAGGCAGTTTCACGAGGGATTTCAATAAGCAGAACAATCCGGGTTGTCATCTGCAAGGAGGAAAAAATGCATGGGCTTAAATCGTTGATTGAATACGGCATCATCGGCCTGCTGGGCTGTATGAGCGTGGCGGCGGTCGCCATTGCCATCGAGCGTTTCCGCTTTTTCAGGGGCCTGGCGCTGCCTGACTTTACCGATCGGCGCCTGTTGGAGCTCGCTCTGACCCGTCGGCTCCATCTCATTGCCACCATCGGCAGCAACGCTCCCTACGTCGGTCTCCTCGGGACCGTCCTTGGGATCATGCTGATTTTCTATACCATGGGACAGGAGGGGATGGTGGATTCGGCCCGGATCATGACCGGGCTGGCCCTGTCGCTGCAGGCCACGGCTGCTGGTCTGGTGGTCGCCATCCCGGCGGTGGTCCTCTACAACCTGCTGCTGCGGCGGGCCAAAGAACTGCTCTTGACCTGGGAGGTCCACAATGGATGAGCACGGTTTTGCCAGCATCAACGTGATCCCCTTTATCGATATCATGCTGGTGCTGTTGACCATCGTCCTGACCACGGCCACCTTTATCAAAGGCGGCACTATCCCGGTCCACCTGCCCAAGGCCGAGCTCAGTACCACCGAGGGCCGGGGGCTGACTGTGGAAATTAATCCGGCCGGCACGGTCTATTTTCGCGGCGAGGTGTGCAGTCTGGCGGCGTTGCGCCTGGCTCTGGCCACGGAAGATCGCCAAGCGCCGCTGCTCATCCGTGCCGATCGGGCCGTGGCCCTGCAATCCTTTGTCGATGTCCTCGGCATTGTCCGGGAACTCGGCTTTGCCAAGATGAGCCTGCAGACCGAGATCGGCCAATGACCCGGGCGGGCCGGGCATTTATTGAATCGGTCGTGGTTCATGGCGTCTTGGCCGGGGTTTTCTTGGTGCTGGGCGGGATGCTGACGCCGACCCCGGAAACCATTCGTCTCGATTTTTCGCTGCAGGCGCCGGTTCTGGCCCCGGCTGCACCGGTGCCGGTTGCAGCGCCGCAGGTCACTAAAGCGCCCGCCGCCGTGCAGAAACCGCCCCCCGCACGAGCTGTCGTTCCCAAGCCGCGTCCCCGGCCGCAGGTCCGGTCTCAAGCACCACCCCAAACCGCCCCCTCGCTCCCGGACCAGCATCCAACGGCAGCGGCGAAGGCACCCGATACCGCCGTTGCCCCGGACGATCCGGCCACCGCCAGCACCGATTCGGCCCAAGGAGCCGCCGCATCCGGTACCGGTACCCCTCCGGCAAACGCGGGCGAGGCCTACCGCCGCGCCCATTTTATCGCCATCCGGGATGCCATCCTTGCCCAGCTCCGCTATCCGATGATCGCCCGGCGCCAAGGCTGGAGCGGTCAGGTGGAGGTCGCTTTCCTGATCGCCCCCGACGGCAGTGTCAGCGAGCTCCGGATTCGCACCACCAGTGGCCATGAGGTCCTCGATGAGCAGGCTCTGGCCGCCATCCGGCGGGCCGCACCTTTTGCCCCGCCCCGCGTTGCCGCCCTCTTGGTTATGCCCGTCGCCTTTCAGCTCAACTAATCGCCACCCGACCACCCCACCCGTTCAGGAGAACTCCATGAAAATTCGGCGTAGTGTTTCCATATCCCCCCCCCCTCACGAGCGGTCTAAGGGCGTCACTCCGCCTGTCGGCGGCTATCGTCTAGCCCTGATGATCGCTTTGTTCTTCCCCCTGCCCGGGTGGGTTCCCCTGACCTGCGGTGCAGCGGACAAGGGCGAACCGGCGGTGGTTGCCCTGGGAGCGGTGGTGGTGACCGCCGAACGGCTCCAGGAGTATGTCAAACATCATCCCCAGGATGTCAAAGTTGTGGGACGCCCTGAGATTGTGGAACGCAATCTGGGCAATGTCGAAGAAATCCTCAAAACCATGGCTGGCGTGGAGGTGGTCAGCACTCCGGGCGCCGGATCGCGGATATCCATCCGCGGCTCCGGACAATCGGGCAGTGTGCTCGTCCTGGTTAACGGTCGGCCGTTGAACTCCAACCAATATGGCAGTCAGGATTTAAGCGCCATCCCGGTTGATTCCATTCAATCGGTCTCGGTCTTCAAACCGCCGGTGCCGGTGTGGCTTGGTCCCGGCGGCAGCAACGGCGCCATCAACATCGTCACCTCGGCCGAACCTGGCAAGGGCGATGCTGCCAAGGTCCGTTCCACCGTCAAAGTGAACGGCGGTTCCTATGGATTTGGCGAGGGCAGTCTCAGTCACCCGTTTTCCCTTGCCGACGGCAACGCCCTGGTCGCGGGCGTGGCGACGCATCGCGACGGCAGCCGGACCAACAGCGACCGGACGTCCGAGTCCCTGTCCTTCAACTGGAACCGGCCCCAAAAGGACGGCAGCAGCGTCGAGGTCAGCAGTCGTCTCTATCAGGCCGAATACGGCTCGCCCGGCCCGGTCGACAACCTCACCCCCGATGCGCGGCAGGAGTATCACAAGGTTGCGCTTGATGCCAAATACACCGATGTCGTGGGCGAAACCGGCACCCTGGCGGCTACTGTTTACGGTGATGCGGTTACCCTCGAAGATCGCGCCCAATCGGGTCTCAAATCGACCCTGGATGACCATAAAATAGGGATCAAGGCTGATACTCTTTGGTCGCGGGAGGATGGCGCCGGTGATCTGCGGCTGGGTATGCTCTCGGAATGGGACGGATTCGAGCATACCCTGGCGGGTGAGCATCACCGTTTTCGCAACAGCCTCAATAGCCAGTATGACCGAAGTTTTGGCACCCTGACCCCGACCGTGGGGGTGCGCGGCGACCTCACCAACGATTTTGGGCTCAATCCCGGGGCCTTGGCGGGCGTGGGCTGGGGCATCTCAAAAAAATGGCTGCTTAAACTCAAGGGCGGCTACACCGTCAATGTGCCCACTTTCGAACAGCTCTATCAGACCACCCATGGCTCCATCGACCAGAGCCGGGGCAATCCCAATCTTTTGGAAGAGCGGGTCTGGAACTCCGACCTTGGCGCTGAATACACCTTTGCCAAGGATCGTTCGGTGCAGGTGACCCTGTTTCGGGCGGACACCTTCGATCTGATCACCTCGGAACGCGGCCCGGACCTGATCTATCGGCCGATCAATCTGGCCCGGGCCGTGCGGCAAGGGGTGGAGCTGACCGGCAAGGTAGCCTGGAAAAATGGGCTGATTTTTGAGCCCTCCTGCATTGTGCAGGACTCGGAAAACAAGGACACGGGCAAGAAACTCCCCTACACCCCGGCCCTCAAGGTGAAATCGACGCTTCGTTATACCTTGGCCCGGTTCAAAACCCGCCTGGAAGGAACGGTCCGCTACGAAGGCAGCCGTTTCAGCCAGGTGGAGAATCTTCCTGCCGAAGAGATGGACGCCTACGTGGTGGCCGACTTTAAAGCGACCCAGCCGTTTACCCTGGCAGGCCTGGCCGTCGAAGGCACCCTTCGGGTCGATAACATCGGCAACACCTCGTATGCCACCCATTTCGGCTATCCCGCTGATGGTCTGGTGGTGATGGCCGGCATGCAGGTAAAATTTTAGAGTGCGAAAATACTCATCAATAAACAGGAGAGACAGAAGATGCACAGAGAAAGGAGAGGAGGGAAAATGCTGTTGACGGCATGTCTCATCGGTATGATGCCACCGTTTGCAGCCCTTGCCGAGGAAACAGACCCCGAGAAGGCCGTCAGTCTAGAGCCGGTCGTCGTGACCGCCACCAGGACGGCAAAAGAGGTTGCAGCGGCACCGGGCAGTGTCTCGGTGGTGACTCAAAAAGAGCTGGATCAACGCAATATCCAAACGCTTGGTCAGGCACTGGCCACCACCGCCGGCCTCTATTACAACAACAGCGGCAAGGGGTTGATGGGAACCATGTCCTCGGTCACGATGCGCGGCATGGCCGCTGACAAGCGGGTTCTTTTTCTGCTGGATGGCGCCGTGCCTTTGAACGACGCCTATTCAGGCGGGGTGAGCTACCAGTTGCAGCCGGTGGAGGATATCCGGCAGATCGAGGTGGTCAAGGGACCTTTTTCCAGTCTCTACGGGGGGAATGCCATGGGCGGGGTGGTTAATATCATCACTCGAATGCCGGAAAAAAGGGAGGTGACCGCCAAGGTCGGCTACGGTTCCTCATGGGACCGGGGTGCCGCCCTGGACGACCTGGACAAGCTCTATCTGTCCTATGGCGATAAATTCAGCAATGATTTGAGCCTGTTCACCAGCTTTGGTCATAAATCAACCAACGGCTACGCCGCTGGCATGAACGTCCAGAGCAGGAACCCGGCAGCCTCTGGTCTCACCGGCGCTCTCCCTAGTACCAGCACCAGCGGCACCCCAGCCTACCTGATCGGCGATACCGGCGACAACACCTGGCAAGATGATCAGTTCACCTTGAAGGCGGCCTATGCGCTGAGCAGCACCACCAAGGGGGACCTCAGCTTTCGACGGAGCACCTATGAATGGGGCTATGATTCGCCCCATTCCTCCCTGCGCAACACCGCCGGTGATCCGGTCTGGTCCTATGGTACGGTCCGGGAGAGCTCCTTCCTCGCCGGCGACGGCGGCAAAGAACAGCTTATCTATGCCGGGAGTCTGGAAACCCAATGGGCGAAAACCCTTGCCAAGCTGACCGTCGGGTATGTGGATGTCGTCAACACCTGGGGGATCACCAAAGGGACGACTGCCTCTCGGAGCGGGGGGGCCGGAACTATCAGCGAGACGCCTTCCTCTACCCTCAACAACGACCTTCAATTTACCATCCCGATTATGACGAGCAATATCCTGACCGCCGGTGGCTCCTTTAGGGCCGGACAGGCCCATAATCAGGAACACAGCCTTAACAACTGGCAGAACGAGGATTCCAAGACCAACCTGACCTACGAATCGGAGGGCAAGGATCACACCTATTCCCTCTACGCCCAGGACGAGATTGACATCCTCGATAACCTGACCGGGTATCTCGGCTGCCGTGAGGATTGGTGGGAGACCTCCGACGGTCGGGTGCACGTGCCGGGAGCGTCGGGCTATACCATCGACTATGACGCACGGGACGCTTCCTCCTTCAGCCCCAAGGCGGCCCTCGTCTATGCGCCGCTCAAGGCCACCACCCTGCGAACCTCGGTGGGCAGGGCTTTCCGGGCCCCGAACACCTACGATCTCTACCGGACCTGGACCACGTCATCCGGCATTACCTACGCTGCCAATCCCGATCTCCAGCCCGAGACCGTGGTCTCCTGGGACGGCGGCATCGACCAGGGGCTTTGGTCCGGAATGACGGTCAAGGCCACCTATTTTGAAAATCACATGGAAGACCTGATCTACCGGCGGACGGTTTCGGCCACCCTCCAGGAGGCGATCAATGCGGGCAAGGCCAAGAGCCAGGGGGTTGAACTGGAGGCCGAGCAGAAATTCGCCCGCGGCCTGATCCTGTTTGCCAACTATACCTATACCGATTCCGAGGTGGAGGAAAATGCGGCCAACCCGGCTTCGGTTGGCAAACAGCTGATGCAGGTGCCAGCGCATCTGTTCAATGCGGGGGCCAGTCTCGAGCAGGGGCCGGTCACCGTCTCGCTCATCGGCCGGTATGTGGGCAAGCGTTATGGCAGTGACACCAACAGCGATGTGGTCGATGGAGTCTATACCTCCTACGATCCCTGTACTCTGGTGGATACCAAGGTGTCCTACAAGGTTACCGCTGGCGTCGAGATCTCTCTGAGCGTCGATAATCTCCTTGACGAGGAGTATTACGCCTACTACCCGGGGGCGGGGCGCTCTTTTTTTACCGAGCTGACCTGGCGCTATTGAGCGGGTCGTGGGGGAAGGCTTCTTTTTAGGGCCTGTTCCCAAATAACTTGGACAAAATTGCGCTCAGATTTGGGTCAGATTTGGTTGCGGCGGGGTGTCGGGATGGCGAGGGCATGGAGGAGGGGACCGGAGCGCTTGATCCGCTTTGGATTGGTCGAAGCGCTCCGGCAGGGGAACCGCTGGATTATTTGAGGGCAGCAAGGGCTGCGCTGTAGTTCGGCTCCTGGGCGATTTCCGGGACCTGCTCGGTGTAAATGACTTTGCCATCGGTATCGATGATGACAATGGCCCGGGAGAGCAGACCGGCAATGGGGCCGGTGGTGATGGTCACCCCGTAGTCCTTGCCGAACGTCGGGTTACGGAACACCGAGAGCGACTCCACATTCTTGAGGCCATCGGTTTCACAGAAACGGCTATGGGCGAAAGGCAGATCTGCGGAAATGCAGAGGACCACGGTGTTGGTCAGTTCACCGGCGGCCTTGTTGAACTGGCGCACCGAGGTGGCGCACACCGGGGTATCGATGCTCGGGAAGATATTGAGCACAACTTTTTTCCCCTTGTAATCGGCGAGGGTCACTTCAGAAAGATCGGTCTTGACCATGGTGAATGCCGGGGCAGCAGCAGCCTTGGCAGGCAGGTTGCCGATGGTTTCGATGGCGTTGCCTTTCAGGGTGATTTGGGCCATGGTGGGTCTCCTTTTGGTGGATGTTATGGATCCTGACGGCTCAAAGTTGCTTGAGCTCTGTCGTTATGATGAACGGTTTTAGATTAGATGAACAAGAACGATACGTTGCTGCACAGGATAATCATTGCTCTTCTTCTGTAAAGCGGAATCAAAAATAAAATCTTGGCCTTTACGGGAAAAAGGTGCCTTGCCTTTCGCAAGGGCAGCACGGAGTCACCTGGCTGCACTCTGCTGCAAACACTGTTGTAGAGCAGAGCGACACGAAGAGAAATCAATCCTTGGGTGCGGTGGTTTCCTGCTCAGCCTTGAGGCAGGCGGCACATTTGCCGTGAATGACCACGCTGGTCCGATTGATGGCACCGATTGCAGTGAGGGTCGGGGGCAGGGCAACGGCGTCAAAGGACTGCCAGATAAAGTCAATCACTTGGCCGCACTGGTCGCAGAGGAAATGATGATGCCTTTGAGTCAGGGCTTCGTAGCGTGCCTGGTTCTCACTTGTTTCCAGACGGTGGACAAGATTAATTTTTTCAAAGGTGGCAAGGGTTCGGTAGACGGTATCGAGTGACAGGGTCGGCAACAGCCTGTCCAGCCGTTTATGGAGGGTTTCGGCGGACGGATGATCCCGGGCCTCGAGCAGCGCGCTATAAATTTCCAGGCGCTGCTGGGTGACTTTGAGGCCCGAGGATTTGCAGACCTGTTCAAAGTGCTGAAGTTGTTGTTGCTGGATATTGCAAGCAGGCATAAAAGTTATTGATAATTTTTACCATGGAATGAGCATGTCTCATTTCAGTAAAAGGTATTTGTTCCGGCGTCAATGTATATTTGCTGCACCTCTTCACGGTGTAACACTGTGGTCGTTGATCAGGGAGGCCTCCGGCGCAACATCCCCTGGGAAAGGAGTTTTTTATTTGGAATTTTCCAGGGCGGCCAGCAGCGCAGAGATATGGGCGAATTGCACCATACCGGTCAGCCAGGCTTCGGGAATCGCTTGCCGGCCCAAATGGGCACCCAGAATCATGCCGACGACCAGGCCGCGCGCCGCCGAATCACCGCCGGCCATGACGTTTTCAATCAACGCGGTTTTGAGATCGTGTTCATAGGTAGTGATCAGGTGAATAGCCCCGGGCAGAGCGGCTGCAATCCCGCACATCTGGCCGAATTTTTTGATCACGGCTCTGGTCTCCTTGCCGCCGGAATCAAGACCGCCCCGGATACGAATATCCAGATCAATATCCGCCACGCCCTCTTCCAGGGCAGTTTCCATGGCCGCGATCGGGTTGGTCCCGGCAAGCACTTCCCAGGCGGTCTTGGCAATGAACTCCGCCCCGGCCAGGGTGGCGGGGTTGTTGTGGGTCAGGGCGGTCTGCTGGCGGACCGCTTCAAGGAGTTTTTGCCGGTCGTCCCTGTAAAAAAGGAGAAGGGGCGCGATACGGGCGGCACCACCGAGATCGGAGGAGTGCGAGCCGCATTGCTCCAGCGGCACTTGCCGGTTCATGTTGTCCAGGGTGGTGACAGTGGCCTTGTCAAGGTAGCCGTGATAGCCGGTGAACAGGGCCTTCCAGGCTGCTGCGAAATCGGCCAGGGAAAATTCGCCAGTTTGGGCCAGAGATTCCAGCAGCACCAGGGTCTGGTCGCCATAATGGGTCAACTCGCCCCGCTCCTTGGTCTTATGGTAAGAATCAGGCAGGGGTTTAAGGAGGCTGTCAACCCGGCCGATCCGTTGGTCGATCTGGTCGGTGTCATAGATCCAGTGGGCCCCGAGGGCAAGCGAGTCCGCCGCAAACGAGGCCAGGACCATTGCTGTTGTCTGTGTTGTCATCATCTCTCTCCTGCTATCGGTTCAACCGGTTGTCGGTGCATGTGGCCCTCATCTTCCCTCTCTTATGAAAAACCAATAGAGCTGGTTGCGGGGTTTGTCAAATGGTGTGCTCTGTGGATTCGATATATCTTCTGCCACGGTTGTCGATCATTTCGTGTTTAACCCGCTGAGCTCTCCAACCGATAAACAGAAAGAGTCCCTTTCTCAAAACCCCACAACAAGGAGCACCACAAGGAGGAAGTATGAAAATTGCTGCGACCTCGGTCAGCATGGATGCAGCACGAACCTACAAGGAAGTAGAACAGCGTCAAACCGGATTACACACCCTAACTGGAATTGTTGATACCTCGGCACCTCTCGATGATTTCAGCGTTCGTCTTTCCCGAACTCTTGCCAGTTCAAGCCAAACCCAACTCTTCACGCAGTCCGTGGTCAGCCCTATCAGCAAGGGCAGTGATTCGCTGACGCAGGCCGGCGACCCTCCTGCCGTTGATCCAGAAAAGGCCGTATCCCAACTGGCAGAGCAGGTGCTCGGCCAGCCGATCACTATCCGTACCCTCCAAGAAAATCCTGCCGCGGCCTCACCTTTGGTGCCGCTGCAACAGGCACGCGATCTTTCGTTTCAGGTACGTGGAGCTGCGCTGGTGAGCAGTACCCTTTACAGCCAGGAAGAGACCCAGATGTTTTCCGCCCGAGGCTCGGTGCAGACCACGGATGGCCGCGAGATTGCTTTTGATCTCGGCTTTTCCATGGAGCGGAACACCGTGGCGGTCAACTCGGCGTCGATGGGCATGAGCACGCTGTTCATTGATCCCCTTATCCTCCAGTTCGATACGGCCTCGCCGCTGCTCAGCGACAGTTCCTTTCTTTTTGACCTGGATAGCAATGGCACCAAAGAGCAACTCGCCTGCCCGGGGGGTGGCTGCGGGTTTCTGGCCTTTGATCGCAACAGCGACGGCAGTATCAACAATGGTTTGGAGCTGTTCGGTCCGGGCAGTGGCTCCGGTTTCGGTGAACTGGCCGAGTTGGACAGTGACGCCAATCAGTGGATTGATGAAAACGATCCCCTTTTTGACCAGTTATCCATCTGGAGCCAGGATGGCCAGGGCGGCGAGTCGTTGCTGTCGCTGCGGGCGGCAGGGGTTGGCGCGATTTCTGTTCTTCACGCCGGCACGGATTTTCAGCTGCAAAATCCTGGCGGTGACCTCCTGGGCACCCTTAAAGCGAGCGGCATTTTTCTCACCGAGGCAGGCGAGGTGCGTTCTCTGCAGGAAGTCGATCTGGCCCTGCCTGCAGCTGCGACTGTCACTGAAGGCGCGCTGCCCTCAGGGGAGAATAAAATCGAGGTGGCGATGCAGGCCTTGCGCACCATCATCAGCATGCAACGGTTTCGCCTGCGCATGATGCTGACCGGGCAACGTTTGCAGCAAGTCATGGCCAAGAAAGAGGAGCAGCGGGAGTGGTTGTTCACCTGGCAGCACACCCACCGCGAATGGCCGGCCACGGTCGTTGAGCAGTCCGAAACGAGTACCCCTGATCGTACAGACGGCCTGCCCGCCTCTCCTCATCGGCAACGGGCTGCTGCTGAGGCAAAAAAAACCTTGGAGAGGGGGGCGGAATGGATGAACCTGGGACTGCCACGCACAAGTCGTGATGCCCCTCTGATGGCGGCACAACGCCAGCGTGACCCTGCCGGCTTACTGCATCCCGACGGTCGGGGTCGGCTCAGCCGTCGTCCGGAGGAACTCAATCAAGGCTGAGGCCACCGGTGAAGCCTCTCGATTTTTTCGTTGGATGAGATAGAGGGGTCTTGCGGTGGCAACCTTGTTCCAGGGGGATGGCGGTAAGCTTTCCTCCCTGGACATCCTCAGCAAGGGAGCGCGCGGAGAGTATGGAAATCTAAACCCGCCTTGGTGAAACTTTTCAGTTCCACTACCTTCAGAAGACATCCAGTTTTCTGATATCCATCATTGATTCCCTGTGTGCATGGTAGCTCCGGCGGGATTGTTCGTATCCCGCCGGAGTTTTTTGTTCAGTCCCGAATAGCGGACCACCCGTCGCTGGAGAGCCCGGAGGAGCAGTTCTTTTCTACCGTAGACGGTGAGCCTCTCCCGTGCCCTGGTAATGCCGGTGTAGAGCAGTTCTCTGCTGAGAATCTGGACATCCTCGTGGGGCAGGAGCAACAGCACTTCCATGAATTCCGAACCCTGCGACTTATGCACCGTGATCGCGTAGGAGGTCTGCCAGGGGGGCAGGCGGGCCAGCGCTATCGAACGAATCCCTTTGTCTTCACGCGGAAACCAAGCACAGAGGATTCCTTGGGCATCGGGCCAGAGAATGCCGGTATCGCCATTGAAGAGATGTACGCTGTAGTCATTGCGCAGGATAATGATCGGCATGCCGCGATAGTATCGTTCTCCCGTGCCCACGTATCCCTTGGCGCGGAGAAGCGTTTCCGCGAGACTGTTGATGCCGTCGACGCCGCTCGGCCCCTCCCGCAGGGCGCAGAGGATCCGACAACGACCGAGCTCCTCCAGGGCGGCTTGGGCGGAGGCGGCGGTAAAGAGCGGCGTGAAGAAACGCTCGATCTGCTCCCGGAGCCAGGCGGTCTGCCGTGGCGCCGCCTGTTCCTCAATATGCAGATCCGGATAGGGGTGGTGGAGGACGGCGTCCAGGGCTTCACTCTTGCCGGTGTTGACGGCCCGTGCCAGCGCATTGATGCCGCTTTCCTCCCGGAAACGGTGGCTGGTCTGTAAAACGACCAGGCAATCGGCCATGACATCGGTTGATTCAGTGGGTGCATGGACGGCAAGGGGCCCTCCGGTAATTAGCTGCAGCTGTGTTGTGAGTGTTTGGGACCAAGGGGTGTCTCCGTTGCCGCAGATATCGCCGAACAGGTTGCCGGCCTCCACCGAGGCAAGCTGATCACGGTCCCCCAAGAGGATGATCCGACAGGCGGCGGGGAGTGCGGCCAGCATGGCGGCCATCAGGGGGACATCGATCATCGAGGCCTCGTCGAGGATTAAGAGGTCCAGGTGGAGCGGATTGGTGCGGTGGTGGAGAAATCCGTGCATGGAAGATTGAAAACCCAGCAGCCGGTGCAGGGTTTGGGCCTGATCGGGGATCAGATCGGCCATTGCCTGGGGTAAAGTGGTTTTGGCGTTGCGGATTGATTCCTGCAGCCGCAGGGCCGCCTTGCCGGTGGGGGCCGCCAGGCCGATGCGCAGTTTTTGGGGGGAGAGCGCCGCCAGCACAGCGAGAATGCGGGCCACGGTATAGGTCTTGCCGGTTCCCGGCCCGCCCGAGATCACCAGGAATCGTTTGAGCAGGGCCAGGGCGGCGGCGGTCCGCTGCCAGTCGATGGTCCCCGGCCTGTCGAGGGGGGCAGGAAAGAGTTCGGCAAGCAAAACAGCCACGTCCTCCCTGGGTAGGGTTTCGATGCCGAGGGCACGCTGCCGCAGTGGGGTAACGATGTCCTCTTCAAAGCGGAAGAAGCGGTACAAGTAGAGCTGATTCTCCTCGTCAAGAATCAGGGGTTGGAAATCGCCGGGCCGACCGACCACCGGGGCCGCCAGCAGGATCTTGCCAAGGGCGGTGGGGTCGGCAAACCGGGCAACTTCGATGCCGGTCTCGGCAAGCAAGCCGGACAAGGCGGACAGGGGCAGACAGGTATGCCCCTGTGCGGTGGCCCAGCTGGCAAAGGCCGCAGCAAGGGACAGTTCCGGGCAGCTTTCGCCGTTGAGCCGCTCCAGCAGACGTGCGGCTTGGACATCGATGGGACGAAGGAAACGAGCGGCGAGCAACGGTTGCAGCAGGTTCATCTTGCGGTCTCCCTGCCCCGGCAGCAGGCATCCAGCTGCTCGATCAGGCGGCAGTCGGGGCGAGCGCTGTGGATGCCGGTTCCGGGGGGATGGTCCGGATTCATGGCCCGGAGGAACAAATAATAGACCCCGCCAAAATGACGGTCATAACTGTAGTCCGCTATCCGGGTCTGGAGGAACCGGTGCAGGGCCAGGGTATAAATGAGGGATTGCAGATGATACTGGTGGCTGTCCATGCAGTCGCGTAAGGCCTCCGGGAGGTAGTGGTGGACACCCGATCCGAGGTGATTTGATTTATAGTCAACGATGAAGTATCGGCCCTGGTAGCGAAAAACCAGATCGATAAATCCTTTCATCAAACCTTGGAGCGGGTAGCCGGTTGCGGACAGGGGACGGAGACCGTTGGCTTCGAGGAGGGCGTTGAAGCGCCGGATAGGGACCTGCTCCAAGGGAAAGAGAAAGCTGAGTTCATTGATCTGGTCGCACCCGGCAAGTCGATCGAGACGGCAACTGCCCGGCAGCTCAACGGCAAGCAGTGCCTCCAGCCAGCGGACCGTGGCTGCAAGCCAGCGCGGATCGATCCCGCCCTGTTCCAGCTCTTCGCCCACCAGGGCCTGCTGCTCCACAACCGGCCGATTGAAATGCAATCGTTCCAGCAGGGTATGCAGGCAGGTGCCGGCGGCCGGTCCGCGGGGGAAGGTGAAAATATTGCTGAAATCCTCGGTCTCCACGGGCTGGAGACTAACCTGCTGGTCTCGGTCCCGGTCCAGGGGATTGTCACTCTCGGCGGTCAGCCGCGAATAACTGGTCATCGACCATCCGGTGTGGATCTGGCCCTGGAAGGATTTCGGGTGGAGGGCTGAAGTTGTGTTCCGCGCAGCCAGGCGGGTGGTGCTGAACACCTCCGGGTAGGGCCGGGTGGTGAGCAGGGACTCCTGTTTGTTTAATTGTTCCAGGTTGCCGAGCAGTTCCGCATCACTAACCGGCGGGGTACCCCGGTGGAGGAGATGGGCCAGGGCGGTCTGCTCGTATCCTTTCACCCGCCCCCAGCAGAAGAGACAACAGCATTTAGCTCGGGTCACCGCTACATAAAGGAGGCGAAGATCCTCGGCCAGCTGTTCCTCTTCCGCCCATTGGCGATGCTGTTCCTCACCGGTACCGAAATCCATGGTCATCTGCAAGGTCTCCCGGTTGTGAAAGCTCAGGGGCTGATCAAGGGGCAGCGATCGCCCGGCCCAGAGAAAGGGGAGCAAGACCACCGGGAATTCGAGTCCCTTGGCGCGGTGGATGGTAACGATCCGGATCAGTTGTTCATCATCCTCCAGGCGGGTCAGCTGGTTGGCGGCATGGGGGTCCGGGTTGTGTCGCTGCTGCTGGAACCAGCGCAGCAGGCCGGCCATGCCGTGTTGGCTTGCCGGGCTTTCCTGGAGCAGTTCAGCCAGATGGAGAAAGTTGGTCAGGCTCCGGAGCCCGCCCGGTTGCGCCGATAAACGCCGGGTCACCTGCTGTCCGGCGAGCAATTGCTGGAACATGGCAATAAAGCCCTGATCGCGCCAGAGATGCTGGTAGCGGAGCAGAGTGGCCAACTGGGCATCCCAGCCTCGCTCGTCACTGTGCAGAGAATAGATGTCTTGGGCGTTGCAACCCCAGAGATCGGTAGCCAGGCAGGTGCGGATTCGCGCTGGGTCCGAGAGATCCGTCAAGGCCACCAACACCAGCGCCAATTGCCTGGCCTCCTCGGTGGCAAAAACCGAAGACTGGCTGTAGTAGACACTGTTCAGGCCTCGGCGGCGCAGGCCTTCCTGCATGGCCTCGGCCTCGTGGTGGCTGCGGACCAGAATGGCGATATCACCGGCCGTGAGGGGGCTGTCGGCGATGGTCGCCTGACCGTTTTCGGCTGCAGCAAGCAGCTGGACCAGAGCATCCGCGCAGAAAAGCACCGTTGCCTCGGTGGCCCGTTCCTTACTGATCAAGGGCGATCGCTCGTTGCGCAGCCTGTCGGCATCGAGGATCAACGCGGTCAGGGGGGCCACGGGATTACCGGCGAGCAGCAACGCTTGGGCCTCGGCGGCGGACTCGACTGGCTGAAAGGCGATGTCGCCGGTAAAGACAAAGGCATCCTCCCTGAGGCTAAACAGGGTATTCACCGCCTGTACCATGGGGGCGGTCGAGCGGTAATTGACTGCCAGGGTATAACGATTTTCCTGGGGGGTATCGCGCCGCGCTCGGATATAGGTGAAGATATCGGCACCGCGAAAGGAGTAGATTGCCTGTTTGGGATCGCCGATCATGAACAGGGCTTGGCCCTCGGCATGATAGATCCGAGTGAACAGCTGGTACTGGACCGGATCGGTATCCTGAAATTCATCGACCAAGGCCACCGGAAAACGGTCGGCGATCCGGGCGGCCAGTTGCGGCCCGGTGTGGGGCTGATCCAGGGCTGTGGCCAGGCGGGTGAGCAGATCATCAAATGAGAGCCAGCCCTGTTGCCGCTTACGCCGGTCCAGTTCCTGTTGGAGCGAGTGCCGGGCCTCGGCAAGGACGCTGAGGGTCAGGCTGTGGAGAAACTGCTGGGTGCAGATGTGGAATTCGTCGAACAGGGTGAAAAAGGGGTGAGCGGGCGGCGCGCTGCATTTTTTGGTGAAATGCTCGGCCATGGCGGAGATGCCCAGCCGTTCCATTCCCTTGGGCAGTTGGAAGGGGCGTGCGGATTGGGCCGCCAGCTCGTCCATAGCGGCCACCAAGGCCGGAACCTGATCGTGGAGGCGGTAGGCCTTTTCATTTCTTTTCAGGCAGGGGTGTTCCTCAAGGATTGCCCGCACTTGGTCACGGTCTGTGGCCCACATTTGTTGCACCCGGGGGAAAAGATCGCGGCATTTCTTCTCTCGTTCGATGAGCTGGACGGCGTCAGCAACCGGCAGGATATCGACCGCAACCCCGGAGGTTAATGTCCCCAGGGCCTTGAGCAATCCCGCCGGTTCCGTCCAGATGTCAGCCGCCCAGGCCGCCTCTTCGGTGGTGGCCGGGTAGAAGCGATTACGCCAGAAATCCTCGATGATCTGCAGTCGGAGCGCTGCTTCGCTTTCCAGCAGCTCGAGATCAAACAGCGAACCGGATTCAAAGGCGTGATCCTGGAGGATACGCTGGCAAAATCCATGGATGGTGTAAATAGCAGCTTCATCCATCCGCACCAAGGCGTCGCTGAGCCGTTGTTTGCCGAGCTCCGGGGGCACGGCAGCCAACAGGGTCGCCAGTTGCGGGTCAATCGTCCCCCTTTGTTCAAAAAAATCGAGGGCTTCGCGCAGCCGTCTGCGGATCCGGTCACGGAGCTCGCTGGTTGCCGCCCGGGTGAAGGTCACCACCAGGATTTGATCCACCTCCAGCTGGCGTTCGAGCAGCAGGCGGAGGAAGAGCAGGCCTAGGGTGTAGGTCTTGCCGGTACCGGCGCTGGCTTCCAGCAGTCGACACCCCTGCAACGGGAGGGTGAGGGGATTAAGCGGCTGCATGGTGGCCCTCCAGATGCGCAAAGATCGGGGTAAAGAGGGCGCTCAGGGCAACGAATTCGCTATCCAGCGGATTGCTCTCCTTGAAAAAATAACCATAAGCCGGATCCTCATTCTCGCCATGGTGTTGGAAGCCGCTCTCCCAGACAAAACGGGCCTTGCCGTCCTCTTTGCCGGTCCCCGCGGCCTCGGCCCAGGTCCGGCTTGTTTCCGGGAAAAAATGGAGTGGCCTCGCCAAACCCTGCCAGTACCAATCGAGCAATTCCCGCAGATAGCATTCCGGGTCGGCCACCGGTTTGAAGGTCAAGAGGTGCACCGGATTGTGGGATGAGGAGGTATCGCGTGCCGCGTGCACCGAGCGTAACGGCAGGTTTGCCGGGGCAAGGAGATTGAGGATCAGGTGATGGATCCACAGTTCCATCAGGGTGGAGCCTTTGAGCGCGGCGCTGCGCCAGGTGACCCTGCCGCCGTCGTAGAGGTCGGTCAACCAGCCGGTGAGATGGAAGGCATTGAGGGTGCAGTCAACCTCCAGCGGAGGCAGCGGGGCAGTCAGCAGGGGACGGAGCTGATCGGCGAAATGACCACTGTTCGTAGCGATTCCGGCAAACTCGTGTTGGCCGAAGCCGCCCTGCGGCAGGCAGCCGCTGCTTCGCAGGTTGCGGTAAACACTGTCGGGCGACAAGTTGAGGAGGAGGTCGTCAACGGTCTGCTGGCGTAATTGGTAGTGTTGGAGATGATCCAGGGCAAAGGGTTCGTTCTCCTCGATGCCCGCGTCCTCTTGCCGCAACTGCAGGCCGACGATCTGTTGGAGGAAAAAGCGGACCGGATGGCGCCAGAACCGGGTGAGTTGGCGGATATCGACGGATCGCCATTCCGGGCCGGGTGATGGTGTAAGGGCTGCGGAGAGAAAGGGGCTCTGGCCGCTTTCCTGGCTGGCGGGCAGCCAGGCCGCGTTGTAACTGGCGGTGGCGGCTGTGCCGTCAAAACAGCGGGGGCTGAAGGGTTGCATCGGATGCCAAGTGGTTAAAGAGTCACAGGCGGAACCCTCCGGTACCTCCCAGCTCTGGTTGATGTAGTCCTGCAGCTCGCTGACCACGACCGAGGGCGGGGCAACGCTGTCGTCGCGCTGGTTGCGGCCCACCCAAGAGATATAGAGGAGGTCACGGGCGGAGAGCAGGGCTTCAAGAAAGAGGTAGCGATCATCGTGACGGCGGTTACGATCACCCCGCCGCGGCTCTTGCGCGATCAGGTCAAAGGCCACGGGATGCTGGGAGCGGGGGAAATCGCCGTCGTTCATCCCCAGCAGGCAGATGATGCGGAAGGGCACTGAGCGCATCGGCACCATATTGCAGAAGGTGATCCGGCCGCTGAGAAAGGCCTGACCGCCTCCCGATTGGGCGAGCGCTTCTTCCAGGTGCTGCTTGATGATGACTGGGGAGATATTTTCCGTATAACCGGCAAGCAGGCAGTCTGCCTTGAGGACGTGCACGGCCTGTCGCAGGGTGCGCAGACCCTGGTCTTCTTGGTCGGGATCGAAAAAATCTTCCAGCATCTGCAGCAGTTGGCGGCACCAATCCTCGGCGGTGGTGCATCCCCGCAGGCGGCGCCGCCAAAGGGCCAGGGTGTCGATCAGGGTGATGAAGCCACCGAGCTCGCCCGCCTCGCTGCCGGCAAGGTGGGGGTAGGGCAGGAGGTCTGCATAGGGCTCGTGGCATTCGCCCATCAGGTAGCCGAGCAGCAGGCGGTCCAGGCCGAAGCGCCAGCTGTGCTGCAGGGTTGTGTCCACCTCCAGCTGTTGGCGATGTTCTTGATCCAGCCCCCAACGGATGCCGGACTCTCTGACCCAGGTATGCAGGCGCGGCAGGAGGGCCGGATCAAGGCCAAAACGCCTGAGCAAGGACTCGGTTTCGCAGAGGGCCAGGACCGAAGGCGCGGTGAATCGTCCGGTGAACAGGTCAACCAGTTCGAGAAAACAACGCACCACCGGCTGTTCCTGCTGCAGGGTTTGATCGGCGATCGACCAGGGCAGGCGCCGGTCCTGGCCGGTGTCACCGAAAACCCCGGCAATGGCGCCGGCATAGCCTTGGATGTCCGGGGCAGTCACCAGGATATCGCCGGGGGTCAGGTCCGGATACTCCTCGAAAAGGTCCAGGAGGCGATCGTGCAGCACCTGGATCTCCCGCAAAGGCGAAAAACAGAGATGAAAGTGCAGCGAACGGTCTTTGGGATGGAGCAGATAGCGGTCCTGCACAGGGGCGGATCCATCCTTGAGATCGAGGAGGTCGTTTTGCAGGGTGGCAAGGAGATGGTCCGCATCGTTTTCCCGGTACAGGTCATACTCCTGCAACTCGCAGTCGAGCAGCTGCCGGAAAAAGTCTTGACCGGTTTTGCCCAGCGAGACCAGCAGGGGATTGCCCTGCTCATAGTAGGAATCGTGTTCAGCGGCAGCAAGCGGGTCCTTTTTTTTACGCAGGCCGGCCATCTGGCGAATGGAGACCAGATCACCCCAGTAATGGCGGCAAGGACTGAGGTGAAAGAGGTGCACCTCGGTCAGGTGGCTGACCTGTGCGATGATCTCCACATACACCGGGGCCAGGGAGTTAATGCCAAACAGGTGGCAACGCTGCGGCAGGCTGCCCGTGTCCGTCCGGGGGGCGGCCATGGCTAAGCGGAATTGCGCGGGTAGGCGGGCCTGATGCGGGATGGCGGTGGTGGTCAGTTGTCTCCATAGCAGCGCCTGCCAGTGGTCCTCCTTGGCCTGTTCTTGCCAACGGGTCAGGAGATCCGGGCGGTACACCAGGTATTGATCAAAGACCTCGCTGATCCGGCCTGCCAGCTGATAGCGTTTGCAGCCGTCGTTGTCGTCGCGTAAGTAGGCTTCGATTTCCCTGAAAGACGGATGTTTGATACATTGGGGCAGCAAGGCGGCGATACGCCAGCGTAGCACCGGTTTGCGGAAGAGATCTTCCTCTGGGGTTGCGTCCGAGACCCTATGGAAGAGGTCCCAGGCGAAGCGGGCCGGGAGCGGGAATTGGAGATGGGCCGCGATCCCGGTGGTGAAGGCGAGCTGTTGAGCAACCCATTGCGCCATGCCCTGGTTGTGGACCACAATGATCTCTGGGGCCAGGGGGTCGTCCAGCGGCTCTTCGAGGACGGCGCAGAGTTGGTGCAAGAGTATTTCTAATCGGTTCGACTGATGCAGAAACAAAGGATTTCTCCTGAAAAGGGTGTTGGGAGCCGTGGACCGACCGTTCGCTACGCAGCGAGGAAGTGTCAAGTTTCGGGTGGCAACGCCACTCTAACCATTTTTATTTTATTAAATAAATTCAGATTTGCTATACTTGAAACATGCAACACTATCTCGTCAGTCTTTTAAAGGGCTTTTGCACATGAAACCTCGGTTCAGTTACCAGCATATCTTTCTCGCCCTGCTTGCAACCCTGATTCTTGCCGGTCTGTTTTATCTCCCGTATCTCGCCGTCCGCAGCAGGACCATCGAAACCTTTCAGGCCCAGCAGACGCTGCTCGCCGAACAGGCCGGTTCGGGGATTGAGGCCTATTTTTCCACCTATGAAAAGGCCCTGTCCTATCTGGTCGCTCAACCCTCCATCCAGGGGATGGACGAAAGCGGCAAGGTGCTTTTGCAGGATTTTTTCTCGATTCATCGCTCGGATATTGTCGGTATCCAGCGAAGGGATCTCACCGGAGCGACCATATTTTCCATTCCGGATCAGAAGGTCGGCGCCAAGGAGATTGATGGCGGTTTTTGTCGACAGATGCAGGAACGGCGGATCCCTTTCATCAATGAGGTCTCCCCGCTCCCCGGGGGAGAGGGCCAACTTTCCTTTTCAGCCACGGTGTTGAAGGAGGAGCGCTTTGATGGCTGCCTCTCCTTTTCTCTGCCCTTTGCCCAGGTAGCCGCACGGTATCTGGCGCAAATCCCCTTGTCCCACGGCGGGTATGTTCTCCTGTTCAGCCAGGAGGGGCACATTCTCTACGCCCCCGATGCGGACCTGATTGGTAAGGGGTTCGCCCAGCTGCGAGGCGAGGTGGAGGATCGTGTGCAATTGCGATCAAAACTCCAGGGGCACGAACAGGGAATCATGCTTTTCTCCGGCGATCTTCGTAGTAGTACCTCCTCCCGGAACGGAGAAAAAATGTATGCGGTTACTTTTCCGGTGAAACTCCCGGGATTAACCCACTGGTCGATTGTGATGGTAACTCCGGCAAAAGAAGTGCTGGGTGCCATGGCCGAATTTCGTTCGCAATGGCTCCTGGTCACCGGTATTGCCATCGTCACCGTTGGCCTGCTCAGTTTTTTTCTGAGCGGCATTGCGGCCAAAAGTCGGGAGCAGCAGAGACTGCGGGCCGTGGAGGAACAGCTGGCCGCACTTCTTGATCTGGCCCCCATGGGTGTTTTTCTCCTTGGTGAGAACAACGGTATTGTCTATGCCAATAAGGAAGCGGTACGCATGGTGGAAGGAGAAGGCGGCGAAAGGGTTACCGGCCGCTCTTTTATCGATTTTCTCCATCGTGACTGCCGACAGGCGGTGGAGGAGGAAATCAGGGCACAGGCTTCCGGGCAGGCCGTCAGCATCGGAGCAGCAAAACTCCAGACCCGCAGCGGGTTTGAACGTGACATTGTCATTACTGCCACGCTGTTTCAGCTGGGCGATCAGGAACAGTGTATCGTCATTGTCCGGGATGTCTCCGAGGAACGGCGGGCCGAGGAAAGGCTGCGCCATTTAGCCGCAGCCGTCGATCAGGTCAAGGAATCCGTGCTCATTGCTGATCGCGAGGGGGCGATCGAGTACGTTAATACCGCCCTGTGTGAGATGACGGGATATAGCCGGGAGGAGTGTCGCAGGGAGCCGGTGCAACTGCTTTGGGCCAAGGAACAGGAGGCGCATTTTGACCAGCGCATGCAGGATGTGGTCAGTCAGGGTCAAGTCTGGCTGGGCAGGATCGTCAACCGTCGCAAGGATGGCAGTTTGTTTGTGGCGGCGGCCACGGTTTCCCCGGTCCGCGATACAACCGACACGATTACCCATTTTGTTGCAGTGCAACGCGACATCACCCTTGAGGTTGAAGTCGAATCGAGAATGCGTCAGGCACAGAAGATGGAGGCCATCGGTACTTTGGCTGGAGGCATTGCCCACGACTTTAATAATATCCTCGGCGCGATTATCGGTTTTACCGATATGGCGCTGTTGCAGACTCAGCCCAATACCGATATCCACAATAACCTCCTCCATATTCGCCAGGGCGGCAAAAGAGCCGCCGACCTTGTTCAGCAGATCCTGACCTTCAGCCGCCAATCCGCCGAAGAAAAGGTGCCGGTGGTGGTTGCACCCCTGATCAAGGAAAGTCTGCAGTTGCTCAGGGCCACGCTGCCTTCAACAATTGACATCACCCAGGAGCTGACGGCAACGCAGGTCATGGTCATGGCTGCCCCGGTACAGATTCAGCAGATTGTCATGAATCTCTGCGCCAATGCTTTCTATTCGATGCGTGAAAAAGGCGGTCATCTCACCATCCGGTTGGAACGGGTCTCTGCTGCCCAGTGCGGCAAAGGGGAAGGTGGGGGTGACTGGGGTGTACTGACCGTTGAAGACACCGGTCAAGGGATTGAAGGTGCCCTCCTGCAAAGTATTTTCACGCCGTTCTTCACCACCAAACAACCCGGAGAAGGTACCGGCATGGGGCTCAGTGTAGTGCATGGCATTGTCAGGGATCTTGGCGGTGATATCAAAGTACAGTCGCAAGAGGGTGTGGGGTCTGTCTTCACCGTTTTGTTACCAGTGGTGGATAAAGGCGTGAACGGAACACTGTTAAGCCGTGAGGAACCCCTGCCTACGGGGACGGAACATATTCTCGTGGTGGATGATGAAAAGGAGATACGGGAAACCTGTCGGATGATGCTCAGCCATCTGGGCTATACCATTACCACCACTGGTAATCCCCAAGAGGTGCTCGCTTTGATCGAAGGAGCGAAACCCAGCATTGATCTCGTTATCACCGACCAGACTATGCCGAAAATGACAGGAAACGAGTTGGCCGGAGCAATACGACGTTTGCATCCTAACATCCCGATTATTCTCTGCACCGGGTATTCGGATCGTCTCAATTTTGATATTGCCCGGGAGGCCGGTGCCTGCGATCTCCTGATGAAACCAGTCGACCTGCGTGGGCTGAGTACAGCCGTCCGCGCCGCGCTGGATATGAGCTGTTGATTTTGTCGAGTTACGCGACCCCCCGCCGCCAATGTGCAGGGTGTGGCTACGGATATAGAGGGTATAGATGCGCCTTTTCACCTGCGGGTGATGGTTCAATGGTTGGCTGTAACCAGCCAGCATATTCCTGTCAGCAGGGAATAGACTGCCTTGTAAATCCGTGGTTCGCTGCTCGCCCTGGGGCCGGCGATGTTCACGGTTTCAATGTGCATCGTTTGTAGCCAGGACTCCACCATGGTGGTTGCCTGGGTTTTGCTAATAAGTTCAAGATCGATGTGTAAAAAAGGACGGTCATGCCGGATTGCCAGGGCTTCTGTTAGCGCCGAACCTCCTGAAAGCGGGCCAAAAGAAAAAATCAAGGTGCCGTCGGCATTCAAAATATTTTTTTCGGTGCGGTCTCGATATCGGACGGATTTGAGTTCTTGGAGCGCATACCGCAGGTGGAGGGGGCCGTTTTCTGTTTTTCTGCCCTTGGGCAGCCAGCCTCCATGGGGAATGTTCAGGGCTATGGCTGCATCAAGGGCCGCCTGATCGGCACCGGTTTGTCCGCCTGAGATGATCTTCATTGAAATAAAAGCGCCAAATTGATTAAATGGGAATTGTTTGCTGCCGGGGGCGTTGTTTTTTGTGTGGTCATGGCCCCCTGCATCCTTTGATATTCATCTGTTTCGGATCAGGATAATCCATAGTGCTGCGCGGTTCAACCGTGATTCCAGCAAGCCTGAGATTGTAAGCATGGGGCAGCAATTATAGGTATTATTTGCTGTCCCTGTGTGTACGGGAGCGGGAGGAGGCCCCCCTATCATGGATTTTTGATACAACTGTGGAGCGAAATGAATATTAACTGTATGATATTTCTTTCTAAATTTGGTTAAAATGCTTGGGCTGCCAATCATGAAAAGATGTTTTTTACATTCAATTTCTTGACAAGCGGGACTCGGTACATTTAAATGAGCTCGATTTTGACTGCTGCAACCACTCAGAGTGGGATTCTTTTAGTCTGGGACTAACATCCCGGATAAACCCTTGAACAAAGAGGAAAATGGTTACAGAAAAGAGTGCACAACCCGTCTTGTCCCGTCGATTTTTTCTTCAAAAATCAACCCAGATTGCTCTAGGGCTAGCTGTTGTATCCGCACCGACACCCAGTTGGGCTAAGGTTATGGGGAAACGTACCCTCTCCTTTTATCACACCCATACCCAACAGACACTCGATATCACTTATGCCTGGGGAAAGATGTACAATCCAAAGGCTCTGGCACAAATCAACTATTATCTGCGTGACTACAAAACCGGGAAAACCCATCCTATCGATCCGAAACTTCTTGATATTCTCTGGGCCATTCAGGGGGAAATGGGACGAAAAGGGGTGTACGAGGTGATCTGCGGCTTTCGATCACCCCAAACTAACAGGGAATTACGGTATAACAGTTCTGGGGTGGCCGGACACAGCCTGCATATGAAAGGCATGGCTATTGATGTCCGCTTTTCAGGGATCGAAACCGATCAGATCCATCAATGTGCCGTTGAAATGAAATGCGGTGGCGTGGGGTATTATGCCAAGTCCGACTTCGTCCATCTTGACACAGGAAGTTACCGGACCTGGTAAGGGCTGCTGACAGGCTCAACATCGACTCTTGCTGCTCTTGAGCAGAGTCGTCTGTTTTGTTTGAAGAAGCGGTGTTTGGGTGGCCGGAAATAGGCCAGACGTCCTACGTCTAATAGATACTTTGAGTCCAGCGGTGATTCCATGGAAGACCCTATTGCCGAAGAACTCGTCAATATTATCAAGAAGAACAAACAATCAGACTACGAAGAAGCCTTTGAGCGGGCCTTTGAACTGACCAAGTCCTATGCCGGCTCTGCCAATGCTCAGGCTTCTGTTATTCCTTTTGTTTTCGAAAAACTTTTTGAGTTGTTCGTGACCGGTAAAACCAAATCCTGAGAGCCCCTTCGGTGAAGGGGTTCACGTCATCAGTTTGCCCCCGCTATACAGATCCTCGTAAATACCCTCAATAGTTTTTAGGGGGTTACGGGAAAGGGGGCTTCACGCTGTAGCTGAAAGATCGATCGCTTCAGGTATGGCAGATCGTCTGCAATTGGCGTTGAATTATTTGCAGGTCGTGCCAGGTCGCCTTTTTCAAATCAGCACATTCCAGGAGCGCACAGGGGTGAAAGGTGACCATGATAGGGATATGATCACCCGCTTCTCCACCGTATTTATAGCGATGGAATTTGCCCCGCAATCGTACCACCGGCTCACTACTCCCCAGGATTGCACGTACCGCTGTTTCCCCCATGGCGCAGATGATTTGCGGCTGAACCAGTTCGATTTCCCTGTGTAGATGCGCTAGGCATCGCTGCTCATTTTCTTTTTCAGGTTGTTGCGCATCCTGCGGACAGCATTTGACCGCATTGGTCACATAGACATCTTCAGGCGTAAGCCCGATGGCCCGCATCATATTCCAGAGCATGGCATCTTCTGCCGCTCCGAAAAGGGTGGTTGCCGAGAAATCGGCCGTTTGGCGTGAATAGTCTCCGATGATCAGAAGGCGAGATGCAACCGAACCCGCCCCGGTCACCTTTCCTGTGTCCGCAGTGACCAGGGGGCATAAACGGCAGGCTTGGATATCCCGGTGAACGCTTGCGAGTTGACGAGGGGTAGCGACTGCTTTATCGGAGGGCGGTTGTCCCTTGTGCGGGGGCGTCAAAGAACAGGACACCCTCTTGAGACGTTCCACAGTAGTGTCTGACTTTTTCATGTTCTTTGCCAGATTCTGCCGCAAGGCCGGAGTCAGCGGATAACATTCGATACCCAACTGTTGATGAAACAGCAACGATGCCCGGATGCCGGAGGCAAGGGCAACGGCTGCAAGACGATCTGGCAGCGCGACTACACCCTGGCCATTCTTGTCACATTCGACCGTTTTTTGAGTGGACACAATAGCACCCCCGTGCTTGTCGTTTGTTAGAATACCCTGTATTTGTAAGAGGCGAGCTGAGAGTGGAAGCTGTAGATCTTCCTGGAGATCTCCTTGTACGTTCTCCCGTGATCATTGCCCAAGGGTATTATTTCTTTTTTTTGACGGCCTCAAACTCGTAAACAGTTTCGTTCTTTTTCAAGAGGCCGTGTTTCTTGCGAGCCACTTCTTCTAGATAGGTGTCGTCTGAGCGTAAACGTTTGATATCCTCTGAAAGTTCAATGTTCTTGGCTTCAAGTTGCCTGTTTTCTTGCGCTAGGGTATCTATTGTTTTTTGCAGTTTTCGGTAATGGAGATAACCGCGGCCGGGAGCAAAAAGAATCCAAAGAAGGAGGAGCACGGCCACTATCAGGCCAGCGTACCAAAGTATTTTTTTTGTTTGCTGCTGTTCCTCCTGGTTTTTTCGTATCACCATATTTCTCCTGACTTTAACCACCGGGCCTGTCAATAAACTACTTTAACATTTTGAACTACTTTGACATATTGCATCTTTTCTTCGGACCATCTTTGGCTGTGATTCAATCGCAAAACCCTTAACGTAGCGGCTGCTACGCAGATGGTTTTGTGCTGGTCGCACCAACCAAATCTGAGTGTGGTTTTGTCCAAGGTATTTGCGACCAGGCCCTCACTCAACACAGAGAGCCATGTCCTCACAGCAAAAGAAATGTCTGGTCAGTGCCTGCCTCATTGGATTGTGTACCCGATACGATGGTCAAAGTAAGGGGAATCCCTCTTGTTTACAACAACTGGCAGGTTATCATTGGATACCAGTTTGTCCTGAACAACTGGGCGGTTTGCCCACCCCGCGTAAGCCTGCCTACCTTGTCGATGGAGATGGCTACGCCGTCTTAGCAGGTAAGGCCAAGGTTATCGATCGTGAAGGGGAGGACCAATCCGTTCCCTTTATCCGAGGGGCTTTCATGGTGCTAGCCATTGCTCAAGCACAAGACATTGGTCTTTGTTTTCTTAAATCAGGCAGTCCCTCTTGTGGCGTGGATCCGCATCCTGGGGTGACAACAGCGCTCCTCCTCACCCACGGGATACAGGTTATTTCCTTTTGATTTGTGGGGGAAGGGACAAGTACGGCACCCGATCAGTGAACACCAACCAGTGCCCTTTTTTCCCCGAAGAGCTCGTGCGTTTGCGTTTTTTTGAGCCCTCTGTGTTTATCCGGCAGTTTTGGGTGCATCCAGGTGGAGCAGACGAATGAGGAGAATTCCGGATTCGTATAACAGATACAATGGAAGACCCATGAGTGCCATATTGAAGAGATCCGGGGTCGGGGTCAGCATGGCTGCCAAGATAGCAATCACCAGTACCGCATACCGCCTGTTCTTTTCATACATCTTGCGGGAAATCGCGCCGACCTGGGCACTGAAAACCATAAAAACCGGCAATTCAAAAACCACGCCAAAGGCAAGGACGAACAGGGTCACGAAATCGACAAACCGGTTGATGGAGATCACGGCCTGGAGATCTTGTGTTTGAAAGCTGAGTAGAAACCGAATCCCGAGCGGCAGGGTTATCATATAACAAAAAACTGTACCACTGTAAAAGAGGAAGCAGGTGGCGAAAACAAACCAAAATAACTTTGTGCCGGTTACAGCAAAAGGTTTACCGATCGCCTTCCACAAAATATACATACAGAAGGGCATCAATACATACAAGGCCCCAAAAAATGACAGTTTGACATGCGCGAGAAAGGGGCCGGCAACGGAAAAAAAATAGAGTTTTTCGCCAAGGTGCTCCTGTAAGGCTGCAAGCAGTTGACCTGACCCAAAGAAAAGCAACAGGGTCGTGGCCGCCAGAGTAAGGCCCAACGATTTCAGTGAACTTCGTAGTTCAACTAGAAATATGACAAAGGATTTACCGAATTGAACCATAACGTTTGTAAAGAGCACTGAAGATTAAATTATTCCTAACCGGTAGCTTGGAAAAAATAGCAAAACAGAAGGATAAAAGCAAATGAATACCCGTTGCGTTTCCAGGATTGCCGTGATAAAAGCCGATGAAATCGGTGTGCATTCGGTTATTAAGCTGCAATTGCAATCTATCCCACTCTTCTTCTAATTAAAGTAGCTAAATCATGCTTGAATTACGCTTCGTCAGGGAAAACCTGGATCTGGTCCGAAAAAAAAGCCTTCTCCGCGGAATTGATCCGCAACTCATTGACCGATTTACTAAAACCGACAATCGTCGCCTGGCTCTCCTTTCAGAAGCTGAAGCGCTGAAAAACCTGCGTAACACAACCTCAAAAACAATCGCCTCGCTGAAACAGACCGGAGAAAATTTCGAGGCCGAGCCCCTGATTCTAGAGATGCGTCGCGTATCCGATCAGATCAAGGAGCTGGACACGACCCTGGCCGAGATTGAACTCCAGCTCCAGGATGTCATCATGTCCCTCCCCAACCTTTGTGACGATTCTGTGCCGCCGGGTAAAGATGAGCATGACAATGTGGAAATAAAAAAATGGGGTGAGATTCCTGCCTTTTCTTTTGCACCCCTGCCACACTGGGAGATTGGCGAGCGGCTCGGTATTCTAGATTTCGAGACGGCTGCCCGGCTTGCAGGTGCCCGCTTTTCCCTGCTTAAGGGGTTTGGTTCCAAGCTCGCGAGGGCCCTGATTAACTTTTTCCTTGATCTCCATACCCAAAGGCATGGTTATACAGAGGTGCTGCCACCGTTCCTGGTGAATTCAAAAACCATGACCGGTACAGGACAACTCCCTAAATTTAAAGAAGAGCTGTTCAAGATCGAAGGTTGGGATTTATGGCTCATCCCCACCGCCGAGGTACCGGTGACCAACATCCATGCCGATGCCACTCTTGATGAAAATGAATTGCCGTTGAAATATACCGCCTATACCCCCTGTTTCCGTTCGGAGGCTGGATCCTACGGCAAGGACACCCGAGGACTTATCCGGCAGCACCAGTTTGAAAAAGTGGAGCTGGTAAAATTTACAACCCCGGAGAGTTCGTGGGATGAGTTGGAAAGCCTGCTTGCCGATGCAGAAGCAGTACTGCAACTTCTGGAACTGCCCTACCGTGTCATAAAGCTCTGTTCAGGGGATTTGGGTTTTTCGTCGGCCAAGACCTATGATATTGAAGTTTGGCTTCCGGGGCAAAACACCTATCGAGAAATCTCCTCTTGTTCCAACTTCCTTGACTTTCAGGCCAGGCGGGCCGGAATTCGGTACCGTCCTAAAGGTGAAAAAAAGAGTCGCCTCGTCCATACCTTGAATGGATCGGGCCTGGCCGTGGGACGCACCTTGCTCGCCATCCTCGAAAATTATCAGCAGGAAGATGGTACCGTGCGGTTGCCGAAGATCCTGGAACCCTATTTCGAAACCCGCTTTTAACAGACAATTGAGCCAGGGGTCTGTTCACAAATAACTTGGACAAAATTGTGCCCAGATTTGGTTGTGGCGACCAGCGCCAAACCGCAGGCGTAGCAGTACTACGTCGAGGATTTTGCGCTTGAGCCGCAGCCCAAAATGGTCCGAAGATGATTGCAAGATGTCCTAGTTATTTGCGAACAGTCCCAGCAACGCCCTGGGGCAGGCAACCTCAACCTTTCACCCTACCGGACGGTGTTTTTCCATGGCAAGTTCAATCAGCCGATCGAGCAAGGCACTGAACGGGAGCCCCGCTTCAGCCGCAGCCTGAGGCAGGAGACTTGTTGGGGTCATTCCGGGGATGGTATTGGTTTCAAGCAGATACAGTTCCTCGTCGGCCAAAATCATGTCAGTGCGACTGTATCCTCGTAATTGCAGACTCCGATGGGCAGCCACAGCGTATTCCTGCGCTTTCTTCCTGATCTGCTCGCTCACCGCCGCCGGACAAATTTCCTGGCTGGCGCCCGGTTGGTATTTGGCTTCATAGTCAAAAAAATCAAAGCGGCTATCAGGGATGATCTCAATCAACGGCAAAGCTGTCGGTTCGGCATTGCCGATGACCCCCACCGTCAGTTCTCGTCCCTTGATAAATTCCTCTACCATAACCTCGCTGTCATGTTCCAGGGCCAGTCGCAGAGCAGTGGGTAATTGATCGAGCTCCCGTACGATGGACATCCCGATGGAAGATCCCTGCCGGACAGGCTTAACGACGCAGGGTAAGCGTAATTTTCCGGCAATTCTGCTGGTATCTTCTAGATCTTCAGGCACAACCATCACCCACGGAGCTACCGGCAATCCGTTCAAGGCATACAAGGTTTTTGCAAGATTCTTGTCCATGGCTAAGGCGCTGCCCAGGACCCCAGAGCCCTGATAGGGTATGCCCAGCAAATCGAGAAATCCCTGAATCGTGCCGTCTTCACCATGGACGCCATGCAAGAGGATGAAGGCAACATCAAGATGGTCGGCATCAAGGGCTATTTGAGCCAGGTCGGTGGCCGGATCATACCTGACGACTTCGTATGTATTTCTATCCAGCGCCTCTTCAACCCCCATCGCTCCTCTGAGCGACACCTCTCGTTCATCAGACGTCCCGCCCGCAATAAGCGCCAATCGAATTTTAGCCATTGTTGATCTCCATTAGAATGTCATTCGGCAACCTGCAGTCCCTGCCGCATTATTGCCAGATATGTTACCATCGTGTCAGAGAAAAACAATCAAAAGGAACTGGAATTCGATCGCCTAAGAAAGGCCAGCCTTATGCAGGATTGCACACCCTTCTTATTCATTTTTACTGCTCTGTGGAAACATGGGAAGAGGAGGAGGTACCACATCATATTCGGGAGGGGGGGGGCGTGTGTAAGCTGCCTGCTCTGGCAGTCACTCGCTAGGCTGTCTTGATCGGGATCGGTCGTTGCCAAATAGGCCGAAATGATAAAGAAAAATATCTGACTTCGGGTTCAAAACGTTTTTTTTTCGCATGCGAAAAAAATTTGTTTTTGCAATCTCTTCTGTTGCAAGGGGACCTCTATAGAGACAGATGAAGGATGTTACGTGTTGCTCTCATCAGCTGGGTTGGAAAAGAGGTCATTATGCTCCAAGGCATCTAAGAGCTTCTGGAGAGTACTCTGCTTTTCGTCCTTTTTTAGCCGAAAATTGATGATGAGCTCATCTTGAGATGCCGGTGATGCTGAGGTGATGTTAAAATCTCGTGTGCTGGCCTGCTCGCCAAAATAGGTGCGTCGGATATTTTCAACCCGGCTTTCAAAAATTGATTGCCGTGCAGATTGCAACGCATCGTTTTTCTTCGTCAGTTGTTTAAGCAAGGTGGCTGCCGGCTGTGTTGACTTGGTCGCCTTGGCGATGGCCTGTTGAACCTTGATCAAGGTAATAGACTCATGCAAACTTGGGGACATTTGGCCAAGAAGCACTAGGATTTTGGTCAATTGCGGCCGTGTCGGTGCAAGAGGTTGAATGATTTGCAGATATAAAGCGTCCCTGTCTTTGCTGCTTTTTATGGGCGCAAGCGTTTCCGATGCCACCGAGAACTGTAACTTCTCATTGATCACATCGGAGATGATTTCCAACGATTCGCCGCGGAGACGAATCTGATTAACTTTCCGATATTTGTGAATAGTAGACTGCGAAACCTTCTGCCCTGGTTTACCAATACCTAGCGTTCCTCCAAATTGTTCGGCTAATTCAGCGTTATTTAAACCTAATGCCGCACTTGCTGATTCTAGAAAATTACCTATTTCTATGGGATTAAGATTTCGCCGTTTGGTGTTTTCAGCCAGGGAGATATTGAAAAAATCTTCCGGTGAAAAGTCGGACTCATTATACACCTTGGCTTCAACCAGCGGCCGATTAATGCGCTTCAATGCCTGGAATCGCCTGAAGCCGCAGAGTATTTTGTATCTACCATCATTTTTTTTCAGCAGGACAAGAGGGTGTAGCAGGCCATTACGGTCTATTGATCCTGCGAGTTCTTCAATATACGAATCCCGTAATAAATCAGTATAGCGATTATCACCTTGGAGGCGAAAAATAAATTGTCGATCTTCAGTGCTTGATGCATCGATGTTGTTGATGTCAATGTTTCTGACCAAGGACATGGCGACACTGAATTGATCGAGGGCTGAGGCCAACATCGACGCGATCGTTTCCGCAGTCTGTTGTTCATTGATCAGGTCGGGACGAACGGAAATGAGTAGAGAACGTACTTCGGGGCCATAAAATCCATCAATGTGCTCTTTTTGACGAAATAATTGATTGATATGGTACGATTCCCGCCCGCAATAGGGTGAATCGATGGGAGCAAGGGCTGTTCGCAGGTGCTGATCCTCTACTGCCACCCTGATTTTTGATAAGAATGAGGGCGATATTGTGGGATGATGCGGAGAGTCTTGCGATCCCCGTTCCCCCTGTCCGTATCCGAAAAGCAGCATTTCTTCAAATCGTTCATTGTTCGGAAGGGATTGGAAGATTAGGACAAGCGGTAGCAGCCCATTGGTGGCAATTTCATCCTTGAATTTTTTGATCTGCAACAGAAAAGAATCCATGACTTTAGGTCGGCTTTTGACCGCTCGTATGTCAGAGAGATCCATGAGCTCTTTTTTATACTTGGCGTTAATAACCGCATAACATTGGAGCTTGGCCGTCAATGCCAAGGCAAGATTGGCCAGAAATTGCCCCTGTTGGTTATCCTGGGATGAACTGTAGCCATCAGCTACGACGACTAGGAGGTTATTGCCCCCAAGAATTTTGTGAATGGTTTGGGACAGGGCTTGTTTCATAGTCGTTCAGACCGACGCTGATTGTGTGAAAATATGATTGGAGTCCAAGGCACAACTCGCGGCTTCAACGGCTCGGGAGGCGAGTTGTCCCCCCCTGGTGGGCAATACTTCGTTGCCGAGAATCAATTGCACAACTTCACTGGAGCGCAAATTGTCAGCCGACGTTACGGGTATCAGGGATTCCTCATTGTTACTCGCATTGCAGCTGAGTAAATGGCCGTTGATCAACATCAAGGCCACCTCGTTAATGTCTTCGCATCTAGCTTGAGGGAATCTTTCATTCAGCAGGGCCAGGGAAGTAGGCAGGCGTGCCTCGAATCTATCATAGACGGTTTGCAGAATATCAAACGCTGTCTGGAGACGGCGTTGTGGCGAAAGAGTGCTGTCACGAAAGGTATAATACTGCTGTTGTTCGATCGCATAGGCTAACGAAGCGCCGAGGAGGATGAAAGTCCAGCCAATCTGGAGCCAAATGAGAAACAGAGGAATGGTGGCAAATGAACCATAGATAGCATTGTAGCTGGCAACCCCTATCTGCAGGACTATATAGATTTTTTGAAAGATGAACCAGAATATTGCGGCAAAAACAGCCCCGATCAGGGCTGGCCAGGTTTTGACTTTCACGTGGGGGAAAAAAAGGTACATGATCATCAGCGTGACGACAATGAAAACGAAGGGTATAAATTTGATGAAAAAGGTCGCAATCCACGCCGTCGGAATGACCAAGGCGATATGACCCATAATTTTTTTGCTCGCAACAATTGCCTCGGCTGCCAAGGCTATATTCAGGGAAATGGGAAGCAGGATGAGCAGCGCGAGATAATCCATGATCTTTCGAAAGAAGGATCTCCCCTTATGCGTATGCCAGATGGCGTTCATCGCATTTTCAATTGTAGAGAGGACGAGAATGACGACACCTATCAGGCCGATAACACCGAGGATACCTAGTGCTGCAAAGTTAGTCCGATCAACGTATTGAAAGATAAGATCAACCGCATGGTGCAGGTGGGTCGTCATAGACACCGTAGGCTGTCCGATATCTGGTAAAACAGGGGACGGGGGCGTTGATTCTGCCTGCTGCACAGGGTCGAGGGTGTTGTCTCGGTATACAGATTGAGACGTAGAAGGTTCTAGTTGTTCAATGAATCTGTCGGCTGCCAGTCGCAATTGTTCGTCGTTGCCAAGCCCTTTGAGAATCGAGGTGCTGAGCGCCAGTATGGGGACCACCGAAAGAATGATGGAGTACGTGAGGGCGGACGCCCTAATGGCGAGATGGGTCCGGAAAAACTCCTGGTACATGATCAAAAGAATTCGGAGGCAGAGGCGAAGAAACCCAACAGCTCTGTTTGTTGACGGGGACGGGGAAAAAGCCCATCGATGAACACACTGGGAGCGAGGAATCCGAGTGGAATTCATGGACTCGGGGGATGTCGAGGAGTAAACATTGAGATCCCTTGATGGAATGGTCATCTCCCCAACTCATGATGCAGCCATTTTTCAATAATTTCGAAAATTATTTCCCGTTTCACTGGTTTAGTGATGTAATCGTTCATTCCAGCCTCCAGGCAAATTTCCCGATCACCTTTCATGGCGTTGGCAGTCATGGCGATAATAGGGATACTCGAGAACCCTCTGGTACGTAGTTCCTTGGTTGCCGAGAGTCCATCCATTTCCGGCATCTGAACATCCATGAGAATAAGATCGAACCGTTGAGGATTTCCGGCAAAGATTTCCACGGCTTTCTTGCCGTTGTTGGCCACTTCAACCTGGTAGCCAGCCTTAGTGAGTATAAGAACAGCGAGCTTCTGGTTAACCGGGTTGTCTTCGGCCAGCAGGATGCGGACTGATTGCTTGAGTTCCTCGCGAACGCTGTATTGGGTGATGAATGTTTCCTTGGCCTCGTTTGCAGCCCCGGGTTCTTCTGTTCCCATCAATTTTTCGATGGTTTTGAAGAGGATTTCCCGCCGAGTTGGCTTGGTGAGGAAGGCGTCGAAGCCCGCATCTTTGCAGCGTTGAGCATTTTTTTCCGTTGATGAGGTGTAGGCAAGTAGTGGAATTTTAGCGGTTGCTGGAATCTCGTGGCGGATCATCCTTGCTAGGGCATAACCATCTGGTAGCGGCATCTGAATATCAAGGATGATAAGATCGAACAACAGGTTGTCGGTGATGGACTGCAATAACACAGGCTGCACCTTGCTGCTATCTTGGATGGCAACGACATCAAGATCTGCGGCTTTAAGGATATGATTCAGAATGTTGAGATTGGTTGGGTTGTCATCAACCACCAAAACTCGTTTATTAGCCAAGCTGATCTTGTTGAATTTTTTTATGTGCTGCTGCGGGGTTTTTTTGAGCTTGGCAGTAAAATGAAAGGTGCTCCCCATGCCAAGTTGGCTTTCAACCCAAACATTGCCTTGCATCAAGCCGGCTATTTTTCGGCAGATGGAGAGCCCCAGTCCGGTACCCCCGTATTCCCGGGTTGTCGAACCATCAGCCTGGCGAAAGGCCTCGAAGATGGATTCCAGCTTATCTCCTGGGATGCCGATTCCCGTATCTCGGATATGGGCATGCAAGGTAATGCTCTCTTCAGTCTCCTCATCAACCAGAAGGGCCAACTCTAGTTCCCCCTTTTTGGTAAATTTAGCCGAGTTTCCCATCAGATTCACCAAAACCTGACGTAACCTACCTGGGTCGCCCATGACGTTGGCAGGAAGGGCGTCGTCTATCCTGCAGAGGACTTCGATTGGGCGAGAGGCGACCTTTGGTCGAATCAGATCGCATACATCCTGGGCCGTAATTTCTGGGTCGAAATTAATACATTCAAGATCGAGTTTGCCCGCCTCAATTTTAGAAAAATCGAGAATATCGTTGATCAGCGAGAGCAGGGCGTCGGAGCTACGCTTAATGGTCTGGGCAAATTCTTCTTGCTCATCATCCAGTGTGGTATCCAGCAACATATCGGTAAAACCGATAATCCCGTTCATAGGGGTGCGGATTTCGTGGCTCATTGCCGCCAGAAATTCGCTTTTAGCGATGTTCGCAGCCTCCGCCGCTCTTTTGGCGGTACGCAATTCCGCCGTCTGATGCTTGATTTCAGCTTGCAAGGTGTCTGAGTAGTTTCGTTGTTGCTCTTGAATTTTTCTATAATTTTGTTCGTTCTCCGCCATAATGTCCTGGAATTTTTTCTCCAGTACTGCAGATTTTCGATCAAACTGTTTTTTTTGGATGCGTAGCCTGTTCACCGTCTCCACGGTTTCTCGGTGGGAGAGAAAGAGCCGGACTGCTAGGCGGATGACCGTCGAAATCCAACCGCCGGCGGCAGTCTGTTGCAATTCCTTGGATGTCGCCAAGACATACCCTTGAAGATCAGGCACTGCCAGCAGGAAGTAGGAGCGTTCCCGCACAGAGAAGGAGACCTCGGACGATTTTTTTTCGTTTTCCTCGATGGATTGTATGGCTTGGCTGGTCTCGAGGGGAAAATGTTCGGAGGCAACATAATGGCCGGAATGATTCAGGCAGAAAAAGAGGAGCTGCTCAGTCTCTTGTTCAAGCTGGGTACGTAGAGCGTTCCATTCACTTATTGGGTCGACAAGATCGGCAAACAGGGGTGTAAGGGTCATGAATCAGAACCTCAGCCGCCATACATATTTTTGGTTTTTTCCAGTTCTTCTGGAAGGTCTTCCGCAAGTACTTTGTATTCTTCAACGTTGCTTTGAATATGTGCTGCCAGGGAAGGGGCGAGACTGGCGGTTAGGCCATCTTTGATGGAAAAGCCGAGCTGTTGGATAATGTATTCGCTCATCTGGAGAATACCGGTTGGAGAGTGGGGAATAATGGCTCCATTATCGAGATGGTGATCACGGATCGCATCGGCGATCGGGACTGGGATGTGCCAATCCTTGGCCAGCACATAGCCTATCTGGCAGTGGTCGGATTGGAACAGATCCTGTTCAAGCTCAAGAATTGTTGGGCCCTCGTTAACCAGTTGTTCGATAAGCTTGAGGAATGTTTCTTTCTCTGTCTCCATTTCGACAATAAGCCCGATGTCGTGCAGTATACCGCACAGATAGGCATCGTCGCCATTGAGGGTAAAAATACGCTCGGCAATCATTTTGCAACAAATACTCGAGGCCGCACTGTGCAGCCATAAACGCTGGGGCGAGAATTCGGAGGTGCCGAAGTCGCTGCGGAGCATTCCCTGGATTGCATCGGTTACCGCAATATTGTGGAGATTTTTCATGCCCAAGAGAGCCACGGCCCGAGAAATGGAGTCCACCTTACGTGTCAAACCGAAATAGGAGCTATTGACCAATGTCAATAATCGTGCAACCAGTGCTGGGTCCAAGCGAATGACTTCTTCAAAATCTTGTAGGGTTGATTCTTCATCGTTGACCAGTTGAACCAGTCGGCTGACAATGTGAGGAAGTGTCCTGATCTTTTTAAATTTTTCAATCAATGTCTGGGCTGCAGTCATGGAAAAGCTCCTTGTCGTTGACTGACCGTGGTCAGCTGCAGACGGATTGGTTACATCACGATCTCATTTTTACTGACAGCCTCAGCTTTGATCCGATCCAGCAGTCCGGCGAGCACTGGTTTGACATTTTCTCGTAAATCACCGGCCACAAGTATGAATAACAGGTCGTCACCAGGAGCAAAACGCCCGGAATGAGCTTCAATTATTATGTCATAGACACCTTGATGTTCAAGGTATTCCCGCCTCAATCGTTCGATCTTTTCTTGGTCGACGGTTGTTTCCAGTGCCGTAACCTGCTGATGATTTGTACGTGACCAGTTGCGTACAGTACCGTTATGGATGAGAATCATTCCGACCTTATCGTTAAAATCAGGTCTTTTCTTTAGATTTGCTATGGTTTTTGAGATGTCCATGATGTTTCTATTCAGGTAGTTTTAGGTTTATTTACAAGTTTTTTATGATTTTTTACTTTTGCGGCCTGGAATGGTCAGCTTTTCCCCAATACGGATTGGGCCTTTCAGGTTTCTGCTGTTCGCTGCAAGTAACTCTTGGGCGGAGAGTTGAAATTGTTGGGCTATGGATGCTAAGGTGTCCCCTTTTCGTACCGTATAGCCGACTATGGAATTCGATGTTTTGGTACTGCTCTGTGCAGTAAAGGTTTGATCAACAGTCTTACTGGTTGTTTTTGTTATCAGAGCCTGTTGAGCTGTCGTCTGTTTTGTAGCAGGTAGACGGACCAGGTACCCTTTGGGTACTGATTTCTGTCCATCGATAATCGGTTGCATGAGGGCAGGGTTCAGGCGGGCAAAATTCTGTGGAGAGATTCGAAATGTTGACTGCAGCCGTGCCGTGGGAAGGTCTTCTTTAAGGCGGAACGTAACCGTTGCCTCTGGGCCTTCGAAAGGCACCGATGAATCTCCGCCCAATCGTTTGGCCACCCGCATGGCAGCGAGAAATTCCGAGTAAAAATTGCGTGAAGCGAATTTGAAATATCCCTGGGTGTATGACTTGAAGATATTCTCATAACTGCCATGTTCGTCGGCCGCCCGGACCATGCCGGCCCGCCCATAATTATAGGCAGTAAGAGCCAAAGGCCAGCTTTGTAGCTGAGAATAATTCTCTTTGAGGAGCTTGGCTGCGGCTTGAGTGGCTAGGTAGGGGTCGTATCGTTCATCGACAAACTCATTAATTGTCAAGTATTCCTTTCCGGTTGACCGGGTGAACTGCCAGAGACCGGCAGCGCCAGCTTTACTGTAGGCCTTTGGATTAAATGAGGATTCAACATGAGGAAGATATGCTAGTTCCGCAGGCAGGCCTTGTGAGCTAAGAAATTTTCTGAAATCGCCGAGATATTTTCCTGATCGGATCAGGCCCTCATAAAAACGATCCTTCTGGCCAATTTGCAGCCGAATATTTTCTCTAGCTTCGTGATAGGTAGTATGGCGTTGTCGTGGAAAAAGTGATGCAATATGCTTTTCTTCCTGGGTGATGGGGAGTTTGCCGGACCCCAGCTCGGAAAGGATAGCGCTGATTTGGCTTTTGGCAGCCTTGATGCGTTCATTGTTAATCTTTGCAGAACCGGGGACGTTCCATCCCTCAAGATCGATCACAGTATAGACTCGACTGAGGTCGTCGCTATCATGCAATACTCCTTGCTGAGAGGAATAACGACCGTAGACATTTTCCCAGAATTTGACGTTTGATTTAATGCACGGATAAAGCGGGAAGAGCTCTGTTGCCGTGGAAACCGTTATGGAGAACGAAAACAAAAAACAAGACCACATGAGGGTGAGGCAAAAGAAATTTATTCGCTGTGCCTTTTTTTTCGCTAGAATGCAAATCATAATTAAGAATGCGCTGTTGGAGGAAGAGTGAATGGTTGTTAGCTGGTTAACATTCCGGTATAGTATCACATTTCAAACAGCCCGGCGATAGAAGTTGCGAAGCAGGGGGACGTTTATAGTTAATAATTCGTTTTTATAGAAATTATCGCGCGGGCATCATATGTATAGACCTATAATAGGCACACTTGGTTATATTTTATCTCCAGACGGGTTACAGACTCTGCTGGTTCATCGCAATGCCCGTGCTGCAGATCAGCATTTCGGTAAGTATAACGGTCTGGGCGGTAAAATGAAAGCAAACGAAGATGTTATCAGTTGCATGAAAAGGGAAATTCGCGAGGAGTCTGGCTTGGAGTGTACCGGGTTGCACTTGCGCGGTACGATTAACTGGACGGGGTTCGGGCTCGGAGGAGAGAATTGGCTTGGATTTGTGTTCCTGATTACGGAGTATAGCGGCACTGTACGGCAGAGCAACGAGGAGGGCGATTTGAGTTGGCACCCTCTTGCTGAACTTACTGAGCTCCCTATGTGGGAAGGGGATCGCTATTTCATTCCCTTGGTTTTTGATGCCGATCCGCGTATCTTTCACGGTTTTATGCCCTATAAAAGTGGACGGCCCGTCGCATGGGAATACTACCGCTGTTAACTTTTTGGTATGAAAAAATAAAATCTGATACCCGGCTGCCCTTGCAAAGTCCTTGCGTTCAGGATGCGTGATCTGTATAGTAATGCCCTGTTCAGTTCTATTATAATTTCGGAAGGTTAGGGTTTTTCAACCTTTTCGGTAACTTAAAAGTCAGAGGAAGCGTCATGGAGAATAATGCGGAATTAGTTCGCTTGGAGGAGTTTGTAGATAAACTGTTGGCGAAATACAATCAACTGAAGACGGATTATCATGCATTGCAGGATACCCTGCGGGAACGTGATGCTGAATGTGCTGAGCTGAAGAACAATATTTTTAACCTGAGCACCGAGCGTACTGAGGTCGGCAATCGAGTAACTGGATTGATCGGTCGTATTGAGCAGTGGGAGAACGAGCATGCTGCTTCGACAGTCGACAAGGGGCATGGCAACACTGTACAGGGCTTTTTGTTCAGTGAAGATGCTGAAAACCGAAACAGTTGAGGCTGACGATCGTTACTGATGCAGGATCGTCTTGTTCGCTTCCATCTCTTTGGACAGGAATATACTTTTTATAGCGATGCTCCCGAAGATGAGGTGGAATCGGCCATAGCCCTTCTTCGTCATGAGTTGGAAGCTAATGAGAAAGTAAGTCGTAGTTCCGTGCCGTCGAGTAAAATGCTGGTTTTGGGGTGTTTGCGCATAGCCGCTAAATATACTCTGTTAAATCGAGAGTATAAAGAGTTCCAGCAGGTGCAGGCGCGTTCGGTTGCTCATTTAATCGACAAAGTTTCCTCAGAATTGGATTGATGAGTTCATAATTTTATCATTCTGTTCGGAAGATCGTTCTGATATAGTGTTCATAGAAAATGCTGTGACCCTGCTCTGTTGGTGATCAACGAAGTATTGAGCCAACTCACACGAAAAGGGTAGCCTTATTGCTGCACCATGGAAATCAAGTTGATTCCCAGACGGTGGCAAGGGCACTGCCCACCTAATTTCATTAGGTTTAATCATTTCGTTGACACGGCAGAGTGGGGTTTTTTGTTACCAGCGAACAACTCGCTGTTTATTATAAGCACCCTTTAAGGTGTTTGAAGAGGATGGTTGCGTGTGCAGTAACGGGCATAGCAGGTTCAGTGATAGAAAGACAACTCTGATGCGATCAGGTTTACTATATTTCAGTAACCTTCCACACAGGCTGTTCTCAAGGAAAACACCTGCCCCATATTAGTGTAATGGTCGGCGTTTCTCTTGGTATTCTTCCGACTGAAGACCACCAGAGCTGTACTAAGCAGATACGATAATGGATCTGGCAGGTCTGTTGTTTTTCTCATTGTCGGCGTTTCTGTTTTTGCAGCAAAATACTCCGCTATCCACTCCCGCTACTCTTCCCCCCTCTTCTCACTGCAATTTTGCCATTTTAAGCCATCCCATGGCAGGGTTGCGTTATATTTATATATTCGATAGGTTTCTTGTCATGGAACTAAATGTAATGACGATGCTTTTAGCGTTGGTGAATCTTGTAGCCGGCCTGGCCATAGGTGTTCTTCTGCGTAAGAGATTGGTAGAGGGCAACCAGAAAAACATTGAGTTGCAGGGGCGGCAGATCATTGAAAATTCCATCAGTGAAGCCGAACAGATAAAAAAAGAGGCGTTGCTGCAGGTTAAGGAAGAGGCTTTTTTGATCAAGCAGGAAGCTGATCGTGAACTGAAGACAAGCCGGCAGGAACTCAAGGATGATCAGCGGCGACTGAATCGCAAGTTTGACGAAATTCAACGTGAATTTCAGATTTTGGAAGAAAAACAGGCCAGTCTGAAATATAGAGAAGATCGTCTTGGCATTAATGAAGTGGAAGTAGTTGAAAAGAAAAATCAACTGGACGGTCTGATCGATGAACAGCGCTATAAATTAGAGAAAATCGCCGGAATTGACAGGGATGAAGCTAAAGTTCAGCTCATGCAATCCATTGAAAGTGAGGCTCGGATGGATTGTGCCAAACGGCTTTCTCGCATTGAAAATGAAATGAAAATGGAGGCTGATCGTAAAGGGAAAAATATTCTGGCCCTAGCTATTGCCAGATATGCTGGCGATTATGTAGCCGATAAAACTGTTTCGATGGTTCTCCTGCCCAACGATGAAATGAAAGGGCGGATTATCGGACGAGAAGGACGTAATATAAGAGCGATAGAGGCGGCAACGGGTATCGATATCATCATTGATGACACCCCAGAAGCGGTCATTCTTTCTGGATTTAATCCCATTCGTCGGGAAGTGGCTCGGCGAGCTCTCGAGCAACTCATTTCCGATGGACGGATTCACCCGGCTCGCATTGAAGAAGTTGTGCAGAAGGTTGCCGAGGAACTTGAGGTCGGCATCCGAGAATCTGGAGAGCAAGCGACTTTCGATGTCGGTGCTCATGGCATGCATGTGGATTTGATCAATCTGATAGGCCGTTTGAAATATCGTACGAGTTATGGGCAAAATATACTCCAGCATTCCCTTGAAGTGGCTTTTCTTTGTGGAGTGATGGCGGCAGAATTGGGTTTGGATGTCAAAAAAGCTAAACGAGCCGGGTTACTCCATGATATTGGCAAGGCGGTCGACCATGAGGTGGAAGGATCGCATGCAGTTATTGGGCGGGATCTTGCACGTAAATACGGAGAAGCTGAAGACATTGTGTACGCCATTGGAGCGCATCACGAAGATCAACCGCCTAAAAGTGTCCTTGATGTGTTGGTGCAGTCGGCAGATGCCCTTTCAGGGGCGAGGCCCGGGGCACGAAAAGAAATGTTGCAGAGTTATGTCAAGCGCCTTGATGATTTGGAAAATATTGCCAATAGTTTTAGTGGAGTCGATAAGTCCTATGCCATTCAAGCCGGTCGAGATCTTCGCATTATTGTCGATAGTCAGAAGGTCAAAGATGAAGAGGCTACGCTCTTGAGTCGTGATATAGCCAAGGCTATCGAAGAGCAACTGACTTATCCTGGACAGATTCGCGTGACAGTTATCCGTGAGACCAGAGCGGTAGAATATGCCAAGTAGGAGGGATCAATGAAGTCCGTAGAAGAGCAAATTTCCTTGATAGAACGGGGGGCTGTTGATTTCCATTCCAGGGAAGATTTGGTCAAAAAGATTACCAGGTCGTTGGAAACCGGTGTGCCGTTGACCATCAAGGCAGGTTTTGACCCAACCGCACCCGACTTGCACCTCGGGCATACTGTTCTGATTCAGAAATTACGGCATTTCCAGATTCTTGGACATGAAGTGAACTTTTTAATAGGTGACTTCACCGGTCTGATCGGTGACCCTACAGGAAAGTCCGATACTCGTCCCCCCCTGACCCGGGCGGACGTCCTGCGAAATGCGGAAACGTATAAAGAGCAGGTTTTTAAAATCCTTGATCCGGAAAAGACCAAAGTTCAGTTCAATTCCACTTGGCTCGGACAACTCACCTCTTATGAAATGATCCGTCTTGCGTCTGAACTCACCGTTGCCAGGATGCTTGAACGTGACGATTTTAAGAAAAGGTTTGAATCAAACCGACCGATTTCCATACACGAGTTTTTGTACCCGCTGATTCAGGGGTATGATTCTGTGGCCATGAAAGCCGATGTTGAACTTGGCGGAACCGATCAGTTGTTCAATCTGCTGATGGGGAGGGACCTGCAGCGAAGCCGTGGGCAGGAACCGCAGGTAGTCATGACCATGCCTTTGTTAGAAGGTTTGGATGGTGTCAATAAGATGAGCAAATCGCTGGGGAACTATATTGGTATCGCGGAATCCCCGGATAGTGTTTTCGGTAAGGTTATGTCGATCAGTGATGATCTTATGTTCCGTTATTATGAGTTGCTCAGTGATTTATCCATGACGGAAATAGGGGGCCTGAAAGAGAAGATAGCGACAGGACAACTGCATCCAAAGGCTGTTAAAGTTCGGTTGGCAAAGGAGTTGGTTGCTCGTTTCCACAGCCAGCAGGCTGCGGAGGATGCCGAACGAAACTTTGAACAAATTTTTTCCAGGCATGAAATGCCGGATGACATTGAGGAAATACGAGTTTCTGCTACAGATTCTGAAGTCTGGGTTCCGAAGCTTTTGCTGGATGCGGGGCTAGTTAAATCAACTTCCGATGGGCGTCGTATGATTCAGCAGCATGCTGTCTCAATCGATGGGGAAAAGGTAGGTGATACCAATGCTGTTGTTCCAACCCAGGGGGAGTTGCTCCTCAAAGTTGGAAAACGAAGATTTTGCAGGGTTATTTTCTCCTGAATCATTATCTATAAATAAGGATGTACAATAAAAGAGCGGCATCTCTGTTAAGGAGAGCCGCTCTTGGTATTTCGGGGAACTGTCGGGACGTAACGGTGTTTTATTGAGCGAGGTGTTGCTGCTGTTGTTTTTGGCAAGTACTACAAACACCGGTGAATTCGATATGATGCCCAAGGATCTGATAAGATGTGGTGTCAGCGGCTTGGGCAACCAGTTCATTGATAACGGGTACATTAATATCGTCTACCTTGCCGCAAACAGAGCAACGGATATGGTAATGAGCCTCCGTGGTAGCGTCAAACCGTTTCTGCGTTCCGCCAACCTCGAGTTTCAGGATCATGCCGCTGTCTGCCATCAGTTCTAGGTTGCGATATACCGTGCCGAGTCCGATACGTGGCAGACGTTTTCGGACCATGTCGTATAAGTCACTGGCTGTTGGGTGGGATGTAACTTTAGACAATTCTTCAAGAATGATATGGCGTTGGGTTGTAAGCCGGACCATGGGTGCTGGAGCGTTCATTGTTTTCTCTATCGGTGCAATGCATGTGGTTATTAAATAATAGTTATCAGAGGCTAACATGCAGGATGTTTTGATGTCAAGGCCGAAGTGGCGAAAACTGGTTCCTGTATCCGCTGGGAGGTACATATGATAATTCGAGGGAAAAAAATTTGGCCTCCCCTCTTTTTGGCCCCAATGGCAGGCTTGACCCATTCTGCCCTGCGCACGGGTATTCTCGAATTCGGTGGAGTCGGACTTTTGAGCACAGAAATGTTATCGGCTACGCGTTTGCCGGCTGAGAATGCGCAATGTTCTCCCTACCTTTTAAGAACGCCACTGGAATGGCCTCTTTCCTATCAGCTGTTGGTGACCGATGAAAAAAATATTCCGGCAGTCTTTGCGGCACTGCATCGATTCAAGGCGGATGTCATTGACATCAATCTTGGTTGTCCCGCACCCCAGGTCCGTAAAGCGGGTGGGGGGAGTAGTTTAATGGATGATCCGGCGCGGGTACGAAAAATAATTTCGTGCGCTCGGAAAAATACCGACCTGCCGTTAACTGCAAAAATTCGACTTGGTGAAACGCTAGATGCTCATAAGCTTCGGGATTTTTGCCTGATGCTGGTCGGAGAGGGGATCGACATGCTCACCGTGCATGCCCGTTTGCGCTCGGAATCTTTTGCTCGGCAACCCCATTGGACCTGGATAGCCAAAGTGAAGGAATGGATAGAAATTCCAGTGGTCGCCAACGGCTCCATTGATTCGCTCGCCAGCGCTCGCCTCTGCATCGAGCAAAGCGGAGCGGATGGGCTGATGATCGGGCGTGCAGCTGCGGTATCTCCTTGGATTTTTGCTGTTCTCGCCCGTGATCTTTACAAGATGATGGAGATTGCGGAACCGGAGGTTTGTCTTCCGCTTCTCTATCAAAGGTTTGTTTTGGCTCTGGTTGAACGATTTCAACCTGATCGCCGGCTTGGTCGGCTCAAGGAATTTACGCATTATTTTGCCAAAAATTATTTCTTTGGCCATCATTTGGCTTCTAAAGTGCAGTCCAGTAACTCCCTGGACGAGGCCTGGTTGCGGGCGATGGAGTTTTTCAGCAATAATGACCCCTGTGATGTAGGGCGACTGGAATCACCTTTTACTGGGACTGCCGGGGAAGGAGCGGTGGATTGTAGTAACCAAAGCCGAGGTCTGGGAATTTCTTCTTAAGCATTGCCAGCCAATTTCTAATGCCGAGCGGTGGAGCTGTGGCGGTATGCTCTATGACCCGCAGGTAGTATTCCGGGTCGATATTCAGGTTGCGCAACTGAATGAAATCGGGGCGATATTCCGCTATGAGTTCCGATAGTGCAGCGAATTCGAGGGGATCGTCGGTGCATCCGGGGAGAATGAAATAATTAAGGGAAACATGGCGGCCATGCTGCTTCATTACCAATATAGAGCGACAGACATCCGCTAAGGTAAAACCTTTGGGGCGATAGTACAGGCGGTGTTTTTCTGGCTGGGCGCTGTTTAGGGAAATGCGGATTGAGTCTAGTCCGGCATCAGCAAGGCGAGCCACTGCTTCAGGCAGACTACCGTTAGTATTGAGGTTGATGGTGCCTCGTCTGGATTGTGATCGGATCAGACGGATGCTTTTCTCCATGACATCTGCCTGCAGGAGTGGTTCCCCTTCGCAACCTTGACCAAAACTGACGATGGCTCTAGGGGCTGTTTCCAGGTGATTAACGGCAACCTCAGCTATCTCTTTTTCCGTGGGGACGAAGGTGATCCGGTCCTGGGTTGAGGGGCAGCATCCAGAAGGTTGCAGGGAAATGCAGCCGGCACAGGCGGCATTGCAGACAGGCGAACAGGGGAGAGGCGCTTCCCATCGACCGAGAAAATAGTTGCGGGCCGCCGGGCAGCCGTAGGTCAGGCAACATTTACCGAGATGTTGGATGAGGCGGTTGCTCGGATGATGTTGGAGTTGCTTTTTTGTGCGTTGTTGAAGGGCCCGCTGCTTGAACTGGTCTGCATCCTGTCGGTTATCCCTGTCACTTCGAAAACCGGTCACCCAGAATTTCCCGTCGGCCCATCCCACAGCGGTGTATGCAAAAAGCGGTAAAAGGGCATCCGGCGGACCATGGTTTTCGTAGGCGGTGGTGTAGATTGCTGTATGGGCCGGGGCCATGAAGGCGGCTACCGCCTGAATGGATTCGCCGGGATTGAAAGGGTTTGTGTCGAGCAGGGTCGGTTCATCGCTACCCGGTTCAAAGCCAATCGGTAGACGTTCCGGCAAGGTAAACAGCTCACTTCCCGAGGGGAGTTCGATCAAATCATCAAGCTCAGGTTTGAAAAAAACTCCTGCGGCGGCACCGGCCATGTGCAGGCTGCGGTAATCCAGAATCTCTCCCTTGCTGGTGGCAAAAAGCAGTGAGGGGATGGTTTTGGGGTGAACAACCGCCATGGCCAGGGAGGATGATTACCGGGGACGTATTTTTGAAAGAACAGAATCAACCGCTCTGTAAATTTCCATATCATCACCAAAGACATCCTGGATATTGGTATGATTGAGCAGGTCTTCAATGATAAATTGAGTGAGATAAAGGCTGATCACATTCGGATCCTGGGTGAGATTTCTGATCGGTGCAATCTTAAACTGCATGTCAAATTCTTCCATATCACTCATGCGTTGCAGCTGCTTTTCCATGACATCTTGAATAGCCTGAACCGAATTAGTCTCGATAATATGGAGATCCAACAGGCGTTGTACCAATGATATCGCTAGTTCAGGCGCTAGTTCTCGGGATTTTTTCAACATAAATTGCCGTTCTCGTTCTCTTTTCCGGTCTATGGCGTCTATAGTTTTATTGGTTGAATTACTAGGGTTGATGTGGCGGGCCATGGGTGTACTCCTCAGGTGTTGATAGCTTCAAATCAGGTTCTGCATCAATGCGACCTTGTTTTTCGGGTGATCAATCGGCTATTGGTCTAGGTATTGTCCTGCAGTTCCTTCTCTCCTCCCGTAACCAGGCAGGTAGCACAAAAAATGCAACCGTCTTTCTTGTCATGGTCAGAGCCGCAAAAATCTCCGCCGATATCTTTTCGTGACAGGTGAAAAAGTTGTCCTTGAATTGTCGCTCAGAGATGTCGGTATCGGTTGCCGCATTATTTCATTCTGCCAAGCTCCACGATGGGAGAGGTGAAGATTCTTATACTGTAACTCACAGTGATAAGCACTGCTTTTGTACAGGAAAAGACCTTTTCGGTAGTCGTTTGAAGATTCCCGATTTGAGGGACGTTATCGTGGTGTTCATTTATTTATAGACCGCTCGCTTTGATAGAGCTGGCGGAATCGATTGATAGTTTCTTTAATTTGAGGGTCGAGCTGCAAACCGTACTGCTCAACATATTCGGCCGTCATTCGGTGGGTATTAAAGATGGGAATGTTGAGTTGAAGATTGTTAATCGCCCGTAATAAAAAGGTTTTCCGCTGTGAGTAAAACATTTCCAGCACAGATGGCAGTAACTCATAAAAAGCGTTAGCATCTTCCAAATAAAGGAGTGTTTCGGGATTCTCACTCAGATCGGCATCGTCTATCGGCCCTTCGTAGCCGAATTTCCACCCGGTTAATCCGTCGTGATAGCCTTCAACCCACCAGCCATCCATAATGCTGATGTTGGGGACACCATTCATGGCAGCTTTCATACCGCTGGTACCACTAGCCTCGAGTGGTCGCTTGGGGCTGTTGAGCCAAGTGTGCACTCCCGCAACCATTATTTTTGCTACGGCCATATCGTAGCCTGGTATAAAAATAAGTTTTCCTAGACCGTTACTACGGGCATAGAGTTCCTTCTGATTATCAAGAATGAGTTTGAGAACGGATTTCCCTGGTTCGTCGGCTGGATGTGCTTTGCCTGCGAAGAGAAAATTAACGGCCCAATTATTTTTGATGAGAATATCGGAGAGCCGCCCGATATCATCGAAAATGAGATCAGCACGTTTATACGTCGAAAATCTTCGGGCAAAACCGATTGTGAATACACCGGGTTTGAGCCAGTCCGTTTCAGGAAGGCTGGAGAGATAATTTGGGGGATCAATCCAAGTTTCGACCATCTGTTCGCGCTGGCGTTTGAGCATTGCATTGACATAACCGGTTAGAACCCGGTTGTCCTTATCCCAGGCTCCCTGCAGGGTTTCTTCGAGGATGGGTATGTCTTCGTTGGTAATTGAAGCGAAGCACCCCGGATCATTTCGCCAGTTTAGTAGGCAAGGCATCTGGTCAAAACAGGCACCGCGATTGTCACTGATCCAGGTTAAATGGTGAACTCCATTGGTGATTGCTTTAATTTTCTGCGAAAAAGCAGGGAATTGCTTTTTGGTAACATCACGGTGCAGGCGACTGACACTGTTGATGGCCCTGTTGATCCGCATAGCCATGGCCGTAAAGTTATACTCATGGCTCATCTCGTCGTCGTGGGCAAGCAAATCGAGTATCCTTTGGAAGGCCTTGTGGCTGATAGCCGAGTAGAGATCACGGGAAAAACGGTCGTGTCCCGCTTTGACGGGGGTGTGGATGGTGTAGACAATCTTTTGGGAGACTCGCTCAGCTGCAGCGAGAATATCGTTATCAGAAATGCTTTCCGGATAGGAATTTCCAAAGGTAGCCTGCAATTCTTGAAGAATAAGGTGCAGGGAAACCGTCACTCCGTGCTGTTCGTTAAGATGAATAGTACTGGTGGCGAACCCTAAAGCCTCAAGAAGCGGCAGGATGGCGGAGCCAAGCATGCGTCGTTGATTCGCTTTGATGATCATTGACTTGGCGTTGTAGAGCTGGTGTGCTGATTCTTTGATCCAGACCGGAGCATCTTGCAGGCTGTAATCCAGAAGGAGTTCCGGTACGAAATAATCCAGCTGAGCTGAAATCTCCATTTTCATCCAGACCTGGGCCTTGATCATCGTTGGGCTAACCTGCCCGTTGTAAAAAGGGATGGCAATGGTTAGCGGTTTATCCGGTGTATGGGGATCCATGAGTTGGAAAAGGGTTGGTGTTCTTTCAGGAGACCAGCAGGTCGCATGATCGATTTGGCCGATTTTTGAGTCGACGATCTGTGAAAAATAGCCTTCTCGATAAAGAAGGCTGATGGCCAGAGCGGGTATATGGGTATCGGCAAAACTTTTCAGGGTGTCGCCGGCAAGTACTCCCAGGCCTCCACTGTAATTAGGGATTTTTCTGGGTCCGTATAAGTATTTCTGTAACAGGGGGTTGAGCTGCAGATCAACATGTTCCCTGATGCATTGTTTCTCCAAAAGATCTTTGACAGGATGAAAGACATCTGGGTCCGCGCCAATTTCCATTGAAACATAGGCAACAGAATTGCCCATTGGATTGGTCAGATTTTTCCAGACAGTATCAAACACCTGCTGCGTAACTCCGAAAAACACTCCGAAGCGGTTGGAGCATACTAATTCTTCCGGTTGGGGGAGGGAGATTTTTTCTTTGAAATTCATGGGATTGATAACTTTTCTTGTTAAAAAAAGAAGAGAATTTTCTTCAAATAAGGTGCCTCGGAGGAGTTTAGGAAGGCTGATCAGCTTTTGCAAGGAAATTAAATTTTCAGGAAAAAATTGTTGTATTTCCTCGTTGGTGAAGTAAATTATAATTTGTATATTTTATTTAATATTCATTTATATGGGAGGGAGTAATGAGCAGTAAAAAAATGTTGGCCTTGGTGACCTTAGTGATGCTGGTGCTGGGTTTGAGCCTGGCGGGTTGTAGCAAGAAGGCACCGGAAACAGCGGCACAGGTAACAGGGACAGAAGGAGCTGGTTCGGCAGAATCGTTGGAAACCGAAGATTCAGGAATTATGGAAGGGCGGACCTCCGGACCAATGGTACCCGTTTACTTTGAGTTCGATAGTTCAAAAATTACGGGTGAGCAAGTACAGCGCATTGAAACAAACGCAGATTTCATTAAAAAGAATTCTGCTCTCAATATTAGAATTGAAGGAAATTGTGACCCACGAGGAACGCAGGAGTACAACCTCGCTTTAGGTGAGCGTCGCGCTCAGGCTTCGAAATCCTATCTCGTTAATCTTGGCGTTGATGCCGATAACTTAACCACTGTAAGCTTTGGGGAAGAAAAACTTCTTCTTTTCGGTCATGATGAAATTTCATGGGCGCAGAATCGACGAGATGACTTTGTTATCGTAAAATGATTTTTTTTTAAAAAAAAATGGTTAACGACCGGGTAGGAACGTTTGTTCCTACCCGGTTTTGTATTTCTACCCTATCCTGACTTGGTCACGGCAATTAAGGCCAGCGGGGGTTGAGGAAACGATAAACTTTCAAGGAGTAACGATTGTGAATATTTTCAAGACTGTGGTTGGCCGTGTCAGCGGCTTATTGATTGTGGCAGCTATTGTTATCAATGGCCAAGCCATGGCGGCGGATATCAAGATTGGCGTCATTGATATGAAAAAAGTCCTTTCCACTTCCTCCTCAGGCCAGAAGGCACAAGGGATTATCGAGGAAAAAATGAAATCTTTGCAGGCTTCGTTTAAAAAAGATGAGAATGACCTCCTTGCCCTGCAAAAGGAGATGGAAAAAAAGAGTTCTGCCTGGACCGATGCCGTTAAGAAGGAAAAAGCAATGGCATTTCAGAAAAAGCGTAACGATCTCGCTGTAAAACAAGAAGATGCGAATAATGAATTGAAAAAATTGCGGGAACAGAATGTTAATCCTATTTTGAAAAAGCTTGAGGATATTGTTGCGAAAGTGGCCAAAGATGAAGGCTATTCACTCGTCCTGCCTCGCAATGTTGTACTCTACACCACCGAGGCCGCAGATATTTCCGACAAGGTTACAGCGGAATTGAATAAAACGATGAAGTGATTGTTGGGGAAGACTCGAAATATTCAAAACATCGTTCTGTATTGTGCCAAGGCCGAGAGTACTGATCGTCATCGATCATTTCTTTTTGGTGACTGCCGAGTGACAGTCGTCGGGTAACGCCCGACGACTGTCACGATACGAGCTGTCGTTCAACAGTAAGAGATTGTTCGGTTTGATAAAAAACAGCCGGTGCCTGGGAAATAGTCACTCTATGTTTTTTGGGCGCATTGGCAAATAACTAACACGCCTTTGATGCCGTGATGATTTCGGATTTTGCCAAAGGTGTCGATCTCAGAACACCTCAAGACACGGTGATACCCTCTTCTCACCGCGACCAGGCGTCGAGAGTAGCGGCAACTGTCCTGATCGTTGGTCCCTCTTACACTTTTCAGTGTTTTGTCTGCGTTCTCGTTATAGCTCCGACTCCTCATTAAGCCATGTCGATGGCCGGAGTGCTTCGACAATCAGGGCAGTTGTCTGTGCTGCCGAGTGCCGCAGGATTGGTTGGTTCCGGCTGTTATCAATGCCATCTTTGATGACACCGGTGCTTTCGACACGTAGCGGTGAGGTTTGCTAACGAGGCGCTGCTTATACAAATTATTGCACATAATGTCTTACAGGAATACAAAAATGCGACCACGAAGTATGACAGGGTTTGGCCGAGGTGAGGCAGCAGAGGACGCCAGGTCCTGGGTTGCAGAGATTCGGACCGTGAATCACCGCTTTCTCGATCAGCGGGTGATATTGCCACGGTCCTTTGCCGCGCTGGAGGAACCAGTTAAAAAGAGGGTGGCCACAGCTTTAGACCGAGGCCGTGTCGATATTACCTTCAGTTTGCATGGTGCTTCCACCATTGAACCGCAACTTGTGATCAACGAAAACGTTGCCCGCCAGTACCATCGCTGTCTGCAGCAATTGATCCAAGAGTATGCGCTTGATGGGGCCATCACCCTCAGAGACATGCTGACCCAGCGCGATGTTGTCAGCCTCGAGGAACAGCGTCCGGATATGGATGTGGAATGGAGTCTGATAAGTCGGGCTCTGGACGCCGCCTTGAAAGATTGCGACATTATGCGGGAAAAAGAGGGGCAGGCTTTACAGCAGGATCTGCTGAACCGGCTGGAAAAATTTGAGGCCATCGTTCGACAGATCGAGCATCGAATCCCGGAAGTGCAGCAGCAACGGCAAACCGATCTTAGGCTTCGCGTGTGTAAGTTGCTTGAAGGGCTTGATATCGATCCTATCCGGTTAGCACAGGAAACCGCGATCATGGCCGATAAAAGCGATGTGACCGAGGAAATTACCAGGCTCGGCAGTCACATGGCGCAGTTTCGATCTTTTCTTGTCAGCGATGAACCGGTGGGACGGCGCCTTGATTTTCTCTTGCAGGAATTTCTCAGGGAGGTAAATACCCTCTCCTCGAAAATCGCAAGCGCCACCATTGCCCATCTGGGTGTTGAAATGAAAAATGAGATCGAAAAAATACGTGAACAGGTACAGAATATCGAATAGGTACCTGTATGATTGCTTCAACTTTAGCCCTCCACCTGGTATCAGTTTTTCTTTGAGAGTGTGCGCGCAACTATGGACAGTAGGCTGATAAATATAGGCTTTGGTAATGCGGTCAAAATTAACCGCATTCTTGCCGTGGTCAATCCTGGTTCTTCCCCCGTCCGAAAATTGAAAGAGGATGCCCGTGTTGGCAAAAAATTGATTGACGTGACCGAAGGCAGGAGGACACGGGCTATCATTATTCTGGATTCCGGTCATCTTGTGCTGTCCTCAGTGCAGCCGGAAACCATCAATCAGCGTCTGCAGACCCTGGAGCAGGAGCAGCGCAATCCTGCTTGGCGGCTTGAAAAGGACAAGAATGAGGGAAACGATGAGTAAGGGCATGCTCCTCGTCCTCTCCGCTCCTTCCGGATGTGGTAAGACTACCATCGTCAACCTGGTGATGAAGCGTTTGCCCGGACTCGTTTTTTCAGTGTCCCATACCACTCGGCAGCCGCGGCCCGGAGAAATTAATGGGGTGCATTATCATTTTGTCGATGAGGCTACCTTTGCCGAGATACGCGATCAACAACCAACGGGATTCCTCGAATGGGCTGAGGTCCACGGCAACATGTACGGGACCAGTGTCGATGAAGTGAGTCGACGTCAAGGAGCCGGTTGTGATGTCATTCTTGATATCGATGTTCAGGGGGCGGCGCAGGTTCGGGGGCGGATTGATCCGATCACGATTTTTATTGCGCCGCCTTCACTTCAGGAACTGGAGCGTCGCTTACGCGGTCGGGGTACGGAAAATGAAGGGTCCCTTGCTGTTCGTCTTGATAACGCCAGAAGAGAATTAGAGTGCGTTACCGCTTATAAATATCTGATTGTCAATGATCGGCTTGAAGAGGCGGCGGAGTGTTTGCGCAGTATTATTATTGCTGAGCGTAGCCACCAGCGACGCACACCTGCCGGTCAGGCGATGCAATGGGAGTATTGATGGAAGGGAAAAAGAAGGGGTACGTGGCGACTAAAAGTGAAAAGCAACCTGTTGCCGAGCCATCCGACGATCTGCTCTGGGGAATAAATGCGGTGTGGGAAACCTTGCAGCAGAGCGCTGGCGGTATCAGTGAGGTTTTTATTCAGCAGGGAAAGGCTGGGCCCCGCATTCAGCAGATTATCGATTTGGCAAAAGACCGGGGTATTGCTGTGCGTTTCGTCGATGCCAATAGGATGCACGTTCCTCGTCATTGCCGACACCAGGGCGTGGTAGCTCGGCAATGCGAAGCCAAGCTGATGTCGTTGGAAGCGCTACTGGAGAGTCTCGGTGGTAGCGGCAGATCAGGGGAGCCACTCAAAATTCTGGTGCTCGATTCCATTCAGGATCCCCGCAATCTTGGCTCCATTCTCCGTTCGGCCTTGGCCGCAGGTTTTAACCATATCATCATGACTCGCGAGCGCAGCGTGCCGGTTACCGGCACGGTGGCCAGAACCTCAGCCGGGGCGGTGGCCCATCTCCATCTTTGCCAAGTGACTAATCTGGCAGACACGCTTAAAATTTTGCAAGAACGGGGATTTTGGATCTTCGGGGCAGTGGTGGAGAGCGAGGTCAGCTCAATTTATGACGCTGATTTTTCCGGTCCGATCTGTCTGGTAATAGGCAGCGAGGGTAAAGGGATCAGGCCGCTGGTCAGAAAACAATGTGATTTTCTGGTAACGATTCCGATGAGTGCCTCGTTTAATTCACTCAACGCCTCGGTGGCTGCGGCCATCATCATGTTTGAAATAGCCCGCCGATCCAGTTGAACAGCGCGTATCCTTTTTAGGTGCGCGGGAGAATCTCTCCCGCGCACCTATGATCCATCGAATTTACCTTTTTTTCTTGGTCTGTGACTTAAGCAGATCGCCAAAGGTGCCCATGGAGGTAGCTTCCCGGGTTACCGGTGGCGGAGTGTAGTGCTCGTTCGTTGATTCCTTGGCTACATAATCCTCGGGGGTTAAGGCCAACCGTTTCTGGGCACTATCAATGGATTCGATTTTAACGGTCAGTTCCTGGCCTGCTTCCAGCACCTCACGGGGATGATGAATCCTACGGCCGGCCCCGAGCTTGGAGATATGGAGCAAGCCGTCGATGCCTGGTTCGAGGGTGACAAAGGCCCCAAAAGCAGCCAGGCGCGACACCTTGCCTTGATGAATCGAGCCGACGGGATATTTGGTCATGACCTGATCCCATGGGTTTTCAGTGGTCTCCCGCAGACTCAAGGAAATCCTATCTTTTTCCCAATCCAGTCGCTTGATGATGACCTGCACCTGCTGGCCGCGGCTGAGAATATCCTCGACCCGCTCGGTCTGTCCCCAGGCCAGTTCCGAGATGGGAATAAGGCCGTCAATGCCACCGATATCGACAAAGGCGCCGAAGTCGCGCAGGGAGGTGACCGTACCGCTCACCTGCATCCCCTCAACGAGCGTTTCTTTGAGCTGCTCGCGTTCCTGAGCTCGCTGTTCTTCCTGAACGGCCCGCGCCGAGAGGATGATGTTTTTCCCTTGGCTACCGAATTCAATAATCTTAAAGGCAAAGGCCTTGTCGATATAGTCCTCAGCCTTCTCAACCTTGCGGATGTCCATTTGCGAGTAGGGGCAGAAGCCGCGCTGGCCGGCTACGGTCACGGAAAATCCGCCTTTGATTTCTCCGGTGACCTTGCCTTCGACCGGAATACCGGAACGGAACGCTTCCTCCAGCTCCCTTGAGGAAGTCTGGCCAGAGCCGAGCCGGGTAGTGAACACCATCTCGCCGCTCCGAGCAGCCAGGAAAAAGACCTTGATGCAATCGCCGATGGCGACAGTCAGTTCACCGGTCTCGTTACGCAGTTCCGAGGCCCTGAGCACACCTTCACTCTTGCCGCCGATATCAAGAAAAATATTCTCGCCACTGATACCGACAATAATAGCCTCCACTCGGTCGCCTGGCTGTATGGCTTTACTGGAAACGGTTTTTGCCTGGAATAGATCTGCAAAGGTCTCGTCACTCATGGTCTTCTACTGTTCCGATAAGAATTATCCGGCACGTCTGCTTCGAAGAGTGAAGCTCGTGCTGGCACTGTAATCACATCCGCCAAGGATGGATCAATCATCTAACGACAAGGTGGATCCGACTTCAAACTGGCACACTGACAAGTCATCGGTGTCAACGAGCACAAAGGCTGGAACGGCGTCTTTCCCTAAGAGGTCGCCGGGGTTGACCAGGAGGCAGTTGCCAACCCGTTCAACCAAAAAAAGGTGATCATGCCCATAACAGACCAGATCGTGGCTACCGGAGAGGGCCTGCGCACGAGCCAATTCCGGATAATGATGAAAGGCGATGCGGAATGAACCCACTACGAGGGCCCCATGGGTACCGTGGTGATGAAGATTGTCGAATACTGTGGCGCATCGCGAAGCAATAAGATGCTGGTCGCCAGCGTTGTTACCGTAAATGAGATGCACCTGGCCGCGAAATGCATGGAGGTAAGGCAGCATGAAAGGTGAGATCAGATCGCCGCAGTGGATCAGCAGTTCAGCGCCTTCCCGATTGGCCAAGCTGACAGCCCGATGTAGGTTGGGGATATGGTCGTGGCTATCCGCTAAAATGGCAATAAGCATCGTGTGTTGTCAATATGCCTGGACGGCCAGGAGCAAGCAGAGGTGGCATTGGTGAAGCAACAGACACATATATTTCAGATCCGACAGGAAGTGCATAGGTTGACTTTCTTTAACCGGGTTCAAGGTTTGGGGCAACTTCTTTCGTGAGTTCGAGGCTCAGTCGTAGGAGAATAAAGCTTTCCGGAAGTGCATGGCAGGGTGTTTGCGAAGAACCCTGGCAAGGGGAATCGGCAGCGTTTGCACCGATCCCCGATTCACTGGTGAATAGTTTCGGTTCCGGGTGCCAGATCAAGTCTCAGCAGCGACTGCAGCAGCTGTGGATCTGAAGCCGGCAGGGTATTGAAACGGACCCGGTTGAAGGTGAGTTCGGTCAGGGCACCGAAATGATCTTCCATCAGCAGTCGGTGAATGGTCAGGTCGCCACCCAGCCACAGCTGGATCCGTTTGAGCTGGGGGTGCGGTTGTCGGGGGGTGAGGAGAATGGCCTCAAAACCTGGCGGCGGATCGTTGAGGACGAAGAGTCTGTCGGGTGGCGCTGCCTCGAATTCATCGAGGAGGTTTTTGGTTCCGGTGAAGATCGCATAGGTGATATCGGATTCCATTTCCTGTGCTGGGGAGACGATCAGCTGCTTATCTTGAGGTGTGTACAGGGAGAGTTCTTTGCCGTCGTTGATAATTGTTTGCACGGTCGGCTCAAGGTAATTCCAGCGCATGACGCCGTTACCGGTGGGAGATACAGTACCCGATGGGGCTGTGGGGCGGTAAAAGACGGCGTTGCCACTCCCCTGTTTGACTCGGCCACTGGTTGCGGTGGATTGGGAGAAATCAAATTCCAGGCTCTGTAACTTTTGATATTTCCTCTGCAGCTGCACGACCTTGAGCTCCAGCCCTTGGGGGGATGTCGCGGAAAAAGAAGAGTGGGGCATGCAGGGAACGATGAGCAGGGTCAGGGCGAACAGGAGGACGCGGCGGATCTTAGACATCAATTTTCTCCAAAAGGACAGTGCGTCCGAAAATTTTACTGGCCAAGGCGTGCACCGGCGAAGGGATGTCGGAGACAAAAAAACGGTTGGGCGTGTCCGGTGCATAGAGGGCCTTGCGGAGCGTCTCATCTTCTTCAAGGATCCGTTTGAGATGCAGGGCCACCTCAACCGAGGAGTCAATGATGTGCACTCTGCGGCCTATGCGCGGGGCAATCGTTTTTTTCAGGAGTGGGTAATGGGTACAGCCGAGGATCAGGGTGTCGATCTGTTTATCGCGAAGGGGGTGAAGGTATTTTTTAACGATCATTTTTGTCTCGCGCCGTTCCAGCCAACCCTCCTCGACCAAGGGTACTAATAAGGGACAGGCCTGGCTGTAAACCCTGCACTCCGGGCGAAGGCTCTGCAGTCGCTGCTCATAGAGGCCGGAATTAATCGTAGCCCTGGTGCCGATCACGCCAATTCGGCCATTAGTACTGATTGCCGCCGCCTTTGCCACCGCTGGAAAGATGACATCTATGATCGACTGACTGTAATGACTCCGCAGGAAGGTGGAAGCGGTGCTTGCTGCCGAGTTGCAGGCGATGACGATGAGTTTTGCCCCTTGCCTGAGGAGAAATTCGGTGTTGCGGTGTGAATATTCGGTGATCATAGCCGGGCTTTTTGACCCATATGGGGTCCGGGCCAGGTCACCGAGGTAGACCAGAGGAAATCCTGGACAGAGTTGTTCAACAGCACGGGCGACGGTCATGCCGCCGACTCCGGAATCAAAGATACCGATCATCTTGTTTTATCTGTAGGTTGATGATGAGGAGCAGGGGCGCGGGAGGCAAATGTTTCTTCTCGGGGGACTGCTTGGCGGAAGGATAGTTTTCCGGGCGAGGGATACCATTGGTATGGAATGCCCGCAGGTTTCCAGGCCATCCGGTCACGCGGCAGCACTGTTGCAGCATGCTGCCGCCTGGAAACTTGCCCTCGTTAGAAACCCGAAAGAAAAGAGCTTATTTTTTTTTGGTTTTATCTTTGGTCCGCGCTTCTATCGCTTTGCGGAGATTGTCAGGCAGGCCGCGTTCTTTTCCCGATTGCGAACGTCGCTCAGAGAGAGCTTTGGCACAAAGCGGCTGGCGGGCGGAGAAGCCATGTTTTTTTCGGTATTCCTTGGAGTTGAGGTCATGAGATTTCAAATGCTTTGGAGAAAGCATCTTGAATTCCTGTCCACATTCTAAACAGATAATCTTATTTTTCTGGATGGATTTTTTGGGATCCATAACAGGATTTGTCTCTTCGGGCTCTGCATCAATCCCAGAAGATTCAGAGTCTTGAAGAGATTTAAGGGTTTGGAATGTATCGTTAAGCGCTGCCTTTATTTCTTCAGTGGACATCTGCTTACTGCTGATTTGTGATTGAATGATTTCGGCAGTCATTTCAACGAGTGATTTACTCATCGGTTTCTCCTGAGTGTTGAAATTATATAGGTACTGATCGCTATTTTATATGATTGTTGCAAACATAGAGCATGTATTGATGCAATGCAAATATTTTATTTATTTACACCAAAAATCTTGGGTTCGCTGCAGGCTTACTGCAAGGTGGTGTTGATGATGAAGGAATTGGGCCCCAAACCGGTATGAAAGCTATTCCTTCCTGCATGGAGAAGCCGGGGGCTTTGTCTAAGCGATAGTCGCTCATTGCTACGTGACGGATTATTCTTCCACGGGAGTTGACAGGCTAAAAAGGAAACATTAAATTCACATTGCTTGATGTTTCGGTCAATTTATCCAAAACCTTAATATATACAAAGTTGTGAGGTGTTACCATGCCGGTGTATGAGTACGAATGTAGTAAGTGTGAAAAAGTCTTTGAGATTCAACAACGTATAGCCGACGATCCCATCACGGTCTGCTCTGTTTGTGGCGGTGAAGTGCGCAAGCTGATCTCCATGAGTTCCTTTCAACTGAAAGGCGGTGGTTGGCACACAGACGGTTATAGCGGCCCTTCGAACGGTAAGGGCGCACAAAGCGCTCCGTCCCCCGCCAGCAGCACGGAAGCCGCAACTCCTCCTTCCTGTCCGGCCGGTGGGGCTTGCAGTCATTGCCCCGCAGCTACCTGATTACTCTCTCATCGGTTCGTAACCCGGCTTGGAAACTTGTCGGGTTTTTTTTATTCCACATCACTAGCCAGGTTGACAGAACCTGCGCCGCTCGCTGACCATACTTTGATTTTTCTGTGTATTGTCCTGCTCCGTTTAACCGTCGTCGTGTCCCCTCGCACTGATTCATTCATGGCGCCATAAAGGTCGCGGGTCACGGCTTGGTGATGATCGCCATGGCATCGCCGTAGGAGAAAAAACGGTAGCGGTCCGTAACAGCTTTTTTATAGGCATCCAGGACTCTTCGTCGGTCGGCCAAGGCTGAAACCAGGAAGAGGAGCGATGATTTTGGCAGGTGAAAATTGGTGATCAGGTTATCCACCACCCTGAATTGAAATCCGGGATAGATGAAGAGGTCGCATTCGGCGGTCATGGGGTGAAGGATTCCCAGTTTATCGGCGGCAAACTCCAGGGTTCGCACTGTGGTTGTGCCCACGGCCCAGATCCTGCCGCCCGCCGCTTTAGCCCGGTTGATGCGTTCCGCTGTTGCTGGTGATATCTCAACGCTTTCCCTGTGGATAACATGGTCGCGGATGTCTTCCGTCCGTACGGGTGCAAAGGTGCCGTAGCCGACATGGAGGACAATGCTGGCGATCTCCACTCCTTTCTCGGCTATTTTGGCAAGCAAAGCATCGCTAAAATGGAGACCGGCGGTGGGAGCGGCCACCGATCCGGTGTGGCGGGCGTATCGAGTCTGATATCGGTTCAGGTCCTCGCTCGAACTCCCTTGCGGCCGATTGATATACGGCGGCAGCGGCATCTGGCCGTGCTTCTCCAGCAAGGTCTCCAGCGATTGTCCGGGCTGCGGCTTATACTGGATGGTCACTTCCGCCTTGCCATCTGCGGTTAAAATATTGATCCGCACCTTGAGTTCGTCACTGAAATGGAGCAGCATGCCGGCTTTGGGCCGTTTGGAACTCTTGATCAGGGCCGGGGCGGTGGCTTCCTGCCAGGGGGCCTGCAGGCTGGAATGGGTGGAGAGACAAGGAAAAGCCAGGAGGAAGAGCTCAACTTTGCCGCCGGTTGGCTTGTGGCCCAGTAGGCGGGCTGGAAAGACTTTGGTGTTGTTGATGACCAGGAGGTCATTTTTTCGCAGATAGCCCAAAATATCGGAGAACTGCCGATGCGCGAGTTCGGTCTCGCCGGTGTCAAGGACAAGCAAGCGGGAGTGGTCACGCTGGGGTGCCGGGAATTGGGCTATTTGTTCGGGTGGAAGATCGTAATCGTAATCATCCAGGCGATGGGTATAATCAGTCATGGGGATTGAAAGCGTGAGAAGATACGGGGTGATTTTCTTGCAAAGTGGGCTAACCTACTTTACATTGCCCAAAAAGTCTTTGACCAATTTGTCCTGAGCGCACAATCCGGGCATCAGGTCGTAATCGAATCTTGAAAAGAAAAATCGCTATGTCGATTTGATCCTGGCTCGCCTCTACACTCCTTGTAATCATTTACTCAGCAACTCCTTGTTTCCGTTATAATAACTTATGTATCTGGTCACCGCCGCGACTGCTTTTGAAATGGAGGCCATGCTCCGGGCCTGTTCTTCCGCTGTGCAGTTTGAACCGTTGATAACCGGTATTGGTCCGGTTGAGACTGCCGTTCAACTGACGGCCTGTCTTGCAACAACGCCGACTCTATTCCAAGGAGTCATCAATCTTGGGGTTGGTGGGGCGTATGTACGAGAAGGGGGAGGCGCGGACCTGCTTGATATCTGCCTGGCGGACCGCGAGGTGTTGGGTGATCTCGGCATCTGTTACGGTGATGCAGTGGAACCGTTGCGGGGCGAGTCTTTAGCCATCCAGGATGCATTCAGCCTGGACTGGCGCTTGTTGAATCGGGCGAAGGCGTTGCTGGACACGAAAAACTTGGCGTATCAATGCGGCACCTTTGTCACCGTGAGTTGCGTCAGCGGCTCTCGGCAACGCGGTGCCCTGTTGGGTCGACAGCACCAGGGCCTCTGTGAGAATATGGAGGGCGCGGCGGTGGCCCGGGTCTGTCAGGAGTTCGGACTTCCTTTGCTGGAACTGCGCTGCATCTCCAATCTGGTCGAGGATCGTAATCTGCAGAACTGGCAGGTGAAAAAGGCCTGCGTCCGCTGCGGCGAGGTAGCGGCTATCGTCATAGAGGGATTATCGCATGTCTGAAAAACTTACATTGACCTTGGGCTTTTCGCCCTGTCCCAATGACACTTATATCTTTCATGGATTGATGCACGACAGGGTGCCACTGGCACAGGTCGCGTTCACGGATCCTGTGCTGGAGGATGTGGAAACCCTCAACGAGTGGGCCTTGCGCGGGCTGCTGGATGTCACCAAACTTTCCTTTCATGCTCTTGGGCATGTGCTCGACCGCTATGTCTTGCTTCATGCCGGGGCAGCGCTGGGGCGGGGCTGCGGCCCCTTGCTGGTCACCGGCACCGGGGACAAGGCGGCCGCCGTTGCCGACTGGAAGATTGCCATCCCCGGTACCTATACCACCGCTGCCCTGCTGCTGCGTCTCTATCAACCGGCCTGCCGTCATTTGGTGGTCATGCGGTTTGATCACATTATGGAGGCCGTTGCCAGCGGCGTGGTGGATGGCGGGGTAATCATCCACGAAAGCAGGTTCACCTATCAGCAGTTGGGATTGCAGTGTATTCAGGACCTCGGTGCATGGTGGGAACAGGCCACCGGTCTGCCCATCCCCCTGGGGTGTATTGCCGCCAAAAAGACCCTGGATCCTGCGGTCCGTGAAGAAATCGATGCGGGCATCGCCGCCAGTATCCGCTGGGCGGACACGCATAGTGCGGATGGGTGGGACTACATCCGCTCCCATGCCCAGGAGCTGGATCCGGTTGTGATCTGTAGCCACATCGGGCTCTACGTCAATGACTATTCCCGGGATCTTGGTGCGGAAGGCTTGCATGCCGTGCGGGAATTACTGCGGCGCGGTGCGGCGCTCGGCCTCTTTCCGCAGCGGTCGGAGTGGACATGAGGTTCAAAAACGGTGAGGATGCTTCCCCGGTTTGGGGCTGCGTGCTGATTGGCGGCAGAAGCAGCCGCATGGGAGTGCCGAAACATTTGCTCGAGCAGAATGGACTGAGCTGGATCGAGCGCACGGTTGTGATGCTGCAGCAGAAGGTCAAGCAGGTCGTGATTGCCGGGTCCGGGGATCTGCCCGCCTCCCTGGCAGCCCTGGCCCGGGTTGATGATGTGTCGGGTCTGGGCGGCCCGCTTGCCGGTATTCTTGCCGCGCTTCGTGGCTATCCGCAGGTTTCCTGGCTGATCGTGGCCTGTGATCTGCCGGATATGCAGGAGGCTGCCCTGCAGTGGCTGCTCGATTGTCGGCGACCCGAGGTGCTGGCAGTGCTGCCGGAACTGGCGGGCGATGGCCGGATCGAGCCCCTGTTGGCCTATTACGACCGAGCTTGTCGGCCTTTGCTGGAAGATATGGCCTCGGCGGGATACCAAAGGATGAGCCGTCTGCAGGGGGAAGCAGGGGTTGTTACTCCGCAGCCTCCCGCCCCTCTGCGGGCTTGCTGGCGTAATGTCAACACCCCCAAAGAACTCGGTCGGGATCCGGTCCTGGTCATAGAGCCTGCCTCGCATCCGGTGGACTGATGCTGTTGACCTCTCGCTCCTTTTTTTCGCGTTAAGTCGATGATGCCAATATGAACGAGGGCTAAGAAGGAACGTGCGTCATGGAAGATATTCTTGCAGCCATTATCCGGCGCGATCCGGAGCAAAAAGAATTTCATCAGTCGGTCCGTGAGGTATTTAAAACCCTCGGGCCTGTTTTGGAACGCCATCCTGAGTATCGGCAGCAGGCGGTGCTGGAGCGGCTGGTCGAACCGGAGCGGATGATCCTGTTCCGCGTCCCCTGGATGGATGATCAGGGCCAGGTGCATGTCAACCGGGGCTGCCGGGTGGAAATGAGTTCTGCCATCGGTCCGTACAAAGGCGGACTCCGTTTTCATCCCTCGGTCACCCTCTCTATCGTCAAGTTTCTGGCCTTTGAACAGGTTTTCAAGAATAGTCTCACCACGCTTCCCCTGGGCGGCGGTAAGGGCGGGGCCGATTTCGACCCCAAGGGGCGGTCCGATGCCGAGGTAATGCGGTTCTGCCAGGCCTTTATGGCCGAGTTGTTTCGCCATATCGGTGAGGATACCGACGTGCCCGCCGGCGATATTGGTGTGGGATCCAGGGAGATTGGCTACCTCTTCGGAATGTATAAGAAATTGCAGAATAAATTCACCGGCGTGTTCACCGGCAAGGGGATTGCCTGGGGGGGCAGCCTAATCAGACCGGAGGCCACAGGGTACGGTGTGGTGTATTTTGCTTCAGAAATGCTCGGGTTCCACCACGGAGAAACCTTGGCAGGTAAACGCTGTCTGGTTTCCGGATCAGGCAATGTTGCTCAGTTCACTGTCGAGAAGATTTTGCAGCTAGGCGGCAAGGTGCTGACCATGTCGGATTCCTCGGGTTCTATTTTTGACGCAGAAGGGATTGATACCGATAAGCTGCAGTTTATAAAAGAACTCAAAAATATCAGAAAGGGCCGCCTCCGGGACTACCATGAACGCTATCCACGGGCTGTCTATACTTCAGCAGATCCGACTCTGAACTATAATCCCCTGTGGCTGCACCGGGCGGATTGCGCGGTGCCGGCGGCTACCCAGAACGAGATCAACGCCCGCGATGCCCAACATCTGGTCGATGGCGGGGTGCGGTTGGTCTGTGAGGGGGCGAACATGCCCTCAACTCCTGAGGCCGTGGATATCTTTCGACAAAGTTGCATCCTGTTTGGACCGGCAAAGGCCGCCAATGCCGGAGGGGTAGCGGTATCCGGACTGGAAATGGCGCAGGATTCCATGCGGCTCCGCTGGTCTCGCGAGGAGGTGGATATGCGGTTGCAGGTGATTATGAAAAATATCCACCGCACCTGCCTGGACGCTGCGGCTGCCTATGGTCGAGAGGGGGATTATCTTGCCGGGGCAAATATCGCCGGCTTTGTCAATGTGGTGAACGCCATGCTTGACCAGGGGTTGGTATAAGGGAGGAGGTTCTGGGTGACAGGAAGAGATAGAGCGCATCAAGATGTACCGCCGGGGCTAGGGGCGGAACTGGAGCGTTTTTTTGTGAGTGCCGTGGCCGAGTGCCCCTATGGAATGGACCAAATCGCGGTCTATCACCAGGGGGGAGTGGGTTCTGGGTGACAGGAAGAGATAGAGCGCATCAAGATGTACCGCCGGGGCTAGGGGCGGAACTGGAGCGTTTTTTTGTGAGTGCCGTGGC
>JBBRBT010000014.1:0-76599 GCA_038205495.1 Desulfobulbales bacterium
ATCGAGGCGTTGGCGGCCCGATGATCGGGCACCTGGGCCAGATCCTTGCGGATAACGGCAAACAGGGCATCGGCATTCAGATGTGCACGCATTTTGAGTTTGCGAAGTGTTCGGGTTGCTTGATGATTACGGTTGAGGCAATTCTTGAGGCTCGACATAGTATTTATCCTTGTAAATTGTTAATATTACAAAGAAAAATCGGTCACACCCCTCCTGGGTTGTCAAGAAAAAATGCATTTTCTCGTTTAAAATTATGTGTGTAAAATCAACATATTGTATTTATTAACCGCCAGTTGCGGTCGGCAAAGTTTGCGAAATATTGTTCTTGAAACCACGTGACTGCTGAGGTTTCGGATATAGCGGGAATGGCTGCTGGGGAAACAACGAATCAAAATATATGATTAAAAAAGGCTGATATATAATAATATTTATTATATATCAGCCTATAGTGCGTAAATCACTTAAGCCCTTAACAAAAAATCAACAATCCTGCTCATACAGTTTGACACTAATGGATCCCAACCTCAAGATGAGCTACTTTTAATATTACATCGTTTTAGCAAAATCATCAATTAATGTGGCCACGGCCTGTTCAGTTGCAGTTTCAAAAAGAGCATCATGCTGATAATCTGCAAAAACGGATACAGGTGAGACCTTGATATCCACTCGATTGGTCCAAACAACATTTCCAGTGTATGCATCCTGTACCCATAATCGTAGCTGCACTACGGACTGGGGGATGTCACCATATAGGTCGCCATATGAGTCAACAGCTCCCAGGCTATCTAAATATTTGTCCGAGTCAGCTTGACCCAAGGCGATGTTATGACCAGATGCTACTAAAAAGCGAACGACTCCCTTTTTCCAAGGAGCCCACGAGACATCCTGCCTGTCTTTGTACTGAATTATTCTCCCCCGAACGATGTAATCGGCTGAAAAATGACGTCCTATTTTCACTATTTCTTGCTGCGTGAGTCCATGCGTGCCTGGACTTGAATTTACCGAATCATCACTTCCGGTATTTTGCGACAGGTCAATATAATGCTGCAGTTGCCCTTTCATTTTCACTGACCAATCATTTTGCAATTCATATTCCAATGTTTTTGCCTTTTTTTTATCATAGGCATCAACATTGATGATATTTTGAGTAACCAGATAGAGAAAAACATCCTCCTGATTAGGGAGATGAAAGTTATTTTTAACTAATTGATCCGTCATGTTCTCACAGACAAAAAGATCTCGACGGAAAGAAGATTCAAGGTTGTCCGCATACGAATAATCGGCAAGCGGAAGGATTACGACGGTTTTGTCAGCGCCTTTTTGAGTCTTGGTTAGCGGTTGGACTTTCAGCGATTCATGTACGGTTGTACCGCAACCACCAAGAAGAAGCGCTAACAAGCCTATAAGCAGATGGCGGCTATACTTCATACCATTTCTCCTGTTTGTTCTGGGTGTCATTAATTGGCACTCAATCTAGATGATCTTTGGAGTAAGCAGAATGACCAACTCACGTTTTTGTAAGATTTTCTCTTCAACACCAAACAGATATTTTACAACCGGTATACTGCCAAGCCCTGGGGCAAAACTACCCGTGTTCTCTTCCACACTATCAATGAGACCGCCGATGATGAGCATTTCACCGTCCTCAACTTGCACCATGGTGGACATCTCTCGAACCTTAACTTCAGGAAGGCCAACTTGAAGCCCTTCGGTACCAAATGTCTTATAGGGTATGTCATCACCAACTAGATCGGTGGTAATGGGTGTAAGATGAAGAATAATTCGCTTATCATCAATGATAGTCGCCATGACCCCCATAGCAATACCTTGAACGACATTTCCAACCTCTGCGGTATAAGTGGATTCGGCTGCGGCGGTCCCTGTGCTGACAGTCTTGGTGACTGTTTTAATATAGGCTCTATCTTTACCGACACTGATGAGTGCGGGCTGCCCATTGAGAACTGTCAGTTTGGGGTTGGCTAAAATATGGGAATCACCTTGCTCATTTAAGGCATTGAGCAAAATTTTGAAGTCAAGAGAAGGTATGGTCACTTTACTGACAAAAGTGCTGGCATATTCGTCAGTGCCCGGCAGGTGGGGATACACCTGACCGTTAGAACCGAAGCTGGTCGTACCCGTGACAGAAAAATCTTTAAGGATATTACTCCAGTCAAGGCCTATCTTTGAGTTGTCCTGTAGATATACTTCAATAATTTTTGCTTCTAACACTACCTGCCGGTACAGTTCCTTCTTTAAATTATTGATATAATTCTCAACATTTTTAAGTGAAACGGGCTTAGCCGTAACAGTAATGAGACCAACACTTTTGTCGATAACAAAAGACGCAGCATCGTCTGTTGTTTGTTTGGTTGCATGCTCAGCCACTGCTGCGGATGAGTCTACGCTCTCGCTCTGGTTATTGCCGATTGCGTCACCCGGCTTTTTAGCAGCCGAATCAGCTGCACCCATTGGGTTAGCATTTTTCTCTTCACTTGCGGTAGCTTTTACCGCACCCGCCTTACTCGTTCCCACCGTTTTTAAAAGAGTTTTAAGATTCGCCTCTATATTACTCCAGATATCAAACGGATTATCGGCACTCGTAATCTTAACAGTGCCTTCCGTCCCTGATGCCGCATCTTTATTGGAAAGAAAATTGCCACCGACAGTAGAGGTGTACGCCCCTTTCATGGCCGGGACACCAAGCTGGAACACTTTGGTATCTTTGTTACGAACTACAATAGACTTACCTTTAACCTCATGGAAATAATCAGCCTGCCTAAGCAGATTGGAAACCGCGTCGAAGAAATTATCATTGGCCTGAATATCGACATCCACCGGGATTGTTCGATCAACGTCACTGGCCCAACTCACGGTCATCCCTTTTAGATTGGCCAATCGTTTCATTACATCCCAGAGCGGCTGTGGTCCCCCGGTCGATCTGATGGTTGCTCCGACTTTGATCTGATATTCATCGTTCTCTTCAACAAGATCCCGATCAGTCATATCATTGGAGGTCACAAACCCTGTTGATTGATAACGTACCGGAAGCTGTGCGGGCGGAGGCGGCGCCACCACAGTTGCGGCAGGAGGCGTTTCGGTTTTCGTTTGATCCTTAGCATGTTTTTTTGCACCACACGATGTGACGCTAGAGAGTATCAAGGCAAGACTAAGAACCACTAAACATTTTTTTAACTTCATAGAAAATTTCCTCTAATACAGTCTAAAGCGCATTATTTTATAGCCTGTTTAAGTGCGACTCGGCCCTTAATATATTTCGCCAGATCCGGTGGAACCTGAAAACCGGACAGTAAAATTGCCTGATATTTTTCGGTAGCCTTCTCTCGTTTTCCCATCTTGTCATAAATTCGGGCAGTAGCCACCATGGCATTCAAGTCGTTTCCGTATAATGCATCGTGTTTCTCAAGGATTGTCAGAGCTCCGGTATATTCGTTTTGTTCTTCACGAAATACTGCATAACTTAGCAAGGCCTCTTTAGAAGGTTTCTTACCACCGGTACTGCGCTCAAAGTACTCGAGAGCCTTTTGTTTCTCCTGCATATTGGCTGAAGCAATAGCCGCGTTGAGCGCGGCAGAGTTGTTCTTCGCGTCTATTTCCAGAGCTTTTTTTGCATAGTAGAGTGCCTTCGCGTTTTGGCGGAGTTGCACTAAATAGAGAGAGGCGATTCTGTTTGCTAATTTAGAATTATCAGGCCATTTCTCAAAGGCCTTCTCATACAGCTGAACAGAGGTCTCAAAATTTTCATGTTTCTCGGCTTCTCGAGCCGCTACCATCTGTTGCTTTGCCTCAGCCACTTCAATTGGTTGTCCATCTTGTTGTTTAATTACCAGAGCTTCCTGTTCAATCATTTTACTATCAGCTTGAAAGCTAAGATTATTTTGAACCTGCTCCGGCCACTTAAACCCCTTTCCCTTTGGATAAATAACCAAGGTATTAAACCTTTCTTCCTTTTCAAGCTCCTTGAGATTTAAGATTATATCTAAAGCAAAATCCCAAGGAACATCATCCAGGACCAAGGTAAGAGCCCCCTGTACTGACTCATCGACAACGATATTGACACCGCTAACCTGTCGCAAAAAATTAAAGACATTGTGCAAATCCATTTTCTGGAATTCTACGGTAATCCGTTCCTTGTTGTACCCCGAAAAATTGAATGCATCCTGCATTTGTTTTTCTTTTGCTTGAGGTGAGAGTTTCGCAGCAAGTGGATCTATTTCTGGAAGTTGGCTCTCGATATTTTTCTTTTGAGAGATAAGGCCACCTACCTGATCTTTAGCACCTACTGAAGCGCTTGGGATAACTGTACTATTTTTTGAATCTTTGGTATTGACAGAAAGAACGATGTCATTGCCTTCTTGCGTAGTTGTATAAGGAAATGATTCTGAAAGAGTAAACTCAAGCCGGGTAATAGACGGTTTTGCATCGGCTATATCGCTCGTTGCAAGAATAATCTTATTATTTGTATCGAGTTTTGTTGTTATACCGGAAGCAAGTTTCGCATCGGCTACATCAACTATAATTCGTGCAGGTTTAGGAAGTTCGTAAACAGTTGAAACTAAGGGGACAGATCCTTTGATACGAATTTCGATACTAGAGCCTACATTTCGGGAGGTGATAGATACAATTTGATGAGCACTGTCATCTGCTTGTAGGCCGCTGACAGTGCCTGTGACAAGGGTCACTATTGACAAAATCCAGAAAAAGAGGAAATTTGTTTTTCGAGCACCTGGGGAAATATGAAACATATCTACTTGTCTCCCTCTTTGTTCAATCTCATTATAACCGTACTGTTGATCTCTTCTCCAGCACGAGTGCGAGCCGTTTCTGTTATCACGACCTGTTTTTTGTCAATCTGAGTGACGACACCTCGTTTTCCAATAAGATTTCCATGCTTAAGCATGTAACCTTTTTTGGTTTGATCTTCGACCAATGCTATTTCACCACCCCCTGACATCAGGACACCTACAAGAGTTAATTGACCAGGTTCAAACAAGCGCATTCCAGTCAAGTCGGTATTATCATCGACAATTTCGTTAGGATCACGCCCAGCTGGGGTAGCAGCTTTAGGGGAGATGAAAGGTTTAAAGGGATCAGTCCGTCCTTCGACTATATAGGCATAAGAATCCGTTAATGGTTGTGTTGGATTAGCCACTAGTTGATCTGTAGTTGCCTGGGCATAGCAACTGGTTGCGATGACAAATACAAGAAGAAAGGAATAGATCGCATATCCTTTACACTGACAGTTTAGATGAATGGTATTCCGCATAGCAGAAGGTTCCTGAACGTTAAGCGAAAATTAAATAAATTTGGTACAATTATTTAAAATTAATTTTCTATTTAGCTTGCTACAAATGTAAACCGCACTCTCTATGATTTATTTAGGCTTCTCAACCTTTGGCTCAAGTTTTTGATTTGTGAACCGATACGTTACGAGACGACAAGTCGAGTTGAGCAGCATTTCCGTACCTTCTTTTTCTGGTCTATCTATGCTGATATTATTTACAGTCACGATTCGTTCTAACTTACTTACTTTATCGAGGAAAAAACCTAAGTTATGGTAGGGTCCTTTAATTGTAATATCAATAGGGATTTCAGCATAAAAGTCTTTTGGAGTTTCTACGCCGGGTGTAAATTTCAAAAAATCCAGCCCAGCACTCTTTCCAAGATCTGATATATTTCTTAACAAATTAGGAATTTCTTGGCTCTTTGGAAGCAAAACAGCAGTAGCATCAAATTCCTTTTGGACATCTTCAAATTCCTTTTGATGCCTTGGCAAATCTCTCGCAGCTTTTCTTGCTATTTTCAATTCTTCTCCAGCCACATCTACCTGTTTTTGCAGCATCGCAATCTTTTCGGTTTGTGGTTTAAAGGAAAGGAAATAAAAAAGCAGAGCCGGAATTAAAAAAGCGGCAATATAAATTGAAAGTTTCGCTCTCTTATCAAAAGAAAAATATTTTTCGTCGAGAAAAATGTCGAATTTTTTCATCTTCGCACTGGTACTCATAGAGAACGACCTGCTATCATTTTAATTTTTCATCTTTTTTGCTATTGTCAGGAACATTCACGGCACAGGAGACGGAGAATAATTTCAAATCTCTTTCTGCAAACTTCTCCATGGAAGCGCTGGCAAGACTAACCCCCTGAATATATGGAGAATTTTCCAAATCATCCATATATTTAGCCACAGTTTGGTTATCAAGAGCCATTCCTGTGAGCTTAAGTTGCCCCCCAGTCTGCGACAATCCTTTTAGCCACATTCGATTAGGAGGCGTAAGATTAGCGACTTCGTCCATTACATGAACTGTGAGCGAAGAAGATTCTTTCAATTGCTTAATCACGTCAATGCGTGTCAAAAGCACTTTTTTATCCGCTTCTAATCTCTTTATTTCATTTAATATTTTTGTATATTGCTGCTTTTCTGCCTGTATATCCGTCAGGGTTTTCTGCAAGCTGGTAACCGTATTAGCTTGATACAAAGCAAATGATGTCAAGAGGGCTAAAAAACAAAGCAAACCAACCGCAGACAAAATTATATGTCTTTTTGCCTTATTGCGGCGTTTAATTTCCCGGACTGGTAATAAATTGATGTATATCATGGCGGTTCAAAAGGCTGCAGGCCGGATAGCAAGACCAGCGGCGATTGCCATTTCTGGTGCTATTGAGTTGAGATACTGACGGTCTATCTTTTTTTCATCAAAAGTCATATTCGTAAAAGGATTAAAGGCTATCACCTTTAAGCCTGTTTCACGACTGATATAATCGAGCAATCCATTAACCTTTGAGCCTCCTCCGCTTAAGATGAGCGACCTTAAAGGCTTGTCAGGGTTATTGGCCAAATAGAGATCGATAGCTTTTTTAATTTCAAGCACCCATTGGGTGCAGGTTTGGGTAAAGATCCCTTCTATTTTTTCCAGATTCTCTTCCGCGGGCACTATTCCCAATTTAATTTTTTCGGCCTCTAAGTAATCAATGTTGAAAGTGTTCGCCAATTGATTGGTCAGTTGTTCGCTACCGACCATGATGTCTCGAGCGAGGACAGACACTCCTTCCGAAATGATGTTGATGTTCATTTTGGAAGCACCTATATCGATCAGCGCCACGTTCTCAAGCTGTTCCGATGTGACTTCCCAAATATTTTCCAGAGCAAATCCATCGACATCGACCAATACGGTTTTCAACTTAAGCCCCTGCAACATATCGAGATAATCGTTGATCACCTCTTTTTTCGCTGCCACCAACATCACGTCATAGCGGCCCGATCCTTCTACCTTAGAAGGAAGCTTCTGGAAATCCAGATAAATATCGTCAATATCAAAGGGAATATATTGCTCCGCCTCGGCCTTGACATACTCGGCTAATGCGTCATCATCCATTGCCTCAAGATTAATTTTTTTAACGATTACCGAATATCCTGAGATGGAAATTCCGATTTTAGTGTTTTTAATTTTAAGGTTTTTGAGCAACGAAGATATGACCTTACCGACTTCATCGGGCTCTTGCAGGACTCCGTCTTCTACGGCTCCAGATGGGAGAGCGGCGCTGCCGACAGCTAAAAGTTTGTAGCCTTTACCTGATTTTTGCAGTTGACAAATCTTTACAGCATGCGAGCCAATATCGACCCCTGTTATCAGGTTATCTTTTTTTGCCATGCGATTTCCTGTCCCTCTCCTCTTTGGATGCAGCAATCTTAATTAACGGCAGAAATTAAATATATTTTTTCTACGTGTTTAATATTAAGGACACAAATCATATCCTTTGTCAAGCGACCACCTTCATTTTTAAACATCGTCTTCCGCTTACACGATCTGCTGGAAGATCGTCTTCTTACCTTCAACACCTTCTTTTTGCCTGGCGACAAAATTAAATCTTGTGGAACATTAACCAGAAAAGGAGAAGTACGCATCAGGGGCAAGTCTTACGATACAAGGACTGAGCAAAGAGACGAAAAACTCTAGGTTCATAAAAAAAACCGAGAATAGTTTTCGCTCCTATCGCCTCGGCCTCTTATTTGTTTTTTGGACAGCGGATAATTTCGTTTCATTGCCGGGGATAGGGCCAGTGAGTACCGCCTTTTGCCGTTCGCGTCCGGAAATGCTTTTTTCAACAAAACAGGGCAGACGGTTGAAGGGATTGGTCTCCGCCCAATACATCAGCGTTGACCAGGTGGAAGGGGTGGGTGTGAACAATTGAACCTGCCGAGGCAGGAGGTGCAGTTCTTTTTTCGCGAAAGAGCGCAGTTCCTCCATGGCAGTCATGGTACAACCTGGATGGGCGGCTATCATGTAGTAGGTCAAAAACTGTTCCAGCCCCTCCTCTTTCGTCAGTTGATTAAACAACTGACGAAAGGGAAGCAATACGTCCGTGCCTGGTTTACCCATTGCCTCCAGCACCGTCGCCTGACAGTGTTCCGGAGCGATTTTCATCTGCCCGGAGATATGATGACGAACCACTTCCCGCAGATAGGTCCGTCCATTTTTTCTGTCCGCAAGGATCATGTCGTAACGAATGCCCGAGGCAACCACTATTTTTTTGATATTTTTAATCGCGCGTAACCGTTGCAGCAGGGTGATGAGCGGACCATGGTCAATCTTGAGATTCGGGCAGATGGTCGGATAGAGGCAGCGTTTGTCCCGGCAGGCCCCCTTGACGGTTTTCCGGGTACAGTCGAATCCCCACATATTAGCGGTCGGCCCGCCTACATCGGCAATGGTGCCTTTAAATGCCGGATGGGTGGCGATGACCTTGGCTTCAGAGACAATTGACTCGCCACTGCGGTTTTGGATGGTACGGCCTTGATGTACGGCAATGGCACAGAAATTACACTCACCATAGCAGCCGCGGTGGGTGGTGATGGCAAACCGAATAGTTTCAAGAGCTGTCACTTTTCCTAATTGAAGGTCATGGGGATGGAGTTCCCGTTCGAAATCCAGGGCGTGGATCGCATCGAGTTCCGCAGTGGAGAGCGGTGGTTGCGGCTGATTATGCACAAGGAAGCGGTTATCCTGCTGCTGCACCAAGACTTGAGCAGTCACCGGATCGTTGTTCTCGTAGAAAAGCCGGAACATTGAAACGAAGGCATCCTTGTTGGCAGCGGTCACCTGATAGGGAGGCAGGACCAGGGCCTCCGGCGGCGGGGTGGCGGTTGCGTAACAGAGGCCACGAATCGAAGTCGGCGCCTGCCCTGCCGCCAAAGATTGAGCAAGTTCCACCACCGCCCGGTCGGCCATGCCATAGAGCAGGTAGGTGGCCTTGGCATCAAAGAGAATTGAACGGCGCACCCGGTTATCCCAGAAATCATAGTGGGCGATGCGACGCAGGCTGGCTTCAATGCCACCGAGCACCAGGGGGACGGTTTGTTTGAAATATTGCCGGATCAGATTGGCATAGGCGATCACCGCTCGGTCCGGGCGCCGATTATTCTGGCCGCCCGGGGTATAGTCATCGCTTTTCCGCCTACGTCCGGAAGCCGTGTAGTTGGCAACCATGGAATCGATACAGCCGCCGCTCACGCCCCAAAAGAGCAACGGTTCGCCGAGCCGAGTGATATCACGGTCCGAATGCAGGTCGGGCTGCGCAATGACGCCAACCTTAAAACCATTCTGCCACAAAAGCTTGCCGATGACAGCGATGCCGATGAAGGGCGAGTCGATGTAGGCGTCACCGGTGACCAGAATAATATCAAGCTGTGTCCAGCCAAGTGCGGCCACTTCCTGAGGAGTAGAAGGGAGAAACATGTTATTCCTGGGTAGAAGCTGTGAGTCGCGAGGCAGCGGCGCGACCGGCCAACCAACCGGTGGAAAAGGCCGCCTGCAGGTTGTAGCCGCCGGTGTCGGCCTGGATGTCAAGCAGTTCGCCCGCAAAGAAGAGACCCTGTACCAATCGGGACTCCATGGTGCGGGGATTGACCTCGGAGGTATCAACCCCCCCGGCGGTGACGATGGCCTCGGCCAAAGGTCGGTACCCGGTGACCTGCAACCGAAAATTTTTCAGCCAGAGGCGCAATCGTTTCCGTTCGTCCGCCCGGATAGCGCCAACGGGACGATCCGGAGCAAGCATTGCCTCCTCCAGGGCCACGGCGATCATCTCCTGGGGCAGCAATCCACGCAGGACACTGATAAGAGACTCGGCTCGCCGTTGTTCAAAATCGCGCAGGAGGCGGGCATCGAGTTTTTTGTCGTCCAAGGCGGGTTTGAGATCGAGAAAGAGTGTCACCTCCTGCCCGGCCCGCAGGGCATCAACGATGCGGCTGCTGAGGGTGAGGATCACCGGACCGCTCAGACCAAAATCCGTGAAGGCAAGTTCGCCAAAGGCTTCTTCCTTTTTCTTGTTATCAATAAACAGCCGGACCAGGATGTTACGCAGTTGCAAACCGGCCATCCGTCCGGCGCAGTCACCGGCGGTGACCAGCGGCACCAGGGCGGGTCGGATGGGCACCAAGCGGTGTCCGGCTTGCTCGGCCAACCGGTAGCCATCGCCGCTGGAACCTGTGGCCGGATACGAGGCACCACCAGTGGCGAGAATTAGCGCATCGCAGAAAATGTCCTTGCCACCACAGGACACACCGGTGAGCACGCCGTCTTCGATGCGCAGGTGCTCGACGGCGACCCCGGTGTTTATCTGTACACCACACTGCATAAGCCATTGCTCGAGAACAGCCAATACCTCCAGGGCCTTACCGGAGGCGGGAAACACGCGGCCACCACGTTCAGTGACCACGGCAAGTTGGCGTTCTTCGAAAAAATCGAGAAGTTCCCGGGTGAAAAACCGATGAAAAGCCTGGCGAAGAAAAGAGCCGCTGGAGCCGAAATGACCAATAAATTCGGACAGGGGCGCAACATTAGTCAAGTTGCACCGCCCCTTGCCGGTAATGCACAGTTTTCTGCCGGGGCGCTTCATCTTTTCAAGCACCACAACACTCGCACCACATAAAGACGCCTGGCCGGCGGCCATCAATCCTGCTGCCCCACCCCCCACGACCAAAAGCTTGTTCCTGGCTGTATGTGCTGTGTTCTTCATCATGGGTCGGGGTGAAATCCGGGAAGAGTTGAAAAGTTCGGGTAAGCAGCCATTACCGCCTAATACTACAACAATAAACAGGAAAAAACATCAACATCCTCTATCCTCTCGCCCAGCCCTAGATACGGGGAAAGGATGACACAACCTTTGGCGACGTGGTTTTCAGGCTACTGTTTCTTTCCCAGCAGTGCCCGCAGGTCACAGCTGGGGAGGGTAGCACTCGACTCAAGCCTGGTGATGAACCGTGGCGCCCTTGGCAATAAAGACAACGGCAATTCCCGATGCAGTGGAATCTCTTTCATCACTCGTCAATTATCTCTTTGACCTTCAATACGTTATCGCCTAAATTGCCCACCTGACCCTGCCGGATTTCGCCTACAACCTTTTTTGTGAGCATATGGAGAATCTTCAGCCCAATATCGCCCTCTTGTTGCTCGCCCTCGGGGTGCTGCTCGGAACCGCCAAGGTTCTGGGCGAACTGGCGCAACGGCTCCACCAACCGGCGGTGCTGGGCGAGTTGCTGGCCGGGGTCTTGCTGGGCCCCACCGTGCTCGGCTCCATCGCGCCGGAGTTCAGCATCTTTCTCTTTCCCCGGGTAGGGCCGAATGCCGTCGCCCTTAACACCATCACCAGCGTGGCGGTGACCTTGTTCCTTATGGTGGCCGGGCTTGAGGTCGACCTCTCCAATGTATGGAGAAAGGGTTGGGTAGGACTGAAGGTCGGGGTAGCCAGTGTTGTCATCCCCTTTGCGGTCGGTTTTTTGGTCGCTTGGCACCTGCCGCTGCTTTTTGGTCTGCAACCCGGTATCCGCCCTCTCTTCTTTGCCCTGTTTCTGGCAATCGCCATGTCGATATCGGCCCTGCCGGTGATTGTCAAAACTCTGATGGATATGAACCTCTACCGCAGCGACTTTGGTGTGGTGGTGGTCAGCGCCGCCATCTTCAACGACCTGGTCGGCTGGATTGTCTTTGCCGTGGTTCTGGGTCTCATTCAAAATGTTGCCGATATCGGTCACAGCATCACCCTGACCGTCACCCTGGCCCTAGGCTTTATCCTCCTTGTCTTCACCGTCGGTCGCAAGCTGATCCACCGACTTCTCCCTTACGTGCAGGCCTATACCTGGTGGCCGGGCGGCGAGATCGGCTTTGTCGTCATCTTGACCCTGCTCGGCGCCTCCTTCACCGAATGGATCGGCATCCATGCCATTTTCGGCGCTTTTTTCATGGGCATGGCCGTGGGGGATTCCCCTAATCTGCGCCGCCGCAGCCGCTATATCCTCGACCAGTTTGTCTCCAGCGTCTTTTCGCCGATCTTTTTTGCCGCCATCGGACTGAAGGTGAATTTTATCACCAATTTTGACGGGACCTTGGTGGCGGTCGTCTTTGTTATTGCCTGCATCTGCAAGCTGATCGGCGGGGTCGCGGGAGCGAAATGGGGCAGGATGCCCCACCGAGAGGCGCTGGCCGTGGGTTTTGCCATGAATTCCCGGGGGGCGATGGAGATCATTTTGGGCTTGCTCGCCCTGGAACGGGGCATTATTCACCAGGAGTTGTTCGTTGCCCTGGTGATCACCGCCATTCTGACCTCGATGATGAGCGGTCCGATGCTCCAGCTCATCCTCAAGCCCACTAAAAAAGCGCGGCTGGAGGAGTCGTTTCGCTCCGGGCTCTTTCTGCCAGAATTGCAGGCAGAATCGATGAAAGAGGCGATCAAGGAGATGTCGGCGGCGGTCGGTCGGGTGCTCAAGGGCGATCTTGATCCGCACAGTATCTCCAGGGTGACCTGTGCCCCCGAGGATGTTGCCTGCGCTGCTGTGGTCAATGATGTGCTGCTGCTGGCCGCCGGCGTGGACAACATCAGCCTGCCCTCCGTGGTCACCGGCATTTCCGTGCAAGGAGTGGGGTTCAACGCCTCGGACGAGGAACGGGCCCATATCATTTTTCTCATCCTTTCGCCAAAGGATGATCCGGCTATCCGGGGGGATATGGTGACCGAACTTTCCCTGTTGTATGGCGATCAGGCGATGATCGATCAGACCCTCCAGGCCGGGAGCTTCACCGAGTTTCTCGCCCTGATCCGGACATCTACCGTCTATTTAAAAAAGGAATAGGGCCCTCCGAGGCAACCACTACGGGGCTGATCCTGTCGCCCAAAAATCTGCCTGGGGGAAAGGGCAGAGGCAACTGGCGGTGCTGCAGCATGCGGTGTTCTTTTCCATCAAAGAGATTGGAAACCGTGACCCCGAGCAGGCGGATTTTACGCCGCCCGGCCTCGGTTGCCGCGAGAAGACGGGGCAATGAATCCAGCATCTCAGCTGCAGCAAAAAAGCCGTGGGGCGAGGTGCAGGAGCGGGTGATGGTGGTAAAATCGCTATACCGGACCTTGAGCGACAGGGTCCGACCGCCGATTTTTTTTCGCTCTAGGATCCCGGCCACCTGCTGCACCAAATCGGAGAGGATGGCGGTCACCCGGGCCATATCAACAATGTCTTCCGCCAGGGTGGTTTCCGCACCCATGGATTTACGAACCCTGCTCGGCTCCACCGCCCGCAGGTCGACGCCACGGGCGATATCGTAAAAGAACAGGCCGCTTTTACCAAACAACGCCACCAGTTCCTGCTGGGAAAAACGGCGCAGGTCGCCACCGGTATGGATCCCCAGACCCTGCATCTTTTTTTCGGTGACCGCGCCGACCCCGTAAAATTTACCCACCGGCAAACTACCGATGAAGGCCAGGGAACGATCCGGGGGGATAACGGTGATGCCGTCGGGTTTATTATGACCGGAGGCGATCTTGGCCAGGAATTTGTTGAAGGAGACGCCGGCTGAGGCCGTCAGTCCCGTGGCCGCATGGATTGCCTGGCGGAGTGCCTCGGCAAGGCGGGTAGCTGAGGGTTCTCCCTGCAGATTGGTGGTGACATCAAGAAAGGCCTCATCCACGGACAACGGTTCCACCAGCGGGGTGTACTGGTAGAAAAGCGCCATGACCTCCCGGGAAACCTGCTGGTAGCGTTCCATCCTTGGCCTGACGAAGACAGCCCGCGGACAGAGCCGCAGAGCCCGGGCGCAGGCCATGGCCGAGTGGATGCCAAAGGCGCGGGCCTCATACGAGCAGGCCGCCACCACGCCCCGGCCCCCAGGGTCGCCACCGACAATGACCGGTAGCCCCCGCAATTCGGGGAAGTCCAGTTGTTCCACCGAAGCGAAAAAGGCATCCATGTCGATGTGAATGATTTTTCGGGACAGAGGCATGGCGAGCGCGTGGGTTGCTGGGGGTGTTCTGAATTTTGATCGGCATTGACGCTGGCAGCCATGGCGGCTATTATCCAGCTAGGCAACCGTGGTGCGCTGCCTGCAATCTACAACAAACCTCATCTCCGGGAAACAGACAAAATGCATTCGTATCAGGATCGGCAGGAACTACTCAAACAACAACCCGCCACCTGGCTGGTGACCGGTGTCGCCGGCTTCATCGGCTCCAACCTGCTCGAAACCCTGCTCCAACTAGGACAGCGGGTCGTCGGCCTGGATAACTTCTCCACCGGCTATCAGCACAATCTAGACGAAGTCCAGAATCGAGTTGCCCCGGAAGCCTGGCAACGATTTTGTTTCATCCGGGGCGATATCCGTGACCTGGCTACCTGTCGCACTGCCTGCACCGGGGTTGATTATGTCCTCCACGAAGCAGCCCTGGGCTCGGTGCCCCGATCGATCGAAGATCCGGTCAACACCAACGAGAACAATATCACCGGCTTTCTCAACATGCTGCTGGCCGCCCGGGACGCACAGGTGCAACGCTTTGTCTACGCCGCCTCCAGTTCCACCTACGGCGATCATCCCGGCCTGCCCAAGGTCGAAGATCAAATCGGCAATCCCCTCTCCCCCTATGCGGTGACCAAGCTGGTCAACGAATTGTATGCTGCGGTCTTTGCCCGGAGCTATGGCTTTAAGACCATCGGCCTGCGTTATTTCAATATCTTCGGCCAGCGCCAGGATCCGAACGGTGCCTATGCCGCGGTGATCCCCAAATGGTTCGCCAGTCTGCTCCAAGGGGAGCCGGTCTTTATCAATGGTGACGGCGAAACCAGCCGCGATTTCTGTTTCATCGACAACTGCGTCCAGGCCAACATCATGGCGGCCACCGCCGATGACGAGGCCGCTGACCAAGTGTACAATGTCGCCTTTGGCGAACGCACCAACCTCAACCAACTCTTCACGCTCATCCGGGAGCGGGTGGCCGGCACCTTTCCGGCGGCTGCGGCGGCTGAACCGGTCTATCGTGATTTCCGTGCCGGTGATGTCCGCCATAGTCTGGCCAATATTGACAAGGCCTTGCAGCAGGTGGGCTATAGCCCGGAATATTCCGTGCGTGCCGGGCTCGACAAGGCTACCGCCTGGTATATCAACAGATTTCTATCCTCCGCAGACAACGCAAAGGCATAAGGAGAGGCCCCATGTCCAGTACACTGGGAACCCTGTACAGGGTGACAACTTTTGGTGAATCACATTGCAAGGGGGTCGGGGCTATTGTTGATGGCTGTCCGCCCGGCCTGACACTGACCGAGGCGGATATTCAACCCCAGCTATCGCGAAGGCGTCCGGGCCAGAGCGATCTCACCACGCCCCGCCAGGAGGCGGATCAGGTCACGATCTATTCAGGCACCGAATTCGGCCGGACTCTGGGAACCCCAATCATGCTCCTGATCAACAACAAGGATCAGCGGCCCCAGGATTATGGCGAGATGAGCCGCATACCGCGCCCCTCCCATGCTGATTTCACCTACCAGGTGAAGTACGGTATCCGCGCCTCCAGCGGCGGCGGCCGGTCCAGTGCCCGTGAGACCATTGGTCGGGTTGCCGCCGGGGCCATTGCCGAGAAATGGCTACGCCAAACCTACGGCACCGAAATTGTTGCATGGGTGAGCGCGGTCGGGGATATCGAAGCGCCGCCGATTGATTACGAGTGCATCAATAGAACCAAGGTCGATGCGAACCTCATCCGCTGCCCTGATGCGGCCAGCGCAGAACGCATGGAGGCGCGGGTCAAGGAGATTCTTGAGGCTAAAGATTCCATCGGCGGTGTGCTCACCTGCGTCTGTCGCAATGTGCCCATCGGTCTGGGCGAACCGATCTTCGACAAACTGGAGGCCAAACTGGCCCAGGCCATGCTGTCGTTGCCTGCCACCAAGGGGTTTGACATTGGTTCCGGATTTGCCGGTACCCGTCTGCGCGGCAGCGAGCATAACGATCCCTTTGTCCTCAAGGGGGGGCAACTGGGCACGCGGACCAACCACAGCGGCGGCATTCAGGGTGGTATCAGCAACGGCGAGCCCATTATTTTTCGCGTTGCTTTCAAACCGGTGGCCACCATCGGCATGGCTCAGGAAACCGTCGATTTCGACGGCCGGGCTGTGACGCTAGAGGCCAAGGGGCGGCATGATCCCTGCGTGGTGCCGCGGGCCGTGCCGATCGTCGAGTCCATGGCCGCCCTGGTGCTCATGGATATGGCCTTGCAGCAGCGAGCCCGACAGGGCTACAGCCCGATTTGACCGGACAGTACGCTGACTCCTTCATGAACCACTTGCAAGCCTCTATCCTGGTGGTCGAAGATTCCCCGGTCAACCGAAAAATCCTCCACCATTTATTGGAAAAAGAGGGGCATACCATTCGTACTGCCCAACACGGCAAAGAGGCGCTCAGCCTGGTGAGAGAGGAGATACCGGACCTGATTGTCCTTGATATCCTGATGCCGGAGATGGACGGCCTCGAACTCTGCCAGCTGTTGAAGCAGGAGGAGCGGACCCGGGATGTCCCGGTGATCTTCATCTCTTCCCTTGATGATACCGCCGATAAACTCAATGGTTTCGAGGCCGGTGGGGTCGACTATATCACCAAGCCCTTTCATCCCGCCGAGGTGCTGGCCCGAGTTAATACCCATCTGAAAATCTGCCGCCTGCAGCGCCAGCTGGAGGAAAAAAACCGACTGCTTGAAGTGGAGAGGCAAAAGTCGGAGGCCCTGCTGCTCAATGTGCTGCCGACACGAGTGGCTCGGGAACTCATGGAAAAAGGCAGCTGCACGCCGCAAAATTTTCCCGATGTCACCGTCTGTTTCGTAGACATCGTCCAGTTCACGGCAGCAGCAGCAACCCTGGAGCCTGAGGTCCTGCTCAAGGAACTCAATACCCTGTTCACCGTCTTCGATCAGATCGCCGAAGCCAACCGCTGCGAACGGATGAAAACCATCGGTGACGCGTATTTGTTCGTCTGCGGTATTTCCGAAGAAAATGGGCAGCATGTCCAGGCAGTGGCCGATTCGGCCTTGGCGATGATCGTCTACCTGATCGAGCGAAACCGGTCGGCCGCCCTGCAATGGCAGGTACGGATCGGCATGCATTCCGGTCCGGTGGTGGGGGGCATCGTCGGTACCAAAAAATACCTCTACGACATCTTCGGCGATACGGTGAATCTTGCCGCCCGGCTGGAAGAACTCTCCACGCCCATGTGCATCAATGTCTCGTCTACCGTCTACCGGCTGCTGGAAAGAGCATTTGTCTTCTCCTGCCCCCTCAACGTGGAGATGAAAGGCAAGGGACTCCAAACCACCTATTTCCTCGAAGGCAGACGTTCGGCCTAAGAAAGGAGACCGCAGGTGAGGATCAGAAAAAAACATAAAAGATTCCCCAGGGTGCTCCTTGAGTTTCTGGTGCCCTCTCCCAGACCGCAATCGTTCGACCTCAACAACCTGCGTCGTTGTTTACCGCCTTGTCATCTCGTTTACCGCTGTCAGGCCCTTACCCCGCCCCTGGAGTTCCCGCTGTGAAAAACCTGTGGAATATCGCTGATCTCATCGATCTGCACTATTTTTTCCAGACCGATGAAGTCTTGCGGCAGAAACAGGGGGAGAGTGCTCTTGCCAAACGCGACCGGATTATCTATCTCGCAAAGATTGAGCCGCAGCTTGGCAAGGCGGACGATATCCCGCCCCGGATTCTGGTGCGTAAGTGGCTCGCCATACGGCGGTTGCAATTTTCCCAGGAAAGAGGTCAGGAGGGCCATATTCTGCCCGGAACCGTGTGGCGAGAGTTGGCGTCCCTCTGCTGCGGGCTGTTTTTCCTGGCCGGACTGTTCACAGGTGCCGGTTTGGCAGCCTCATTTCTGATCTATTCCGGGACGGCTCCCCTCAATGTCTCCAGTTATCTCGGCGTGTTCGTGTTCCTGCAGCTGCTGTTTATCGCAGGGCAGGCACTTTTCTTCCTGTATCGGTGGACACAGCGGATCCCCATGGAATCCACGGTGCTCTATGTCCTGATCGGTCGCCTGCTCATGAGGGGTATGGATGGACTGCGCCGACGGCTGCAGCGAAAAATAACCGGACAACAGCGGCTTGACCTCGCAGCCCTCGTCGGTGGCGTCCAGCAGCGCAAGGAACTGGCGGTCCTGCTTATCTGGCCGGCCTTCATCCTGATACAACTGGGGGGAATCGGCTTTAATCTGGGTGTTTTTGGCGCGACCCTGGCCAAGGTAGTCTTTTCCGATATCGCCTTTGGCTGGCAGTCGAGTCTGCACCTCTCCGCCTCGGCAGTCGCCCGCCTGGTGCAGTGGATCGCCCTGCCTTGGTCCTGGGTCCTGCCCCATGCCTCTCCCAGCCTGGAACAGATCCAGGGCAGCCAACTGGTGCTGAAGGAAGGAATTGCGCACCTGACTACCGGTGCCCTGGTTTCCTGGTGGCCCTTTCTTTGCGCCGCCGTGGTCGTCTACGGACTTCTGCCCCGCCTGGCCCTCTTGGTGCTGGGGCTGGTGCAGCAGCAACGGGCGCTGGACAAGCTGCATTTCGCTACCCTGGGGATCAGACCGCTGCTGCAACGAATGGCCTCACCCCGCATCGACACCAACGGGATCACGGAAATCGAGCGAGTTGCCACCTCTGCGCCCTCGACGGAGCGGAACGCCGACAGCGAGCCTGCCGCCACACAGGTGGAGGCGTCGATACCTGAGGGAAGGCCCTGGTTTGTGCTCATTCCGGATGAACTCTATGAGGATTGCCCCTTTCCGGCTCTCACCGATTCATTGAGTTCAAGAACAGGCTCGGCCCGCATCACATACCTCCGCTCCGGTGTGCCCGGGGCCTCCGAGACAGAGAACCTCGCGCCCTTGATTGCTACAGCGAGCACGGCGAAACTTGCCGGTGTGCTCCTGCTGCAGGAGGCCTGGCAGCCGCCTCTGCGTGAAACCGAATCGTTTCTGCAGGAACTGCGGCGAGTTGCCGGGAATACCCTCCCGCTCACCATCCTCCTCATCGGCAGGCCAACGGCTGCGACCCTCTTCACAAAGGTTGACCCGGGCCAGTTGCAGATCTGGCGGCAAAAAATGCGAGCCACTGGCGATCCCTGCCTTGAAGTCCTCCCTCTGGTGCCGTCATGAAAACACAGATCCCTGAATTTGCCATCATCGGGCATCCCAATGAGGGCAAGTCCTCGGTGCTCTCCACCCTGGCGGAAGACGATTCAGTGCGTATCAGTCCGATTCCGGGGGAAACCGTGGTCTGCCAAAATTTTCCGGTGCGCATCGACGGCCGGGAGATTATCCGTTTCATCGATACCCCCGGGTTTCAAAACCCACGCCAGACCCTGCAGTGGCTCCAGGACTATCAGGGACCGGAAGAGCAGATGCTGGCCTCATTTATTACGGCGCACCAGGATGATCCCGCCTTCCACGACGACTGCGAACTGCTCGGCCCGGTGGCGGCCGGGGCCGGAATTATTTTTGTGGTCGACGGTTCGCGACCGCTACGCCATGTCGATCGAGCGGAAATGGAAATTCTCCGCCTGAGCGGCGCCCCCCGGATGGCGGTGATCAACTGCAAGGAAGAAGATGCGGGCTACCTCCCCCAGTGGCAGAGCGAATTCAGAAAGCATTTCAACGCCGTCCGCCTGTTCAATTCCTGCCGGGCCAATTACCGCCAGCGGATCGAGCTGTTGGAGAGCCTGAAGGCCATCGACCAGCAACTGGAGCCGGTACTCAAAACGGTTATCAACGCCTTCCAGGAGGACTGGGAGATACGCAATATGCAGACCGCGACCCTCCTCGCAGCCCTGCTCCAGGATATCCTCGCCTATCGCCGGTCCGTGGCCTGCGGCAAGGGCGAGGAGCAGCACAAGCGCCTGCAGCTGCATCGGGAATACCTGGACTTTGTCACCGCCAGGGAACAACAGGCCCAGCAAGCAATCCGGCACCTGTTCAAGCATAATATCTTCAATCTGGAGCTGCCGCCGCAATCGATCCTCAGCGAGGATCTGTTCAGCAAACGGACCTGGGAATTTCTCGGATTGAGCGACCGGCAGATCATCCTGGCCGGGGCTCTGGGCGGAGCCGCCCTGGGCGTGGGCCTCGATGCCGCCACCATCGGCACCTCCTTTGGCCTCTTTTCAGCGGTCGGCGGGCTCATTGGTGCCGGAGCCACCGCCTTGAAGGGCAAGGAGCTGCTCTCCGGCGTGCGGCTGCTGGGGATGCGGATGGGGGGCGAACAATTGCAGGTGGGGCCGGTCAGCAACATCCAGTTGCTCTACATCCTCCTCGACCGGGGCCTGCTGTTCTATGCCCATGTGATCAACTGGGCCCACGGCCGCCGTGATTATGAAGGAATGCACAACCTGATGGGGCCTGCGAGCGGGAAGGGCGGTTTCACTCGCCACTGGCATCGAAACCAACGAAATATCTGCGACCACTTCTTCCGGGCTGTACAGAAAGGCCAGGAAGGTGTGCTCGAGGAGGCGTCCGTAGCTCTGCAGGATCTGCTCCGTGACCAGCTGCAGGAAATTTCCGAAGACCGGGCGGCAGCCGGTGCGACCCAAGGGCAGACCGACGGTTCCAGCCAGGACAGTAACGCCTAAAGTAGAACGCCAAAAAAACCGGCTGCCGTTTGTTTCAGGACGGTTGGCCCTTCGCCTGCCTCGTGCAGCACGTACGGAGCTTTCCTCTCAGCGCACCGTCTATTTTTTCCTGAACAGCGTCATCGTCGCCCTACCCCAGGCTTTCTACCCGAAAACGCTCATTTTTTTCGAACAGCCGCAGGCGCTGACCGCCTATCAGGCCTATCTCTGCACCATGAAGGGGAGCGATACAATCCACAACACGGTGCGTTTGGGTCTGTTCACGAATAACTTGGACAACATTGCGCTCAGATTTGGGTCAGATTTGGTTGTGACACTCCGTGCCCTGTCCCTGAAAACCCGGATTGCACATCCGGCCCCCACGATTTCCTTTCCGGGTCTGCCAAGTTCAGGAGGTCTTGAAACGCCCGACAATGGCATGAAGTTCTTCAGCCATCTTCTGCAGGGATTCTGCACTGACCTTCACCTCGGAGCTGCTGTCGGAAATTACCCCGGCCGAAGTGTTCACCGATGTGATGTCCTGGGCGATCTGGGCCGCCACCGCCGTACTCTGGCTAACATTTTCGTTTACTTCCTGGATGCCCAGGGCAACTTGCGAAATGTTATCGGTAATCTCCTTGGTTGCGGCAGACTGCTCGCCCACGGAGGAGGCGATGGAGGCGACAATTTCGTTGGTATTTTCAATGACCGACGAGATCGCATCGATTTCTATCTTGGTGCTTTTGGTAGTGTCCTGAATGTCGGCGATCTGCTTCTTGATATTCAGGGTTGCTTGTGCAGTCTGTTTCGCCAATTCTTTGATCTCATTGGCAACCACCGCAAATCCCTTGCCTGCCTCCCCGGCACGGGCTGCTTCAATGGTGGCGTTGAGGGCCAACAGATTGGTTTGCTCCGAAATTTCCGTGATGGTTTCCGTCACCTTGCCGATAGCCTGCGCCGCCAAGCCGAGTGCTGCCATCTTTTCACCGGCATTTCTCGCCTGATGCACCGCATTGCCGGAAGTAACATTGGCGTGTTCGGCACTGCGGGCAATCTCATTGATGGTCACCGACATTTCTTCCGAGGCGCTTGCCACCATGGAGGTATTAGTGGTCGACTGCTCCATGGCTGCGGCAACGGCATTGAGATTGGCGCTCATTTCTTCGGCCGCAACCGAGACATTCTGCGCTGAATGCGAAGTCTCACTCGCCCCGTCCGCCATATGCCCGGCAATGTCGGACAGCTTGATGGCCGCTTGACCGACATCACTTGAATTCTCAGCGATGCGCGTAATAATCGCCTGCAACTTCTCCAGAAAGGTGTTGAACCAGTGGGCGAGTTCGCCCAGTTCATTGCCCCCCTGGCTCACCAATCGTTTCGTCAGGTCTCCATCGCCCTCGGCCACATCCCTCAAGCCGGCCACCGCCCTCTTAAGAGGTTTAACAATGCTGTTGGCCATAAAGAACCAGGCCAGGACGGTCAAGACAAGGGCCCCGACGCTGACCAGGGCCAATATCAGGGTGCTGTGCCGGTTCATATCGGCGATCAGGTTGGCAGCTTCAGTGAATTCCGATTTATTTGCCTCGACCGTCACGATCCAGTCCCAGGGTTTGAAATAAATAAAGCGTGCTTCTCGGACGACGTTTGCGCCTGCCTCATTTTTCACGCTGAATTGCTGTTTGCCCACCGCTCGCGGCCCCAAAGATTTGGCGGCTTCCACCCGTTCCTGGATGTATGCCTTGCCTGCCGCATCCTGCTGATTTTTGACATCCAAGCCATCCTGCTTCCCCTGCTGGGAAATGACATAGGATCCGGCGCCCTCGAGAACGGTCACATATCCGGTCGAACCGATCTTCATATTTAAGATAGCCTGACGCAGGCTTTTAACATTTTCCTGAGGAATACCGACATACAGCATCCCGGTTACCGCATGGCTGGCATCGTAAATCGGTTCATAGGCGGTGATGTACCAGGCGTTCACCACAAAGGCCCGGCCCCGGTAGGTTTCTCCCTTGAGTACGCTGGCCACGACCGGGTTACTGTTTCCATCTGCATTGACAGCTGGAATATAGGTGCCAATGGCCCGTTTCTTTTCCTTGGAGATGACATTGGTGGTCACTCTCAACATGTCGCCCTGGGTGTTCATCCGTTGAAAAATGGTACAGGTCACATCGAGCAGTTTTTGCACCGGATCAACAATGATCGCAGGGTCACCCGGTTCGGCAATCTGGCCGAGCCACTGGCTGCCAAATATCATTTTCGGCAACATGATGGTCTGGACCTCGTCACTGGATTGATTTTTCGCCTTCCACGAGATTGTTTCTCCGGAAAATGAAAGAGGACCGGTCTTGGTCATCAAATCCTGGGCAACCCTGAGTGAACTATCGATATTTTTCTGGGTTACTTCCTGATGCGACTCCGCCAAGGTATAGAGATTGTCGACGATGTGGCCGAGATCGGCATAGGCTAACTCCAGACTTTTTTGCTCGCCGACCTGCACCACTTTTTTATTCTGGTCAAAAACGGTGAACAGGATGATTGCCAGAGGAATCAAGGTCACCACTACACCGATTATTATCAATTTTGAGCGTATTTTCATATTGTTGAACATCAAACACCTCTTTGGAAAAATGAATATGCCCCGGTGTCTTAGGCGGGATGATCGCCAGGAGTTATAAAACTATGATAGGTTATTGCGGCGTACTTAGTCAAAGAAGTTATTAACAATATTCAGTATCAGCCCGCCAGGCAGATGTTGCAGCCAAATCGGGACCGGTGCTGAGTAGGGCGAGAAAAGGGGCTGGAGCAATCAGTATAAACTCCATGCCTCTATCTATTCCGGGGTGCAGAGAGCTTCTCCATCAGGAGGTAGTGCATGAAAAGGCGCGGGGCCCTATGCCCCCTGGCCCGATGGGGCGATATTTTTTGCAGTTGCAGAGTTACAGTGATTTTCGGCGGCAGAGGCTCTGCCGGAAGACGACACGGGCTGTCGGCGATGCGGATCAGTCCAGGCTCAGGAATTTGGTGTTACTCGAAGAGCACTCTTTGTGCTGAGCCGAAATTATTCATTATTTTTCAAGTCATTAAAGTCTCGGCGTACTTCCTCAAGTCGCTGGTGATATTGTTCGCAGTCACCATACTCAAAAAACTTACCATACCGACTATGGATGGTTTTCAGCTTTCGCGCATGTTTAATGGGACACCAGTACTGTTCCGTCCTGGCAGCGATCTCCTGGGCATAGGCAATCACGCCATTGAAATAGCCGCAATACATACAGTTCATCTTTTCTATCAGATTGAGGTAACTCAGGGTTTCGTGATCGATTACTATATATTCACTTCTTTCCACCTCAGGAATTCCATATACCTTGAAACAAATATATTGGAATACAGAAACTACTAGATCCAGAAAAAAAGCAGGGATGATGCAAAACCATATTATGGGCAGGACCAGCACATTCAATAAGGATGAGGTGAAAATGTAGGCGGGAACTTTTATAGCAAAGGTTTTGTGCAGCTTTCCCACTTCCTCTTCAAAACAGATTTTTTTCCCGCTGACCTTATAAAAGAATTCTTCTTCTTTTTCATGGATTTCTGTGACTAATTCTTTTTCGAGTCTTTTAATTTCTTCGATGATTTCATGCATTCTGTTCATGGTAGCAAGAGACTCTTTTGAAATTATTTCAAATTCTGCAGCAACAACAACCGACGGATACAAGGATGCAGCAAAGAGAGCCGTTACCTCTATACACAAAGCGGCAGAGCTGAGATCTTCACTGAACGAGTCGACAGGAGAGGGCGGCCGCCTTCGATATCTGGTGCATACTCGGCAGGATGCCGTTAGGAAAGATATATTTGGCTATTTTAGGGCTACAGGTTGATTTGGAGGTATTGTAGCCGATGGTGTGAAAAAGAAAAGGAGATCATTGCCAACGAGTAGAGTGCTGTTCTGCACCCATGATGCTCGGCGCTCTGGATTGCAGATTGCAAAGAAACTTGGCAAACAGCAGCAAAAATATCGATAAATATCTAAAAGTTACCTTTTTTATCGCCACATAATAACCGGAAGATCACCGCCTCTCTTGGCGGGCCCCCCTCAGGGGCAGCCTTCATTGCCCAAAACGCGCCGCATCTGTTCGCTCAATTCGGCCAGGCGGTACGGCTTCACTAAGATGCCACGAAACCCATAGCTCTGATAATTGGCCATAACAGGGTCGGTATGATAGCCGCTTGAAACAATCACCCGGGCCTGCGGGTCAATGACGAGCAGTTTCTGCATAGCCTCCTTGCCCCCCATACCGCCGGGAATAGTCAGGTCCATAATCACCGCGTCAAAAGGCCTGGCTGATTGCCGAGCCTCGACATACTGGGCGATGGCCGCCTTCCCCTCTGGCGCAAATACAAATTCGTAGCCAAGATCCTCCAACATGGCCCCTACGACCTGGAGAATGATCTCGTCATCGTCCATGACGAGAATTCTTCCCTTTCCGGCCAATATGGCGGGTTCGTCCACCTTGTCGGGTATGGGGACCTCGGAGGGGGAAGCGGGGAGAAAAAGGGTAAAGGTAGCACCTGCTCCCGCGGTCGATTCCACGGCAACATGCCCCTCATGTTTTTTTACTATCGAATACACCGAGGCCAGTCCCAATCCGCGACCTGGTGTATGGGTCGTGAAATACGGATCAAAAATCTTGCCAAGATGTTCTTCCGCTATGCCGCACCCCTGGTCTTGGATGGCTATTTTGATATAATTACCGCTTTTCAGCGGCAGGTGCCGGTCATCACCGACCACCACATTTTCACCGTGGACCCGGATTGTGCCCCCATCCTCCATGGCCTGGTCCGCATTGATCAGCATGTTGGCCACAGCCTGGCCAATCTGCCCTTCGTCCGCCTCAACAGGCCACAGGTCCTCGGGAAGCATGTATTCGCAGGTTGACTTTGCCCCACTCAAGGCAAAACGACCATAGGCCTTAATCACACTGCCAACGGCAATGAGCCGTTTGACCGGGGCACCGCCCTGGGAGAAGGTGAGAAATTGCTGGGTTAACTCCTTGGCCTTTAAAGAGGCGGTTTCCGCGATACTCAGGCGCTCATAGGCTTTATCCGTTGGCGACAGCACCATTTTGGCAAAAGAGATGTTGCCCATGATAACCATCAGGATATTGTTAAAGTCATGGGCTATGCCGCCGGCGAGGAGCCCCAGGGATTCAAGCTTCTGGGTTTTGAGAAGTTCTTCTTCCGCCCATTTATGCTGGGTGATATCCTCATACGTTCCCAACACCCCGATAATTTTGTCATCCGCATCCCGGAGCGGCACTTTAGAGGTGGAAAGCCAAATCTGCCGACCATCGGGTGTGGTTTGCATTTCCTCATAATGCAATTTGGGCGTCCCCGAGGTCATAACCTCAAGGTCATCCCGGCGATAGATTTCGGCCTGTTCCTTCCACCCCGTGCTGAAATCATCAAGACCGATCAACTCCTCCGGCACCTGAAATCCCGCATCCTGGGCAAATAACAGGTTGCACCCCAAGAAAACCGAGCTGAGGTCTTTCCAGAAAAGACGCACCGGAATCGTGTCCAGAACCAGCTTCAGCAGTTTTTTGGCCTCTTTTTCTTTCTGCTCGCTTTGTCGCAGGGCTCCTTCGGCGCGCTTTTGTTCGGTGATATCGCTCATCACCATGCGATATTCGGGCGCACTGCCGTTCTGACGGGCAAGGGTAGCGGTGAGATGGGCCCAAAATACCGTGCCATCCTCTCGCACCATCCGCAGTTCACACACCTGGGGTGCCTCGACCTCAAAATCCTTTTGTTGATGCAGATAGTAGACATCCTGGTCTTCGCTGTGGATGAATCGGCTCAGCGGCTGCTTGATCAATGCTCCGCGACCCGCACCCAGCAGCGTGGCAGCAGTGAGGTTGGCCTCCACGATCAGGCCTTGGTCGGAAAGGGTAACATAGCCCACCGGCGCCATGTCGTAGAGATCGAAATAGCGGGCCCGTGCACTGTCCAATTCTCCCTGTGTCCGGCGCAGCTCCTCGTTCTGCATCTCCAGCTCGTGCTGATGCACGCTCAGTTCGTGAAACATGAGCCCGATGTCTTCCGGTACCAACTCCTCAAGATTTTCCGGTGGCAGATCCGCTCTTTTCCGAACCATCTCTTCGGCCAACCGCCGCAATTCCTTGGTTTGGTCCATTTGTTTGTCGTTTTCGATCAAGACTGGGCTCCATCTTCTGGGTAACGATTCGGGAGTATGTTTTTTTCTCCACGCGGCTTCACTGGGCCGCCTCAACAAAACGATCCGCCTGCCCAAAAGGACAGGCAGATCGCGGACCGCCGACAGTGCAACAGCGCAACCAAACTGCTCCCGGAGAGGAGGTGTCGGCGTCCTTCATGCTCGCGCCTGCAGAGTGCCTTGTACCCGCAGGCAGTGTGTGCTACTCAACCTTGATCGTGGACCGTTTGGTCTTCTCCACTTTGGGGAGGGTCAACTCCAAGATACCGTTTTTGAACGAGGCCTTGGCTTCACTTTCCTTGACTGCCGCCGGCAAGGCGATAGTACGCTGGTAGGCGCCACGGCAAATCTCCTGCCGAAAATACTCCTCTTTTTCCTCTTTCTCTTCCTTGCTCATCTTGGCTTCAAGGGTGAGGGTATTGTTGGCAAGGGTGATGTTGATGTCTTTTTTGTCCACCCCCGGCAATTCCGCCTTGATTAAAATGTCCCCTTCGCGATCGATCACATCGACACTGGGTGTTTTGCCGGCAAAGGGCGACAGCGTCCCGTGCGCGGCTAAGCTCCCCGGCAATCCCAGGCGAAATTGATGCAACCAGCGGTGCGGCAGGTACTCCTCAAAAAAACGATCCATCTCTTTAAAAAATCCGGATTCAGATGCGAGGTCAAACCTGTCAAAAGGAGAAGTCAAGCCCCGGGGAGGCCTAGTTTGCAATTCCTGTTTCTGATCTTCTTTCTTTTTCTCGTTCATCTGTTTTCCTCCGTATTGAAGAAGAGTTAAGGCCAAATGGCCACCAACAACTCGGATGACCTACGACATGGCGATTAACTCGCCTGGTTTGCAGTCGTTGCGCCAGCAGCAGTCGTATTGATCGCAGGAAGGCTGGCTTGTCTTGAAGCAGGGGATATTACCCTCCTGCTCCTGGATAAATCGAATCAGTTCTTTCTTGTCCATCAACCCTGGCTCAATGTTCATTCTTTTGGCCATTGCTCTGACTTTATTCATATGCATACGTGCAATCTCCTTGTACCCCTTCAGTTAATCAGATGACCGCCTTCGCTTTGCAAGCCTTTGGCCGACCGTAAGCCTGGCAGGCTGAAACGGTACCAGAACTTTTTCTTTTGAGCCTTGCTGGGTTCAGGAATCAAATTGCCATCGCTATGTGAATAACTATGAGCCAACACCAAGCACAATACAATGAGTAATTATTGCATACAAAATAAGTACATTAAATATCCAATTTGACAAAAAAAAAGATGCGGCTTCCTTGACTCCCGGCGGCCCTTTCTGGCCTTCCTGGTTTCAAAGAACCGCATCAAGATATTGCTGGTTGTACCCCTGGCCCCTCTCGGGCCATGTGTTTTTACTCGTCGGCGCTGCCAATGTACCGATAGATTAACGCCCCAAGAACCGCGCCGACAATCGGTGCCGCCCAAAACAACCATAACTGCTCGATCGCCCAACCCCCGGAAAAGACGGCAACCCCTGTGCTGCGGGCAGGATTTACTGAGGTATTGGTGACCGGAATACTGACCAGATGAATCAGGGTCAGACAAAGACCGATGGCGATCGGTGCCAGGCCCTGCGGCGCCCTTGCATCGGTCGCACCAAGAATGACGAGCAGAAACATCATGGTCATAACAACTTCTGTGATCAATGAAGCCACCAACGAATAGCCGCCCGGCGAATGTGCTCCGTAACCATTGGAAGCAAAGCCCGCTGACACATCAAAGCCGGCCTTACCGCTGGCTATGAGGTACAACACCCCACCGGCCACGACACCACCCGCCACCTGAGCAATGATGTATGGCACTAAATGCTTGGCCTCAAAACGACCGCCGGCCCATAAACCAATAGAAACTGCCGGATTAAGGTGACAGCCGGAGATGTGCCCGATGGCGAAGGCCATGGTGAGTACGGTTAAACCAAAGGCCAAGGAAACGCCGAGCAAGCCAATGCCCACGTTGGGAAATGCCGCGGCCAGCACCGCGCTCCCGCATCCGCCAAGCACCAACCAGAATGTCCCAAAAAATTCAGCCACATACTTCTTCATACCTTCCTCCTTACAAGTGATGATGAGACTCTCAAATGAGAGCAGATTCTTGGGGGGACAGAGCAGCAACCAACAGCGCCTAGGCGGAAGTTTCTCGGTCTCGTCTTCCCTCTTGCGGCCCCCATGGGCTTCCTTCATGAGCTGCGGTTTCTTGTCTTGTCATGCGCAGGAGGTCGTTGAGGTAGGCACCGGGGCTGTTCCGGTTAGAATTGAAGAGAAACCGTCTGATGTTTGAGGGACAGTTTGATTGCGGCAAATAGAGTGCAACGAATGAAGGATGTCACGAAAAGTCCGGACGCTTGCCTCCGCGAGAGTACCAGCACGATCAACTTTTGGCGCAAGCCTCGTCAATTGCTTGAGGGCCAAGGGGCAACGATCTGTGCAATCTGTTCCCCCCTGACCTCAACCCGCACTGTATACAATCTACAAGGCACATTCAAGCAGTAGTACGTTACACAGGCTGGATGGTAACATTGAGCGGTTCGGTGATCTGATAGCCTCGTTCCCCTTTATACGGATTGAAGATGAGGATCGGACAGGAGGCACGTTTCAGCACCCTTTCCGCGACGCTGCCCAGCAAGATTTTTTCAATGCCCTTGGCACCGTGGGTCCCCATAATTACCAGATCCATCTTTTGGTTCTCGACATGTTCAACGAGACTATCAGCCACGTCTCCTCGCAGCACTCTGCCCTCACATCCGGGACAGGTGGCCTGGTTCTGCTCGAGCAAGGCGGTCATCTTTTTCTGCGCAAGCCCTCGAAGTTCTTCATCGACTTCCATAAAGGAAGCAGGGTAGGCCTCAGAGTAGGTTGCGACTTTTTCAACCACATGGACGAAGGTTATTTGGGCACCCAATTTTTTGGCAATGTCGATGGCAAACGCGGTCAAATCCTCGGTATGCTGAAAAAAATCCACCGGAACCATAATCTTTTTAATGTCTTGCATGTGCTCCCCTCCTGGATGAATTTACAATAACTGCCCCACACCGGTTACTAGCCGGTGCTGTCTTTTTTTCCGATGTCACAGAGATGAATATCAATGTGCAACGGACGTTCTTATGATAACGATAGATCATAGCAAGCTGCTTGAAAATAGAGGTTAAATAAGGAGTTAATGAATATAAAAAATATTCATTTTTTTACATCTGTTCCTAAAACGTCAGGAGCACCTGGCACCAACCTTCGCCACGAATCGTCGGACATCTCTTTGCTAAAACATTCGGGGCAGCAGCCATGGGAAACATTCACGCCTTTCACCGTCTTGAAATATTCTTCGAGGATGTACCAGTTGCCTTCGCCAGGCTCTCCCTGTCGATCATCTCGTATTTTTCTGCAGTAGGCACACACCGGGAGAATCTTTTCGTAAAAAGCGACTTGCCGCTGCAATTCCTGTTTGACGAAACAGTTCGATATCCGGCAGAGCAATTCATCTATATCACATGGTTTCTGAAGAAAATCGTCGGCACCAAGCCGCAGGGCATCAATGGCTGATTCCAAATCCGCATAGCCGGTCAAAATAACCACCATGGTGTGCGGGTCCCTCTGCTTTGCCGCCTTCAGGACCTGAAAGCCATCGAGCCCCGGCATGATCAGATCGGTCATCACCAGATCAAAACAACCGGCGTTGATCCGAGCAATAGCCTCTTCTCCACTCGCCGCCAGACTGACGTCTAACTTGAGATTATCACTTTTCAATTCCCGGGAGAGGCTGTCCAAAATGATTTGCTCATCATCAACAAGCAATATGGCTTTCCGTTTCATGGATTTCCTCCCGTCCATCCAGCGATACCAGAGGTCTTCAATTCTTGTCGGCAACCGGTTTGGTCCCCGACAGTGGAGACTACGCCTGCAGCCCACCCGGATTGCAGGCAATGCGCCAACGGCAATCACGCTGACCGCAGTATTTTTTTCCCGTCTGGAAACAGGGGTCCTTTCCCTGTTTCTCCTGAATCGCACGAATCAGTTCCTGCTTGGCTCGCCACCCGATTTCCACCGCGAATTCCTCGACCTTTTCCATGAGCTGTTAGTACTCAGGCGACGCGCCAGGGCCTGGCCGTGTTCGCGGCAGGTGGCAGCCACCGCGTCTTCGGGGGGGCCGGGTTCCCATAACACCAACCGCCACCGCCTCGCTACCGACTGAGAGGAGAATGAAGCGGCGCATTTTCATGGCACTGCGGAATTGGGCGGACTTTTCCTCGATACGACAGATCAGCAGCAGCTGGCGCAGTTGCCGGAGGGGGTGCTGCGTATCCATGGATTTCTCCATTACAATGCAGTCCCTTCCAAGGTGGAGGTATCGCCAAAGGGAAGTCCCAGTTCTTGGGCCTTGAGAAGACGACGCATGACCTTGCCGCTGCGTGTTTTCGGCAGGTTATCGATAAATTCAAGTTCTTGGGGAGCCACGGCCGAGCCGAGCCGGGTCCGGCCGAAACCGATCAGTTCCTGCTTCAGTTCCTCGCTGGCGTGGACACCGGGTTTGAGCACGACAAAGGCCTTGACGATCTCGCCGATCGTTGACTCCGGCTTGCCGATCACTCCGGCCTCAGCCACCGCCCGGTGCTCCATCAGGCTGCTCTCCACCTCGAACGGCCCGACCATGTGGCCAGCGGTCTTGATGATGTCGTCGGCCCGGCCGATGAACCAGTAAAAGCCGTCCGCATCCCGCCTGGCAAGATCGCCGGTGAGGTACCAGGGCCCGGCAAAACATTCACGGTAGCGTTCGACATCATGGAGATAGCCCCGCAACAGGGAAGGCCAGCCACGTCGCAGGGCCAGCTCACCCTCCACTTCGGGACCTTCGAGCTTGACGATGTCGGCGTTCACGCGTTTGACAATGGCGGCCTCGATCCCCGGCAACGGACGTCCCATGGAACCAGGCCGTATTTCTAGAGCCGCATAGTTGGCAATCATGATGCCGCCGGTTTCCGTCTGCCACCAGTTATCATGGATCGGTATCCCCAAAACCCGCTGCGCCCAGAGGATGGCCTCGGGATTGAGCGGTTCGCCGACACTGTGCACAAGCCGCAGGGCCGAGAGGTCGTGGCGTTGCCGCTGTTCCAGCGGGGCACGCATCAGCATTCTGATCTCGGTGGGGGCCGTATACCAGACGGTCACCCGCTGTTCTTCAAGGATGCGGTACCACCGTTCCGAGTCAAAATCCGCTTCATCGACAACACTGGTAACGCCATGGAGCAAGGGAGCGATGATGCCGTAGGAAGTGCCGGTCACCCAACCCGGATCGGCGGTACACCAGAATATATCATCGGGATGCAGGTCGAGCACATACCTGCCGGTGATGAAATGGGTATGCACGGCATCATGCACATGGACCGCGCCCTTGGCCATACCGGTGGTGCCGCTGGTGAAATGGAGGATGGCCGCATCTTCGGGATCGGTCGACGGGATGGTGAAGGTGCTGGACATATCCTCCAACAACCTCGGCAACGACAAAACCCGCTCATCGACGTCGCGTTCCACATCAACGAGCAGCACATAGTCGAGTTCCGGCAGCCGATGGAGCAGAGCAAGCACTTTTTTGCTGTATTGCCGCACGGTGGTGACCAACACTTTGGCATTGCCCCGTTCCAGGCGCTGGAAGATCGGCTCCGGACCAAAGCCGGAAAAAAGGGGGCAAAAAACGCTGCGATTTTTCAGGGTGCCAAAGAACATCGGGTAGAGTTCCGGTATACGCCCGCCGAGCCAGAACACCCGCTCGCCCTTGCTCACGCCCAGTTCGTCCATCAGGTTGGCAAAACGATTGCTGCCCTCCTTGAGACCGCCATAGGTAAGATCAACGATGGCGCCCTCCTTGCTCAGACAACGGATGGCGACGCGATCGCGCCGGGGTCCGTCGGCATGCCGATCTACTGATTCATGGGCGATATTCAAGCCGCGACCTTCCGGGAGTCCGTTCATTTCAGCGCGCACCGCATCCCAGGAAAAACCGGCGCAGGTCCGCTCATAATCGAGCAAATTCGGTTGAACCGGCATCGCGGCCACGTTCTTTGTGATGGGGAGCAAGTGCATACCAACCTCCAGCAGGAAAGAGCCGCCTCCAAAAAAGCAGGCGCGGGGAGACAAGGAAAGATGCAGGAACTATGACCAGATGGAAGAAGAATGACAATGGGGCAAGAAGCGAGATAAAATGGATAGATGATCTACCCTATCGATAACTGACTATCCCGCAAGGGCGGCGTCCAGGGCGCAACCGGCTCGGCCCCGGCGCCAACCGAAGGTATTGATGCAGGCCTAACGAGGGACGAGGGACGAGGGACGAGCGGGGCGATGTAAAGAAGAAAATATCAGCGCATCAACTCAAGAGGCATTAATCGAGAGCATGGTCTGGAGGTTGGTTTTCTGGTGGGTCAGTTCCAATTTTTTTCGGATGTTTTTTCGATGAATACTGATCGTGCCCGGCGAGAGATGCATGATCGCGGCGATTTCCTTGGTCCTCTTGCCCAGCTTGACCAGATTGGCGACCTGGATTTCAGCGGGAGTCAGCCGGATCAGCTTGTTGGAAAAATTTTTCACAAAGGGCGAGGTCAGTTCGTCGATGTTGGCCCGGAGAATTTCAACCAGCACCCGTTGCGACTCGGTCAATCCGCTTTCAGCGAGTCGATCCAGGAACGGCTCAACCAGATTGACGGTGTTGGAAACCACCTGCTCCGCCATGATACCCCGGTCTTGCTCTCGTTTTTTGAGCAGGACCGTCAAGGCGATATTGGATTCGTACAGTTCGGAGGTGCGCGCCCGGACCCGCTCTTCGAGATCGGCCTGCGCCTGTTGCAACTGTTCTTCAATCAGGCGGCGGTTGACAAGTTCGTCTTCCAGCTGCTGATTCTGCGCGGCCAGCGTTTTCAGCAGACTTTGCTTGTCAAGGCAGCGCCGGATCCGGAAAACGAGTTCCTCGATCTCGCAGGGCTTCAGCGTGAAGTCGTCGGCGCCAAGACGCAGGGCATCAATGGCCGAACGCATGTCGCCGTAGCCGGTGAGGATGATAACGCTGGTGAGCGGGGCTATCTTCTTCACCGCCTTGAGCACACCAAAACCATCAATGCCGGGCATCATCAGATCGGTGATCACCAGATCGTACCGCCCATTCTCCAAGGCAGTGATTGCTTCGCTACCGCTGCCGACGGCGGTGACCGCGAAATGCTCGACGCGGAGTTCACGGGCAAAGGATTGCCGAATAACCTCCTCGTCATCGACAAACAAAATGGATATCTCAGCCATGATTGCCTGCTCCATTCGGATTTCCTCCTCTCTGGTTACCGCCAGGTCCGGCGAGTCAGAAAATGCATGCTCTTCGCCATTGCATCCAGGACTCTCCCTCTCTTCTGGAGGGTGCACTGTGCGCACCCTTGCATCTTTGTGTGACCACAATCTGCACCTTAATCATCCCGAACAAAGGTACGGACTCGTACCATTTCTCCATGACGACGGATCAAATGACAAGTTTAGCAGACAGGATCCTTCCCCGCACCCTTTCGTTTGGCCCAACCGGTAAAAGGATGCAGAGCGCGCCCCTCTGCACAAAGACCCAGGTGAAAACTAACGGGAAAAAAAGGTATCCTTATCCTTCAGCCCCCCCACCGCGACAGGCAGCAACACGGTGAAGGTGGCGCCTGCACCCGGACTGCTCTCGACCCGGATCTCACCATGATGGTGTTTGACAATACCATAGCTGACCGACAAGCCCAGACCGGTTCCCTTGACTGCGGGCTTGGTGGTGAAGAAGGGCTGAAAGATGAGATCCATCTCCTCAGGGGGGATACCTATACCGGTATCCTTGATCGCCACCGCCACCCGGTCGCTCTCCTGCCAGGTACTGACCGTGATCACCCCGCCGGGTTGCTGGCAGGCATCCGCTGCATTAGTCAGCAAATTAAGAAAAACCTGTTTGATCTGATCAGGAACGGCCTGGACCTGCGGCAGGCACTCGGCATAATTGAGATCCACCGAAATCCGTTTTCCCTTGAAATCACTCTTGTGCAGCAGGAGCATAGCGTTGAGGGTTTTGTGCACATCCAGCGAAATTTTCTTGCCGGAGGAAGGGCGATTAAACTCCTGAAGACTGCGGATCAAATCCTTGATCCGATCACTTTCACCAATGGCCGCCTCCAGCAAGGCCCTGTCTTCTTCTTCCAGGATCGCTCTTTTTCTCAGACCTTTGAGGATAGAGAGAATACCCTGCAAAGGGTTGTTGAATTCATGGGCGATGGACGCCGAGAGCTTGCCGATGGCCGAGAGCTTTTCCGCATGGAGATACTGCGCCTGGGTTTCCTGGAGCTCGCGGGTGCGTTGCTCCACCCGTCTTTCCAGCTCGACATTGGCGGCTTTCAGTTGCTCCTGCGCCGACATCAGTTCGGAAATATCACGAAACACGCCCACCACTTTTCTGAATCGCCCCTCATGGGGGTCAAAGGGATGCACGGAAATAACGGCGGGGAAGCACTCGCCTGATTTTCGTTTGAGGGTCATATCAAAAGATTGCATCGATTTTCCTTTTCTGAACGTCTCGACTCTTGCCGGTATCCTATCCACAAGGTCTGGCGAATAGATAAGATCTATCGATTTGCCGACCGCCTCCTCCTGCCGATAGCCGAACAGCTTTTCCGCCCCGGTGTTGAAAATTTTAATGCGGCCATCATCTTCCTCCAGGTCACAGACAATCAAGCCAATGCTGTCCAAGGCGTCATAGATGGAGGTCAGGCTGTCGGCCTGTTCCCTGAGCTGGGCATTGGCAGCCGCCTGTACCTCGGTGCGGCGCTGCTCACTTTGGTGGAGCGCTTCCTCCATCTGCTTACGCTCATTAATATCAATGACGAGCCCCTGGCCCCTGACGGTGCCATCGTCACGGAAAATAAAGGTCGCTTTGATCTCGGCTTGCACCACATCCCCGTCTTTTCTCAGTATGGGAATCTCGACAACGGCGGGAATCGTGCCGCCTGCAAGAGCCGTGGAGAAGAGCTGCGCAGCCCTCTCCCTGGCCGCAGGCGCCGTGAAGTGGAAAATATGTTTACCGAGAAATTCATCAGGCGAGCTACATCCAAGAATTCTGCCAAGCGCCTCGTTGCCAAAGGTCAGCAACCCATGACCGTCGATGACAAAAAAGCCGTCATTGAGGTTGCTGATCAGGAGCCGGAACAGTGCTTCACTCTTTTGCAGCGCCTCCTCGGCCTGCCTGCGCTGGGTGATGTCGCGGCCAGCGATGAGCAGGACCCGTTGATTTCCCAGCGGGACTGTCCGCGCCGTTATTTCGAGGGGGAAGACGGTGCCGTCCTTTTTACGATGGAGCCGCTGGGGAATAGTGATGACCGTATCGGGAACCTGCCGAGCTTCATAGATACGCTGCAGGGTTTCCAGAGGTTCTGCCGAGAGATCGGTGATCTTCTTGGTAAGGAGCTCCTCCTGGTCGTAGCCATAGAGCTCCACGGCCCTTTGGTTGGCTTGAATCACCTGGGCAGTGTCGGTGTCGACCAGCAAAACCCCGTCAGAGGCCGATTCAAACAAGCGGCGATACCGCTCTTCGCTCTCCAGGAGCTCCTCCTCGGCACGTTTGCGTTCGGTAAGATCAATGTCGATGCAGAATAATTCCCGCTCTTTCCCCGGAACCTGAACGATGGCATGGTTCGAAAAAACCGGGACGCGCGACCCATCTTTGCGCATCAACAGGAGTTCCGAGGCTGGAAGGGGTTGCCCGGTCGCCATCATCTGCCGCCTTGCCTGTTCGACCTCACCCCGCATCTCCGCAGGGATGATCAAATCCACCAGATTGCGCCCCAATGCTTCGCGGACGCTGTATCCATAGAGCTGCTCGGAGGCATGGTTCCAGTACTGTGTTGTGCCGTCCAGCCCATACCCCTGCACCGCTACGCCTTGCACATCTTGCAACAGATGGCGGAAACGGACCTCGCTCTCCCGCAAGGACTCTTCCACCTGGTGGTGTGCGGTGATGTCACTCAGCACCACCCGGCACACCGGTGCGCCCTCAATCTGCTCCCCGGCAGTGAGCACCAGATGCGCCCAGAATACGGTGCCATCCTGTTGAACCATCCGCAGTTCGCACATCTGGGGCGCACGGCTGTCGCATTCCTGGTTACGGTGCAGGTAGTAGGCGTCTTGATCGTCCCTGAGAATGAAGCGTGAGAACGGCAGATTGGTCAAAGTTACCCGGCACATACCCAGCAGGGTCGCGGCAGCAAGATTAGCCTCCAGGATCAGCCCTTGCTCGGAGAGGGTGAGATACCCCACAGGGGCCAGATCGTAGAGATCGAAATAACGTGCCCGGGTGACATCCAATTCGGCATGCGCCCGGCGCAGCTCCTCATTCTGCATCTCCAGCTGAATCTGGTGCACCCGTAATTCGTGGAAGGTCTTCTCGATTTCTTGGCGCGAACGCATCGCGATGTCTTCCAAGGGCAGTGCTTCTTTCAGGGCCAGCTCTTCGGCCCGGCGTCGCATTTCGGCAGTTTGCATAAATTCCGTATCCTTGCGGGTCACGAGGGGACCCCCAGCTGTCAGTGTTGCCTTAAAGAAAAACCTCATTGATCTTTGCCACGAGATCCCTTTTTAAAAAAGGCTTTTGGAGAAAACAGACGCCTTGGTCCAAAGCACCGTGATGGGCGATGACATCAGAGGTGTATCCGGACATAAACAGCTGCTTCATGGGCGGGTAGAGCTGTTGGAGCCGAACAGCCAGATCGCGGCCGTTTATTCCCGGCATGATCACATCGGTCAATAAAAGATCAATGGTGCCCGGGTATTCCCGGGCGAGACGAAGGGCTTCATCGGGAGCGGCGGCGGCGATAACGGTACAGCCGAGGCTTTCCAATATCCGTTTATTTAAGAGGAGGAACGATTCTTCATCTTCAACCAGGAGAATGGTCTTGGACGCGTGGAGCAAGGTCCTGCCCTCCTCCTCCCGGCTGTGGGTCGTCATCGTCCCCCCATGTCGCGGCAGATGGATCCTGAAGGTTGCGCCCTGCTCGGGTGCACTGGACACCGTGATAAAGCCCTTGTTCTGCCTGACAATACCATACACCATGGACAGGCCGAGTCCGGTTCCCACGCCCACCTCCTTGGTGGTGAAAAACGGTTCAAAAATCAGCGCAAGGGTTGCGGGATCCATGCCGCATCCGTCATCGCCCACGGTCAGCAGGATATACTCCCCGGGGAGAACATCGGGATGATCGGCGCAATCGGCGCAATCGGCCGCATCCAAGGTGACGTTGCTGGTTTCGATGGTGATCTTCCCGGTTCCGTGAATGGCAGCATCGCGGGCATTGACACAGAGATTGGCAAGAATTTGATCCACCTGGGTGGGATCGATGCTCACCGGCCACAGATTCGTACCCGGCAGCCAGGCCAGCTGGATATCTTCGCGGATGAGACGCCGCAGCATCTTGAGCAAACCCTCCACCGTGTCGTTGATGTCAAGGACCTGCGGCGCAACGATCTGCTTGCGGGCAAAGGCGAGCAACTGCCGGGTGAGTTCCACGGAACGTAAGGCCGCCTTGCTGATCTCGTGGAGATCCTCGCACAGCGGCGAAGTGGGCTCCAGGTTTTCCCCAGCCATCTCCGCTATGCCCAAGATAACGCCCAGCATGTTGTTGAAGTCATGCGCCACGCCCCCTGCCAGCCGCCCGATGGATTCCATTTTCTGGGCCTGCATCAGCTGCGCCTGCAGACGCACCCGTTTTTCCTCGGCCTGCTTGCGTTCGGTGATGTCGTTCAGGACTACACAGCACTCGTGAGTGCCGTCATCGTTGACCACCCTTGTTGAGACCAGACGGACCCAAAAGTGCGCGCCGCTGTCCTGAAGCATCCGCAGTTCGCAGGCCTGCGGTTCCGTGCTCTTCAAGAGCTTTTTTCTGTGCAGGTAATAGAGGTCCTGGTCCTGACTGAGGATGAACCGGGTGAACGGCTGCCTGCGCAGGAATCCCGGGGCCACGCCCAGCAGACTGGCGACGGTGAAGTTGGCCTCCAGGATCAGATTCTGTTCGTTAAGGGTGCAATAGCCCACTGGGGCCAGATCGTAGAGATGCGCATAGCGCGACCGCTCGGCATCAAGTTGCAAATGCGCCGAGTACAGTTCCTCGTTCTGCATGGCCAGCTCAATCCGATGCACTTCCAGTTCATGGAGCATCCGCTGGATCTCTTCCGGCGGCATGGCCTTGATCGCGGTCAACGACAGCGTCGATTGCCCGTCGACGATCTCTTCGGCCCGCCTGCGCAGGGCAACCTCCGCAGGCAACAGACCGCAGCTCTCCACCGTTGGAAGGGTTGACGCCGTGGATTTGTCCGTGTCGCTCATCGTGAGATCCTCATCTCAAGAAATCTTGATAAAAGGGCAAAAAAACGTCAGCGTCGGCAGCGTCCGTCCTGCCAAACCTGCCCAACCGCCTAATCAGACAGCAGTGTTCAGCCCTTTCCGGGACCGTGACCATTGATTCCTTCCACCTGTTCCGTGGTTGATATCGCATAGATCTTGCCGTTCTCATTCACCAGGGCCGTGGCGGTTATCCTCACTGCAACGACCCTGCCCTCCTTGGCGAGTCGTTGGCTGCGAAACGGTTCCAGGATTTCACCCCGGCCCAGCTGCTCCATCCTGAGCTTGGCTCGCGCGCGCTGGTCCGGGTCAATAGTATCACAAATATTCATGGTGAGGGCCTCGGCCTCGCTCCAGCCGTACACGCGCGTCGCGGCGGGATTCCACGCCAAAATCCGGCCCTCCAGGTCATACACGGTGACGGGATCGTGGGCGTCACGCACCACCACGGCCAGACGGAGCAGTGACACCTGCGCATCTTTCAACTCCGTGATGTCCACAAAAGTGATGACCGCGCCCTCGATGACATTATCCAGGGTGCGGTAGGGCTGGATGCGCATGGTGTACCATCTGCCGTCAAGGCTCTCCACTTCGCGATCAAAGGGAATCAGGGTATTGAGTACCTCCTGCGCGTCTGCCAAGAGGCGGTCGTAGCCCACCAGATTGGAGGCAAGATGCCCCACCGGACGCCCAACGTCACTGGCGATCAGGTTGATGATCCGGGTGGCGGCCGGGGTAAAGCGGAGGATGCGCAGTTGATGATCAATAAAGACCGTGCCGATGCCGGTACCGGCCAGCAGGTTATTCATATCGTTGTTGACCTGGGAGAGATCGATCACCTTGGCTTGCAGCTCGGTGTTGACCGTGGCCAGCTCCTCGTTGACCGACTGCAATTCCTCTTTGGAGGTTTCCAGTTCCTCATTGGTGGACTGGAGCTCTTCGTTGACCGATTGCATCTCCTCGTTCGAGGATTTGAGCTCTTCGTTGGAGGTCTCCAGCTCCTCATTGGCGGTCTGGAGGTACTCCTCCTTGGCCCGCAATTCCTGCCGCAGTGCTTCAATACGAACGTCAACTTCCGCATCAGCGCCTGCGGGGATGCTCTCCACGGCACCCGCCTGCGCCTGCTCGGGGGCAGAAGGCAATGCTTCCTGAAGGACAACCAGAAACAAAAACCCCTCGGCCGCCAGCGTCGGGCCCGTGGCCACTGGGCTGACCACGAGGTTGACCCTGGTGAAATCGCCATTAGTTTTTACCCGCAGTCCGAACCGATGCACGATCTCCTTGTCCACGGAGGCCTTGTGCAGGGCCGTGGTCAAGTCGCGCCGCAATCCTTCCCGGGCCATCTTGAGAATGTTATTGATGCCGGCCTCACCCGGTGCCGGTTCCAGGTACATCCCGGTGCGGCCGTGCAGGTAGAGGATGTCGCCTAATCGATTGACAAGTACCGCAGCCGGGGCAATCAGCTGCAAGAGCGCCTGCTGGGTCAGGTCGCGAAGCGGCAGTTTACCCGTCGCCCCCTTAACGACAGTGAGCGGCGGAAAGATGTCCCGGTCCGTCATCATGGTCATGGAGGGCAGAAAACGGCTCAAGGCCGCGCGCTGGGCACTGTGCACATCTTCCCTGCGCTGATACACCTTGGATTTGCGATCCAGCACGGCAAACAGATCGCTCAAATCCCCCACTGTCTCCGAGGTGCCCAGAAACAAAAATCCGCGGGGGTTTAACGCATAATGGAAAAGGAGAATGAGCTTCTTCTGTAATTCCCCCCCCATATAAATCAAAAGGTTGCGGCAGCTGATCAGGTCGATCTTGGAAAAAGGCGGGTCTTTGATCACATCCTGCTCGGAAAAGATGAGCATGTCGCGGATGCCTTTGTGAATCCGGCAGCAGTTGTTGTCGGTCTCGCTGGTGAAGAAGCGTGCCAGGCGCTCCGGTGAGATGTCGGCGGCGATGCTGGCCGGATAGATACCGGCCCGGGCCGTGGCCACGGCCCGGATGTCAATATCGGTGGCAAAGACCTGCACCTTGAACCCCTGTTTCAGGACATCGAGGTGCTCCTGAAGGAGGATGGCAAGGGAATAGGCTTCTTCACCGATGGAACAGCCGGGAACCCAGACGCGGATCACCGAACCCACGGGCTTTCCAATAAAAAGTTGGGGAATGATCTGTTCCTCGACCACCTTGAAGGCCTCGGAATCGCGGAAGAAACTGGTGACGCCGATCAGCAGGTCACGGAAGAGCGCCTCAACCTCGGCCGGCATCTGCTGCATCAACTTAATATAGCCATCCATCGTTGCGATCTGATGGAGCGCCATGCGTCGTTCGATGCGACGCTGAATGGTGCTGGGCTTGTATTGGGAAAAATCGTGGCCGGTCTGGGCGCGGAGCAGAATAAAAACCTTTTGGAGGATATTCTCCTCCTTGCGCGGCGGGGAAACGAGGGACGGGGAAAGCTTGCCAAAGGCATGGGCCACATAGGCCATGATTGCAGCGGGCATTTCAGCGGGGGGCAGCTGGTAATCCACAAGCCCGGTGGCCAAGGCGCTGCGCGGCATGCCGTCGTACTCGGTGGACTCAGGGGTTTGGACCATGACCAAGCCGCCCTCGCCCTTGACCGCCCGAACGCCCAGGGTACCATCGCTGCCGGTGCCCGAAAGCACGATGCAAATCGCCCGTTCGTGCCGGTCCTGGGCCAAGGAGCGAAAGAAATAGTCAATGGGGAGACGCTGGCCGCGCGGGGCAGCGGGTTCGATCAACTGGAGCATCCCGTTGAGCAGGGCCATGTCGCGATTGGGCGGGATAATATAGGCGCAGTTGGGTTTGACGACCATGCCGTCCTCGACCTCGAAGACCTCCATGCGGGTGTAACGACGGATGAGATCGGTGAGGATGCTTTTATGGTCCGGGGCGAGATGCTGCACCAGGACAAAGGCCATACCGGGATCGGTGTTTGCGGGCAGACCGGAAAAAAAAGCTTCAAAGGCTGCCAGGCCCCCGGCGGAAGCACCGATGCCGACAACCGGAAATTCCTGGGGCGGCCGCTCAGCCGGTGTCCTCGTTTTGTGCTTGCGAAGATCTTTTTTAGAGCCGGTCATATCTCTCCTCTCTGGTATGCAAGATGCCTGGGGCATGCGTTAGAGGGCAAATTTTCAATGTTTGCTGATCTAAAAAATGGACACTAAAACAGCAAATTTTTCAACAAAAATAGGAATTTCACTCGGGAGGAACGCCTTTCTTTGCTCGTTCCCCTGCTCCGCGCAGAGGGTGGCCATGGCCTTGCTGCCCCATCTGCCGGACCCGGTTGATCCTGGGAGTGCACTTCTTGGCTCGTTGATCGCGTAAATACGAGTTTTCCCTTATAGACAATTTCTTCATTTTTGTCATAAAACAAACAATATCAGGGAGCAGGGGCAGAAATGCTCGAGAATGATTGCCAGACAAGAGTTTTCCAGGAAATCTGCCTCACCAAACGGAGGCAGGATGCTGAAAATTGCCAGAGGAGGGCCTTGTCAGCTGCGAGGTGCGGGTGCGGTCATGGGGAGCAGAGGGAAGAAATCTCTGCGGGGAGGCGGTTGGTATCTTGGTGCAATCCGCGTCAGGGCTGCATCAACTCGGTGCGGAAAACTTGTCGGCGAGGCGGACGATTTCTTCTTTTCGGGGAAAATACAGGGTCATGGCTGCAGCAGAAAGAGCTGTCAACAGGTAGAGATCGGTCTTGTTGTTCCCGAGGATAAAGAGGATGAGACCGTAGACCCCGATCGTTTCGGACATTCCGAGGGCCAGGATCATGATCGTGGTGTAGCGGCCGATGGCCGGATGCGGGGGACTGGTTTTGGCCTGCGGCGCTGGGGCCTGTCCGGACAAAAGCAATAATGTACGGACATACCAGGTTGCCGCCAGGGTGACAACGGCAACCCCATAGAGGGTCATCCTCAGGGTGCCGTAGGCCGTCTGCGACAGGATCACTTGAGATTGCGCAATTATCAGGGGCACGGAGAACACGTAGAGAATCAGTGACACAAACAGGGCGACCCAAATACTTTTCAAGGTCCGCATTCCTTTGTCAAGTTCCTGCCCGGTTATCATTGAGCGCCTCCTCTTTGGGGTTCATTATAGGGTTAAAAGCCCGTGGTCAACTCCGTCGGCCGAACTGCCCGTAGCTGACCTGATTGGTGCAGAGCGAGGATTGGGGATGGCCGCTCTTGCTCTCCACCGGGTAACCGATGCCGACAATCGCCAGCACCATCAGCCCCTCGGGCAGGCCGAGGAGATCAGCGAGATAGTGCTGCGAGCTGGTCAAGTCCTCACGCTGCCGCAGCCGAATCTGCACCCAGCAGCTGCCCAGGCCGAGGTCGGTGGCCTGGAGATGCAGCAGGGTGGCGGCAATGGCGGCATCTTCCACCCAGACATCGCTCTTGGCTGGATCAGCGCAGACCACAATCGCCAGGGGAGCCTTGTTTAAAAAGGTGGCGCCGTGGGCCTTGGCAACCGACAGCTTCTCCAGCTGCTGGCGATCGGTGACCACGATGAACTCCCAGGGATTGTTGCCCTTGGAGGAAGGCGAACGCAGCGCCGCCTCCAGCAGCAGGTCCAGTTTTTCCTGTTCCACCGGTTGTTCCTTGAAACGGCGAATGCTGCGGCGTGCGCGTAAGAGATCAATCAACATGGGAAGGCTCCTCTGTTATGCAAATCAGACCAGTGCTGCGGCGATCTCCCGCTGAATGGCGGCGATACAGGCGTCGGGATCAACAGCGTCGCGGATGGGGCGGCCGATGACCAGATAATCGGCACCGTCGGCAATGGCCCGGCCCGGCGTGGCCACCCGCTGCTGGTCGTTGAGATCAGCCCCGGCGGGACGGATACCGGGGGTGACCATGGTGAAATTTTGCCCCAGCCGTTGCCGGAGGAGCGAAGCCTCCCGGGCCGAGCAGACCACCCCGTGGCAGCCGAGCCGCAACACGGTTTCAGCCCGCTGCAGGACCAGATCATCGACCGTGCCCTGGTACTGCAACTCGGCCACCTGCTCCGCACCAAAACTGGTGAGCACGGTGACCGCCAGGATCCCGATGCCGGTGTCAGCGGCCAGAGCCGCCTCCACCACTGGCCCGTAGCCATGGACCGTGGTCAGGGTGATACCGCGGTCGGCGAACTGCCTGACCGCCAGCTGCACCGTGGCCGGGATATCGTAGAGTTTGAGATCCAGCATCACCTTACAGCCGCGGCTGACGATATACTCGACCACCGGCCAGCCGCCGGCAAAAAACAGCTGCAGCCCGACCTTGAAAAAACAGATCCGTCCGGCCAGCCGGTCCACCAAGGCCAGGGCTGCGCGGGGATCGGCCAGATCCAGGGCAAAAATAATACGGTCTTCCAGGGGAATGGGTACGGTGCTCATGCCCGGATCATCTCCTCTTTGAGCATGCGATCGGCAAACTCAAGGACAAATTGGCGCTGGGCCGGGGTGGCCTGGGCGATGCAGGTGCAGTGCATATTGCTGGCACTGCGGACCAAGAGCTCGAAGCGCAGCGATTGCTGTTCCAGAATCACGGTGAAATAGAAGGGGCCGCATTCCTCGTGCCCCTGCTGCTCCAAACCCAGCAGATCCGGGGGCACGCCGAGGAAATAAACGCCTTCGATCCAGCCCGGTTTCAGGGTCCGCTTGAGATAACTGTCGAGGTTATCGCGTTCCAAAAATGAAATTTCGTCGATCACATACTGTCGCATGCTGATTTTCCTTCTTTTTCCATGTGGTCTCTTTCCATCCGGTCACAGTTCGCGACCCTTGTCATCCCAAGCAAATGCGAGGGATCGTGAGATTTTCCCCTGTGGTCGCCATGACAGGAGGCGCAACGAATGGCCAGGCGAAGTAGAGTGTATTTTAGAGATATTCGGCCGCCAGCGAGGCCAGATGGCTGCGCTCGGAACGGCTGAGGGTGATATGACCGCAGGATTCTTGCCCCTTGAGCCGTTCCACCGTGTAGGTGAGGCCGTTGCTGCTGGCATCGAGATAGGGGTTGTCGATCTGTTCGGGATCGCCGGTCAGGACCATCTTGGTGCCTTCACCGGCCCGACTGACAATGGTCTTGACCTCGTGCGGGGTCAGGTTTTGGGCCTCGTCGATGATCACATACTGATGGGAGATGGAGCGTCCCCGGATGTAGGTCAGCGCTTCAAGTTCGATCTGCTCCTCCCGGATAAGCCGATTGATGCCCAACTCGGTGGAGGCGTCCTGTTTGCCGCCGCTGGCCACCCCCATCAGGTAGGAAAGATTGTCGAAAATCGGCTGCATCCACAGCTTCATTTTGTCATCCTTGGTGCCGGGCAGGTAGCCGATATCGCGCCCCAGCGGAATCACCGGCCGGGAAACGAGCAGTTTTTCGTAGCGGCTGCCTTTCAACGTATTGGCCAGGCCCGCGGCCAGGGCCAGCAGCGTCTTGCCCGTTCCGGCCTGGCCGACCAGCGACACCAGGGCGACCTCCGGGTCCATCAGCAGTTCCAGCGCGGCTCGCTGCTCCATGCTGCGGGGGTGGAGGCCCCAGGCATTGTCATAGGCAGGGTTGAGCGGTTTCAGCTGGTGAGCATCCACGGCCCGGCCGATACTGGTATGTTTTTCGTTGGCCACATCGACCAGAAGAAGAAACTCGTTGGGCAGGAACTCCTCATTGTCGAGCCGCAGCCCTTTTCCCTGATGCAACTGGCTGATGGTTGCCGCCTCCACCTCCAGACGACGCCAGCCGGTGTACAATTGGTCGAAATCAGCCTTTTCCTTTTCAAAATCAGCCACCTCGATCCCCATGGCATCGGCCTTGAGGCGGGCGTTGATGTCCTTGGAAACAAAGATAACCCGCTTGCCCTGTTTGAGGAGGTTGTAGGCGGTGGCGATGATGCGGTTGTCAGGGATGTTGAGATCAATGCAGGTCCCGTTGGCCTCCTCCTTTTCCATGGTGATCCGGACAATGCCGCCACCTTCGGTACGCACCCCCTTACCCAGGCTGCCCTGGACGCGCAGACCGTCAAGCGTCCGGATGACATGACGGGCGTTGCGGCCCAGCTCGTCGTTGTTTTTCTTGAATTTATCCAGCTCCTCGATCACCGTCATCGGCAGGATAACCGTATTGTCGACAAAGCTGGTGATCGCCTGGCTGTTGTGCAGCAGTACGTTGGTGTCAAGGACGAAAAACTTATCGGACATGCGACTCCCTTAAGCTGAAAGGTTGGGCCGATTGCTGGCGCGGCTCAAATATTGAGACTGGTGGTGTCCTGGTTGAGGACCTCACAGCCGTCCTCGCCGACAATCACCATGTTCTCCAGGCGGATGCCGCCCCACTCGGGCAGATAGATGCCCGGTTCCACGGTCACCACCATGCCGGCCTGCAGCGGTTTACGATTGCGGGCCGAAAGACGCGGCTCCTCATGGACAGCCAGCCCCACCCCGTGACCCAGGGCATGGCCAAAATGATCGCCATAGCCGCCCTCGATGATCACCTGACGCGCGGCCCGGTCCACCTCAGCGCCGGTGACCCCGGCCCGGATAGCCTCGATCCCGGCGAGCATGGCCCGGCGCACCAGGCGGTGCCGCTCGAGAAAGGTCGCATCCGGTTTGCCGGCAACAAAGGTCCGGGTCATGTCGGAACAGTAGCCCTTATACACCAGCCCCATGTCGATCAGCACCAGATCACCCGCCTGCAGCTCGCGATCCGTGGGCACGGCATGCGGCCGGGCGGCGTTGGTGCCAAAGGCGACGATGGTGTCGAAACTCGGGCCTTCCGCACCCAGCTCCCGCATGGTCAGGTCCAGGGCCAGGGCGATCTCCCGTTCGGTCATGCCGGGTTCGATGGTGTTGAACACCGATTGAAAGACCTTCTCGTTCAGCAGGGTCGATTTGCGCAGCAGGGCAAGTTCCTCTTCGCTCTTCACCTCGCGCATGGTTTCAATGAGCCCGGTCTGCGGCTTGAGCACCAGACCCCGCTTCTCCGCCATGGTGGCGAGTTTGAGGAAGCTCGAGTGGAGCAGATACTCGCTTTCAAAGCCCAGGGTGCGGATGCCGAGTCGGGCCGTCAATTTTTCCAGGAACGGCAGCAGTCCCTTGCTGTACAGTTCGACCTGATAGAGGAAGGCTTCATCCTCGGCCTGCAGACTGAACCGGGAGTCGGTCAGCAGGTAGGGATTGCTGGAGGCGGGGATGAGCAGAAAGCCTGAACTCTCAAGGATGCCGTGGTCGGGTGCGGTGTAGCCGCTCAGGTAGCGGCGATTGTCCGGCTGGGAGACCAGCAGGGCATCGATTTTCCGCCGCCGCAGCATGGACTGCAAGCCGACAATCCGGTCAAACCGGTCGTGCTGGGTCATGGTCAGGCTCCGGTCCACTCTTTGAGCTGGGCTTTGAATTGTTCCAGGGCCTGACCGTACTGAGCCTCCAGGTCCATTTCCAGCCGCGTCCATTGTTCCTTGAACTGGGGTTCGGTGGTCGGGTCAATCTTCATGCCGTCGGTCTTCATCCCCTTGCGCGCCAGCAACTGCTCGATCTGCATGCGCATCTGCTCCTTCAACTGCTCATACAACTGGGTGCGATGCTGGCCGTACTGGGAGGTGATGGTCTGCAATTCCTTGCACAGCGTGGCGATATCACCCGTGTCCTGATTGAGCTCAACAATTCCCTGGACCGCCAGGCCAATCCGTTTGGTGCCGTCCTCATCCCTGGGCAAAAAGAGATTGCGCATCAGCGAGGCGAGCATGCCCTTGCGGATGGCGGGCTGCTGCACAGTGTCGTACTCGCCCAGAATTTCGGTGAGAGAGGCCTTGGTGCCGTTGAGGTATTCGGCGGTACCCTGCATGCCTTTTTTAAGGCTCTCCTCGTGCTGCATCTCGTCCGGGGTGGCCATGCCCATGCGGGCGGCGCGTTCCATGACCAGATCCATTGTCGACTTAATTCCAGCCATTGACGGTTTCTCCTTAGGGTTGGGGGGGGATAAGAACTTTGGGCCTCGAATATAAACATTGTCGCAAAAAACTACAAGCTGCGGCCGTCGATCAGGCAGGCCGCAAAAAAACCGTCGAGACCGTCGGCCGGACTGGGATGAAAATACCCGACACTATCCACCAGGCGATGGGCCATCTCCGGTAGCAGGGCTGTGGCGGGGCGCACCGTAAACTGGGGGTGCTGCGCCAGAAAGCCCTGGATAACCTCTTCATTTTCTTCGGGCTCCAGCGAGCAGGTGGCATAGACCAGAGTACCGCCCCGCTTGAGCAGGGCTGCGGCGGTACGGAGCAACTGCAACTGGGTCTGCTGATACCGGGCCAGATCCTCAACCAGCCGATTCCAACGGATGTCGGGCTGCCGACGGATAACCCCGGTGCCTGAGCAAGGGGCGTCAATGAGGATGGCGTCAAACGGCTGCGGCCGGGTGGCGGCATACTGCTGCAGATCGGTGCGCACGGGTGTGACCTGTTCGCCGTGACCGAGCCGACGCAGGTTTTCCCGGAGAAAAGCAAATCTGCGCGCATCCGGTTCGATGGCGACAAGGGCCCCGTCGGAAGGCAGCAGCTCGGCCAGATGGCTGGTCTTGCCCCCCAAACCGGCGCAGCCGTCAAGGACGCGACTCTTTGCAGAAAGGGAGCCGACAAGTAAAGAGGCCAACTGCGCCGCCTCGTCCTGCACCTGGAAGTGTCCCCGGTCATATCCGGGCAGGGAAGCGATGCCACCGGGAAAGGTGTCGATGCGCAGTGCCAGCGGGCTATAGAGACCGTTGTGGGCACCGATGCCTGTTTTCTCCAGGAGAGCGCGCAGGGCGGAACGGCTGGTGCGGCGACTGTTGATCCGCAGGGTGAGCGTCGGCTCGGTGTTGTTGATGCCGCAGAGGGCTCGGGTTTTCTCCATGCCGAATCGGGTCCGCCAGCGCTCGACCAGCCAGCCGGGATGGTTGAGAATCGGCGGCTCGGCCTGGGCCATCTGCTCCGGGGTCGGGAGTGTTGTTCTGCTCCGGGCCACGGTGCGCAGGATGCCGTTGGCAAAGCCGATCAGCCAGGCCGGTTGACCGGCAGCCTTGAGCGTGTTGACCGTGGCGTTGACCGCCGCCGATTCCGGAATACGGCTCAGGAAGAGCAGCTGATAGACGCCGATCCGCAGCGTCATCAGGGTGCGGGGCTTCATCTTGGCCAGCGGGTGTTTGGAGAATTTACGGATGATGGCATCAAGGTACTCCTTTTGCCGCAGCACCCCGTAAACGAGCGTCTTGACCAGGCCCCGGTCGATATCGGCCTGGCCTTCAATGGCCGCATGGAAAAGGAGATCAATCGAGTTATGGGTGGTGGCCCAGAGGCAAAGTACTTCGACAGCAGCGGCGCGGGGCGTGATCAAAGTGGGTGTCGAGGTCATGGCATAGAATCTGGGGTCAGATGAAATTAAAAAGCAGTTTGTTGGTTTCCGGGCCGGGCGCAAGGAAGTATCCCGGGGCCACGGGCCAGGTAGGCGACAAGGAAATCAGGGGAATCAAGGATAGCGCCGGGGAAGTCGTCGCAACCCGCTGCGGCACCGGGGCAACAGAGCTCCAATAGAGTGTATTCCCTTCAAAACAGGGGCACCCTTTGCATTCTTGAGCCCCCACTCTGCCATGAACACCCGTAATTGGAAAGTTTTTTCGCTGACCAACCCTTGGAAGAACCGGACGAAATAACGACCCATCCGGGCAAATCTTGTTGCCCGGAGAAGGCACTGCCCCTGCTTTCTCCTTGACAGCGAAAAGCCCGGTGCGGTAAGAAAGGAAGCACGTTTACGCCGGAGTGGTGAAACTGGTAGACGCACTGGACTCAAAATCCAGCGGGGGTAACCCCATGTCGGTTCGATTCCGACCTCCGGCACCAGTACATTCAAGGAGTTGCACAGCATGCTGCGCAACTCCTTTTTTTGTTTCTATTGTTCGGGCAGATGCCGGGCAGATGAAATCAAAAATTCCTTCCCGTCCTGCCTGTGAGTAACGTGTCCTAATTTTCCCTGCATCCTGGCCGTGCTGCTGCCCTATATTTCGAATCGGCAAAAAAAAATCCTTAGCCATGGGGACCACGGTCGTGCTGACCGGAGATGTCGTCACTGGAGCACCACCAGGGTTGGGTCGTGGTCGCCGTCACAACTGCCTTGGAAATTGCCGACAGCACAACCGGTTTGATTTTAGGGAAGGTCGAAGGGCTGTGCGGGACGTGGGAGGCTTAGGCAGGGCCAGAGAGGATCGGCCTGGCGGTTCTGGTAGAATTTTCCAAGAGAATGGCCTATAATGCTGCCAAAAGTGAAAGAAGGCGAGCCCTCCTTCCTCACATCAGACGTATCCGTCCTCGCCGGTCCTGGACTTTCTTTTTTTCTTGTACTGATCACCGATTTCTATCTAGGAATCATGCCTTTATCGTAATCCGACCATGGAAATAATCGCGTAAATAGACCGTCTACTTTTTTAATATTTTATACCCACTCCCGACAATCTCGCGGGTCTGGCGAGGCCAGATAGCGCTGACAAGGAAAATTCGCATGAAATGTTACCGTAACACTCTCCTCTCTGCCCGCTGTCTCCTCTTCGGATTGATGGTACTTTTCAGTGCTCATGCCGCCTGGGGAGAAGAGTTGAGCAGTAACCTCGATCACGACAAAACGTTGTTTGAATTTCTCAAAGGCCAACCAACGGAGGATCAGCTTTTACTGGGGATGGCCACCCTGCACTTTGGTGCAAAAAGCCGAAGAATTCGCCAATGGGACAATAAGCTCGTCGGTCTTCAGTATAAGGATTTTTTTATCTGCACCTTTGAGAATTCCTTTTACAACCAAGCATGGGGAGCCGGCCTGGCAAGAAACCTATCCACCTCGAAACTCAATAACAACTGGGACATGACGTTTGGTTATCGCCTCGGCCTTCTCTATGGATATGAAGACGGGGAGGCGCCTTTTTCATCCAATTCTCCACTTGTCCCGCTAGTGGAGATCTACAATCAGTATTTTTTCAAAAAACACTACGGTGTAGAGCTGATGCTCACGACCTCGATCTCCGCTTGCCTGTTCTACCAGTTTTGATGCGCTTAGAAGCGGCCCTCTTCCTTCGGGCAGCAAGGGAGCAACTCCACGCTGAAGTGTTTGGCCTGCGAAAACCACCCCACAGAGCAGAATATTTCCCTGGTCGGGCAGCACATCCATCCCCACGGCCGTTACGCGCTCACCATCAACACAACCCTGAGAGACAGAAACGAGATCTTTAGGGCCTCAACCAGGGGGCCGGTCAAAAAAATCAAGACGCCTCAAGACTGAAAGGCACCTTTTTGGGGGGCGTTGTACAAACATATCCTTACAGAAACGAAATTCTGCCCAGCATGATGCACTTTGGCACGTGCATCGTCTTGCTCTCTCAGGAGGCATGTAATCCATTGGCTTCCACACTGTGTCGCAACAGGACCGGGCTCGGATCTCATTCATTTGAAATTCATAAGAGACATTGTCAGTTGCGTCTACCGACAATATATTTTTTTAAATAAATCACCCCCCCTGCCTTTCACCGGTGCCCGGTTAGTATTCGGGACCTGCCAATGGAGGTCCAATATGCGATTACGACTCTTTATTGCGGCTGCCCTGCTCCTGATCAGCAGTGGTTGCGTGCCGTACTACTACAACGATCCATACCCGTACAATTATTATCCGTACTCGTATAACCATTATGGGTATGTGCCTTACTATTATCCGTATGGCCCATTTTTCTATCCGAATTTGTATCTCGGTGTGGGCTACTATGGGTACGGCTATCGTGGATACGGGTATCCTGGGCATGGGTACCGTGGGTATGGCTACCGTGGCGGTAGGCACTGATTTGCAGCAGATCTAGCAGTAACACAATATGTTCTCAGCGATCGGCGAATCTACGATCAACTTCATCTCACAAAAAATCATGCAGGAGGTAATGCGGATCCCCATTTAGTCGCCTGTGGTAAAACTACCTGGTTCGACGCACCACCCTTCCGATCTCCTCAAGGAGTTACGTGACCTATTGCGTAACTCCTTTTTTTCGTTCCCGGCATCCCCTCGGATGCCGGTCAGTTGAATGGCCCTCTGATAAAAAATTTGTCCCCTCCTGGTCACCAATTCTTTTGCTCTCCTCCCCTTGGTACCCGCCGCCACGCTTCCGCTGATCATCTCTCTGCGCACCCGAGAAGACCGAGGCCAAACTTTCCCTCCAGGGAAATTATCCACCCAACGCCCCCAAAGCATCACGGCCCACACGAGGTGAATAGATATGCGATATATTGGCCGCATACAGCACAGAAGCCGCGACCCATTGCCTTGAAGGGGGGTATGAAACATCAATTATACCTTGACGAAAAATTTTCCTGGACCGATACAATATGTAAAAAGCGTCGCAGGTGGAGCTGTCAAAGTCAGGTTGCAGAGGAGTTTCAATATGAGATTGAGGTGTTGTACCTTTCGCCTCTCGGTAAGTTTTTTAATAGCCATGATGCTCCTGGCGCCACTCCGCTCGGTGTCGGCTGAGACGTTGGCTGACATTGATCAAGAGATTCAATCCGACCCAACCTTCAAGACCGATCGGGAGGGTTTGGATGCATATAATGTTTACGAAGGGGTGACTGATGACCGTTTGGATCGCAAAATCAGCATTCTTGAGGAGGAAGGCATTAATCGCCGCTTTTTCCAGACGGGCGCCGGAGTCACGGACTATACCAATTTTTATTCATTCACCAGCCGGGTCGGGGTTACTGATACCAAACTGGATCTGGTGACAACCGATTCCACCCTTCGCTTATACCGCCGAGGGAACAGTGGTTATAAGGAGGCGTTGGGCTACTTGGGAAGTTGGTGGGGTGACCAGTATCGCGGAATACAGGAAAGTCGCGACCAACAGGCGATTTTGGCTGCGTGGGGCAGCGATTTGCAGCGAATTTATGTGATCGATGTACCGGCCGGATACACCCTGATTGGCGGGATTGCGGCACCGATGGAAAGGAATGGGGAATATCGCAACGGCGGCGCGTATCAATATTATTACCGGGGCGCCTCAACGGATTGGTTGGTTTATGCGCTTTATGCTCCTGACTACCTCAAAAGTTATTCCGGTGCAGTGACAGGTGCGCAGAAAGTGGGCCGCAGTATCGCCACCGACCTTGGCGCCCACCTCGACCAGACGCGATATGCAATCGGCACTCATTCGCTTGCAGGTGCAGCGACAGCCAAGGACCGGGAGGGAGAGCTGTGGCTGCGCGGTTTCGGGGGCAATATGGAATACAACGAAACTGATGGCAGCGCAGTGAATTCCGAAACTGCGGGCATGAGTATCGGATGGCAGCGCATGCTCAGTGGAACCTCGGCGGATCATTCAAAGTCGTATTGGGGCGTTATGTTGGGACAGGGAACCAACGCTCAAAAATACGAAACCAGCGATGTGAAAACCAATGCAAGGGCCACGGTTGGCGGCCTTTATGGTCTCTACATAGACAGTCCGGAGAGCCCTCGTTCCTGGTACGGGAGTTGTTCCTTCTTGTATGGCGGACTCAGCTTCGACAATACGGTCCCGGGTGAGTTGGGCTATGGACTCGACCAGGAGTATGACGGCAATATCGCGGTGCTCACCGTTGAAAACGGCATCTCTTTCCGGCTGCAAAAGGGCTGGACCATTGAACCGCAGCAGCAATTTTCCTATACGATCATTGAGCAGAGCGATTTTAATGACAATTTAGGCGCCCGTGTTTCATTGCAGCAGGGGGACGCTTTCTGGGGACGCTTTGGAGTGGAAGTGAGGAAAACTCTCGGTAATGCTCCTGAAAATAAATCCAGTGTATGGACAAGGCTCAGTTATATCCACGATTTTTCCAGTCGCAATGAGGTCAGTGTGGCAGGGGACCTGGCCATCAGTGAATTAGACCGAAACAGCTCGGTGTTGGCTGTCGGCACAGAGGTGAAACTCCACCAAAGCTTGAGCCTGCAGGGTCAGATTGCACAGGTTTTTGACGGTGAGAGAGGATGGCAAGGGAACCTGTCCTTGAACTACACATGGTAAGGGGCAACAAGGATGTCGTCGTCCTCAGCAGAGGCCGCGCTCGTGTTTCATTGCCATCCCAAATTGAATGACAGAACTACAGATTGGCACCCATAAAACAACTTCCTGCAAATTCTCAGAAAAGCACGGTTGGGTCACTCCCGCAACGGATTTAAAAAGAGACCAGCCGCCTCCCGCACGCAAAGATTTCCCCCTTGGTCGCAATGACAGTAACGGTCGGTCTTTTGGTAATAAAGGTGCATCCTGGCACCATTCCTGCCGTCCTCTCGACCGCACGAGAGAGATCGATCTGGAAGCACCCGCAGACCTTCAGGTTTCGATAACCGGTGTCGTCGTACTTTGTTCCAAGATCAGGAGGTCTGCTGTTTGCCTACACACCGCACGCGGCTTTTCGATGTTCTCCACCGCGAACTCCACCCCAGTGTGAACATAACGAAAAGAGGCGTCAACTCTGCACGAACATGAGGACACTCCTGGTAACAGGCTCGCTTCTATTTAATACCCGCAGACGCAAACAATCCTTCATCGATATTTAGTATTGGGCTAAACTGCAAGAGTCATGCGAATGATGATGCGGATACACAAGCAGCAACAACAGACTCCATAACAAAGAGGAAACCATGAAAAAAATCATTATGTTGGCGGCACTGGCCACCGTCGCTTTGTCGCTGAATGCCTATGCAGCCGATCCAGCGATTCAGGGCGCTGGGAACACTGACGCCAGGCAGGTTAAAAATGTTATTTTTTTGCTGAGCGACGGTACTGCCAACGAAGCCTGGCCCTTGACGCGCTGGGTTAAGGGCGAGCGCCTTGCTTCCGACGATATCCTGAGCGGCGCCATCCGGACCTACGGCGCCGATTCGATTATTACCGACTCAGCACCAGGTTCCACCAGTTATGCGACGGGCCAGAAAGGAACCGACAAGGGGATAGCTGTGAATCCCTGGAATGTGACCATTGCGGGTGTTGCATCTGACCCCACCATGCGCTACGTGCCTCTGGCCACTGTGCTTGAAGGTGCCCGGCTGACGGGCCGCGCCACGGGCGTCGTGGCCACGTCCAATGTGCAGCATGCCACGCCTGCCGACTTTACCGCCCACACCCATGACCGCAGCAATTACACCGAAATCGGCGAGCAACAGGTGTATCAGAACCTCGACGTGGTGCTCTCCGGTGGCGAACAGTATCTGCTGCCCAAGGGCGTGGGCGCCGGTGTCCGCAAGGACAATGAAAACCTGGTTGAGGTAATCAAGACCAAGGGCTATGCCTATGTGACCAACAGAGACCAGATGCTGGCAGCCTCGGGACAAAAGATCTTTGGCCTGTTTGCCCCAGACGCCATGGCCTACGATATCGACCGCGCCAACTTTGCACCGGGCGAGCCGTCACTGGCTGAGATGACCACCAAGGCCTTGGAAACCCTGGCTGGCAGCGCAAAGGGCAAGGACAAGGGCTTCTTCCTGTTTGTTGAAGGATCCAAGGTTGACTGGGCCGCCCACGCCAATGATCCGGCCGGTGTGGTGAGCGAGCTGATCGCCTACGACAAGGCCATCAAAGCGGCCCTCGATTTTGCCAAGGCTGACGGCAATACCCTGGTGATCAGCGTCGCCGACCATACCACCGGCGGCCTGTCCATTGGTTTCCGTTCGGATCCCAATTATTCCACCACTGATGACGATTTCGTCGTGGTGCCGATGCGCAAGGCAAAGCTGACCGGTGAGGGACTCGGCAAGCTCATCGAGAAGGATACTACCGAAGCCAATATCAGGGCCGTCTTTGCCGACCAATGGGGAATCACCGATCTGAGCACCGACGAAATAGTCTCAATCCAGAAACTGCCCGAGGGCACACCTCTCCAAAAAATACTGGCGCCTCTGCTGTCCAAACGTGCCCGGGTTGGTTGGACCACCAACGGACACACCGGCGGCGACCCCTACTTGTTTTCCTATGGCCCCGAGCGTATCAGCGGCCTGTGGGAAAATATCGACATTGGCAAATATGTCGCCGCCAAATTGGGCTTTACCTTCCCGGAAATCAACAAGCGCCTCTTTGTTGAGGCTTCAGCAGCTTTTCAGGCGGCAGGTTTTTCCACCGCCATCGATAAGAGCGATGTGACCAATCCCGTCTTGGTCGTCAGCAAGGGCGAAGCAACAGCTCGGCTGCCCTTGGCCAAAAATCTGGTGCTGGTGAACGCCAAAACCATCGAACTGGAGGGGGTTGTGGTGCTCGCTGAAAAGCTGGACAAGGTATTCCTGCCACGTCAGGCCATCGACATCATTACAGCCGAGCTGCCCTAAACCCAAACAGTCAAAGGCTGCTTAACAATGCAGATAGCATGGGGTCTGTCGGTGAAAATCTGCAAAGCTGCCGTTGATTGCCCTGCCATTGACGCTAAGGGCCTGTTCACAAATAACTTGGACAAAATTGCGCTCAGATTTGGGTCAGATTTGGTTGTGGCGACCAGCGCCAAACCGCAGGCGTAGCAATGCTACGTCGAGGATTTTGTGCTTGAGTCGCAGCCAAAAATGGCCCGAAGGTGAGATGCAAGATGTCCTAGTTATTTGCGAACAGACCCTAGGGGCCGCCACTAAGCTACTGATGAGCATGTTCAACCCAACACGGAGTACCAGATACATGAAGAGAATGCTGCAGGGCCTCATAAGCCTGATCTGCCTCTCGCTGCTTGTTGCATGCGGCAGCACGGCTTCGTCCCCTCTTGATGAAAAACTTGCGCGTCACTATCAACGGTACGAAAATGCCCAGCAACTGGTTATCGAGCGCAACCGGGACACGTCCCTCCCCCTTGAACAGCGCCTGATTGCACGCACGGAGTGGGAAAAAATCCTCACTCCGCCGCCCGATGAGGCATTATCTGCCAAGGAACTGACAGAACTGAAGTCCCGCCATGCACAACGAGTTGCGCAAAGTCGAGCGTTGGCCCTCCGGTTGTCCGCTATTGATTTTGCGGCACTGCGCGCTCTCCCCCCAGCGGAAGGAACCCGACACATCCGTGAATTTTGCGAAGCTGTTCCCAAGGGGGGGATGCTCCACGTTCATCCCTGGGGGAGCTTGAATCAAACGACCTACAAGAGACTGGTTGAACGGAGCAATCCGACCATTCCGGCGGCAAGCCTTGCCCTTAACCTTGCCGATACCAGTGGTCCGGCCTACCTGTATCCGGCTGAAATCGCATGGCTCAAAGGACTCCCGGCCGAGACGTCGTATCTCGCCCTTTCCCCCGATAACCGCGAGCGGCTGGTGACACTTTCGGCCCTGCCTGCGGGGGCGCATCCCTTTGAACGATTCGAGGCGATCTTCCGGTTCGTGGGCTTAGCCGTAGGGGGGAGTTGGGAGAACCTGGTCAGCTCCTATGAAGACTTTGCGCAACGAGCGGTTCGAGCGGGGGTCGTCTATGTCGAATTTACGGATTCCATGAGCCCTGAAGAAGTGCCAAAGTACCTTGAACTCGCCCATCTGCTCGAAGCAAAATATGGTTTGACCGTACGCTTCAACATTGCCTATTTCCGTACCGATACGCCGACAAACCAGAACGCAAAGGTGCTGAAAATGCTGAAAGAAATCAACTCGCCGCTGGTGACGGGCATTGATCTTCTTGCCAATGAAGGCAATACGCCCGCGCTTGAAACCGGACAGGCCGTCTACGGTCCGGTACTGGCAGCGGTCAAACTCAAGGGGGCGAAGATCCATCGGACGATGCACGCGGGTGAACTGGGCGATATCCGCAACCCGCGAGACGCATTGCTGCTGGGAACGGAACGACTCGGTCATGGCGTACGCCTGGTCGAGGACCCAGTGACTTTGCAGTATGCCGCCGACAAGCATATTCCGGTCGAAATCAACCTCTCCAGCAATAGGAAGCTCAAAGCGGTCAAGGACATTGGCCAGCACCCGTTTTTGACCTATTTGCGGCTAGGGCTGCCGGTGAGTCTCTCCACGGACGACGAAGGGATATTCCAGACCGACATCATCAACGAATGTGAAGTGGCGGTCGCCCAAACGGATGTGACCTATTACGAATATAAGGAGATGGCCTTTAATTCCATCCGGACTTCTTTTGCGGCCGATGAAGTCAAGCAGCGGTTGCTGCAGGAGCTGACCGCGAGCTTTGACCGTTTTGAAAAGAGATAACGATGAAAAGGATGCAAACGATGGAAAGATTGTCGCGTTTCCCCGTCTCAACACCACCTGCCTGCTGGTGCAGAAGGGGTACGCAGGGATGACAGCAAGAACGGTAAACTCAAAAAAACTGCCGCGCCGATCCTGCAGGATTCAAGCCGCTGTAATGATCCTGCTCCTGCTGTTCTGTGCCATCATCGCCCCCGCCGCTGCTGAAGAAGCTGCCCCGAAAAAGGCGACCCTCATGCCGTTGTGGACTCCCCAGGCGCAGTTTGCCGGGTATTACGTGGCGCTTGAAAAAGGGATCTATGCCCGGCATGGTATCGACCTGACAATCCTCAAGGCGGGGCCGGGCCAGTCTCCGGTACAAGCCCTGCAAAGGGGCACGGCCGACTTTGCCGTGCTCTGGCTGACGACCGCACTCCAGCATCGCGCCACCGGTATGAACCTGATCAATCTGGCCCAAATCGTCCAGAGATCGTCGATGATGCTGATTTCCAGGAAGTCCAGCGGCATCAAAACCATTGCTGATATGAACGGTAGGAAGGTGGGGATGTGGGGAGGAGACTTGTCCATACCACCCCGTGCCTTGTTGGCTCAACAGGGGATCAAGGTCCAGGAAGTGCCCCAGTCGCAGACAGTGAACCTCTTTCTGCGCGGGGGCATCGATGTGACTTCCGCCATGTGGTACAACGAGTACCACACGCTCCTCAACTCAGGCGTCAATCGGGAGGAATTGGAGCTCATTTTCCTCCACGAGCAGGGGATGAATTTTCCTGAAGACGGGCTGTACGCCCTGGAAAAAACCGTTGAGAACGACCCTGCCCTGGCGGCTGCCTTTGTCACGGCATCGCTTGCGGGATGGCGCTATGCCTTTGAACATCCCGACGAGGCGCTAGACATCGTGATCAGGTACATGCGCGAGGCGCAAGTGCCTGCCAACCGGATCCACCAAAAATGGATGCTTGACCGGATGCAGGACCTCATCATGCCCGCCACTTCCCAGGGAACGCCCGGCCTGCTCAATCAGCAGGCGTATGAGGCAGCTGGCTGCATCATGTGCATAGAAGGCCTGGTACACAGTTATCCCGACTACACCGTCTTTACCGGGAGGTCCCATGCCGGGGAAAAATAGCATCGTCGTCAAGCTCATCCTGGTGATTGTGCTCTGCAGCTCGCTCATCTTTGCGGTGACGCTCGGCTACAACTATTACCGCTCGCGCGTCATCCTCGAACATGAGCTGGAAAATAACGCGCGCAACCTCGCCATGTCGCTGGTACATCGGGTGGAGACGGAACTTGCGGCGGTGGCCAAGGTGACGGCAGGGGTAGCCAGCTCGCTTGAGACCAGCAGCCATACCGAGCCGGAACTCCTCTCCCTGATCAGAACCACTGTCGAAAAAAATCCCGAAATATACGGCTCGGGCGTGGCCTTTGAACCCTATGCCTTCAACGCCGCATCCCGCCTGTATGCCCCCTATTACTTCCGGGAAAAAGGCCAGATCGCCTTCAGCCGCCTGGAAAATTCGTATCAGTATGTTCCGTATCTGTATTGGGATTGGTACCAGATTCCCCGGGAGTTAGGCAAACTCGAATGGAGCGAACCCTACTTCGATGAGGGGGCGGGCAATATTCCCATGTCGACCTGTTCGGTTCCCTTTTACGGGGAAACCGACGGCACCAAGCAACTCAAAGGGATTGTGACCGCAGACATTTCTCTCGACTCGTTGACGGAACTCATCTCCTCGGTCAAAATTCTCAAGACCGGCTACGCTGCCCTGCTTTCCCGCAACGGTATGGTGCTCGCTCACCCGTTGCAGGACACGGTCATGAACGAGACCTTCTTCAGCATCGCCGAGGCGCGGCATGACCCCTCCCTGCGGGAACTCGGTAGAAAGATGATCCGGGGGGAGACCGGTTTCCTGCTCTACACCAGTCTGGTCGGTGTCAGAAGCTGGATGTACTACGCACCGATCCGGGCGACCGGCTGGACGCTTGCAGTGGTCTTCCCCGAGGCAGAGCTGCTTGCCCACATCACCCAATTGAGCGTGACCATGGCGGTGATGGGTTTTGTCGGCATCCTGCTTCTGACTGCGGCGGTTGCCTTCATTGCCGGCTCCATCACCAAACCGCTCCGATCGCTGGCTGCGGCAACGCAGGTGCTGGCTTCGGGAAACTTTGACCTGGAACTGCCCCGGGTCCGTTCCAACGATGAGGTCGGCGTGCTCACCCATAACTTTCAGGTTATGAAGGAGTCACTGAAAGAATACATCAAAAATCTGACCGAAACGACTGCGGCCAAGGAGCGCATCCAGAGCGAGCTCAAGGTGGCCACCGATATCCAGGCCAGCCTGCTGCCCCGTTTGTTTCCGGCCTTTCCCGATCGTCCCGAGTTCGACATCTATGCCTCCATGGATCCGGCCAAGGAGGTCGGTGGGGACTTCTACGATTTCTTTTTTATTAACGAGACCAATCTCTGTTTCCTGATTGCCGATGTCGCCGACAAGGGGGTGCCGGCCGCCCTGTACATGATGGTGGCCAAGACCCTGTTGAAGTCCGAGGGACAGCGACTGGGCGAGCCGGACCAGATACTTGCCAGTGTCAATACCATCCTGGCCGCAGACAATGACAGCTGCATGTTTGCAACCGTATTCTGCGCCATCCTCGATACGGAAACCGGAGAAGTGCGTTTTGCCAATGCCGGCCACAACCCGCCGCTGCTGATCGAGCCTCAAGGCATACGGTATCTTGCCATACAACCAGGCTTTGTCCTGGGACCGATGCCGGATATCGTCTACGCAACGGAACGGATCACCATGCGAACGGGAGACACGCTTTTTCTCTATACAGACGGAGTGACCGAGGCGAAGAATCCGGAGGAAGAGCTGTACGGAGAACCGCAGCTGCTTCATGCCCTGCAGCGGGCCCCCAAAGAAGACCTGACCGCAATGATTCATGCCATCCGTGCCGAAGTAACACAGCACGCCAATGGCGCACCGCAATCCGACGACGTTACCATGGTAGCGATAAAATATCGGGGCAAGGGGACAGACGATTGATACGTCCTCACAACCATCTGGCAATACAAACAAAAAAGGGAACCATTATGACAAGCACTCTCTGCAAAACGGTCTGTATCAGTTTTATTTCTTTGGCTTTGCTCCTCTCCCTGGGCTGCAGCAAGCGAGAGAAAATCTCAAAACTCCAACAACTGGAGGGTAAGGAGTTTGCCATTCCGACCGGAACCGTTGCCGACAAGCTGGTATTATCAAAATTTCCCCATGCTACGTTCAAGTATTTCAACAGTACACTTGACGCCGCCCTGGCAGTAAAAGCCGGAAAGGCCGATGCGGTTGCCTATGACCAACCCATTCTGAAAAACATTGCTGCTAAAACCGGCGGGCTTACCGTTCTTCCGGAAATGATCACCACTGACAACTATGGTTTCGCTGTCCCACAAGACAAACAGGAACTGAAGAAAAACATGGATCTTGTCATCAGCGAACTGAGAAAAAATGGCGCCTATGACGCCATGCTGCAGCGATGGCTTCCCCCCTCAGGTAACCCGGCCGCCATGCCGGAGATAGCATCAAGCGGCAGGAAGGGTGTGTTAAAGCTCGGCACTGCCGCGATAACAGAACCGTTTGCCTTTGTGGACGGTTCCCGCAACATCGTCGGATTGGATATCGAACTGGCCCGCTATATGGCGCAAAAGCTTGAGATGAAACTTGAAGTCGTCAATATGGATTTTGGCGCGCTTATCCCTGCCTTGATCTCCGGCAAGGTGGACATGATTGCAGCCTGCATCACCATCACCGATGAACGCAAAAAAAAGGTGCTGTTTTCTGAACCGTATTACACCGGCGGGATTGCGGCATTGGTCAAAGAATAAGGTCCATGAGGCTGTCTCTCTTTTGTCGTGTTGCCATAAGCCAAGCCAGCACGATCATTCTGAAAGGGGTTTGATTAATGAGTGTGATCTATCTGTTGCTATCGGCTCTCTGCTTCCTGGTGCTGGCTTACCGTTACTACTCGGCCTTTATCACCGCCAAAGTTCTGATGCTCGATGACCGCAACATTACACCCGCAGTCACCTGCAATGATGGCAAAGATTATATCCCGACCAACAAATGGGTCGTTTTCGGGCACCATTTCGCTGCCATCGCCGGCGCTGGGCCGCTGATTGGGCCGACACTGGCGGCCCAATACGGCTGGGGCCCCGGGTTTTTCTGGATTTTGCTCGGATCGGTTTTTGCCGGGTGCGTACATGACACGATCATCCTTTTTGCCTCGGTCCGCCACCAGGGGCAGTCCCTGTCGGTTATCGCCCAAAAGGATGTCAGCAGGCTCACCGGTATAACGACGGCGTTCGTTACCCTGTTTATCATCATCGTGGCGCTGGCGGGTCTTGCCGTGGCCGTTACCAATGCGCTTTTCAATAACCCTTGGGGCGTGTTTACCCTAGGGATGACGATCCCTATTGCCATGATCGTCGGCGTCTACATGTTCCGGATCAGACCCGGCGCGATTCTCTCCGGTTCCGTCTTCGGTGTGCTTGCCGTGCTTGCCGCCGTCTATTTCGGGGATTCCATCGCCCAATCGTCGCTTGCCGCATGGTTCACCTTCAGCAAACGAAATCTGTCGATCATCTTGCCCATGTATGGTTTCTGCGCTGCGGCGCTGCCGGTATGGCTGCTCCTTGCGCCGCGGGATTACCTGAGTACCTTTATGAAGATTGCCGTTATCGGCGGTCTGGCCGTAGGTCTCTTTTTTGTAAATCCCACAGTGCAGATGCCCTTTGTAACGCGGTTCATTGATGGCGGCGGGCCGATCATCCCCGGACCGGTGTGGCCGTATGTGTTTATTACTATCGCCTGCGGTGCCATATCAGGCTTCCATGCCCTGATCGGCTCCGGCACCACTCCCAAGATGCTAGAGCAAGAAAGCCAGATCCGTTTGGTGGGATTCGGCTCCATGCTGACCGAGGCCTTTGTCGCTCTTATGGCGCTTTTGGCTGCGGTGACCCTGGTTCCCAATGACTACTTCGCCATCAATACATCGGCAGCGGTCTTTGCAAAGCTCAACATGCCGGTTCAGAACCTCCCGGAACTGAGCCGACTCGTCGGTCTCGACGTTGCTCACCGTCCCGGCGGCGGGATTTCGCTGGCTGTCGGCATGGCGTATGTCTTTTCCCATATCGGCGAGGGGTTGCAGCACACGATGAAGTACTGGTTCCAATTCATCATCATGTTCGAGGCGCTGTTCATCCTGACAACGATAGATGCGGGGACCAGGGTGGCACGCTACATCCTGCAGGATATTCTGGGGAACTTCTATCCACCGCTGAAGCAGACCGACTGGATACCAGGCGTCATCTTGACCAGCGCGGCCGTCTCCATTGCCTGGGGATACATACTCTACACCGGTGATGTCTCCTCAATCTGGCCGATGTTCGGCGTGACGAACCAGACGCTGGCGGCGCTGGCCCTGGCCATAGGGACGACGATCATTCTCCGCATCAGCGCGAAGAAGGTCTATGCCCTGGTGACGGCGCTTCCCTGCGCCTTTGTGGCGATAACGACCTACGCCGCTGGGTTTATGAACATCAAGCTCTATCTGGCGCAAGGCATGATGCTCAATTCCGTGCTCAGCATGGTGATTATGCTCCTGGTAACAATTATTCTCGTAGAAAATGTTCGAGTCTGGATACCCCTCTTGAAGACAGTGAGGCCTACAGGCATGAACGACGAGCGGGCTACGATCTATTGTCCCCTTGTTGCGGCGGATCACGCGCCCGATGACGTGCCGCTTGCCTGAACGATGAAACGGCTGTTGGTCGTTTTTTCAGAACGGCTAAGCACTGACCTTGAGTTTTCCGTCCCTTTCCCTTCAAGGGGAAGGTGAGAACGGGGAGGGGCTGGTTGCAGTATAAAAATGATTGCTTTGACCACAAACAAGAGAAAAATACCTGATTTAACAGTTACGTTTAGAACGTAATCGAACAATACGGTTTCAAAGGAAAGATACATGAAGAAGGCAAGACTGTTAGCGCTGATCTGTTTGATACTGGTCACTGCTGTTACTGGGTGCCGGGAAAGTGGAAAGGTCATTACGGGCTTTGATGATGCAAAAAATGCAAAAATCGGAGTCATGACCGGTTCAACCGGAGAGGCAATCGCGGCCGCCAGGTTCCCGAAAGCCCAAGTTAAAAGTTTCGACGACATCATGGATGCTGTTGCCGCCATGAAATCCGGGCAACTCGATGCGATCATTACTTCATACCCCCTAGCACTTCAGGTCGCTAAGAAGAATCCGGAATTGTGGCGACTGCCGGAACCGCTTGATAACGAGGAAACCGCTATTGCGATCAAGAAAGGCAATGATGAGCTGCTGACTGCGGTGAACAGGATTATCACCGAAATCAAAGGCGATGGCACGCTGGAATCCCTCAAGAAACGCTGGTTCAAGGAAGATTTGGCCCCCTATGAAGAAATGAAGATTGCCCTTCCCAAGGAGGGCAAGGCACTCAAAATAGGGGTGAGCGCCACACGGGAGCCGTTTAGTTTTGTGGATAAAAACGGCAGGGTGACCGGTCACGACGGTGAGCTTGCCCGCATTATCGGTGCCAAACTCCATCGGCCTGTTGAATTTTCCGACATGAAATTCATGGCCCTGATCCCTGCGCTGCAATCCGACAAGGTGGATCTGATCATCACCGGTATGACTGCAACCGACGAACGCAGAAAAACGGTTGATTTTTCGCAATCATATTTCACTAATGCGCAGGTTATGCTCGTCAAAAAGACCGGCGAAGCAAAGACTACCACAGCCTCCGCCCCGGTCGGCAGCGCCCATCAGAATGAAGACATCAAAGCATTAGAGCAGATTGACGGCAAACGAATCGCTGTCCTGTCCGGCTCGGCTGGCGACATGGCTGCCCGGAAACACTTTCCCAACGCCCAGTTTCAGGTATTGACCGCGGCGGCAGATGCAGCTCTCGCCATCAAGGCTAACAAGGCCGATGCGTTTATCTATGACAAAAGTGTGCTGCTCAACCTTGTCGAAAAAAATCAGGGACTGATAATTCTTGATGAACCGGTGGACAAACTAGAAGTAGCCGCGGCCATCAAACGAGATAATACCGCCCTGCTCTCCTCAATCAACGACGTTTTTCATGATCTGGGCAAGGAAGGTGCCCTGCAACGCCTGCGGTTGAAATGGATCGATTCAAAATATGCGGTTACGCCGCAGCTGCCGCCCGTCAACAACGCTCAGGTAACGGGTGTACTGAAAATGGGAACCTGCGCTAACCTCGAGCCCTTTTCCTTTCAGGCCGAGGGAAAAATTACTGGTCTGGATATTGAGTTGAGCCAGTTGATCGGCGAACGTCTCGGGAAAAAAATCGAGCTCCTTGATATGAATTTCGAAGCCCTGATTCCGGCATTGCAATCGGGCAAAATCGATTTTGCGCTTTCCAATTTCAATGTAACCGAAGAGCGTAAAAAACTCGTCCTCTTTACTCTGCCCTATATTGAAAATGATATTTCCGCACTGGTCAGACGTTCCACGGCGCCTGAATCTCCCGGCGCACAGGCCCTGGTCGGCCCAATAAACGAAACAGCAAGCAATAACAGCACAAAGATCACCTCGGTTGCTGATCTCAGCGACAAACGAATCGGCGTCTTGCTCGGCTCGGTTCACGATACCTATGCACTGGAGCACTACCCAAAGGCAACCATCCTCCAGTACAAATCCCCGTCTGACCTGGTGCTTGCGGTCAAATCGGGTAAAGTTGATGCCGGAATCTATACCCGAGAAACCTTGATTGAAATACTCCGCGACGACAGTGAACTGGGCCTGGTGGGGGAGTCTATCCTTGCCGCACCGATCGGCATGGGCTTCAACCGGGACAATGGGCAATTGCGTGAAAAATTCAACGAGTTTTTGCGCCAGATTCAACAAAACGGGGTCTACGGGGATATGGTCGAGCGCTGGATGACCAAGGGCAGCACCCAGATGCCGGAAATTGCCCAAGGAAAAGCCAACGGGGTGCTGGTCGTGGGCAATGTCAGCGACAAGGGACTTCCTTTTACAGTGGTCAAAGACAACCAATTGATCGGGTTTGACATTGAGCTCGCGGAAAGATTCGCCGCATATCTCGACAAAGACATCAAATTTGCGGACATGGAGTTCGGCAGCCTGATTGCAGCGGTTTCAACGGGCAAGATTGACATGATTGCCAGCACCTTGATGTTTACCGAGGAACGAAAAAAGAAAGTCGATTTTTCAGATCAATATTATGCAATGGGGACCAACGTTTTTGCCCTTAAAAAAAATATTGCCGTGCCTGGCCCCATGGCAGAGGCCAGAACCCCGTCATTATCCTTCATGCAAAGCATTGCCAACAGCTTTCAGAGCAACATCCTCCAGGAAAATCGGTATCTCCTCATCTGGGACGGACTCAAAACCACGGTGATTATTTCCGTGCTCGCCACGGTCTTCGGCACGCTGCTGGGTGCGCTCGTCTGCTTCATGCGGATGTCGAAAAATGGAGCGCTGAACGTGCCCGCCAAGATCTATATCTCGATTTTGCGGGGCACTCCGGTCCTGGTGCTGCTCATGCTGATCTTCTATGTCGTCTTTGCCTCGGTGAGCATTGACCCGGTTTTTGTCGCGATTATTGCTTTCGGGATGAATTTTGCCGCCTATGTCGCCGAGATCTTCAGAACCGGCATAGAGGGGGTGGATACAGGCCAGACCGAAGCCGGCATCGCCATGGGGTTCACCCGGGTCTCAACCTTTCTCTACATTGTCCTGCCGCAAACCGTGCGCCGCATTCTGCCGATCTTTAAGGGCGAATTCATCTCTCTGGTCAAAATGACCTCCATTGTCGGCTACATCGCGGTGCAGGACCTGACCAAGGCCAGCGACATTATCCGCAGTCGCACCTTCGATGCCTTCTTCCCCCTGGTCATGGTCGCGATTCTCTACTTTTTAATATCCTGGATCCTCATGCAGTCACTGGAGTACCTGGAGCGGACAACTGACCCCAAATTCAAAAGGAGAAAGGTGAGGAACGCATGATAACAGTAGAACATCTTTCCAAAAAATTTGGCGACCTTGTCGTCTTGAAGGACATCACCATCGAAATTAACAAAGGTGAGGTCATTTCCATCATCGGACCTTCCGGCACCGGCAAAAGCACCTTCTTGCGTTGCCTGAACCTGCTTGACCGCCCCAGCAGTGGCTCCATTTCCATCGATGGAGTCAACATACTGGAGGCAAAGGCTGATGTGCCCAAAGTGCGGCAGAAGATGAACATGGTCTTCCAATCGTTCAATCTTTTCTCGCACCTTTCCGTGCTCGAAAACCTGACCATCGGGCCGATCAAGCTGCGGGCGATGAACAAGCAGGAAGCGGAACAAAAAGCCCTGAATCTGCTCAAGCTGGTGGGGCTTGCCGAGAAAGCGGACAACTATCCTGACGAGCTCTCCGGGGGACAAAAACAGCGCGTGGCCATTGCCCGCTGCCTGGCGATGGATCCCGAGATCATTCTTTTTGACGAGCCCACCTCGGCACTGGACCCAACCATGGTCAGCGAGGTGCTGTCGGTTATCCGCCGCCTTGCCAAAGAGGGCATGACCATGGCGATAGTCACCCACGAAATGGATTTTGCCCGGGATGTATCCAACCGGGTACTGTACATGGATGAGGGACTCATTTACGAAGAAGGGACGCCCCAGCAGATATTTGAAAATCCGCGCAAAGAGAAAACCCGGGCCTTCATCAACAGGATCCGCAGCTGCAACTATCAAATCAGCTCTCCTGATTATGACTTGTACGCCATGAATGCCGAGATCGAAGCTTTTTGTGAAAAGCAGATCCTCCCCCGAAAAACCCGGCATAATCTGCTGCTGCTTGTTGAAGAACTGCTCCAGCTCTACAACCCCTTCCTGCGCACCATGCCCCTTGACCTGACCCTCTCCTACTCGGAGAAAAAAGAGAGCCTGGAGCTTGTCTGCGAAAGCAAGGGGGAGGCGGTCAATCCGCTTGCGCACAACCTGCTCCCGGATGAGCTGGGTTTAATCATCATCAATAATCTGGCGGCGAGCATTGCGTATAGCCGAGTCAATGACACCAACAGAGTAATCGTGCTGATGAAAAAGAGCTGAGTTGTGCAGAAGCGCATCCAGCCCGGCTGGACTGGCCAGCAAGGACCATGAAGCAACATCCCCCTCTATGAAAGACGCCCCAAGGAGCAAGATATGGACATGCAGACAAGGAAGGAAACCAACGCGACCGTAGTAACGATAAATGGCAGACTCGATGCCGTAACCGCGCCGGAATACGAAAAAAAGTTAAATGAACTGATCGCCGGTGCAGAAGCCGGTTTTGTGGTTGATTTTGATCAACTCGACTACATCAGCAGCGCTGGTTTGCGGGTGCTGCTTGCCACTGCCAAAAAGCTCAAGGGGAAAGGGGGACAAATTCGCTTTGCCAATGTCAAGGGTCCGGTCAAGGAGGTGTTCGACATCTCCGGTTTCGGCTCCATCTTCCAAATGGAGGATTCTGTGGAAGCAGCACTGGCAAAAATATCTGCATAACCATGAAACGCGACGAGATCCACTGTTTGGCTACACTGGAGAACCTGACTCGAGTGACTGCATTTGTCGAAGGCTGTGCCGATCGTTTCAATCTTACGACCAAAAAGAAGTTCGGCGCACTGGTTGCCATTGAAGAGGCCTTTGTCAATATCTGCAGCCATGCCTATCCGGCGGGAGAGGGAATGGTTGCGATTACCTGTGAAACGGACGGCGCATCCTTTGTGCTCGAAATCGCGGATGCGGGCCGCCCCTTTGACGTCCTGTCACTCCCTGAGCCGGATACAACCTCTGCCCTCCTGGATCGGCAAATCGGCGGATTGGGGGTTCATTTCATCCGTAACCTGTCGGATGAGGTCAGCTATCGACGGGAAAAAGGGCAGAATATTTTACGGATGGTTTTTAAGCGCAGGCAGGAAAGCTCTTTGCGTCAAGAGTCTTAACAAATAAGAGGAGGCACAGATCAGGTGCCGCGATTTTGCGATGTCACCCTGCCCCCTGTCAACCGAACAACCACGTACTGCACAGGGAAAAAGAGCGTTATGACAACATGTTACAGAGTGAGGATCCAAACGGTCTGTCTTTGCCTGACCGGGCTGCTGCTGATAGTGCCGCCTGCATTCACAGCTGATTACAATGCCGGTGTAACCGCAAAGGTACTGAAAAAAACCTCGGTAACCGGCAACGGCCAGAAAATAAGCTACCCCTTGACTGAGAACGCCGAAGTAACCGCCATGACAGTGGACCTGGCGCCGGGCGCCGAAACTGGCTGGCACCAGCATCCGGTACCGGTCTATGCCTATGTTGTCTCCGGCACGCTGTCCGTTGAGCTGGAAGATGGTCAAGTCTTCTCCTTTGGCACAGGAGAGGCCGTCATCGAGGTCGTCAATACCCTGCACAACGGTAAAAACAGGGGGACGGAACCGGTGCAACTGGCGGTGTTCTACCTGGGGGCTGAAGGTATGCCTAATGTGGAGAAACCGGAAGCAGCGGGGAAAAAACCGTTGCTAACTGAGCAGAAATAATCGGAGCGTCATGATGACTGACCGCGCTGGATGCCACCCCAACAAGGCAGCCTGCTTGCCTGACTCTATATGTCGGCCATTGTATCGATTCGAAGACGATCTTCCCCGCACCCCCACCGGCAAGGGGCAACGCTTCAGATTGAAGCAGTAAGGGCCTGTTCACAAATAACTTGGACAAAATTGCGCTCAGATTTGGGTCAGATTTGGTTGTGGCGACCAGCGCCAAACCGCAGGCGTAGCAGTGCTACGTCGAGGATTTTGCGCTTGAGCCGCAGCCAGAAATGGCCCGAAGGTGAGATGCAAGATGTCCTAGTTTATTTGCGAACAGACCCTAACTCAATTCAACCTCCCAAGGAGAAACAGCATGGCAACCACCCTCGCCGAACAGAAAGAAGTGATGCGGGCAATGGGCACCGACCCGGACCAGTCGCTGACGCAACAGGGCGTTGATTTTCTTGATCACCCTGCCTTTGCCGGGACCGCAAAAAAGCAGTGCGGGGTGAAAATGTCCGCTGCCGATTCGCTTAGCTTAAAGCCCCTTAATAATTTTGTGCGATATCTCAACGCGAAGGCCTAACCATGAACAGAATCGAGGCACTCAGACTTCTTGCCCTTGATCGCCGGACTGTCCCCGAAGGAGAACATTATACGGCGGCTTATTTTGAACCATCCGACGGCCCCGAGGTGGCCCGGTTGTTCTACGCCGTCTATGGCGACGGCTACCCGATCGATACCTATTATATCCCAGAACGTCTGGCCGAAGAAAACCGTCTCGGCAACATCCGCAGCGTGGTCGCGCGCACGGATTCCGGCAACGTGGTTGCCCATGTCGCCTTTTATCGCAGCTCCCCGCCCAATCCGCATCTCTATGAATACGGGGTGGGACTGACCCTGCCGAGTTACCGGTCCACCATGGCCTTCTTCCGCACGACCCAACTGGTTATGCAACTGGTGGGGACGGATGGCATAGATGGTATTTACGGCGAGGCGGTCTGTAATCACATCATCACCCAGAAGCTTACCCGGCATGCGAAAGGGCTCGAAACCGCCGTGGAACCTGCCCTTATGCCGGCCGAGGCCTACATAACTGAGCAGAGCGCCATCGGCCGGGTGGGATGCATGGTCTATTTCCGGGTAGACGTCGATGGCCACAGGAATCTCTATCTGCCCGCCTCCTACCAGGATGAGCTGCATTCCATCCTGAACGGCTTGAACCTCGACCGTGCATTGATGGTGTCCGACCTCACAGTTCCCGACGGCGAAGGCGAAATAGAGGTGCAGCGCTTTGACTTCGCAGGGGTTGCACGCTGTACGATCAGCATGCCGGGTGCAGGCCTCACCGCGCAGTTGGCTGCACTGGAACAGGAGCTGCGGGCCAGTCATTACGCCCTGATCCAGTTCTTCGTGGATCTGGGAAAACCCTGGTCCGGCGGAGTTGTGGAGCAGTTGCGCGGCCAGGGCTTTTCTCTTGGTGGCCTGATGCCCATCTGGTTTGGTGACGACGGGCTCTTGATGCAGAAGCATTTTGTTGATCCTGATTTCGACGGCATGAAAATCTACTCAGAGCGCGGACGCCATCTGGTGGAGATGGTCAGGCGGGATTGGCAGCGAAGTGCCAGGGTGAGCAGTAACCTCGCCTGAGCGAAACAGCGCCCACGGATTTCCCAGGCAGGTTTGTCCTGGCTTTGCAGGCTCCCTGCCAAGCGGGTTAGCGCAATTTTTTCAGATGCGCAGACCAGTAGCATGGCAACAACAAGGAGTACAACATGGATCAAAACATTGCGCCCTCAAGGGTTGCCCTTGTCGTCGACAGCTCTTCGACTGGAACAGTAAAGCGAAAGGTTCATCGATGAAACCACAGACCACCATGCAGAAGAGCGCCACGGCACGCATCCCTTTCAGCACCCCGTTCCTTCCCCTGGCGATGGAATTCATCGCTAAAGGCGCGCGCGGTTTTGGCTATAACGACCGGGAAACCGGTGGGCTGGTGCTGGCGATGGAGGAGCTGTTTTCCTTTTATGTCCAGCAGGCTGCTAGGGAATCAACGATGGAGATCGAACTGGAAGATCAGGGCTATCGCCTGGCGCTTTCGCTTGCCTTCCGCATGGCCAATCCGGATCTGCGCGCCTTTAATCTGACCTGGAACCTCCGCCCGGACAGCGAGGAATCGTTGGCCCTCCTTGGACCGATGATCGCCGCCCGAAGCGTCTCCAGCCTGCGACTCGATTTTGGCGCCAATGAGCGGCTCGTATTGCGCATGACCCGCGACCGGGATTACGCACAGGCAGGTACTGTGGCGCTCCCCCCGCCCGAGGGTAATGGTATGCTTCGGCTGACCGACCCTTCTGCGGATGATCTGAGCCACTTTGCCGCCATGGCTGTGGCCTCCGGCGCTCCTTTCCTGCCCACGTTTCTGTCCCGTCCGGGCATGGCAGCCGACATGCTCATGATCGGCCACCTGAACGCCATTCTAGTCACCAGTGGCGCCTGGATCACAGGTGGGGTGCTGTGGCGGCCGCTGACCGACTCCTGCCTGGAGCTTTACGGCCCGTATATGTTTACCGCTGACCCGGATGACCAGGGGCTGACCCTACTGCTGGATGAGGCGGTCGGGCGCATCTCCCGCTCCGGCTCCCGGGGGCTGGTACGGCGTCAAGGGCCGCTGGCCGGGTATGAGCGTTTTTTTGATTTCCTGGGAGAGCTGGCCTTGACCGGGATCAGCGATGCTGCCGCGCATTGCACCTATTATTATCGGCAACTCAAGGAGGAGAGCAGCGGCGCGGTCTATTGCACCGGTTCGCTCGCGACCTTTCTCAGCGATCAGTACGACCGTCTCTGCCTCCCCCGACAGGTGCGGGAAACGGGCATCGACCCTTCCCGGCTGCGTGATGCCTCGGTGCTGACGGTGGAACTGGAATACGCCCGTTCCCTGGCAATCATCCGCCCCCTGTGCGCCGGCAACGACATGGCCGCCAACCTGACCGCCCATCTCGACCTGCTGCGGGGTGAGGGAATCAACAACTTTATCGTTGAAATCAACACCGGCCGCACTGAGGATACCGCCTTTGCAACCGCACTGGAGGAGACCGGCTTTATTCCGCGCCTGGTGATACCGGATGCCGGCCAGGGGGACCTGGTGATTTATGATCATCCTGGCGGGGACATTGCTTCATGAATCTGGATGCGCTCATTCCCGACTACGTCCGCAGTTTCCAGGCCTACATCCCCAGCAAGCCCGATCACCTGCTGATGCAGCAGTACGGCACAGTGGTGCTCCATCGTCTTAACAACAACGAAAACCCCCTGGGACCGCCGCCGGCCGCGGCTCGCATCATCGCCGCCTTTCCCCCCGAACAGGCGGCTATCTACCCCAGCGGCGATTCCTTTGATCTGCGCGAAGCCCTCGGCCTTCGCTTTGCTCTCTCCCCCGACCGTTTTCTGGTGGGCAACGGCTCCTGCGAGGTGATTTCCTCGGTCATCAAGGCCTTCTGCCAACCAGGGGATAACATCATCACCGCTGACAAGACCTTTGCGGTCTATGAATGGGTGGCCGAGTTTTCCGGAATCGAGGCTCGGTTGGTAGCGTTGCGCGACTTCGCCTTTGACCCGCAGGGGATGCTGGACCGGATCGACCGCCACACCAAAATACTCTTTGTCTGCAACCCCAATAATCCCACCGGTACCTACTGGACCCGGCAGGTGCTGGTCGATTTCCTCGAACAGGTCGGTGAAGACCGGATCGTGGTGGTGGACGAGGCCTATCGGGAATACGTAGAGGATCCGGACTATCCCGACGCCATCGCCCTGATGGACCGGTTCCCCAATCTGGTGGCCTTTCGTACCTTCTCCAAAATGTATGCCCTGGCCGGATTACGCAGCGGTTATCTGGTGGGGACGGATGCGGTGGTGGAGGTGGTGCGGCGCACCAGTGTGGCCTATTCGGTCAATGTTCAGGCGCAACAGGCAGCCTTAGCGGCACTTGCCGACGATCAACAACATATAGCCGCCACCCGGGCCCTGGTGCGGGAAGGAAAGACCTTCCTGCGCGGACTCTGTCGTGATCTCGAGCTGGAAACGATCGGCGGCGAAGGGAATTATCTGATGATCCGGACGCCGATCAACGACATGCTCATGTACCGACGTCTGATGAAGCGGGGCATGATGGTGCGCACCATGACCGGATTTCGTTTTCCGGGCTGGATTCGAGTCACGCTGCGGGAGATGGCGGTGATGGAGCGTTTTGCCGAGGTTCTGGCTGAGGAAATACGAGCCATCCGGACGAAAGGGGGAGCGAGAAAATGATAGAGATAAAGCCTCTCGAAGCGGGCAAAACGGAAATCCGCGGCGATGCCGCCGCCAAAGCGGCCGGGCGGGAACGGTATGCAGCTGACCTCTACCCGGAGGGCTGTCTCTGGGCGGGTGCAGTCCGGGCCGACATTCCGTGCGGGCGGGTCAGGTCCCTTGCCACCGCCGCTGCCTCGGCACTGCCCGGGGTCGTGCGGGTCTTGACTGCCGCCGATGTTCCCGGCCACAATCGTCAGGGTATTATCCACAAGGATACGCCGATCCTGTGTGACACGACCGTGCGCCACTGCGGCGATCCGCTTGTCCTCGTGCTCGCGGAGAGCAGGGAAGAACTGGCAGCCGCCATCCGTCTGGTTCGGGTGGAGATCGAGCCGCTGGCCGGCGTCTATGACCTTGATGCCGCCCTGGCTGCGGATGCCCCGCTGGTGCATGATGATCGGCCCGGCAACCTGCTGGCCCAGGCGACCATCCGCAAGGGCGATGCAACAGACGGATTGGCACGATGTGCCATCGTGGTGGAAGGAACGTTCAGCACACCGGTGCAGGCCCATGCCTTTCTGGAGACAGAGAGCGGCATTGCCCGGATGGAAGAAGATGGCGGCCTGCTGATGGAGGTCTCCACCCAGTCGCCCTTCCGGGACCGATTTGAGATCAGCCATGCCCTGGGGATCGCCTGGGACAAGATTCGGATCGTTGCCCCCTCGCTGGGCGGCGGCTTTGGCGGCAAGGATGGTTCAACCGTGCAGTGCCTGCTGGGACTTGCCGCGCTCCATGCCAACGGGCGCTGGGTGCGGATGCAGTGGGATCGCGAGGAGAGCTTCCAGGCTGGCTACAAACGGCATGCCTGCCGCATGACCTATCGTGTCGGTGCGACCGCCGACGGTACCCTGCAGGCACTGCATGCCCGGCTCTGGTACGACACCGGGGCCTATGCCCATCTGGGAGCCGAGGTCATGGAATTGGGCATGGAACACGCCGGCGGTCCCTACCGGATTCCCCATACCCTGATCGAGGGATGGTGCGTCCATACCAACAACCCGGTGGGCGGAGCGATGCGGGCCTTTGGTGTCTGCCAACCCACCTTCGGCTTTGAATCCATGATGGATCTCCTGGCGGATAAACTGGGGATGGACCCCCTCGAGCTGCGGATCAGGAATGCCCAGGTGAAGGGTGATGAAAATTGTGCTGGAATGCGGCTTGACACCTCCACCGGCATCAAAGGCTGCCTTGAACAGTTGGGACAGCATCCGCTGTGGCGGCAACGCGAAGAATGGAAGGCCGCCGCACCGCCTCACAAAAAACGTGGCGCGGGTCTGGCCGCCGTGTTCAACGCTGCCGGATACGGCGGCGGGGTGCGGGATGCGGCCATCGCCAAAATCGAGCTGACAGTGGAAGGAGATTTTATCGTCCATAACGCCGTGACCGACATGGGACAGGGAAACTCCGCCGCCTTCCAGCAGATTGCCGGACAGGTTCTTTCCCAGGACGCCGCGCGCATGCTCCTGAAACAGCCTGATACTCGCAGTGCCTACCCCTCCGGCTCATCGTCTGCCGGTCGCACCACCTACACCTACGGCCAAGCGCTGATCAAGGCCGCAGAAGAAATGAAAGCGCGCCTGATCAACCGGGCCGGGATGATCCTGTTTCTCCAGGATGACGAAGGCCTGGAACTGGAGCCGGGAAGAGTCGTGCATCGACCCAGCGGCCGGGACGTTGGCCTGGCGCAGTTGGCGGCCATAATGCAGCCGGAAGAACGGGTCTGCCTGGGACAGTTCGTGGCCCCCACCTGCAAAGAGGTTCCCTCTACGGCCTGCGGTTTTTTTATAGGCTTTCCCCATGTCATCTTCTGCTACGGCGCCCATCTGGCACTGGTTGAAACCGATACCCTGACCGGAACGGTTGACGTCAAGGCCTATCTGGCGGTCACCGACGGCGGCAGCGTGCTGAACCCCGGCATGTTTCACCAGCAAGTCCAGGGAGG
>JBBRBT010000015.1:0-75925 GCA_038205495.1 Desulfobulbales bacterium
GTACCTTCCGCGGTTATGGCTTTACCGGTGGATCATGGTGGCAGCGCCCGGGTTATGACGATATCAGGGTGGCCCCACCCATAGGCTCTTCAGCCCGGCAGGGACCGAAAATGCACGGTTGCCTTGCAGGCCTGGGCTTTCTATGATAACCAATACGAACCTTCGCGATAGCATCCGCCCCTGTAACCATAAGATGGAATTGCTCATGCACCTGGCTTTTGCTGCGCAAATGCGCGAACTCGACCGGCAGACCATTGAAGAAATCGGCATCCCCGGCATGGTGCTGATGGAAAATGCCGGTCGCGCCACCGTTGACCTGATGGTGAAGACCTTTGGCCCGGTGGCGGGAAAAACTGTCTGCATCTTTGCCGGTCCGGGCAACAACGGCGGCGATGGCCTGGTCATTGCCAGAACGGTGCATGGCCTTGGGGCCTTCCCCTTTGTTTTTTTTCTTGCTGATCCGGAACAACTCCAAGGAGATGCGGCACTCAACTGCGCCATTTTCAAGCGCCTTCTCCTCCCCTTTCAGGTGTTTGACTCCGTCGAGAAAATGCCGACCCTACTCGACACCGTGCTCACCTTGCATCGGATGCATCCGATCCACTCCCTGGTCGACGCCCTTTTCGGTACAGGTCTGGAGCGTGAAGTCCGCAGCCCTTTCCTCGACGGCATCAACGGCATTAACCTCCTCCGTGACCGGCACCATCTGCCGGTGGTTGCCGTTGATATCCCCTCAGGCCTCAACAGCGATACCGGCACGACCCTCGGCGGCTCGGTACAGGCCGACCTGACCGTAACCTATGGCCTGCCCAAACCCGGCCAGTATCACCATGGCGGTCCTGGCGTTGGCCAACTGGAACGGGTCGATATCGGCATCCCCACCAAAATTGTCGCCAAAGCCAGTCTCAAGGGCTCGGTGCTGGACAGCAGTATCACCGGTCAACTCCGGCAACGACCGACCGCTACCCACAAAGGAGCCAACGGCCATCTCCTCATTCTCGCCGGTTCCGAAGGAAAAACCGGGGCTGCCCTGCTCTGCGGCCGAGGTGCCCTACACAGTGGAGCGGGACTCGTAACCTTTGCCGTCCCACAGAATCTCAGCGCCATTTTCGAAACCGCCATCGCCGAATCGATGTCGGTGGCCCTGCCGGCTTCCCAAAAATTCTTCTCCATTGACGACTATGACCGGATCAGCGCCCTTGCCGTCGGCAAAAACGGGCTGGTTCTCGGGCCCGGTATCGGCACGGAAGAGTCAACCGCCCAACTGGTGCTCAGACTCTACAGCGAATTCAGCAGGCCGATGGTGGTGGATGCCGATGCCCTCAATATCCTTGCCGCTCATCCCGAGGTGATCCGTCGGCCCGCCGGACCAAGAATTTTCACGCCCCATCCGGGAGAGATGTCCCGGATGCTGGGGGCAAGCATCGAAACGGTTCAGGCAGATCGGCTCAAGGCGGCCCAATGGCTCAATCCTGAACACCGGGAGAACCTGCCGCCCATGATCACCGTGCTCAAAGGAGCCGGGACCATCGTGGCTGCAGCAAGCGGTGCATGGACCATCAACACCACAGGGAATCCGGGCATGGGAACTGGGGGCATGGGCGATGTCCTTTCCGGGATCATCGGTGGGTTGCTCGTGCAGGGCTACCCACCCTGGAATGCGGCCTGCCTGGGAGTCTACCTCCATGGCCTGGCCGCAGATTTTATCGCACGTTCGCGTCCGTACGGTTTTACCGCTTCCGAGGTGGCACAGATGCTGCCGGAGGTTATTGGGATGTGCGCCACTCAACCACAAAAGGAGTCAATATGCTGAAAGCTCAAGATATTATGAGCCGTGAGGTGATTACAGTCAACGAAAGTGCCACGGTCCGAGAGCTGGCATCGCTTTTTCTCGCCCATAACATCAGCGGTGCGCCGGTGGTCAACCTGGAGGGCAGAGTCATTGGGGTGGTCACCGAGAGCGACTTGATATTCCAGAACAAAAAGGTACATCTGCCGACAGCGGTCGCTATCCTTGATGCCTTTCTCTTTCTTGAGCGTCCGGAAAAGATGGAAAAGGAATTAAAGAAGATCGCTGGCTCGAAAGTCGGAGATATTTGCTCCCTCAACCTGATTAGTGTCGGTCCGGAAACAGAATTGGAAGAATTGGCCACCTTGATGGCCGAGAAGAAAATCCACACCCTGCCGGTGATGGAGGGCGATACTCTGGTGGGAGTGATCGGCAAGTCGGATATTATCCGCACGATTGCCCAGGGATTGTAGCCTTAAGGCCTGTTCGCAAAGAACTGAGACAACTTTGCGCTCAAATTTGGGTCAGATTGAGTTGTGGTGATGGAGCGAAACTGCCGATGGAGCAGCGGCTACGTCGAGGATTTTGCCAAGTAAGCCGCAACCAAAGATGACCCGAAAATGCGATCAAGCTGTGCACGTTATTTGTTAACAGGCCCTTCGTCGCGGTAGAGCTGCCAGCAGTTGCGCCCCTTTTTCTTGGCCTCGTACATGGCGATATCGGCGTGACGGAGCATGGTCTCGGCATCGTGGCAATCGTTAGGAAAGACCGAGATACCGATACTAGCGCCGATGAAGCAGATATGATCGTTGGCCTCGATCGGTTCGTTGAGCGATTCGATCGCTTTCTGGGCGACCAGGGTAGCGCCTTCCATGGTTTCCGTACTTTCCAGGAGGATAACAAACTCGTCGCCCCCCAGTCTGCAGACGGAGTCCGAGGTTCGAAGCGCGCTGCGCAATCGCTCGGCAACCTGCATTAAAACAATATCCCCCACCCCATGACCAAACTGGTCGTTGATCGGTTTGAAGCGGTCCAGATCGATGAACAGCAGACAGAGAATGCGGCCATAGCGTTTGGCCAAGGAAATAGCCTGGGGCAGACGCCGCCGAAAATAGTTGCGGTTGGGCAGATTGGTAAGCGGATCATGATTGGCCATATAGCGGATGAGTTCCGCTGCCTCCTGACGCTCAGTAACATCCTGGAAGACCAGGACCCCCCCCACCAGCCACTGCCCTTGTCGGATAGGAGTTGAACGGAAGTCCACCGGAAAACTGGTGCCATCCTTGCGCAGCATCCTGCCCTCATCGTAACAGACTGTGGTCTGCAACCCCTGCTGCTCGAAGTAGGGGCAGCAATCTTCAGAAAATTCCTCACCGCCTGGCATTGATATCTTGAATATTTCCCGACAGTTGCGCCATTTAACCTCGTCGTTACTATACCCCAGCATTTTCAAGGCGGCGGGATTGATGTAGCTGATCAATCCTTTGTCATCAACGCCACAGATGCCGTTGGCAGCGGCATCGAGAATCATTTCGTAGTTTTTGGAGAGCAGTTCAAGCTCCTGCTTGGCACGGTGCGACCCGAGAATATACCGAATACGATTTTTAAGAACCGGCCAGCGCAAGGGCTTACGGATATAATCGACAGCACCGGCATTATAGGAACGCTCGATACTTTTTTCGTCATCCAGAGCGGTAATCATGAGGATCGGTGGTGGATCCGGCATGGAGGAACAGATATGCTCGCAGACCCCGGGGCCATCAATGCCCGGCATGGCGATATCAAGAATAATCAGATCAAACGACTGCTCGCCCACTTTTCCCAAAGCGGCGGGGCCGTTTTCCGCCTCAATGACCCGATAGCCCTCGCTTTCCAAAAACTGACGGAGAAGCATGCGGATTACCTCGTCGTCGTCAACGATGAGAATCACGGGGGTACTGCCTGATAACAAAGATACCGTCATAGTAAAGAATCAAAGAAATGGAGGATCTGCGCAATCAATGCTGGCCGGCGGCAAGCCGTTACCCACAGGGGGAAGGGAGAATTTCCTTCCCGGCCCCTAATATCGCCGCCAGCTGGAATGCCAATCAAGACAGCTGCCAAGCATTGTATAAAAATTTGAATATTATTCAAGCTGTTCTGTAAAAAATTGTTTTACTTTTTCCGTGGCTCCGACGATTTGGGTAAAAATCCGGTCCATCTGCTGGAGGTTACCGCTCTTGCCCATATTCTCCGCCAACTGGCAAAGGTGCGTCAGCTCTTCAGCGCCGAACTGACTGCTACTGCCCTTGATAGTATGCGCCACCTTGTTGATTGCCTCGGCATCGTTATGTTGGATGGCCTGTTCAAGTTCGGTGATACGTCGCTCCAGGGAACGGAGGAAGATACCGACCACCGGAGTGATATTGCCGACATGCTCCCGCAGTCGCTCGAGAATCGCTGTATCAATGACCGCACTTCCCGAATCCTGCCATGGGGTAGCAACAGCCTCTGATTTATCCCATGTTTTTGGAACTATGGATGTCTGCAGTTCCGGCAGCCAATGGGAGACCACCTCCTGGAGTTGGTTAAAATCAATTGGTTTCACCAGATAATCGACCATTCCCACATCGAGACAACGCTTCTTGGTGGCAACGGTGACATCGGCAGTGAGGGCGATAATGGCGGGAAGTCGTTGCCGATTTCCGGCGGCCTCTTCAAGAATGGTCGTGGTCGCAGCAAATCCGTCAACCACCGGCATCTGGCAATCCATAAAAATGAGATTGAAACTGCTTCTGCGGCAGGCTTCGATGGCTTCTTGGCCGTTACAGGCCGTGAAAATGGCCACCCCCGTGTTTCTGAAGGTTTCCGTCATCACAATCCTGTTGGTTTCTTCGTCATCCACGATCAACAGCCTAAGACTTCCGTCCGCTTCCCAGAGGGCTGACTGTTCCAGGTCCCCAAAAATCGGCATCCGCATCTCCGGCAAAGCCGGGGACGCAGTGGTTACGTCATCCGCACCGTCGTGTACCACCGCAAGCGGCAGAGTAAACCAAAAGATGGACCCCTTCCCCAACTCCGAGTGGACACCGAGCTCACCCGCCATCAACTTAATCAATTTCGCGCAGATCGAGAGCCCTAGACCACTGCCACCGTATCGCCGGGTCGAGGAATTGTCGACTTGGGAAAAAGGCCGAAAAAGCTTGCCCATGGCTTCGGCTGCAATCCCCTCGCCCGAATCCTGCACCTCGAATCTGAGCAGATCACCTTTGCCTCCTGTCTTCTCCTTGGTCACCCGCAAGACGATGGTCCCGTGCTCGGTGAATTTGACGGCATTGCCCAGCAGGTTCACCAGCACTTGGCGCAGCCGGTACGCATCCCCCAGATACTGTCGGGACAAGGACGGATCGATTTCGACGGCCACGGTCAATCCCTTGTGCCTGCCGGTCACCTGGTAGAGGGTGATGAGCTGGTCAAGCAGGGAAAGGAGGTCGAACGGCTCAACATCCAAGGCCATCTTGTCCGCCTCGATCTTGCTGAAATCAAGCAGGTTATTGAGCAGGGTAAGGAGACTGGCTGCAGAAGTACGGATGAGCTGGGTAAAGTGTTTTTGCCGCGGCTGCAGCTCAGTGTCGAGAAGGAGTTCACTGATGCCGATAACGCCATTCATCGGCGTGCGGATCTCATGGCTGATCATGGCAAGAAACTCGGATTTGGCCTGATTGGCTGAGTCGGCCTGCCTGGCCTTGTGCTGCAGTTGCGCGTTTTCACGCTCAAGCCGCTTGACTTCAGCTTCCAGTTCAACAATCCGTGTCTGCAACAGATTCAGCTTCTCCATATCATGAAAAAAGGGAGAGCTGTCGATACGCCGGTTTCCGCTTCTCTGCAGCTGGCCGTAACACAGACGGGACAGTAAAAACAGTAGCCGGCAATTCTGCCAGAAATCGTGAGGGGTTCCGATTTTCACCAGGACCGCCATGCAAGGATCGCAGATGACACCAAGTGAGATAGAGGGTGGCAATGGCCCGGGTCATGCCGACATAGAAAAGCCGGCGTTCTTCTTCCAGATGGTGGCATTGCGCTGGAGGTTCCAGGGCTTGCCAAGATGACAGCGGCAAAAGGCCCTCCTCAAGGCCAGCTATGAACACCACCGGAAATTCAAGTCCCTTGGCGGCATGGAGGGTAGAAAGCGTCACGGCCTCAGCCCGTTGATCGTAGACCACGGAATCGCTGAAGGTCTGGAGATGGCTGGCAAAACGAGTTATTGAATTGCCAAAGGTCAGGGCCAACTCCCGCAATCGTCGCATCTCGCTGTGTTGCGGATTGAGATCGTACTGTTCCATGAGAGCGAGAAGAACTGAGGCCACGGGTTGCTCTGCGGCCAGAGCGCGCATCTGGCCATAAAGCAATCGGAATCTTTCGAGAGCGGCCCCGGCAGAACCTTCCAACCGGGTGTTCAGGGGAATCCCAGGACAGGTTTCTTTGTTCTGAGCCGATACACGCAAGCAGCTTTGCACAATCTGCAGCGATTGTTTGCCGATCCCCTTCTCGTGCCCCAAAAGAAAAAGCACCTGGTTGCGGTCGGCAAGCCCGGCAAGCAGCAGCATCCAATAATAAAGGAGGCGGCAATCGCCTTTGGTATAATAGGCCTCGAGATCAACCAACTGGAAAGGAATGCCCCTGGCGGTGAGCGCAGCGCTGAGAGTCTCCGCCTGACGCGAAGTCCGATAGAGAACGCCGATATCGCGGAAGGAGACGTTTCCCGCCGCCCTGGTTTGATCGATATGGTCAAGGCTGCGGTGGGAAATCCCCCCCACTTGCCATTCGATCTGGTCGGCAATATAAACAGCTTCTGTCTCGGGATCAGAACAGGATTGGAGATGGAGGGCCCCGGTGATTCGGCTGCTGGTCTGCATGGCGTTTACCGGCCAAGGGTGGGGGTTATGGCCGATCAACTGCTCCGCTGCCCGGACAAGTGCACTGCCGCTGCGATAGTTACGGATCAGTTGGTGGCGCTCGGGCTGGAACTCACTGATAAAGGCCTGAAACCATTTCGGATCCGAACCGCGAAAACCGTAAATTGCCTGGTCGGGATCGCCAATGGCAAAGACGGTCGAAGTGTGCGCCAACTGGGCGACCAGGGAGTACTGGGCCTGATTGACATCTTGAAACTCATCGACAAAAAGATGGCCGGTGGCCGCCCGCATAGTGGCCGCCTCTGCTCCCCCTTGCTCCAGCAAGGCCACGGTGCGCGGTATCACCGCCTCGATATCGATCAACAACCGTTCGGTCAGCACCTGACAATAGCGGGCCCACTCCGGCCCAGGAGCCTGTTGCGCTGCCTGGTGAAGTTCAAGGGAGAAGTTACGGCTCAGTTCGCCCCGTGCCCGTTCGGTCCGCTCAGGAAACAATTCTTCAAGAAGGGTGGCCCGATCCTCAGGACCGGCCACCTGCAGGTCCGGAAAACTACGGCGCAACTGGGCCAAACAATAGCCGTGAAAGGAAGCCACGATCAGCGCGGCCCCGCCGGCAAGTGCCCCCTGCAGCCGTTCTCTGATCTCCGCCGCCGCCTTGTTGGTGAAGGTGATCACCGTGCAAGGCAGGGATGAGCATGCCGCCATCCGCAGAACCCGACTGACCAAAGTGTGGGTCTTGCCGGTTCCCGGCCCTGCCTGGACCAGAATTCTGGCAGCGTCGCTGTCCACTGCTCGCTGTTGTTCGCTGTTCAGGCCTTGGGCCACCGGGTCGGGCGACAATTTCACAGCCTTGCTCGGCAGGTCGAGCTGCGCCCTTTCTTTGGCTTTTAGTGCGGGCGCAACGGTAATCGGACCGAACAAACGTCCCTGGCCGCAAAGGCTGGCACGTTCTCCATCGGAAAAAACCTTGATACGGCCGAACTCACCATCATAGCCGGGCTGACGAATCACCCGGTTGTCACGGACCCGTTCAATGGCCTCGGCAACCAGGGGCAAGCCCTTGGCCCTGATAGCCGCCACCGGCGTGTCGAGAAGTAAGGCAAATTCGGAACCAAAGATATTGATCAACCGAACATAGCCTTCAACCGCCTTTTTGCTGGTTGGTCCGCAGTCGACCAGTTCGGCGACGATCTCCTGCAGGGGAATCAGGCTGTGCACCTTGGGGGCGGTTGCCGGATAGACGGCCTGCGGCCGATCGGCCAGTTCCATCACCCGATGGAGCACCCCGATGGTCAGAGGTTTACCGCAAGCCGGGCAAAGTCCCTCGGCTTTGCGGGTGGCGGCCGGTTGCAGACAGACGCTGCATTTACGGTGGCCGTCACAGTGGTACTTGCCCTCTTCCGGATAAAACTCGATGGTGGCGTCAAAGACCCGATCGCCATCGGCACTCACCGGGAAACGGAGCGCCTCGCGCAGGGCAAAATAATCAAAATCTGTGGTGAAAACGTTGGATTCCCGGCCCAGCTTGGCCGGGGAATGGCAATCGGAGTTGGATATCAGGGTGAAGCGGTCAAGGGACGAAATCATCCGGTTCATCTCCGGGTCGGAGGAGAGACCGGTTTCCAGGGCAAAGACATGATGGCTGAGATCGCCGAAACACTCCTCGATGCTGTCAAAACCCGATTTCGAACCAAAGAGGGAAAACCAGGGAGTCCAGATATGGGCGGGAACGAGAAAGCCCTCCGGGACCTTTTCCAGGAGAATTTCAAGAAGATTGCGGGAATCGAGCCCAAGAATGGGACGCCCGTCCGAGCCAATGTTGCCGATGGTGGCCAGGGTGGCATTGAGGCGTTGCACGGATTCAAAATCCGGGGCATAGAGGAGATTATGTACCTTTCGAACCTTGCCGCCCCTTTTATAGATAGAGCTGATCTCGGCGCTGAGGACAAAACGGATCTCTGCAGGAGAAGCGGCGGGGTGGATCCCCTGCGGCATGAATTCCTGCCAATCACAGGCGGAATCGGGTTTCAACCTAAAAAATCCGGGTTCAGCCGGTTCGAGATGCTGATGGAGTTGGGCAAACCAGCCCGGATGGGTGAAATCGCCAGTCCCCACGACCTGAATACCCTTGATTGCCGCCCAGGCAGCAAGCCCGTGGAGGTGGCTGGCCTTACTCGTGGCCCGCGAATAAAGGGAATGGATGTGGAGATCCGTAATATATTTCACGAAGGCGACCGCCAGCCATACAGATGGTGCTGTTGAATATAGGCCAAGACTGCGGGCGGCAACATGGCCGCAGCCGTGCCCCGGCACAGGGCATCTCGGATCGCCGACGAGGACACCGGAAACTGGACATCCGTGAGGTATTCCACGGTGATCCCTTCATTTCCGATCCATTTGTCCTGGTGCGGCACAAAGGTAAAGGTAGGATTCAAAGAGCGGAGTGTCTGCTCGATCGCCGTTGCTTCGATGTTGTCCCGCTTGACGACAAGAAGACTCACCAAAGCAAGAAGTTCCGGGGCCCGGTGCCAATGCGGCAGGTCGATCAAGGAATCGGCACCGATGATGAGAAAATAGCGATGCCGACCGTAGCGTTCAATGAGGGCCTCCACCGTGTTGAGGGTGTAGGATGGCAGCGGCAGTTCCTGTTCGATCAGCGAGACCTGTACCCGTTGTTTGTCCGGGCATTCGGCGAGGGCAGCAGCCAGCATGGCCGCCCGATGGGCAAAGGAGGCCAGGGGCTGCCCTTTGTGCGGCGGCTGGGGCGCTGGAATGAAAAAGAGGGTGTCCAGCTGGCAACGGTCAAGGACATGACCAGCAAGAGCAAGATGCCCCTGATGCACGGGATCAAAGGTCCCGCCGAACAGACCGATATGCTGATGTTCCCTGGAGGCGGCCACGCTTCAGACGCGCGTCTCCCCCGCACCGTAGACGATGAATTTACGGGTGGTCAACTCCTTTAAGCCCATCGGTCCGTAGGCGTGGAGTTTGGTGGTGGAAATTCCAATTTCCGCCCCCAACCCGAACTGACCGCCGTCATTGAAGCGAGTGGAGGCATTGATCATCACCGCTGAAGCATCAACCTCCCGCAGGAATCGCTGGCTGCGTTCATAGGAGCGGGTAATGATGATTTCGGTGTGTTTGGATCCGTAACGGGCAATATAGTCCATGGCCTCGTCCATATCGGCCACCACTTTGACAACCAAGACCAGATCGAGAAATTCCGTGCCCCAGTCACTCTCCGCCGCCGGTTCAATTTCCTCGCAAAGAATACAGCTGCTGCTGCAGCCGAGTAGACGCACGCCATCCTTTTTGAGGGCATGCGCCACTCTGGGTAAAAACTCGGCCGCGATGTCCCGATGGACCAGCAGCCCTTCCAGGGCATTACAGACCCCAGGTCGCTGCACCTTGCTGTTGACAATGAGAGGAACCGCCATGTCGAAATCGGCGTCTTCGTCGACAAAGGCGTGGCAGACGCCCTTATAGTGTTTGAGCACCGGAATGCGGGATTTTTCCGTGACCGCGCGGATCAACCCCTCACCACCGCGCGGGATGACCAAATCGATATATTCTTCCTGCTGGAGCAGACAATCAATACCTTCCCGGTCAGTGAAGGCCAGGACCTGAACAATGGCGGGATCAACCTGATAGCGGGTCAGTACTTCCTGCAGCACCTTGGCCAGGACCAGATTGGAACGGAGCGCCTCGGATCCACCGCGCAGGATCACGGCATTGCCAGCCTTAAGACAGAGCGCGGCGGCATCAATGGTGACATTGGGTCGGGACTCGTAAATCATGCAAATAACCCCGAGCGGCACCCGCATGCGGCCGACAGTGATTCCACTGGGGCGGCGGCGCATCTCATTCACCTCACCTACCGGATCCTCCAGGGCGGCGATCTCGCGCAGGCCCTGCACCATGTCACCAATGACCTTGTCGGTGATCTGCAAACGGTGGAGCATGGCGGTGGAGATGCCCTTTTGCTCGGCATCAGCCAGATCCTTGGCGTTCTCACTGAGGATCAACGATTGCTGCGCCACCAAGGCCTCGGCGGTATCAAGAAGAATCTGGTTTTTTAACGAGGCGGGCATGGCGCCGATCGATCTGGTGGCGGCCTTGGCCTTTTTCACCATATCCAAAATTATTGCTTCTATCTGCTCGCGTTCCATCTTCTTTTCTCCTGTTGCATGCGGTCTGTCTCTGCGGAATTCTACCGATTGGATACCGTGAATTAACCTTGTCCTTGCGTCATCGGATATCACTATGACGTGAAGTACAGCAATTGTAAAGCGGGTTTACACCACGCCGTCGCGGCCCATCACCACAAGATTATCGCGGTGAATGACCTCGTCGCTGTCCTTGAAGCCAAGGATTGCAGCAATTTCTTGAGTTTTTTTGCCCTTGATCCGTTCGATATCGATGCTCGCATAGTTGCTCAAACCGGCGGCGATCACGGTGCCGCTCCGGTCCTGGCATTGTACCGGTGCACCGACCACAAAATTCCCCTGAACCCCGATCACCCCCGAGGGTAATAGACTCTTGCCCTGATCGACCAAGGCACGGCGCGCACCGTCATCAACCACTAGCACCCCCTGCGGACGCAGGACATAGGCTATCCAGTGCTTGCGCCGATTGATTTTGCCCTTGCCGGGAAGAAAAAAGGTGCCGAGAAGTTCGCCGCTGAACAGCGCCTGGAGAATTTGGGGATGACGCCCGGGTCCGATGAAAGAACAGCCGCCACAGGCTTCCACCATCTTGGCGGCCCTGATCTTGGCCATCATGCCGCCGGTGCCAAGCAGGCTGGCCGAATGGCCTGCCATCTTTTCAATCTCCTTGGTAATACTGGCGACCGTATAGACTGGTTGGGCTGAAGCATCTTCCAGAGGATGACCGGTGTAGAGGCAATCGACATCGGTGAGGATAATAAACATATCCGCACCGATCATGTTGGTAATGAGGGCGCCTAAGGTGTCGTTGTCGGAAAAGCGTAGTTCTTCGGCGGAGACCGTATCGTTCTCGTTGATGATCGGCACCACCCCAAACTCGAACAGGGTGAGGATGGTGTTGCGCACATTGAGATAGCGGCCGCGGTGGGAAAGATCGGTATGGGTGAGCAGCACCTGGGCTACCGGTTGCTGAAAATCGGCGAAGGCCTGTTCATAGGCCTGCATCAGGAGCCCTTGACCGGTGGCGGCCAGGGCTTGTTTCACCCGCAGCTCTTCGTGGGCGGTTTTGACAATACCCAGACGGCGACGGCCGGCGGCCACGGCCCCGGAACTGACCAGGATGACCTCCCGGCCGGTGGCCTGGAGAAAAGAGACCTGGCGAGCAATGTTATTGATAATTTGGGGATCAAGACCATTATCATCGGTGAGGACGGCACTGCCGACCTTGATAACAACACGCTTGGCTTGATCAAAAAGGGTCTGACGGTAAAAAAGGCCGTCTTCCTTATTCACCTGAAAGGTCATCGTGTACCTCTGCTCGCTGCTCCTCCAGCAGTTCGCCGAGGAGCACCTTCAACGGTTCCAGACCGGTACCCTCCTCAGCCGATATGGCCAGCACCTGCGTACCGATAGCAGCGAACTGCTCTTTGACCTCGGCGAGTCGCTCGTCGTCAATCAGATCAATCTTATTGAGGACGATCAGGTGCTTGCGGTCAAGCAACTCCTGGTTGTAGGCACTGAGTTCCTGGGCAAGAATACGATAATCCAGCACCGGTTGATCATCGGGGGTGGAGGCATCGATCAGGTGGAGCAGGATGGACGTCCGTTCGATGTGGCGAAGAAACTGATGTCCGAGACCGATTCCTTCATGCGCCCCTTCGATCAATCCGGGAATATCAGCGATGATGCAGGGCTCGGTGTACTTAAAATGGAGCACCCCCAACTGCGGTTCCAGGGTGGTGAAGGGATAGGCGGCTATTTTTGGATTAGCGGCCGACAATTTGGAGAGCAGTGTCGATTTACCGGCATTGGGCAGACCGATCAGGCCGACATCGGCCAGCAGCTTCAATTCTATTTTCAACCATCGTTCCTCCCCCGGCTTGCCTGGTGTCGCCTTGCGAGGCGCCCGGTTGGTGGAAGTGGCGAAGCGAGCGTTGCCCAGACCACCCCTGCCGCCTTCGGCGGCGAGAAAGGTCTGCTCCGGCTCGGTCAGATCGACTATCACCTGGTCGGTTTCCGCATCTTTGATCACCGAACCGACCGGCACACGGAGAATACTATCCTTACCGCCCCGCCCATGCATATCACTCCCTTGCCCCCGGATACCCGGTTCAGCCTTGAAGTGGGAACGGTAACGGAAATCGATCAAGGAGCGGAGATTGCTGTCGGCAACCAGGTAGACATCGCCGCCCTTGCCGCCGTCACCGCCATTGGGTCCACCGCGGGGCACATATTTTTCCCGCCGGAAGCTGACACAGCCGTTGCCGCCGTCACCGGCCTTTACAAAAAATTTTGCTTCGTCAACAAATCCCATATTTTATCCGGTGGAATACTAGGGGGGAACTAACACGAAAAAAACCCGGCATCAATATTCTTGATGCCGGGTGGTCTACAGTATCTGCAAGTAACACCTGGTGTACGCGATCCCCGCTTACGGGGAGATGGCGCTCACGCGATAGGATAAACGGATACCCGTTTTTTGTCCCGTCCGAAGGCTTCGTACTTGACGGTGCCGTCGACTTTGGCGAAAAGCGTATAATCCCGGCCGCAACCGACATTTTCACCCGGATGGATCACTGTGCCCAACTGGCGCACCAGGATACTCCCGGCAGTGACGACCTGTCCGCCGAAACGTTTTACCCCGCGTCTTTGTCCTGCGCTGTCACGGCCGTTGCGCGAACTGCCGCCTGCTTTCTTATGTGCCATGGTATGTTCTCCAGAATATCAGTTACTCAACTATGCGGAAATCGTCTCGATGGTCAAAGCGGTGTACATCTGGCGATGGCCTTTTTTCACCTGGAAGCCCTGACGCTTTCGTTTTTTGAAGACGATAACCTTTTTATGCCGACCCTGTTCAGCGATCTTAGCAACCACCTTCGCCCCGTCAACCACAGGCTGGCCGATCTTGATGGTTTCACCATCAACTACCAACAGAACCTCTGCCAACTCAACAGTGTCGCCGACTTCACCCTGAAGTTTTTCAACGCGAAGTGTATCGCCGGCCTCTACCTGATACTGTTTACCGCCGGTCCGAACTATTGCATACATGCGACTCCTCCTCTCTACCCTCAAATCTAAAACGTTCAATGTAAATAATTTATCGCAGAACGTTTAATTTAACTCTATTAGAGCAGCCTCTGTCAAGACTAATTTCGCCCTACAACCATTTAACAGGGGCAACTGCTCAAACTGCTGGCCTGATAAGCCATGACGCCATCACCCCCAAAATCCCCTCCTACCACAATGGGGGATAATATTCTTCATTTCCAGCACTTTTTATTGTCCGATGATGAAAAAAAAGATAGGGTGACAGCCAAATGCGCTCACATCTTGCCAACAGGATAGCGAGCCGTGTTGCGCGTCCGGGACAGCCCCTCGCCGGACTTCTCCCGGGAGAGAGTACCGGTAAAAAGTTATCGCTCAAATCAAATTTTTCTAGGAGAAACCACCATGCAAAAAATGGAATGCCCCTGTGGATATGTATACGATCCGGCTGAAGGAGATTACGAAAACGGCGTCCAAGCCGGTACGGCCTTTGCTGACCTGCCCGATGAATGGGTCTGCCCCAAGTGTGGTGCCGAAAAGGAATATTTTTACGCCGTGGATTGACCCCGGTTCCCCCAGGTCGCCGGTGCAGAACTCCCGGCGGCCCAGGGGACGTCGCCCTCGCCCCTCCCATTCCTCGCAAGTTCCCCCTTTCTCTTGAAAGGGCCAGCCATAGAGCCATCCCCTTCGGGATTCAAACACACTTTTTTTCCTTGTGCAAAGACCAGTGATACCATATCATCAACAATTCCAACGGGAAGAAACCTATCCCCACCCACTTTCACCGAGAAGGTTCCCCCATGTCTTTCCATCGTAGCGGTCTCGCAGCCGCATTGTTATTTTTCTTCGCCCCCCTCCTCTTCTCCATTCCGGCCAACGCAGACTATTATAGTGAGCCTGCGGAACTTGTCGTCAGGGGCACAGCCGTGTTCAAGGGATTCATGGTTGACCCGAATATGGAGTGGTTTCAGCGTAATGTCAATCAGGCGAAAGGTATTTTCATTGTGCCGCAGATGCTCCGTGGTGGTTTCATCGTTGGCGGCTCCGGTGGCCGCGGTTTTCTCCTCGCCAAGGACGGTCTCTCGGGAAAATGGAGCTACCCTGCCTTTTACAGCATGGGTTCGGTTTCCGTCGGATTCCAAGCAGGCGCCGATTCCTCGGAAATCATCCTCCTGGTCATGACCGAACGAGGACTAGGCGCCATGCTCTCCACCGACTACAAACTCGGGGCCGATGTCTCGGTGGCCGCCGGACCTGTAGGTGCCTCGGCCAAGGCCCAAACCGCCGACATCCTCGCCTTCGGACGTTCCCAGGGGATTTTTGGCGGCGTCAGCATCGAGGGCGCAGCCATCACGCCGCTCCACGCTTGGAACCAGCAGTATTACGGTAAACCAGTGCAGGTTTTCGACATCCTCAACACCCAAAATGCGACAAACCCGCAGGCCGACCCACTGCGCCAGATACTGCCCAAACCGGAATCAAAGAGCCAAATCTTGGGCAGGTAAATGGGCCAGACAGGAGCTCCGGACAACCCTGAGGAGATGGAACAGTGGCGCAGCAACCAGATCTCACCATCCAATCCCCGCAACCGGGACATCTCGTCGTCAGCCTCAACGGCTCTTGGACCCTGCACACCAATCCGCCCCTTCCCGCTGCGTTACTGGCACAGCTGGATGATTCCGTGCACCACTTGGCCTTTGCCTGCGGAGGACTGGAAGACTGGGACACCCGGCTGCTGATTTTCCTCAGAACCGTCCTCACCGCCGCCCGAAAGCGGCACATCGAAATCGACCTGACCAGTTTGCCACCGGGGACACAACGACTGCTGGCGCTTTCCGAGGCTGTCCCGGAAAAAGCAACCTACACGCAGACCGCTCGCGATTTTTTGGTCACCCGGATCGGCCGCGGGGCGATCGCTCTTTACGCGCAAATCCTTGAGGTAGCCGCCTTCACCGGCGAAATCATTCTTGCCTTCTTCGCTCTCCTTTCCGGAAAATCGCCGTTCAGTGCCCGTGATTTCTTTTATTTTGTGCAGGCCTGCGGAGCCGAGTCACTACCGATTGTCACCCTCATCTCCGTGCTGGTAGGCGTGATCCTCTCCTTTGTCGGTGCGGTCCAACTGCAGATGTTCGGGGCGCAGATCTACGTGGCCAACCTGGTCGGCCTGGGGATGGTACTGGAGATGGGAGCCCTGATGAGCGGCATTATCATCGCGGGCCGCATCGGTGCAGCCTATGCGGCACAACTGGGCACTATGCAGGTCAATGAGGAGATCGACGCCCTACGGACCATGGGTATCTCGCCGGTGGGTTTTCTGGTACTGCCCCGGATGCTGGCCCTGATGCTCATGCTGCCATTGCTCTGCATCTACGCCGACATGATGGGCATCCTCGGCGGTTCATTCATCGGGGTCACCATGCTCGATCTGTCGCTGGTGGAATATCTGGAACAGACCCGCAAGACCCTCCACCTGAGCCAGTGCGGTCAAGGCCTGCTCAAGAGTGCGGTGTTTGGAGTGCTGATCGGCTATGCCGGTTGCCTGCGGGGCATGCAGTGCGGCCGCAGCGCCCTGGCAGTGGGCGAGGCCACCACCTCGGCGGTGGTCACCTCGATTGTCCTGATCGTAGTCTCAGACTCGATCATCACCTTCATTATCAATATGTAGGCCCGCGCAATGACCGCACCCGTTCCTGCCATCACAGTAAAAGCGCTGACCATGGCCTACGGCAGTTTTGTGCTCCAGCGTGATCTCAATTTCACTATCGAACAAGGCGATATCTTTGTCATCATGGGGGGCAGCGGCTGCGGCAAATCCACCTTGCTCCGCCACATGATCGGCCTCAAACCCCCGGCGAGCGGCTCGGTCTGGTACGGCAAAGAGAACTTCTGGGAACTCCCCAGTGAAGACCGAGATCGGATCGTGCGCACAGCCGGCGTCCTCTACCAGTCCGGCGCCCTGTGGAGCTCGATGACGCTCGCCGAGAACGTTGCCCTGCCGCTGTTGCACTATACGGATCTCCCGGCTGGGGTCATCGGCGAACTCGTGGCTTTCAAGCTGTCGTTGGTTGGCCTGGCCGGGTTTGAGGAATTCTATCCGGCCCAGTTGTCCGGGGGGATGCGCAAACGAGCAGCGCTGGCACGGGCGATCGCCCTGGATCCGGATTTTCTTTTTTTTGATGAACCCTCGGCCGGACTTGATCCGATCAGCGCCCGGAATCTCGATGACCTGATCATGGAGCTCCGCGAGAGCCTGGGGGCAACAGTGGTCATCGTCACCCATGAACTGGCCTCGATTTACGCCATTGCCACCAATTCGGTATTTCTCGACAGCGACAGCAAAACCATGCTGGCAACGGGCAATCCCTCAACATTGCTGCGGGAATGCACCAACGCGACGGTGCTTAATTTTCTCACCCGGGGAACCGGAAAACGGGAGGTTAGAACAATTTGAGTAAAAAAGCCAATCCCACCCTGGTCGGGGGCTTTGTCCTGGCCGCCATCGCCCTGACAGTTGCAGCCATTATCACTCTGGGCGACTTCAAGTTCAAGGACGACCGGTTCCACTGCATTGCCTATTTCACCGGCTCACTCTACGGACTCGACATCGGTGCAGCGGTGACCTTCCGAGGAGTAACCATTGGCCGAGTCAGTGAAATCCGGATCAATTTGAATAAACAGCAGAATAATTATATCATCCCGGTGTACATCGATATCGAACAGACACCGGATCTTAGCGGCAATCAGGCTGACAGCTGGGACCCGGTAGCTACTCATAAAATGATGCAGCAGCTGATCGACCAGGGGTTGCGGGCCCAGCTTAAAATCAGCAGTCTGCTGACCAGTAAGCTCTATATTGATTTGGCCTTCTATCCGGATACGGAAGTGCGGTTACACGGCAAAGACACTAAGCTGCCCGAGATTCCCACCCAGGCATCAGGACTGGAACAGATCACCCAAAAGCTGGAAAGCCTGCCGCTCAATGAGATCCTCAATAAAACCGCCAGTGCTCTCGACGGCATCAACCGCATCGTCAACTCCCCTGAAAGCCGAAATGCCCTGCAGGCCCTGGACTCCACCCTTGCCCGACTCAACACCCTGCTGGCTGATGCCGATGCCGAACTTCCCGCCCTGACCGTTGAATTGAAGAAGGGACTGGGAAATTTTTCTACCTTATCCGCCACGGCGAACACCTTCCTGAAAACAGCGGACAAAGAACTACCGCCGATGAGCCGCGATCTGCAGCAACTGCTGGCAACCCTCAACGGGACGGCCACCGCTCTCACCAAGACATTGAACAATATCGATCAAATAACCACAAAAGACTCCATGTTTTCCTACCAGGTCACCAGCAGCCTGCAGGAGATCGAAAAGGCCGCCACTTCCATCAGGCAATTAACCGATTACCTACAACAAAATCCCAATGCACTGCTCTTTGGCCCGGGAGAAGACAAACCATGAATCGCCCCATGCCTGTACTCTGTAACCTCTCGGTCCTGCTGTTATGCACCTTGATGCTCAACGCCTGCATTACCGGCCCGACGGCCCACACCCTCTATTCCTTGCAACCGGTCAAACAGGAGCAGCTGGGCCGGGAATTCGTCGGTTTTGGCGACATGATCCTGCTCATGCCGATCCGCCTGGCACCGCAGCTGCAGGGCCGGGGCTTGGTCAGTCAACGCTCGGCCACCGAATCCCTGGCTTCGACCCAACATCTCTGGGCCGGCCCCTTGGACCAGCAGATCGCCGAAAACATCCTCAGCAATCTCAAAGAACTTCTCGGTACGGATAATATAGCCGCCTATCCCGGCCCCCGCTTCGGCGCGACCCGCTATCAGGTGGAGGTTGAAATTAACGAGTTCAGCGGCAACGAACGGACCTTCAATACCCGCGCCGTCTACACCCTCAGCGACAGCGCCAGCAAAACCATACTGCTCCGAAAATCATTCCAACAAACGCAGACCATCGACAAATCCGACTATTCGGGCTATGTTGAGGCTGCCTCACTGGCCATCGGTGCCCTGAGTAAGGAGGTGGGAACGGCCCTAGTGACTGCCCGTCAATCTCAAACCCTACCCCCGCATGCCCATGAAAAATAATCGCATCCCGCTGGTTCTGTTTGCTTTGTTGCTCCTCGCCCACCCGGCGACAGCCGAGGTTATCGTCAAGTGGCTTGGCCAGACGGTCTACGTCCCCATATATTCGCATATCTATGCCGATGACCGCTACCGGGGCACCCCCTTTCTCCTGACCGCGACCCTCAGCATTCGCAACACCGATCCCGACAAGCCGTTGACCCTGAAAAGCGTCAACTACTACGACTCCGAGGGACGACTTCTGCAGCATTATCTGGCCCAACCGCTGACCATCGGCCCCCTGGGATCGACCCATTATGTTGTCCCGGAGTTGGAATCAAAGGGCGGTACCGGCGCCAAGTTCCTGGTCGAATGGGAGGCCTCCGCTGCTGTTGTTGAACCAATCATCGAATCGGTTATGATCGGCACCAAAATGCAGCAGGGAATCTCGTTTATCTCGTCCGGCCGGGCCATCAAGGGATCCCCGGTTCGCTGAACGGCTCCCGGCAAAAGACTGGATACCCATTGTCCCTAATAATAAAAAAGTACACTTCCCTATTCGCCTGCTCCTGCTGCGAATTTTTTCCAAGGAAACCCCGATGAACCGTTTGTCCCACGCCCTGTTGCTGCTCTTCCTGCCAATCCTCCTGGCCGGTTGCACCCATTTGAAATCTGACGCCCTACTCAGCCGCTTAACAGGACCGAAGACGCTTAAGGTCGGCATCGCCGTCGATGCACCACCGCTTGCCTATAAAAAAGACGATGCCATAGCCGGCCTGGAGGCAAAATTCGCCGCAGGCCTTGCCCTAGCCACCGGCAAGACTCTGGAATGGGTCGAACTGCCCCGTCAAGAGCTGGCGTCAGCCCTGCTTGAAAAGAAAATCGACATCATCATGTCCGGCCTGACTCTGGCCAGCGCCCAGAGCCAAAACCTGGCAGTTACCAGGCCCTACCTCATTTCGAGTCAGATCGCTTTGGTGCATCTTGATGACTTCAAACAGCTGGGCACTAGCGCCCGCAGTCTCACGGATCCCAAGGTTCGGCTCGGCGTTGTTGCCGACACGGACGGAGAGATCCTGATCAACGAACTAAAACCCAAAGGAAAAATAACTCGATTCGCCTCAGCCCCGGAGGGTGTGCAGGCACTGCTTGATGATACCATTGATGCCTTTATCTATGACCTGCCCGCCAACTTCTATTATGCTTCACTCTATGTCGACCAAGGGCTTACCCCGGGAGTAACACCGATGACCATCGACCAACTGGTCTGGGCGGTCCACCCCGACAACAAGGACCTGCTCAAGGCTGCTAATGTCTACCTGGCCACCATCCGACAAAGCGGCGAACTCAACGCCCTGCTCGAACGCTCCATCCCCTTCTACAAGAACACTTCCTACAGTCCAAAAAAATAAATCGCTCTTCAATGAACGCTTATGGAGCCACCTCGTATGCCCATCCCTGATCCCGCCCGACAGCTCTACAAAAGTCTTGACGGTAAAGGGGCCTTGCCACTGGACCCCACCGACGAATACTATGTGGAGATTCTCGAGGCCACACCGGAAAAAGATCCGATCCGTGCCTTGTGGCAGCGGATCGATCTCGCGGAGTCGGAAAGCGTCCACCTGCTGACCGGATTCCGCGGCAACGGCAAAAGCACCGAATTACGAAGACTCAAAAAGATGCTGACAGAAAAGGCTGGCTGCCAGGTTTTCCTGGTCAACATGCTCGATTATGTCCTGATGACCAAACCTCTGGCACTCTCCGACTTCATTCTCTCCCTCATGGCCGCCCTGGCCAACGCGGTCGAACAATCGACCGAAGAAGCCTTGAAGCCATTGAGCCGTTCCTACTGGGATCGGCTGCTCAACTTTCTGCAATCAGAGGTCGAGCTGGAAAAAATAGATGTGGAGTTGAAAGGGGCGGAAGCTGCGTTGAAACTGGGTTTTAAACTGAAGACTGATCCAGAGTTCAAAACCCGGATTCAGAAACACCTGGAAGGCCACCTGACCCGCCTTGTCCAAGATGCGCGGGAATTTGTCGACCAATTGGTGGTGGCGATCCGCACCATGACAAACGACCCCGATAAAAAAGTGGTTTTCCTGGTGGATTCCCTGGAGCAACTTCGCGGAGTCGGTGAAGAAACAGACAAGATTTATGCCAGCGTGGTGGAACTGTTTTCCGGGCAGGCGGCCAACCTCTCCTTTCCCAAGCTGCATATTGTCTATACAGTCCCGCCCTACCTGACCGCACTGGCACATAACCTCGGCCGCAACCTGGGGGGACACCCAATAACCCAATGGCCCAACATCCATGTCCGCCAGCGGGACGGTGCCCTTGACCCCGAGGGACTGGCCCTCATGGCAACCATCATCAGCAAGCGCTATGCTGACTGGCAGGAGATAGTGCCGCAGCCCTTCCTCTGCGAATTGGCGCAGGTCTCAGGCGGCGATCTGCGTGACTATTTCCGCCTGCTCCGAGAGGCGATCATCGGACTGCGGGGCAAACAGATGGCAGATCCGGAGGCAAGCCTGGACGAAACCATCATCAAACGGGTCATCCAACAATTGCACAACGAACTGCTCCCCCTGGCCGACGAGGATGCCTGCTGGCTGGCAAAAATTCATGCAAGCAAGCAGGCCTCGCTCCAAACGGAACACAAACTGCCGGTACTGGCCCGGTTTCTCGATTCCAATCTGATCATGAACTATCTCAACGGCGAGCCCTGGTACGATATCCATCCCCTCTTGATCCCGGATATTACGCCCTACCTCAGTGACACCGGCGCAACGGTCCCATGACCTCCGGCCCTTCCCTGACCGCTGAGGGCGAGGTGGCTTGGCTGCGGATCAAACAGCATCTGGAGTGGTGTGAAGGGTTTGCCCTGGTCTTCATCTTCACCGCCCACCCGGAGGTGGTGAAGATTTTTCAGGAACGGCTGGCGGATATCCACCGCGCCAGGGTGACCGGCCTAATCACCCCGATTCCAGCCCAGGCACAGGATCTGCTAGATGTCCTCCTGCCGCAGCTGCTCGCCCCTTCCCAGCACCGCCAGGCCCTCCAAGCCCCGTACTGGATTGACCTCAGCGGGCCGCAGGATGCCGCCTGGTCCAAGGCGCGGCTGGCCTTTCTCGTCCGGCTCAACGAACAGCGGGAATCCCTGCGCCGGGAGCTTTCCCAGCCCCTTATTCTGCTCCTGCCGCAGGCGGAGCGGACCAGCATCAAATCCCTGGTTCCCGATCTCTGGGCCATCCGTCACTTCAGCCTCGATACCGAAAACTGGCTGGCGCGGGAGGCCCCCGCCCCGCCTGTCCCTGAACCCCAGCACATCAGCGCCCCGTTTCCGTTGAGCGAATATGAGCAATCTTTGATCGAGGAATGGCGACGGCTCCAGCGCCAAAAGGCCGATGACCGCGGCTCTCTGCTCGCGGCCGAAAGGGCCTATGAGGTCTGCCAGCAAAGCAACAACTTCGCCCTGGCCTCCGAGATCGCACAGGACCAGGAAAGGGTGGCGAGAAAACGATGCCAAAGCTCTGATGGAAGTCCGGAGGCGCTGCGCTATCTCTCCATAGCCCTCAATCATCTCGGCAACACCGCCCAAGCGCTGGGACAGGGGCAGCAGGCACACCAATACTTTCAAAAATGCCTTGAGATCAGCAGGCAGCTCCTCAAACGGTTCGGCGAAACTCCGCAGGCACTGCGGGATCTCTCCATAGCCCTCGATAACCTCGGCAACACCGCCCAAGTCCTGGAACAGGGGCAGCAGGCACAGACATACTTTCAGGAGAGCCTTGAGATCCGCAGACAGATCCTCAATCGATTCGGCGAAACTCCCCAGGCACTGAGGGATCTCTCCATAGCACTTAACAATGTCGGCAACACCGCCCAAGCACTGGGACTGAGGCTGGAAGCACAAACATATTTTGAGGAAAGCCTCGAGATCTGCAGACAGTTCCTCAAACGGTTCGGCGAAACTCCCCAGACCCTGAGGGATCTCTCCATAGCACTCAATAACGTCGGCAGAACCGCCCAAGCACTGGCTCAGGGGCAGCAGGCACAAACATACTTTCTGGAATGCCTCGAAATCCGCAGACAGCTCCTCAAACGGCTCGGCGAAACTCCCCAGACCCTGAGAGATCTCTCCATAGCCCTCGATAGCCTCGGCAACACCGCCCAAGCCCTTGGACTGAGGCAACAAGCACAAACATGCCTTGAGGAAAGCCTCGAAATCCGCAGACAGCTCCTCAAACGGTTCGGTGAAACTCCCCAGGCACTAAGGGATCTCTCCGTAGCTCTCGATAACCTCGGTAAAACCACCCAGGACCTAGGACAGGGGCAGGAAGCACAAACATACTTTCAGGAAAGCCTCGAGATCTGCAGACAGCTCCTCAAACGGTTCGGTGAAACTCCCCAGGCACTGCGCGATCTCTCCATAGCCCTCGATAACCTTGGCAAAGCCGCCCAAGCACGGGGACAGGGGCCACAGGCTCAAACATACTTTCAAGAAAGTCTCGAGATCCACAACCAACTCCTCAAACGGTTCGGCGAAACTCCCCAGGCACTGAGGGATTTCTCCGTCGCCCTCGACAACCTCGGCAACACCGCCCTGGCCCTGGGACAGGGGCAGGAAGCACAGACATTCTTTCAAGAAAGCCTCAATATCTGCAGAAAACTTCTCGATCGGTTCGGCGAAACTCCCCAAGCTCTACGCGATCTCTCCGTATCACTCAATAACGTCGGCAACACCGCCCAGGCCCTGGAACAGAGGCAGGAAGCACAGAAATACTTTCAGGAAAGCCTCGACATCAGCAGACAGCTCCTCAATCGGTTCGGCGAAACTCCAGAGGCCCTAAGGGATCTCTCCGTATCCCTCGACAACATCGGCAACATCGCCCAGACCCTGGGACAGGGGCAGGAAGCCCAAACATTCTTTCAGGAAAGCCTCGAGATCCGCAGACAGCTCCTCAATCGGTTCGGCGAAACCCCAGAGGCACTGAGGGATCTCTCCGTATCACTCCATAACCTCGGCAAAACCGCCCTGGCTCTGGGACAGGGGCAGGAAGCCCTGAAATACTTTAAGGAGGGGTTGACCTTAGCAGAGGTCCTTGCTCAACGCTTCCCGGACCTGGTTGCCTACCGGGACCTTGCGGATCATTTCCGGAGCAGGTTGAGGGAACCTGACCAGACTGCGGGGAACTAATCATCGGTTATCGCTCCTTACTGCATTGCACCAACAACCCCACTCCCTTGTCACCTGCGCAACCGCTCAGCCCTCAAACTGTAGATCCATCTGCACCAGCCGCCGGTAGAGACTCTCACGACTCATCAGTTCCTCGTGGCTGCCCTGCTCGACGATCCGGCCCTGCTCCATGACCACGATCCGGTCCACCCGACGGATGGTGGATAACCGATGGGCGATCACCAGTGAGGTACGGTCCTTAAATCCGGCCTCTATCGCCTGTTCCAGCATGTTTTCCGACTCGGTATCAATGGAGGCGGTGGCCTCGTCCAGAATGAGAATGTCCGGGTCGCGGTAGAGGGCACGGGCAAAGGAGAGCAGCTGTTTCTCCCCCAGGCTGAGGTTGAGCGCCCCTTCGCCGATTATGGTCTGGAGACCGTCGGACAACCGGTTGACAAAGGACTGCAGCCCGGTGCGACTGAGGATGGTGTTGAGCTGGACCTCGTCTAACTCCCGATCGAGGATAATGTTGGCCTGCACCGTATCCGGCATGATGAAGATGTCCTGCATGATAATACCGATCCGCTGGCGCAGGGCCTGCACCGGCAGACTGCGGATATCCCGGCCATCGATGAAGACAGTGCCCTGCACCGGATCATAAAAGCGCACCAGCAACGAGATCAGGGTCGATTTGCCGGCCCCGGTTGAGCCGACCAGGGCCACGGTTTCCCCGGGCGCAAGGGTCAAATTGATATCTTTCAGTACCGGCTGGTCGGGCGCATAGCCAAAGCTTACCCCCCGGAACTCAATACCACCGCTGGTCACATTCGGTTCGTCAGCAGGTGCCGATTCAAGAACACGCATGGTCGGAGGGGTGTCCAGGGTCTGGAAAATACGCTCCGCCGAGGCCATGGCCGACTGAACAATGGAATATTTTTGGGAAAGCTCGCGCAGCGGCTGAAAGAAGAGCCGCATATAGGAGAGAAAGGCCACCAGTTCGCCGAGGGTCAGCTGGTGGCGGATGACCTCGCCGCCGCCGTGCCAGACAATCAGGGCAACTGCGGCGGAACCCATGAGTTCGGTCAACGGCATAAAGGTCCCGAACACCCGGATCTGACCTAAGGAGCGCAGCAGATATTCGTGGGTCAGTTGGCGATACGCACCACTGCTCCGCACCTGCGCGCCAAAGGCCTGAATAACGCCCACCCCGCTGAGTGACTCGGCAAGAAAGCTGTTGATTTTGGCCATCTGCGACCGGATGGCCCGGAATTTTTCGCGGGCAAAGCGCGAAAAAACAAGGGTGACCACCAGGGCCAGGGGAACAAAGACGGCCATCACCAGGGCAAGCCGCACATTCATGACCGCCAGAAACCAGAAGATACCGACCAGCTTGAGGCCATCATTGAAGAGGGTGACCATCACCGAGGTAAACATCTCATACATGTTCTGGATATCATTGGTCAATCGGGTGACCAGTCGGCCGGCGGGCTGGTTATGGAAAAAAGCCAGATCCAGGGTGAGGAGGTGGGCAAAAAGGTGTTGGCGCAGGCGGTGCATGATTGACTGACCGATCCATTCGAGCACCACCACCTGGCAAAAAGTGGCGACAAAGACCAACCCGATCAGCAGGCCATACTGCAGGGCCACCCGGCCCAGCCCGGCGATCCGCTGCCCGCCGTCCAGGACATCGGTCATAATATACTGATCGATGCCCAACTGCATCAGCCGGGGCAGACTGAGGGTGGCTGCGGTGACAATCAAGGAGAGAAGCACTGCTCCGGCCAGACTGAGCCGGTGGCCGACGCAATAGGCCAATATCCGTCGCCAGAGGCGGCCTTCGCCCATGGAACCTGTCGATCCCTCTTCCAAATAGCCGAAATTATGCATCGGCCTGCTGCTTCTCGATCATGGCGCGATAAAAAGAATGGGCGAGGAGATCCTCATGCCGCCCCTGGGCAACGATCCGGCCGTTATCGATGAGGATGATCCGGTCGGCGTGGCGGAGGACATTGACCCGATGCGAGACGAGCAGCACAGTCTTGGCGCGGAGCGTAGCAAGCAAGCCCCTGAGCACCTGCTGTTCGGTTTCAACATCAATGGCAGAGAGGGCATCGTCGATGACCAGCATCGGCCGGTCGCAGAGCAGAGCCCGAGCCAGCGCCAGTCGCTGGCGCTGACCGCCGGAGAGCTTGACCCCCCGTTCGCCGATGATCGCCTCGTAGCCGCCGGTAAAAGCGCGAATATCTCCATCGATGGCTGCAGCCCGAGCAGCAGCCGCAATCTCCTCCATGGAGGCCTCAGGTCGACCAAAGGCGATATTGTTGGCAATGGTGTCGGCAAACAACACCGCCTCCTGGCTGACATAGCCGATGCATTGCCGCAATTCGGCCTGGGACAACTGGTTGACATCCCTGCCCCGGAAAAAAAGCATGCTATCTGCCACCGGATACATCCGCAGCAGCAGCTTACACAGGGTCGACTTGCCCGATCCCGTCCGGCCGGTGACTCCCAGCAGCCCCGGCCCGATCTCGAGGTTAATGTCGACCAGCGCTGGACGGCTTGCGCCCTGATAGCTGAAGGTCAGATTTCGGCATGAGTAGATGGTGGCGGCGGTCTCAGGCAGGGCCTGGGTCAAACCGGTATCGACCACCGGCGGCTGACTGAGCAGGCGATGGACGCGGCGCAGGCTGGTCGCCCCGCGTTGCGTCAGGTTCGCCACCCAGCCAATGGCCATCATCGGCCAGATCAGCATGTTGAGGTAGCTGACAAAAGCGACAAAGGAACCGATGGAGAGCTGGTCGTTGATGACCAATGCCCCGCCGTAGTAGAGCAGCAAAAGCATACCGATGTTGCCGACCAGGGTGGCGATGGGAAACAACAGCCCCTGGATAACCGCAACCCTGAGATTGCTCCGAACATACCGGTCACCAAGATTCTGGAACTGTTGCTCCTGAAATCGCTCCAGGGTGTAGCCCTTGATCAGTCGGATCGACACCAGGGTGGCGCGGGCAAATTCGGTCAGCAGGGAAAACTGCTCCTGCACCAGATTAAACCGCTGATGGAGACGCCCAGAGAGGATGCGGGTGCAGACAATCAGCAACGGCATGGGAAGCAGGGCGATCAGAGTGAGTTTGACGTTGATCGCCAGCATAAACGCCAGTGCCGCCATTGACATAACCAGGGCATCCACCGCCGCGACCAGCCCCATACCGCAGGCCATCTGGATGGCACCAAGATCGTTGCTGGCGTGGGCCATAAGGTCACCGGTCGTCCACTGCTCATAAAAGGGCTGGTCCATGCGCAGGAGATGCTCAAACAGGCGATTACGCAGTTTTTTCTCCAAGATTCGCGAAAAACCGATGATCAGGTAGCGCCAGATGAAGCGGAGCAGGGCAACGCCGACAGCCACCAGGCAGATAGCGCCGCTCAGTTTGAGCAGGAAGGAGGAGGTGGCGGTCCCCATCGACAGGGCATCCACTGCGGACTTGACGAAACGGGGGATAATGAGTTGGAGAAAATCGACAGCCACCAGGGCAACAAAACCGCAAAAAAGCCGCAGCCAGTGGGTCCTGAAAATCGGCAGGACCACCTGCAACAAGGTGCCGGGATCGGTGGCATGGGGGGCGCCTGTTGATGTACCGCTCTCGGCACTCGGGATGGAAACCGTCATGGCAATGGCAGCGAGGGCAGCAACTCATCATAGGCTGCGGTCAGGCGGATGAACTCCTCGGTATCGCCACCCTTATCCGGATGGAGCTCATGGGCCTTCTGCCGATACAGGCGGGTGAGGTCCTTCTTGCTCAGGCCGGCCAGCTGCTCGCTGCTGATGCCGAAGGCAAGCACGGCCTGCTGGCGGGACATTCCGCCGGCGGGGGCCACAGGACGGTACTGGCGCTGCGACCGTGAAGATCGGCTAAACCGGGTCCAGGCCAGCGGTTCTTCCGGAGCCGCATCAAAATACATCACCAGATAGCGGACAAGATAGAGCGGCAAACAATCGGTACGGGGAAATCCCAACCAAAAGGACGAGTCTGCGGCCAGTCGACAGACTTCCTCGACAAACAGGGCGTCGAGCTGTTCGCGGTTCAAAGCCTGGGGAATGGAGCGGGCATAGCTTTCCGGAAAAAAACGCTGCAGATCAAAAATCGCAAACAGATACTGCTGGTACTCCCTGGGCGGCAGGGCCTGTTCCTGTACCATGAGCATCTGCTCGATTTCATCGCGGGACTTGTCAAGCAGGAGCGTGTAGAGGGCCGCGGTCTTGTCGACCGTCTCGGCCGAGGTCCGTCCCAGGCGGAGAAAATGGAGCCGCTTTCGATCCATGCTGTGGGTTTCGTTCATCGCCCTAGTGCGTAAACGCTCATCCGCTGGTTGCCACTGGCGATATTTATGACGGTTGCGGAAGGGCTGCAGCCTGTTTTGAAGATACGGATCGACAAAAGGGAAGAACAGGTTTTCCAGTTCGCTATAAGAGGCCGTGAGGCCTTGGTCGCGGAGCCCGCGGAGAAACGTCTCGTCGAGGTGAAACGAGGTTTCGCTACTGTAAACGAGGAAGCGGCCGGGATCCCGGCCGAGATCTGCAAGGTCGCGGGAGCACAGTATCCCGCCGTTCAAGTAGGACTCCCGAAGGACATACTTATACCGCTGGGGACCGGCTTCTTTTCGAGCAAGATACATGGGCTCACCGGTTAACGGGAATTCGGCACAACAACGGGAGGTCGCAACGACAATACGGCGCGAGACGCGATGGCCGGTATTTTAAAGGAAGCGGTTGACAATATCCCCAATGGAATCAATCGAAAAGGGTTTCGCCAAGGCTGCCACGAAATTATATTCGTCATACCGCTGCATCACCTCGCTGCCGCCATCGCCGCTGATGGCGACCAGGGCCGCCTCCGGATTGAGCAGCAAAATCCTGCGAGCCGCTTCAAGCCCGCCCATGCCGCCATCCACCCGCAGATCAAGCAAGACCAGATCAAAGCCCTTGCCGGATTCGAGCGTCTCGCGGTAGAGGGCAACGGCTTCCTCGCCGCTGGTGGCCAGGGAGACCTTGCAGCCATAATGCTCAAACATCTTTTTATTGATCAGCCGCATCATCTCTTCGTCGTCCATGACCAGGACCTGCCGATCGCACCCCATTTTCGCAAGGAATTGCGGATCAGTGACGACTCCAGCTTGCAGGGGAAAATAGAGATAGACCGTGCAGCCACCTGTTTCCGGAGTATCGATCCATACCAGACCACCATGTTTTTTGACAATGGCATGGACAATGGTCAACCCCAACCCCATCCCCTTCTGCGCCCCCTTCTGCTTGGTTGAGAAATAGGGATCAAAAACCTGGGCAAGAAGAGCGGGGGTGATGCCAGAGCCGGAATCACGAAAAACGACTCGAATGAGGTCACCAGGCATTATGGGCTGGCCTGTTCTGGCGGCCTCCTCAAGACCATCAACCCGATCGATGATCGCCTCGATGCGGCCCACACCCCCCATGGCATCCACTGCATTCTTGGTGAGATTGACAAAGACCTGGCGGACAAGAGCAGGATCGATGGTCAGGGCAAGGTCTTCCTCACCGGCATCAAGATGGTAGCTGATATTGGTGCCGGCGAGCTCGTGCTGCAGCACCTCGTCAATCAGATTGCGGAGACGGACCTGGGATTTCTGCGGCAGATAATTGTCAGAAAAAGTAGTGAACTGGCGAATCAACTGCACAGTGAGATCGAGCGCCTTGGCGGATTCACCCAGGAGATGGTTGACGTTGTTGTCGCGACTGATATAACGGGCCATCTCAAGATTGCCATTGATGATGGTCAGCAGATTATTAAAATCGTGGGCAATACCGCTGGCCATCAGCGACATGGCATCCAACTTCTGAATACGCTGCAGCTCCTTTTCCAGCTGGCGCTGTCGTTGCTCAAGCATCTTGCGGCGGCTGACATCCTGGAGAATGCCAATGATGAAAAAGCTGTCCTCCTCGGCCACCGGCACAAGATTGCAGATGACCTGACGACCTTCCAGCACAATCGGATCATCATAGCCGAACACCAGGGGAAAAAGCCGGGCAGACGTCGCAACCTGGGAGATCCATTCCGCAACCCGTTCTCTGGCTGGCAAAGGCAACAGTTCAATCAATGGACATCCAAGGACTTGAAACTCCGGCAGGGCAAACAGATCAACGGCGGCATTGTTAGCCATGACGATTCGGCCGTCACAGTTGAGTTCCACCACGCCCTCGGTCATCCGTGCCAGAATAATTTCCCGGTGCTTCTTGCTCACCAGCAGCTCGTAGGTGACCTCACGCGGATGCAGTCCCTCCACCCCTTCGACATGGTCCCCGCCACCCCTCTGGTTGTTGAGGAATTTCCCGAGCGCTGCTTTGATGTGGACTTTCATCGGGATCGTCGAGCCTTTGGCGATACAGACATCAGCCCCGATCCGGGTTGTGGTATCGTTGTCCTCCATGGCCACGCCGGAGAGAACGACAATAAATATATCTTTTAATTCAGGAGTATTGCGGACAATATAGCTGAGCTTCTCCCCGTCGATCTTGGGCATGATCAGATCGGTGAAAATAATGTCGGGCCGCTGCCGCGCGATACAGTCCAAGGCGGCAAGCCCGTCTTCAGCCATGGCAACCACACAGCCCTCGGCCTCGAGGACATACCCGAGAATCTTTTGGACAACCGGACTGTTATCAACGACTAAGGCATGTATCTCAGCCATGGGCAAGCAGCTCCTTCACGGTTGCGGCCAGCTCACGGACATCGAAGGGTTTGCTGAACACCCGGTCCGCCCCCAATTCCTGCGCCGCCGGCAAATAGGCATCCGGGCCGATGCGACCGCCTCCGGAAATGGCGATGATCTTGACGTGAGGACATTCTTTTTTGAGTGAGGTGATGGTTTCAAGCCCTTCCTGCTCAGGCATGATCAGGTCGGTAATGACCAGATCCGCCCGCTCCTTGCGCTGTTTGAGCATACCCGCTCGACCATCTGCTGCCTCAAAGACCTCATGGCCGGCCCACTCCATCACCTGGCGTAGCAGGGTCCGCATCTGTTCGTCATCGTCTATGACTAGAATCCTCATTGCTCTCCTCTGTCTTGCTTGGGTAGAATTTCCCGGATGGCAATCGCCAGCAACCGCATATCCACCGGCTTGGCCAAGAAACGGTGGACACCGGCCTTTTCCGCTTCCTCCGGGGTCACCGCCTCGCTGTACCCAGAACAGAGGATGATGGGCAGTTCCGGTTTCAAGGCACTGATCTCGGCTGCCAACTGCAATCCCGTCATTCTCGGCATGGTATGATCGGTGATCATCAAGTCGATATGCTCCCCTTCCCTGGCAAAATAGCTGAGGGCCTGTTCAGGGCTGGTTGCCGGCAGAAGCCGATACCCCAGAAAAGATAACATTCTGGTACGCATCTTCACAATATCTTCTTCATCGTCGACAAAAAGAATGGTCTCGGTGCCGCGGGGCATCGAGATGACCTGGCCCCCCTCCTCGCCACCGGCCTCCTGCACTCGCGGAAAGAAGACAGTAAACACCGAACCTTTGCCGACCTCGGAGGTGACATCAATAACGCCATCATGCGAAACGATAATCCCATGGATAACAGCCAGTCCCAAGCCGGATCCTTCCCCGACCTCCCGAGTGGTAAAAAAGGGATCAAAAATCCGTTCTAGTGTTTCGGGAGGGATGCCCTTGCCCGAGTCCTGGACCGTGAGTACAACATACCTCCCCGGTGCCAGATCGTTATAGCGAAGCTGTTCCGCCTTGCCGGTTTCGATCTCCCGCAGCGATATCGCCACGACACCAATCTTGTTTTCAATGGCCTGGGAGGCGTTGGTGCAGAGATTCATCAATATCTGCTGGATCTGACCGGGATCGGCATAGATCATGCCGATATCCTGGGCCACCGAAACCTTGAGTTCGATGGTTGCCGGCAGGGAGGCACGCAACAGACGGCAGACCTCCTGGACCACCGGAGCGATAAAGAGATTTTTGCGCTGGTGGGTGGTCTGACGGCTAAAGGCAAGGATCTGCGTCACCAGATCCTTGGCCCGATTGCCCGCTCTCTTAATGGCCTGAATATGTTCGGCGATTTCCTCAAGGGTGATCGGTTGCCCGGCAAACGGACTCTCCCCGCTCTCTTTGGCGGGCAGGCGGTAAAGAAGCAGATCGGCATTACCGAGGATCGCACCGAGAATATTGTTAAAATCATGGGCAATCCCGCCGGCAAGGGTGGCTATCGCCTCCAGTTTAGAGGCATGGATCAACCGCTTTTCCAGGTTGCATTGGTGGCTGATATCTTTAGCCGAATGGACAAAACCGACCACCGTATCGTTGTTAATGAGCGGAGAACAGGAAACGGCAAAGGTCCGGCCAAGATACCGATGGTGTATTTCCTGCCGGTGGGGGGTGTACTCGTGCCGGACCCTCTGGATCGGGCAGCATCGGCAAAGCACATCGGAACCGGCAAACAGCTGGTGGCACTTTTTTCCCACAATGGCCGACCCGTTGACCGAGAGCAGTTCCATAGCGGCACGGTTGCCCCTGACAACGGTCAGGTCGTTGTCCAGGATAAGGATAGGATCCATGACTGCGTCAAAGGTGGACCGCCACTCATCAAGCAAACTGTCCAAGGCCGGATTGCCGATCTGTTGCAAGCAGGATTGCGTTCCGCCGGTTTCTTCATCCCGGCTGGCAGCAGCAGGGAGATGTTTGCCCTCGCTGTTGCCGCTACAGGGTGTGGCTGGTCGCGATTTGTCGGCTTGCCGGGAACGGAGAATAAGTGGTCGAATCTTAACGAAATACCAAATGATCGTCAGTCCAGCATAGCCGGTAAGAAGGAGAAAAATGAGGGTCCACGCGGTGGTATTCATTTCGCTTTCCTGGAGAGGAGCAGAGGTGACTGTTGCCGGAATATTCTTTCCCGGAAAAACCGAATGGTCTCCCGGCGGCGATCGACAATCCGTACCTGCTCGGGAATAAGATCGGGAATAGCGTTACGCATTATGGACATTTTGTATTCTATATTGGCCGCAAACCTGTTGTCCAAATACCAGGCGTAAAAAAGTCCAAAAAAGAGCCCCGGCGGCGTAAAGCCCTCACCGGGATTGATAACACGGGTGTACAACAGACCCCCCTCCTGCGAGCGGTGCATCCGCGACAACTGCAGATAGGTGTCGATATCTTCCGGTTCGAGGAAACTGGCCAGTTGCTCACTTTCCCTGACTTGCAAGCGAAAAACCCGGCCAACGAGATCAGCCCCGGATTTCAGGTCAGCCATTCTTTTTTCCTGGACATAGTTACCGAGCAGCGACTGCCCGAGAGCTACCAAAAAAACCATCTCGAAACGGTTGAGATTTTCTGCCTGATCCTGCCGGATCTTGATTCGTTGATCATGCGGATCGTAAAAGGAAAAGATATTGTCCCATTCCTGGCAGCGTTTCCAGGATTCCGGATCCACCAGGGTGATACCGCGGATGAACTGCAGATGCTCCAGGGGGATATCGGGGTGAAGCCAGATGATTTCCACCACCCGGTCAAGTAACCATTTCCGTTCCATCTCGGTCATCTTGACCACGGCAAGGGCCCCGGCCGCAATCAGCTCGGTGCTCAGATACTGCACCTGCGATCTGATTTTTTCATAACGCATACTAGGCGTCAGGCGGGGGCGATATTCGCTAAAGGAGAGGAAATCGGCGGCGGGCAGTTTTTCCCGACAGGTGGGCTGGTCGAGAAATCCAGCCTGCTGCAAGGCCCAGAGCCCCTTCACCGCCCTGGCCAACGCATCAGGATCATGTTGAATGACCCCACGAAGCTGCAGCTGCTCTTCCGAAAAAACCCGGGCCTCCACCGATCCAAAACCGAGGGCACGGACCCGATTGCGATCGATATATATCGGCTCCTTGTTTTCCAGGGCATAACGCTGCAGCACCGAAGCGGGGATGTCACTCATGTCGAGCGAGACCACATGGGAAAACAGGTCATAGACACCGCCGGGGATGTTACGGTGATAGGCGCCAATCAAATCAGAGACATAAAATTTCCGGTCAGGGGCATCGCGGGTTGCATCGGTCTCGCCCTTCTGCACCCAGATGTTGGCGATCAACACCTTGAGGGCCGTCCGGTTCTTTCTGATCGCCTCGGCCAGTCCCGGCACCTGGAGGATAGGTATGATCGAGGTATAGAGACTGCCCGGCGCAAAGAGTATTATGTCGGCTTGCTGCACCAGCTGCACCACCTCCGGCTGGAGGAAAGGGGTGCGGCTGAACTCCACCAAGACCCGATCGACCGGATAGCCACGCCGGGCCTTGCCCGATTTATACTCGCTGGTGACCAGGACACCGTTATTATACAGCATCTGCAATTGGGACACGGTGGTGGTGCACGGCAAGACCGAGTTCTGCTGCACGCCGAGACAGACAGAGAGCTCGGCCAGGCCGCGAATGGTGGCCGTGCGTACCACCTGATGTGAGGCCAGCAACTCGGTGGTCGTCAACGATGCATCCAGTTGCTTATAGATAGCGCCGGCCAACAGCAGATTCCCGAGGCATTGCGGCCGGTCCAAGGTCAGGATGAGACGCTGATCGGTGTAATACAGAGAGGTGAGTTCGGCGAGGTATCCGAGCAACGGTTGGGGCAGATCGGCAAGCACGGCCCCGGTATCTTGCAGCAGTTGCGCCGACGAAACAGGGCAGGAGATAAAACGGTAGTTGAAAATGGCATGCAGCGCCGCCGCACAACGCCCGGCGCTCACATCATCGAGACTATATTCCCTGAGCAGATTTTCACGGCGGATAGAAGAGATCAGCACATGACGAAGGTCACCGAGGGCAATTAACGGCAGGTCTTTCTGCAATTCGCCGGTTGAGCCGCCGTCGTCGGTGACGCAAACCACCGAATTAACCTGGGGGAACACCTGTTTTAAACCGGAGAAGGGGCGGCTGGCCCACCCTATCCTCCGAGAATCGCCGCCGATGACATTGGAGAGCCCGGTACCGCCACCGAACACCACCACCTTGGCTGTGCTCGAATCAAGGTTTTCTATCTGTTTCTTGAAATCGCTGAACAGCGCGGATATTGCCGGTGAGAAAGAGCCGGTGGCACTGTCCAGAACAAGGGAGGTGATTTTTTCCGCCAGGCTTTTTTCCGGAAGGACATCAAGGATAGAAAATCCTTGGGAAGTCAAAAATTGCAACTGCGTCTTGAGATGCTGTTTTCCGGCCATATCCTGCCAATTTACCCGAAATGAGATAAAAACGTGACCAATGCCGCCGTCCGCCAGGGCTTCATTTTTGCACCGCCGCCAGCATCTGCTCTACCCGGATCAGATCCTGGGGGGTATCGACCTCCACGGAATCGTGACCGGTCAGCACCACCCGAATGGTGTAGCCGAACTCCAAGGCGCGCAACTGTTCGAGCTTTTCGAAGCGCTCCCACTGCCCTTCAGGCAGGCCAACGAAGGTAACGAGAAACCCTTTGCGGTAGGCATAGAAACCGAGGTGTTTATAGTAGGTCGGCTGGATCTTTTCTCCCGGATCCCGCTGAAAGGGAATCGGTGACCGCGAAAAATAGAGGGCATTGCCATGGCAATCAAACACGGTTTTGACATGGTTAGGATCGGTGATCTCTTCCGGGCGAATGATTTTATAGATCAGGGTCGCCATGGGCAAGGCCGGATCATCGATCAATGGCCGGGCCACCTGCTCGACGATCTCCGCGGGAAACAGGGGCTGATCGCCCTGAATATTGACCACCACATCCTGATCGGAAATACCGATCAATTGAGCCGCCTCGGCCAGCCGATCGGTGCCGGTGGCGTGATCGCTGCGCGTCATAACCCAGGAGCCGCCGAAGGCTTCCACAACTCTGGCTATGCGTTCATCATCGGTGGCAACCACCACCCGGGAGAGCAGGGGAACCCGCTGTGCCCGCTCCACCACATGCTGAATCATGGGCTTGCCATTAATCAACGCAAGCGGTTTGCCCTCAAAACGATTTGAGCGATACCGCGCTGGAATAATGGCTACTATTTTCGGTTCAATTGTGTTCATCATTTTTCCTGGCAGGAATTACTTGTGTAACGGACTTTTTTTTATGCTTTTCCCCTGGAGCTCATGATACATTGCTGCCAAATAAAAGGCAATCAACAAACAAATCCATCAAGTTACAACGGAAACTCGACCCTTGCACTCCCCCCACCCACCGCTTGCCCTGATGGCTGTTCCCCCCTGTTCTTTCCCACGGGCAAATGACCTGGCGGCCACCCTCGGCATCCCGCTGATCACTGACCTGCAGGGACAGTCTCTGGTGCTGCGGCTCACATTGGAGCGACTGGAGTTGCACAAGCCCGACGACCCCGAATTACCTGGAGCTCTCTGGGTTGATTTTGAACGGCCCGCCACTCGGCGCCGTCATCTCCAGCCCGGCAGGGAGCTTTTGGTACAGGCGGTAAAAGTCCGGCATACCATCAGCCCACTGGTCATCGACGCCACCGCCGGCCTCGGGCGCGACGGTTTCCTCCTGGCCGCCGCCGGCTATCGCGTCCGGATGTTTGAAAACAACCCGATCGTCGCCGCCCTGCTCCAGGATGGCCTAGAGCGTGCCGCCCGCTCGCCGCATACCGCCGCAATAACCGGGCGGATTGAGCTGACCGTGGGGAATGCCCTCGAATTCCTGCCCTTGCTCGACGAGCAACCGGATGTCATTTATCTGGACCCGATGTTTCCGGAGCGGAACAAATCCGCCAAGGTAAAACAGGATCTGCAACTCTTACGGTTGCTCGACCACAACAACGAAGCCCCGGAACGACTGCTTCAGGCAGCCCTGGCTGTTCAACCCAAAAAAGTAGTAGTCAAGCGACCGCTCAAAGGACCCTTGCTGCTGGGATTGCCCCCCTCATATATGCTCAGGGGTAAGGCGGTACGTTTTGATGTCTATGTGGGGAGAATAAAGGGTGGAACGGCAGGATGATTCGGGCCACCAGAGGAGGCAGCCCGAATCATCACGTTTTTTTTCAAGCCAAGGGGATTTAGAGCTGGGCTGCTTTTTTCAAGGCAGCAGCGAATTTTGTCTTTTGTTCCTCCGGCAGCCGGATGGGTACCTGATAGGTCAGGGTCCGCTCCATGATCGCCGCTGAAACAGGCAAGGCCTGGGGATCGTAGATAATCCGTCGCTTGCCGTGGGCGCTGAACGGCCAGCCGCCGTCACAGGGGGTCTTGCCCTCCAGCAGATGTTCCCAACCCGGGTAATAGTGCCAGCTGTTCTCGCTCCAGCGGACAGCACCCGCGCCCTGGTCGCGCAACACCTGGTTGACAGCGGTGGTCCGCTCTTTATCGGGCAGCATGAAGGTGAGGAAGGTCGCCGAATCGCCCTCGACATCGAGAATCTCCCGAAAGCTGACTCCCGGAAGAACGCTTGCCGCCTCTTTAAAGAATCGCTTGTTCTCTTGCTGGGCGGCAACTATACCATTGAGCTTGGCCAACTGAGCCAGACCAATGGCACCCTGGATCTCCATCATCCGGTAATTAAAACCCACAAAGGAGCGCCCTTCGCCGCCACGCCCACCGGGGTTGACCACATGGTCGTGGCCGTGATCCTGATACTCGGACATTCGCCGCCACAACTGCTCGTCACTGGTGATGCACATGCCGCCTTCACCGGTGGTCATGGTCTTGACCGCATCAAAGGAAAAGGTGCCCACCGCCCCGAAACTGCCAAGATGGCGTCCGTGCAGCCGTCCTCCCGCTGCTTGCGCCGTGTCCTCGATCACCGGGATCTTATGCCGGTCGGCAATGGCCTTGATTTCCTGGATGCGCGCCTGGGCACCCAGCATATGGACGGGGATGATGGCCTTGGTTTTAGGGGTGATCTTTTTCTCCAGGTCGGCGGGATCCATGTTCAGGGTCAGATCGACCTCGGTGAAGACCGGAATAGCACCGCAATCCAGGATCGCCTCCCAGGTGGCGACAAAGGTGAAGCCCTGGGTAATGACCTCGTCACCGGCTCCGACGCCGAGTGCCGCCAGTGCGACTTTTAAGGCCGCGGTACCGGAAGAGACCGCCTGGCCATAGCCCGCGTCGGCATAGGCGGCAAAGGCCTTTTCAAACTCCAGCACCTTGTAGACACCTTGACGCTGGGCGGCAAACTCGTAGCGAAAGAGCACGCCGCTCGCCAACACCTCAAGGACCTGCTGTTTTTCCTCTTCTCCAAAAATCTCAAAACCAGGCACAGTTCCACCTCATCAAAAACATATCATTGTAGAGTACCGAATCCACCATCTAAATCGGGTTCCGGAAAGACTTTGTCGCTCAGGGATAAGCGAAAAAGGAATCAGTTGGTCGTTTGCGGCAGGATGTAGCCATTATCAATGAGCCGTACCTTGTCGTCGATGCGGACGGCCAGAGCCAGGACCGTGCGCTCGTTGACAACCGTAAGCGGTTCAAGGGTTTCACAATCAACAAAGCTGGCGTAATCGATCGCGGTTCCCGAAAAAGAGAGGATATGGGCTTCGAGGATTGGGGTCAACTCGGCAACCGAGGTCACGCCCTGCCGGCAACGCTCGCGGGCCAGCTGCAGCCCGGTCGAAAGGCTGAGCGCCGCTGCCCGGTTGGCGGGATCCAGGTTGGCGTTGCGTGAACTCATGGCCAGTCCGTCCGCCTCCCGGACAATGGGATGGCCGACAATCCGGACCGGGATGTTCAAATCGCTGACCATGCGGCGAATGATCGCCAGTTGCTGAAAATCCTTTTCGCCAAACACCGCCACATCGGGCTGAATAATATTGAACAGTTTACTGACCACCGTGGTCACCCCGGCGAAATGGATCGGCCGACTCTGGCCGCAGAGATGGGTCGCCAAATTCTTCACCGCAACCTCGGTCTGAAATCCCCGGGGATACATCAGATCGGGGGTCGGCGCAAACACTGCTGCCACCTTTTCCTGACGGACCAAGTCCATATCCCGTTCAAAATCGCGGGGATAACGATCTAGATCTTCATTGGGGCCGAACTGGGTGGGATTAACAAAATGGCTGACCACCACCAGGTCGCACTCTTTTGCCGCCATCCGCATCAGACTTAAATGGCCTTCATGGAAATATCCCATGGTCGGCACCAGGCTGATGGTTTTACCGGCAAGAGCCTGCGTCCTGGCCCACCCATGCATTTCCTCAGGGCTTTTAAAGAGTTCCATTATTTTTTCAATTGGTTGAGTCGCGATTGAACCATCTCCCGTACCGGGTCGGCTTTCCCCTGTCCCCCCTGGACGTTTGTCAACTCCAGGTATTTGCCGTACATGGTTGCGGCGTCCGCTGACTTGCCCTGTTGTTCGTTCACCCGACCCATGGCCCGGTACGCCTCAGGCGCAAACCCTTCCCTTCCGGCCAGTTCGCTGTACAGGGCCAGGGCCTTGTCGAATTGCTGTCCGTTTTCATAAAGACCGGCAAGTTTGCTGAGCACCAGAGGTTTGAGCAAGGATTTCGTCCCAAGACCGGCATTGATCTCTTCAAGCCGGGTGATCGCCTTTGAGCTTTCCCCCTCTTTTTCCTCAAGAAAGGCCAGTTCGATCTGCGCCCACAAAGCGGAAGGAGTTGAGCCATATTCCTGCACCACTTTATCCAGCAGCTGTCGGTTGTCCTGCTTGGCAACCAGAGCGGCATCCAGGGCGGAAGCCGCCTTACCGACACGATATTGGCGATACGAGGTGTAGGCGGAAACAGCAACGACGAGCATCACTAATACTGCCACGCCTATCCAGAGGGTTCGCTGATTGCGGCGGATAAAGGTAATCGCTGCAGGGGGCAGATTAAATTGCTCAAGGAGCCCCATGGGCGGGGCCAGGGTCTGCAATTCGATATTCTTCCGGTCAAAGGCACTTTGCTCCGCCATGGCGGCACTTCTCCTATACAGGTTGATTACTCAGATGGATAGCTTGCAGGTGTTGAGCCTGTCGTGATGGAAAAAATCAATGAGCTGCCGATTGCAGCCTCTCCATTTCGACCATTATTGCCTAACAAACTACAGTCTCATAGTCTCCAGTTTGCACCGGGACAAGATCCGGTTTCAATAAATACCGTTGCGCTTGTCGGGGTAAAACTGTAAAAAAGCACTCTAGCTGGATATCCCGCAGGGTTGGCCCGGCAAGATCGGATGGAAGCCATCGGGCTTCTCTCCGGCACTGAAGTTGACGATTATAACCGGGCAGCAAAAAAAAGCATTAAGCAATCCATGGTCACCGTGCAAAAAGCCGCCCACCTGCTCCTGCGGGTCACTCTCCGCCCTTCCTCCCGGCACCAGCGCTTGAGCCTTGTTCTCCTCCATGGATAACCGCAGGGTTCTCACCGTTTCCGAGCTCAATGGTTCCATCCGGAGCCTGCTGGAAAACCGTTTCCCTTTTATCAGCGTCACCGGGGAGATCTCCAACCTCCACAAACCCTATTCCGGTCATCTTTATTTCACCCTCAAAGACCAGAATGCCCAGATCAAGGCCGTCCTCTTCAAAACGCAACAGCGTTATCTGACGGAGCCCCTCAAAGATGGCGTTCATGTCGTCTGCCGGGGCCGGATATCGGTGTACGAACCCCGCGGCGAGTATCAGTTGATTGTCGACGCGCTCGATTTTCACGGCGCAGGCGCCCTGCAGCTGGCCTTTGAACAGCTGAAGCGCAAACTCGCGACTGAAGGACTTTTCGACGAGCACCTCAAACGCGCCCTGCCACGCCTCCCCCGGCACATTACTCTGATCACCTCACCCCAGGGGGCAGCGGTGCATGACTTCATCAGGATCGCCACGCGGCGCTACCCGGCGATCCGGATTGCCGTTTATCCGGTTGCGGTGCAGGGCGAGCAGGCTGCGGCCGACATGATTCGCGCCCTGGAGGACATCAACTCCGGGCTCGCCACCGATGTGATCGTTCTCTGCCGGGGGGGTGGCTCCGTCGAGGATCTCTGGTCCTTCAATGACGAACACCTGGCCAGGGCCATCCGCAGATCGACCGTGCCGGTGGTCAGCGCCGTCGGCCATGAGATCGATTTCACCATCGCCGATTTCGCCGCCGACCTGCGGGCGCCGACCCCGAGCGGGGCAGCGGAGTTACTGGTTCCGGAAAGCGTGTCCCTGCGAACAAGTGTCGAAAACTGCGGGGCCAGACTGCGGCGGACCATGCAGAACCAGATCAATCGCTATGAACAACGATTGATCCTCGCTAGGCATCACCTGGAAACCGTGCTCCATCCCCTGGACAAACTGATGCTCCGCGTGGACCAGATGAGCCTGAGCCTCGAGCTCTCCCTCCAGAGTACCCTTGCCGGCAAACGGCAGCGGTTGGACAGGGCGAAATTTCGCCTCGAACAAAAAAATCCCGTCCACCAGCTGACCTTGCATCGCCAGAAGCTGGACGGTCTGCACGGCAGGTTGGTGAAGGCGGGAATATCTCTTATCCAGACAAAACAGGAACTTTTCAACCGGGCTGCAGGCGTTCTCCACGCGGTCAGCCCCTTGGCGACCCTGGCAAGAGGCTATTCGATCGTGCGCAAGACCGGGCCAAACAAAAGCATCGTCACCGCCCAGTCCCAGGTCAAAGTAAACGAAAGGGTGGAGATAATCCTGCACCAGGGGGAACTTCGGTGCCGTGTGGAAGCAAAAGAGGAAAACAACGATTAAAAAGAAGGATCAATCAAGGACGGAATCGACTTCTTGATTAATGAAAACGATGGTTTGTGCCAGTTGTTGCGGATTCTTCTTAGCAGTCTTCCTCAGGATATTACCCCATTCCTGGAGCATGGAAGAACTGACTTTACGGACCCTGTTGGAGCGGCTCCATTCCATCCCGATTTTTTTACCTAGATTGTCCAAGGCAATCTTTTGCGCCTGCCGATTCTCCGGGGGCGTCCTTAGCATAATTTCCGCGGAAATTTCCTGCCAGCCGATCGCCAGAATATTCCCCTCCTGGAAAACCTTGAACCAGTATTTCTCATCCACGTTCAAGCTTTCAGGAATTTCATATTGGTAGGTCGATGATCGGCCCGTCAGAGATGCCTGGGCCTCATTTGCCATCAAAGGTTGGCAGTGCATGAGCACCGAAAGCAAAATTGTCAGACCCAAATATATAAATCTCACGGCCTCTCCACGAAAAACTTGGGTTTATGATAATCTTTATTGCAAAATAACATGTCCTGCCCCGGGTGTCAAGAATCGGCGCCCTGCATAGTACAATTTTTTGAACCCCGAGCAAAACGTCCCGTTGTTTTCCGCCCACCTGCCCCGGAATCAGGCAGCGCCGCTGACTCCGGCTTCGGCAAAGGTGGCAACCTCGGTGAGGATGGCAACGGCGGCATCGACCAAATTCATGGCCAGCGCCGCACCAGTCCCCTCACCCAGACGAAGATTCAAATCAAACAAGGGCCGGCACTGCAGCTTGTTCAACAACGCCCCATGCCCGGGTTCAACGCTTCGATGGGCGCAAATGAGATAATCACGGACAAAAGGCTCCAGCGAACAGGCGATCATAGCCCCGGCAGTGGCAATAAAACCGTCGACAATCACCGGTTTTCTGTTGGCTGCGGCACCGATAATAAGACCGGCAATCGCACCGATTTCAAACCCGCCGACCTTGGCCAGGACATCGAGCCCATCTTTCGGATTGGGTCGATTTCGGGCAAGAGCCTTTTCGATCACCGCAATTTTATGCTGCAACCGCACATCATCAATCCCGGTTCCGCGCCCGGTTAATTCCTCGACTTTCTTGCCGGTAAAAACCGCCGCGATGGCAGTACTCGGGGTGGTATTACCGATGCCCATTTCACCGGTGCCGAAGACATCGACCTCAGCGGCCAGACTGTTGGCAATCTCGACACCGGCCTCCACCGCCATAACTGCATGCGTCCTGGTCATAGCAGGTCCATAGACCATATTGGCCGTACCCCTGCCTATTTTTCTGGAAAGAATCTTGCCGTCCCGCACCAGCTCGACAAAATCATCAGTCGCGCCGACATCAACCACGCACACTCCGGCCCCGGCCTGACGGGCCAAAGCGTTGATGCCCGCCCCGCCCCGGGTGAAATTGTACACCATCTGGGCGGTCACCTCGGCGGGATACTGCGATACCCCCTCGGCGGTGACCCCGTGATCGCCAACCATGACCACCACCTTTTTACGGGTAATCGGCGGTTGCAGCGAACAGGTCATGCCCGCCAGATCGACAGCCAGATCCATCAGGTCACCCAGCGCCCAATGCGGCATGGTCAACTGGCCCAACCGAGCCTCGGCCAGCTGGCGAAATTCGAAGTCCTGGGGAAATATTTTGCGAAAAGTCGCGTCAAGAAAGCTGGCAGCATCAGTATTGTGCATAGTCATCCCCGGGTGAATCGTCTGGAGGCGTTCAGTTGGTTAATATTTTTCAGTTGGGCACTTATTCGTCTATCGGTGCAGGAAAACACCCTGCCACCCGGGCTTGTCCTATCGAGCGCAAAGAAGAAATCTCCAGATTCCTTACCTCCGTTTAGAAAAACACTGCGCGGAGGGTGGTCACGCCAGGCACACAAGGGTACGCCGTGCGCTCAGAGGTTTCCCCTTACAGACAAAGGGGTATCATTCACTGCCGGCAAGGGTGCGGTCATAGAGTTTGCCGACCCCGTACTCCTTGCGGCGCTGGAATTTTTCATAAGGCGGCCCCATCAACTGCATCTCCGGATACTGCTTCTGGATCTGCATGGCGATTTCCATCTCCTTGGTGCAGCCGGTGGAATAGGTGGCGTCTTTGCCGGTCCATTCCGGCGGCACCTTTTTACCCATCAGTTCAAAGGATTTGACGATGTCGTCCACACTCTGAAACCGCCAGATGTCGATATTGCCGGAACGTTGGAATATCTCCCACATATACATAATATCGTCGGCATCCATCCCCTCGACAAAATGTTCGCCCGGATTGATGATCACCACGTCGTTTAATGAGGAACGGAGGTGCTCGACAAAGACGTTGAGAATCTCCTTGGCGGTTTTCAGCTGGCCGGGAATGGACCCGACAATAGCCGAGTAGAACATGATGGTCTTGCCCTGTGCCTTTTCCCGCTCCACCATATCGATCAATGCCTCGGCCTTACGGCGAAGCACAGCCCGAGAGAATCGGATGGCTTTAGGATGATGCAGCTTCAGCATGATATCAATGGTGCCGTCATCGCCGGGAATGATGGAAACAATGTCACGGGTGAACTGAAAATGGTTGGAGATGTTCTCCCGCCCCCCGGGATTACGATAGACGACCAGGTCCGCCTCTTTGAAGGCCCGCGCATAGGTGACCGAGGTCAAGAGCGGATTAAAGGGCTCGCGGGTGCCGTCGGAGATGACCAGCAACCGGTTGTCGCTGTCAAGATAGCGAAGCAACTTGTTTTTGGATATCTTCGAATCTCCGATGATATCAGAATCTTCAAGGAGATCATCCAGGGTTGGATCCTCCAGGATATCGACAAAAGAAACCCGGTGATAATAAAAATCCTGTTTGACCGCCAGGATCACCTTGATGCCGATCTTCATAAAAATACGTAAGATAGCAAGATCAAAAACAATTTCGCCAGAACGACCGCCCACCCAGAGGATACAGGGCCGCCGCTTGCCGGAAATGACATCGCGCAGCCAGTTGCAAATCCACAGCCACTCGGGGGTATCCAGCGGCGTGTTCATCACCTGCTCCAACGAGGCAATGGCCGGCGGTACGTCCTGCCGCCATATGGAACGAATCGAGGAGAGCAGCAGCAAACGGCGCAACCGCAGCAGATGCAATTGCAAATCGATATCGGTCAAGGTGGTATCGGCGGTAATTTCGAGCCCTTCCGGCGAGTTAAAGCATTTTTCAAAGGCGTCGGACTGGAGGAAGGCGGCCACCCTTTTATTTTCCAGTTCCCGCTCCAAAGCCAGTGGCCGATCGATCTCACTGATGGTGGTGAAAATACCGAGCAACCGCTTTTCGATGCGACCGGGCAGCTGCACCTTGTGGGATATTTCGTGGTTGTACTTGATGGTCAGCAGACTGAGGAGATAGCACTTTTTAAACGGATCGGTCACCACTTCGCTGACCAGCTTTTCCAGCCGGGTCCAGATGCCGATGTAGGCGGAGAGCAGGACGGTGTCCGCCCGTTTCTCGATAATGGCATGGAACAACTCATCGGAGCAGGGATAATAAATCTGTTCGTCCTCAAGGTGGACAATAAATTTGAGTTGCTCCGGCGAGGCTACCAAATCAGGAAAAGTTTCATAGGCCAAATGATTTTCAGTGAAAAAATTGGTCAACCAGGCATCCCGGTCCGGGTCCTGACCTTTCACATAACGCAGCATCTCACTCATATTCCCCGTCCTTCCTTCTTTTGGTAGCCTTCAAATGTTGTCCATGGCTTCATTGAGCAACAAGGTCTGGATTTCCGCAACCACATCCGAGGTCTTTTTCCCCTCGACATCGATCTCAAAATCCGCTGCCGCCCGATACAGCGGCAGGCGGGTGCGAAATAATTCTTTGGCCTTGGCCCTGTCCTGCAACAACGGCCGTTTCTTGATTTTTCGCTCGGCATCCGGATGCTGCCTGATGGTGGCCAGAATGCCCTTGAGGCTCGAATGGAGATACACGACCCGGCCAAGGCGGGCAAGATTATTGACCATAAAAAATCCGCCCCCGGTGGAAATAATGGTGCCGCTGACCTGGTGTTCCAGCCAATCCGCCGCCCGCTGTTCAACCTGCCGAAAGGCGGGCTCCCCCTGCTCGGCAAAAAAAGTGCGGATCCGGGTCTTTAAAAACGATTCGATGAGATCATCGGTGTCAATGGCAAACCGGTCGGTTGCCGTAGCCAGCGCCCGCGCCGTCCGGCCTTTACCCACGCCCATAAAACCTATCAGCACTATATTCGTGTTCACTGTTGCAGCCTCTGTATTGAAAAAAAAGCGGTTTGCTTCGCCTGAACCAGTTGGAGGTTAGGGAGAATTATACATACCCCGCGATGGGTATACTTGTCATGTCGCAGTCAGCAAGACGCGAAAAGGGCATCCATCTCGCAACCCAAGCGGGCCTCTTCCTTTCTCTCTCAATCACCAACAGGCTCTCCACCGCCATTCCAGTGTCGGCTGCAATGCGGAAACCCAATCGTTCCCGCCACGCGGTGTCCCCTATATAATGTGCCGATAAAAAAAAGTCCCGGCCCATTGTCCCAAGATCGCTTATTTTCTCGGCGCAAGAGGAAGCAATACCGCCTGATACTTTTACAAAATGTTTGTCATCTCGGATGGTTCTATCGGAAAACATCTTTTCAAGCTGGTTACAATCTGGGTTACGGCTGCCATCATTTTGGCAAAACACCTTTTCCCTTTGGTTTCCGCAGAGGCCTTGAGGATCGATGAATTCGCAGGGAGCCCCACTCAACGTCACTCCAGCGCAGGCTGGTGTCCAGAACTCATTGAAGGCACCGAATCCCGGCCGACTCCGCAATGACGATAATCGACAAATCCAAACTTTTTACGCGTCCATTAATGATTATACAATCAAAGTCATTCTCAACGGTCATTGCTGCCAAAACGAAACCATCTCATTGTGGTTGAAACAACAGACAGTCCAACGAAACTCACCTCGCGGATTTTCCGCTCTTCTCCAGATGTGCCACCTGTATACGTAACACCACCAAAAGATGGGTTATTTTTTGCATATAACCCGTATGCATATAAAAAAACATACCGATCAAGGCGACAGCTCCACTCCGGAAACGCTCCAACTCACAGTATGCGCCTGTCCACACTGGTCCCCGCCCAGCCGGGCCTGCCTGTTGGTCAAGGAAGGCCTTTTCATGCCGGTAGAGCAGCATGTTACCGCCTATTGCCTGTCCACCTACTACCCCTCATGCCGTCACTACCAGTTGCTTGCCGCCACTGAAGAAACCATCACCCAGGAACACGGAACCCCGGCCAACCGCCGCCGCTCCATTCGCATTCCCAGCCACCATTCGTTCCGTTTTTCCGAAATTACCGGCCATGACCAGATTCCCGGTTTTCGGGAGAAAAATGCATGGACCATAGACCTCAGCGACCACGGCATCCGTTTCACCAGCAGGCAGCCGCTGCCCCTCAACACGGACATCCGTTTCTTCCTCGAGGACGACGACAGGGCGAGCCAGTTAGAGGGAATCGGCAGGGTCGTCTGGTGCGAGCCCCTTGAAAACACTGCCCTGTTCCATGCCGGCATCGTCTTCACCGACCAGCCCAATCCCGCCCTTCTCCCCCATCATCGCTCTCTCAATCACGCCTGACCCGTACTCAAACCACTGCCGTTCGTTTCCCGCAGATTTCCTGCGCGTCCAGCCGCCTCTTTTTCCGACACAACTCCCCGAGCCACACCCCTCCAGCCCCAAAATTCCGACTTTTCGGAATCAGAGAAACTAAATAACTTTATAAAATAACAACAAATAATTTTAATTTTACTGTTTTCCGACCAGGAAAAATGCGGACTGGATACTTATTCTTAGCAGGGAATAGACTCAGCTAGAAATCATGGGCTCAAAAGTTAAAAAGACGAATATTTTCGAAGAAAAAAAACAGCACCTATTACCATGTAACGCATTGTATTTATACAAATAATGTCTTTAATGAATATTCACACATTCAATTCAACAACCATAACTGGCACGGTACATGAATAAACAAGGGTAAAGGAATCAAGTTATAAGTTTTACATTCACATAAAAAAAACCCAGGAGGGAAAGATGAAAAAACAATTATTGAAAAGTGCGTTGATCGCAGTGGCAGGCGTGGGGTTGTTGGCAGGAATTGCTATGGCTACGCCTGAACCTTCATTAAATGAAGTGTTAGCAGCTAATGTAACAGGTCAGACGATAACCACAGCAAACGATACGAAAACCGAGGCATGGACTACTGGTGAAGGTGCGGTTGACTCTTACCTCATCACTCTTCTTTCTTCAGCTCAAGGCTCATTATGGGTTTACCAAACAGGCAACATTTCATCCGCTTACGAGTTAGGCCTTATTAGCAACAAAGCGTCTTTTTCTGTTAACGATTTTGGTGATTTGTATGTTAACGGTTCGTTAAAGCAGACAAACTTCGGTGAAGCATTTTCATTTTATTGGCAAGCAAATGGAAACAAGGCGGCTACCGAAAATGTTTTCAATGTTGCTAGCTATGATTCCGTATTAACTTTCCTGGTTAATGAAGGTACAAAAGTTAAGACAATAGCTGAGGGGGGGACAACAGTCGTTGCTCATGGTAACAACGACTGGATTCTCGCGTTTGAGGATACAGCGAAAGGAGGAGACGGAGACCATCAGGATGCTGTATTTTATGTAGAAGACATGAATGCTGTTCCCGAACCAGCCACCATGCTGCTCTTCGGTACCGGCATTGCTGGCTTGGCCGGATTCGCTCGCCGGAGAAAAACCAACTAAGGTTGCGTTCTCCGCACAAGTCCTCGATGTTCCAAAGCCCGACAGCATCCGCTGCCGGGCTTTTTTTTTTGCCCAACTCTCCCCTTCATCATTGCGAGCCTATCCCTACACGCCCTCCGCTGGTTATCCCCTTTAACGGTGTTTTATATGCATAATCGCACCGTCAGCAGCACTGTCCATGGGAAAACAGGATTCTTCCCATACCTCAAACTCACTCCCGTTTGTCGGCAAAAACAAATTCTTCTTTGGCCCGCTTTCGTCGCACCCAATTGAGAGCCCGCTGGATCTGAGGAATTTGCGATAATCGGTCCAAGAGGTGGCGTTTGCCGGGGAAATCCATGACACAGATACCGATCAGAATGGTCAACAGTCCCTGACCGGGCAGAAACAGCATGGCCACACCGGCGACGAGCAGGAGCAAGCCACCGCCATTGCGCAGCAGAAAAATGAGCAGAGCCAGGGCCGGATGCCGACGGTGACGGGTCTCGACCTGCTGCCAGTGGGTGAGAAAATAGTCCGGCCGCATCCGGCCAATCAGCCAGGGAACGGCGATCAGGCTGCCGACAAAAGTAACCAGAGAGAGCAGGCCCAGCAGTTTACATATATCAACAAAGCTCATACAGTCACCGGCGGTGCGATAAGAATTTCGGAGAGCGAGCGTTTCGGAACATGATGCACCCCGTGCTCGTCGTGCCAGTAACGGATATCACCCTGCGCGCCCCTCTCTTCCAAGACCACTATCTCGGCCGGATAGCCCAGGGCCACGACCAGCAGCACCTTGAAGCGGTCATCCAACTGCAGCAACCTGTGCACAGGGCCATGGCCAAAGGCCGCGATGCGGCAACCGAAAACACCGCGCTCGGCCGCACCAAGCAACAGGTTCTGGGTGGCAATACCCAGATCACAAGAGGCCTCGCCGGCAGCACCCTGCTGCAGTTCCGTATCCAACAGGCAGACAAGGTAGGCAGCAGGACGCTCCCCGGGCATGGGACCCGGCCAGTCGGGAAGATAGCCGGCCCATCCGAGCAGGGGGAAGATCTCCAGGCGCAGACTCGCCTCGGTGAGCATCATGTATTTAAGGATTTGACCATTGCGGGCCGACCCACCCAGTCGGGCAAGATCGAGCAAATCGTTTAAAAAAGCTGGATCAAGCGCCCGCTCTTCCTGAAACCGTCGTACCGTCCGTGTCCTTCGTACCAAATCCGCTATCATCGTTTCTCCTCTCTACATGTGATGCCGAAAAATCAGCATCGCTTTCCACATGGCCCCTTCGCCACCAGCTGAAGGCCTCGGATTAGTATAGCTGGAAGAAGTGGAGCCTGCCGCACGAAGAACAAAACGACCCCAAAAAATTCCCGCCGCAAAATCGGCAGGCCTTGAGCGGAGGAACACCCACACACCAAGATGGCCGACAGTCCACCTGCCTAAACAACTTGAGTCGTTACAATTTTCCTGTTCAATCCGGGGCTGACATGCTACACCTATCCGTGTTACTACCATCATAACCATCAACCACCACTTCCTCGACGCTGCATGCTTGACGCGATCAGATCCCTGCGACTGCTGGATATCATCGATATCTTGATAGTCTCGTACATCATCTACCGGATCATCCTGCTCATTCGCGGGACCCGGGCCGTACAGATGCTGGCCGGGATTGCCGTCATTATTATCATCTATTTTCTCTCGGGCAAGCTCGAACTGCAGACCCTGCACTGGCTGTTCAAGACCTTTCTCAGCTCCATCCTGCTGGTGATCGTCATCCTCTTCCAAACCGATATCCGCCGGGCCCTCACCCAAATGGGCAAAACCCCGTTTCACAAGGTCGACGACGTTGCCGAAAAGGATCTCGACGAAATTGTCCGCGCCGTTAACTACATGGCCCGGCGCCGCATCGGTGCACTCCTGGTGATTGAGCGGGGTACCGGCCTGCGTGACTATCTCGACACCGGCCATCGCCTGGATTCCCGCCTACGCTACGAACTGCTGGTGGCGATTTTCCTGCCCACCTCTCCCATGCATGACGGCGGCGTCATCATCCACAAGGGCCGAATCCATTCTTCGGGCTGCCTGCTGCCGCTTTCGCAAAATCCTCACATCGACAAGCGGTACGGCACCCGCCACCGTGCCGCCCTCGGCCTGTCCGAGGAAACCGATGCCGTGGTTATCGTGGTATCCGAGGAAACCCAGGAAATCTCATTGGTGCAGCAGGGCATCATCACCACCTTCCACGACGAAAAAACCCTGACCGAAACGCTGAAGACCCTTTTACTCCCTCAAAAGAAGGCCGGAGCCCGCTGGAAAAGCTGGTTAACTGCCCTGCGAAGCCATGAAACGAAAACCTGATTTCTCCTTCCTCTCGAAACACTGGCTGCTGAAACTGCTGTCACTGGTCATCGGAGTCAGCCTCTGGTATTTCGTGGTGGGTGAGGATCAGGTGGACATGATTGTCACCATTCCCCTGGAGCTGCACAACCTGCCGGCCAATCTGGTCATCGCCAATCAGTACAAGAAAGACATCGAGGTTGCGATCCGCGGTCCCAGACGGTTGATCCAGGAAATGCGCCAGCAGAATATCTCTCGCCCGGTGGACCTGAGCAAGGCGGAACCCGGGACCGTGATCATTCAAAACTACAGCGATTCCATCCCTTTCCCCCAGGGGATCGCTGTGCAGCGGGTACAGCCGACCAATATCACCCTGCTGGTTGATCGCCTGGTGCAGAAGGATTTCACCATCACCCCCCTGACCAAGGGAAAACCAGCCGCTGGTTTTGTACTCGACGACCTTGCGCTCAAGCCGCCACGCCTCACCGTGTCTGGCCCGCAGACCGTCCTGGAGCGGGTGGCAGCTCTCACAACCTCGGTGATCGATCTGGAGGGACTGGAGAGCTCCAACACCCTTCAGGTGCACCTTAATCTCGATGAAGCTCTCCTGAAGCTCATTGGCGAAACCGTTATTGAGGCCAACATCACGCTCAAGGAAATCATGGTCAAGAAAACGGTGCGCGGTATCCCAATCAATGTCAGAGACAGCAGTCCGGCCGTGAAAACCGTGCCTGCCGTGGTCATGGTGGAGGCCGAAATTCCGGACCAGATCGTCCGCATGACCCCGGAACTCTCCATGCTCTTCCGGGCGGCGGTCAATGTGGTCACTGATACCAACACCAACGAAGTCCCGGTGCTGGTCAACGGCATCACCCTGCCGGGCCACGCTCCTATTGTCATCCTCAACGTAACGCCGGAAAAGGTACGCCTTCTTCCGTAACGGCCCGAGCCACAAACGGCCAGCGCCACAATGGTATTGCCCTTCCCCTTCTTCAACACCAGCAGGAACGACCCATGAAAAAACTTTTTGGAACCGACGGCGTACGCGGGGTAGCCAACATCTACCCCATGACCACCGAAATCGCCATGCAGATCGGCAGAGCCATCGCCTTTATCGTCAAGAATCAGGTTAAAGGCAACACCATTGTCATCGGCAAGGATACACGCCTTTCCGGCTACATGATCGAGAATGCCCTGGCCGCCGGCATCTGTTCGATGGGGGTCAATGTGCAGCTGGTCGGCCCCCTGCCGACGCCAGGCATCGCCTTTATCACCACTTCGATGCGGGCCGATGCCGGGGTGGTGATCTCCGCCTCGCACAACCCGTTTCAGGACAACGGCATCAAGATTTTCTCCTCAGACGGTTACAAGCTGCCGGACGCCATGGAGGCCGACATCGAGGATCTGATCTTTTCGCAGAAGATGGCGGCCCTGCGACCGGTGGCGGATGAGGTCGGCAAGGCCACGCGAATCGAGGATGCCAGCGGCCGCTACATTGTGGCCCTGAAAAATACCTTTCCCAAGGATTATGTGCTCGACGATTTTCACATCGTGCTGGACTGCGCCCACGGCGCCACCTACCGGGTAGCACCCCATGTCTTTTCGGAACTGGGGGCCAAGGTGACCACCATCTGCGCCGAGCCCGACGGCAAGAACATCAACCACGAATGCGGAGCCCTGCATCCGGAGGTGATGGCGGCCAAGGTCAAACAGCTGGGCGCCGATATCGGGCTTGCCCTGGACGGCGACGGCGACCGGTTGATCGTCTGCGACGAACACGGCACCATTGTCGATGGTGACCATATCATGGCCATCTGCGCCAATGACCTGATGCACCGGCGCAAACTCAAGAAAAAAACCCTGGTGGCCACGGTGATGAGCAACATGGGTCTGGAACAGGCCATGACCGCCATGGGTGGCCAGATGGTCCGCACCCAGGTGGGCGACCGCTATGTGGTCGAGACCATGCGGGCCAAGGGATACAACTTTGGGGGCGAGCAATCGGGCCATCTGGTCTTCCTCGACCACAACACCACCGGCGACGGCACCCTGGCCGGGCTGCAGCTGCTGGCGATCATGATCAAGAAGAACAAACGCCTGTCCGAACTGGCCACCATCATGTCGACCTATCCCCAGGTCCTGGAAAACGTGCGCATGGCCTCCAAAATTGCCCCGGAGCATATCCCCGGCTTTTCCGAGGCCCTAACGCGCGCCGAACAAAAACTGGGCAGCCGGGGACGAATACTGGTGCGGCCCTCGGGCACCGAACCGGTGATCCGGGTGATGACCGAAGGCGAGGATGAACAGGAAATTGCCACCATTGCCCATGAGCTCTGCGACGTTATCCGCAAGGCCGACCGGGGCTGAAAGAATAGGGCGATAACAGGAGAGTACGGCCGGATCAGGCTTGCCCATCTCTTCCTTGACCACCAACAAACTCAACAACCAAAAAAAAGGGCCGCCCTCCACAGAGAGCGGCCCTTTGCTGTTTCCGAACCGACAACGCGGCACGGTTCTTCTTACTGAGCCAGTGCCTGCGCCATCGCCTTTTTAAAGCCCTCGACTGATCCGGCGATGACCCGTTCATCGACGCAGAAGGCCAGACGAATATACCCGGGCATACCAAAACCGCGCCCCGGAACAGCAAGGATCTTCTGCTCCTGGAGCAGGCGGCAGAACTCGACATCGTCAATCGGTACCTGGGGAAAGAGATAAAAAGCCCCCTTGGGACGCACATAGGTGATCCCGGCAGCATCCAACACCTTGCAGAAGGCCTCGAGTCGGCGCGCGTAGATGGAACTATCCGCCGATACATCCTGCAGTTGCGCCACCGCCCGCTGCATCAGGGCCGGGGCGTTGACAAAGCCGAGGATGCGGTTGGCCAGGTTCAGAGCGCCCAGGACCGACGCCTTGCCCTCCATAGCCGGATGCACGAGGAGGTAGCCGATCCGCTCGCCCGGCAAGGACAACTCCTTGGAATAGGACGAGGCAATGATGGTGTTGGTGGTTGTGGGCATCAGCGGCGGCACCCAGTGGCCATCAAAAACGATATTGCGGTACGGCTCGTCGGAAACCAGGTAGATCGAGGTGTTAAACCGTTTGCCGGCCTCATCGAGCAACTGCCCCAACTGCTGCAGGGACTCGGCCGAATAGATCTGGCCGGTGGGGTTGTTGGGGCTGTTGATCAGCACCACCTTGGTCTTGGGGGTCAGCGCCTGTTCAATCGCAGTCAGGTCAAGATTGAAGTCCTTGTCCGTGGCCACCACCTTGGCCACACCACCATGGTTATCGATATAGAAATGGTACTCGACAAAGAAAGGAGCAAGGATGATGACTTCATCCGCAGGGTCGAGCAAGGCCTTGAAAATGACATTCAAACCGCCGGCGGCGCCACAGGTCATGAGGATGTCGCCCTGCTGCAGATCAACCTGCTGCTCCCGCCCGAGCCGCTTGGCCAGGGCCTCGCGCACAAAGGGGTAGCCTGCGTTGGGCATGTAGCCGTGCATGCCGGGCTGGTGGTTTTCCGCCAGTTCGCGCAGCACCGTGTAAAACTTGGCCGGCGGCGGTACATCGGGGTTGCCGATGCTGAAATCAAAGACCTTGTCCGCGCCGAACTCGGCCTTCATCCTCGCCCCTTCCTCAAACATCTTCCGAATCCAGGAGGAATTCTCCGCAAACTTCTGCATCTTCTTGGCAACACCACTCATTGCACACCCCTTTTGCATTTATTATAAGGTATCACGGTTCCGATTCAACACGACCTGCCGACGGCATCACCGTTGCAGCGTGCTCGTGTCTTTTCAACCCCAGGTCGTCACTTACCGGAAAATTTCTTTTCGAAATAGTCATAGGCAACATTGATTTCCTTCATCTTCTCCTCGGCAACACCCCGAAATTCTTCACCAAGATGCCCCACCTTGTCCGGATGGTACTGCATGGACAAGGTACGGTAGGCTCTCTTTATTTCGGCAAAATCAGCCCCTTTTTCCAGGCCGAGCACCGCGTAGTACTGTTCCTCCAACTGGGCAGAGGTAGTTGCCTCCTGCCGTTGGCGATACATGTATTTGGCTTCGATGGTGCGTTGGTCCCAGACTGAGATCTGCAGCACCAGGGCAATATCCCTGGCCTGCCGCAACTCGTTCTCCGGTGGCGGCTGTTTGGTGTGAATGAGCTGATAAATCAGCTCCAGGAGGAGCAGGCGCGGTTCATAGGCAAAGCTGGTGCGGAATTCATCGAGCAGCTGCTTCAGGTCGGTCTCCGCCACCCTGGCCTCTTTCACCAGCTGTTTGACCCAGTACATCTGATCTTGATTATACCGGAGTTGATACTGGAAAAAATTAAGGATGGCGGCCAGTTCCGCCCGGGTGAAATGGCCGTCGGCTTGAGCGATTTTAACCAGGATATTAACCAGCAGGAAAACAAAGCGGTTATGGCTGTCAGTCTGCGTGGCCTCATAGGTGGAGACCCGCCGCCGGACATAATAGGTAAAGGCCCAGAAGGCCCCGACCAGCAGGAGAACGCCAGCCAGCCCGGAATAAAAGATGAAGCCAAGAAGATTGAGCAGGGCCGGTGCGCCGCCGGTGACCAGCGCCAGCACAACGAGCAGCAGCAGGCAGCCGCCGCAACCCGGTTGATTATGTTGTCGATATTCCATTACGTTTTAATATGAAAAGAGTGAGAGGAAACCATTCCCTTGCCGTCTGCAACAGCGCCGGGGATCATGACTCCGCCTGTTGACTGAACAGAGCATCAACGAACTCCCGCGCGTCAAAATCGCGGAGATCGTCAAGCTGTTCGCCGATGCCGATGAAGCGAACGGGAATTTTGCTTTCCCGGCAGACATTGGCGACGATGCCGCCCTTGGCAGTGCCGTCGAGCTTGGTCAGGGCCAGCCCGCTGACCCCCACGGCCTCATGGAAAAGTTTGGCCTGGGAAATTCCGTTCTGGCCGGTATTCGCATCCAGGACCAGCATGACCTCGTGCGGTGCGCCCGGGAGTTTTTTCGCAATGACCCGTCTGATCTTTTTGAGTTCTTCCATCAGATTGACACTGGTATGGAGTCGACCGGCGGTATCGATCAAAATAACATCGTAGTTATGGGCAACCCCGTATTCGAGGCCGTCGAAGACCACGGAAGAAGGATCGGCCCCCGGATTCTGAGCGATGACCTTGACCCCGACCCGCTCACCCCAGATTTTGAGCTGGTTGATGGCTGCGGCGCGGAAGGTATCACCGGCAACCAGGAGCACCGATTGGCCGGCACGGACAAACTTGGCAGCCATCTTACCGATGGTGGTGGTCTTGCCAACACCGTTGACCCCGACCACCATGATGACAAAGGGTCCCTCCGCCGGCATCACCAGCTCGGCAGCCTGATCCGTTGCGACAATATAGGCCAGAATCTGGTCACGGATGATCCCTTTCAGGGCCTGGGGATCGCTCAACTGATCACGCTTGACCTTTTTGCGGGCCGTATCGAGCAACTCCCGGGTGGTTCCTACCCCGAGGTCGGCGGTGATGAGAATTTCCTCCAACCGATCAAACAAGTCCTGATCAATCTCTTTTCTTCCTAAAAAGAGGTGATCAAGGCGGTAGACAAAGGAGTCCTTGGTCTTGCCCAGCCGCTCCTGTAACCGCCTGAACATAGATTTACGCTCAGGCTTTTCCTGGGTGGGGAAAAGAGAGGGAGCGGCAACGGCACTTACCCCGGAATCTGATTGATCGACGTCTTCTTCGCTGTCCACTTCCTGGCCCGCGCCAAGGGGTTCTGCAACCGTCGCGGCTTGCATCGGTGCCGCAGACAGCTCAGGTTCCTCCGCCTCGGACTCAGCCATCAACGGGGGCTCCGGCTCCGCAGCAGTCGGTTGCTCTGCAAGGAGATCTTCCTCCTGCTCAAGGAACTCGCCAAGTTCCTCGACAGCCGCTGGTGGTGCAGCCTCTGGCATTGCTTCTTCTGGTTCGGCAGGCGTGCTCGTCTCCGTCGGGGCAGCAACCGCTTGCTCTGCTGGAGGCTGCCCTGCAGCCAGCTCCTGCGACGGCTCAACCACAGAGGACACCTCTGCACGTTCCTCGACGGCAACCTCAATCAGCGCAGGTTCTTCGCCAACCGGTTCCTCCGTTTTTTTGCCGAATTTCTTTTTAAACCAGCCCAGCATCAGGTCGTTGCCTCTCTTTTTTCTATAGCGATTTCCAGAACCTCGCGGATGGTATGGGGGTAGTGAAAAATCACCCCCTTGCGAATATCCTCGGGGATTTCAAGCACATCTTTCTCATTAAGCACCGGCAGGATCAGTTCTTTGATTCCAGCCCTGAGGGCGCCCAGAACCTTTTCACCGATACCGCCCACCGGCAGGACATCGCCCCGCAGGGTAATCTCACCGGTCATGGCCACGTCCTGACGAACCGGTCTGCCGAGGATCACCGAAACCAGCGACGAAACCATGGCCACACCGGCCGAAGGTCCGTCTTTAGGGATGGCCCCTTCGGGCACATGGACATGCAGATCAATGGTGGCAAAAATATCCTCGTCAATGCCCAGATCCTTGGCATGGGACTTGATGTAGGTCAGCGCTGCGGTCGCCGATTCCTTCATGACATCGCCAAGTTTTCCGGTGAGGGTCAAGCCGCCCCGCCCTTTCATGATCGAGGTCTCGATAAAGAGAATCTGGCCGCCCACCGGAGTCCAGGCAAGCCCGGTGGCCAGCCCCGGTCCCCAGCTCCGGGCCTTCATCTCCGGGAAAAAGCGCTGCGGCCCGAGAAAATCATACAATTTTTCAGGGGTGACAATGGTCTTCTCGGTCAGACCACGGGCAACTTTGGCCGCCGTGCCCCGACAGATGGCGGCGATTTCCCGCTCGAGATTACGCACCCCGGCCTCCCGGGTGTACGAAGCGATCAACGCCTCGATGGTGGCCTCCGGAATTTCCAGATCATCGGCTGTCAGCGCGTGGGCCTCCAGCTGTTTGGCCAGAAGATGACGTTGGGCAATGGCCACCTTCTCCTGCTGGGTATAACCAGAGAGCTCAACCACCTCCATACGATCGCGGAGCGGACCGGGGATGGTATCCAGGACATTGGCCGTGGCGATGAACATTACCTTGGACAGATCGAATTCGATGTCCAGGTAGTGATCGGTGAAGGTCGCATTCTGTTCGGGATCGAGGACCTCGAGCAGGGCCGAGCTGGGGTCACCGCGAAAATCGTTGCCCAGTTTATCCACCTCGTCGAGCAGGAAAACCGGGTTATTGGCCCCGGCCCGTTTCAGGCTTTCGATGATCCGGCCGGGCAGTGCGCCGATATAGGTACGCCGATGCCCGCGGATTTCGGCCTCGTCGCGGACACCGCCCAGGGCGATGCGCACGAATTTGCGGTTCATGGTCCGGGCAATGGACTGGCCGAGCGAGGTTTTGCCCACACCGGGAGGACCAACAAAGCAGAGAATCGGACCATGGATATCTTCCTTGAGTTTGCGCACCGCCAGAAACTCCAGAATCCGCTTCTTGATCTTTTTTAAGCCGTAATGGTCCTGGTCAAGATTCCGTTCCGCCTGGTCAAGATCCAGGGTATCCTTAGTGGATTCGAGCCAGGGAAGATCGAGGATCCAATCAATATAGTTGCGCGACCCGCTATACTCCGGCGAGGAAGGGGAGATCCGGTCCAGGCGGGTCAATTCCTTTTCCACCACGGTGCGGGCCTGGGGGCTTAAGCCTTTTTCGGCGATCCGCTCTTTCAGCTCTTTCAGCTCGACCTTGTCTTCATCGCCTTCCCCAAGTTCCTTGCGGATAGCCTGCAACTGCTGGCGAAGGAAAAATTCCCGCTGCCGCTCGTCCATGTCTTTTTTCATGGTAGCCTGCAGCTGGTTGCTCATCTCCACCGTTTCCAGGCGCTTGGCGAGTTCCTTGGCCACCCGATGCAACAGATCGTGCAGCAGCGTGATCTCCAGAAGCTCCTGTTCCATTTCGATTTTCAGGTTCAGCTGACTGCTGACCAAATAGGCGATATAAAAAGGGTTGGTCAGGGTATTGATGGTAGCCACCAGTTCCTGGGGCAGTTCGGTGGCACTGACCAGTTTCTGGAACTGGGCCCTGATATTAAACAACAGGGCCTCGATCTTTTTGTCTTCAACGATCTCCATCGGGATCTCGGTCACCTTGGCCCGCAGATAGGGCGTGGAGCCGATGTACTCGGTGGTCTCGATCTTCTTGGTACCGCCAATCAGTATCTGATAGTAGCCCTCCGGGGCCTTGTTCAGCTTGTGCAGATACCCGACAACCCCCACCTTATACAGATCGTCCGGGCCGAGGATATCATCGTCGCTGACCTGTTCCCTGCGGCTTGGCACCAACCCGAGCAGGCGGTCGCCGAGGAGGACATCGTCAATCAGCTGCTTGGAGGTCTCGCTGGACACCTGGAGCGGAAACCCCATACCGGGGTAGAAGACAAACCCGTGCAGGGGCAGGATGGGGAGCGATTCAGGAACTTCCAACTGGGAAGGATCCATCTTTTTCCGTGGCGTTTGCTGTTCATTTTCCATATTTATGCTCCAGACGCGATCCTGATCGTCACTTTGCCTTTTTTGAGCCGTTTCGGCAGGGTTACCACCAGTATTCCGTTGACATAACTCGACTCAACCCCTTCAACATCCACAGCCGACGGTAGAACCACGGTTCGATGAAAAACGCCCAGTTCGATTTCGAGCTGGTGGATGCAGGCGATGGACTGGTGCGTCGGCAGCTGCCGGATGCCACTGATCTGCAGACGCTGGCCATCGACGGTGACGCGAAGGGTCTCACCCGCCACCCCGGCCAGATCGACATAGACATGGATATAATTATCCGCCTCATAGATATCCATCGCCGGCTGCCAGCCGTCCGACTCCATCGGCATCATCCGGCTCAGGGACATGCTGCGCAGAATGCGTCCCGTATGCTGCTCCATCTGCTCCAGTTCCTCCAACAATTTTTTGCTGATCGGATCCATCGGTTCCTCCCCAACTCGCGCCTCTTGCCGCAAAGCATCGTGTTCGTTGGCGCAGGCTGTACCCTGCATAAAAAAATTAGTCATGACAACCCGTATCCGCCGGGCTATCGGTCAGCAGCAGTTGCGCTTCCTTTCTCCGAACCCGGCAATGCGATACAAGTAACCACTATAACTATTCTGACAATTATAAATCAAGAAAAACACAGGGTAATTGGTACACAACGGCCCTCGGGACCGGGCCTGTTTTTTTCATTGCTTTTCAAAAGAGCGGCATTACTGTATAAGCCCAAATTACGATGAACTCGTCAGCACCCGCGGCCCCCCCGGTTCTTCCAGAGTTCCGGCAGGATAGGCGCGGGATCATGTTTTATGGTCACCACGATCACGGAACCCCGCCGGCACCTGTAATCCGGAAACTGCGACGCCGTATTCACGGGTTCACCTCGTACCCATCATCACCTATCTCTTATCGGAGGCTTATATGAGCAGTTCTTGTGGTGGTTCCTGCGGAACCGACCAAAAACAAAGCAGTTGCGGTTCAGGCGATTCCCATTCAGGCGACGCCCGCCTGGCCCAGCAGGATATCGCCATCACCAAATCTCTGGGTAAAATCAAAAACAAAATCCTGGTCATGAGCGGCAAGGGCGGGGTCGGCAAGTCAACCGTCGCTGTCAACCTGGCGCTATGCCTGGCAAAAAAAGGCCACAAGGTCGGCCTGATGGATGTTGACCTCCACGGCCCGGATGTCTGCCGGATGCTCAACCTCACCGGCTCGCTCGAGGCCCCGGCCAACCCGGACGACCTTATCCCACCCCTGACCTACAGCGACAACCTCAAGGTTGTTTCTCTGGAATATATGATGAAAAACCGGGACGATGCCATTATCTGGCGCGGACCGCTCAAGATTCAGGCCATCCGTCAGTTCATCTCCGACATGGATTGGGGCGCGCTCGATTACCTGATCGTTGATGCCCCTCCCGGCACCGGCGACGAACCGCTCTCCGTGGCCCAGACCATGCCCGGTGTCCATGCCGTCGTGGTCACCACCCCGCAGGCCGTGGCCCTGGCCGATGTCCGCAAATCCATCAATTTCTGCAAAGCGGTGGAGATGCCGATTGTCGGCGTGGTCGAGAACATGGCCGGTTTTGTCTGCCCCCACTGCGAGCAGACGGTTGACATCTTCAGCTCCGGTGGCGGTGAACAGACAGCTCGTGATTTCGATCTGCCCTTCCTTGGCCGTATCCCCATGGACCAACGTGTGGTGGTCGCCGGCGATTCCGGCACACCGTATCTGTCCTCAGACGAAGTAACTCCGGCCACCAAGGCCTTTGACGCGGTGGTCACCGCCGTCGAACAGCGCCTGCCCCCCGGACCGGTGACCGTGAACCCCTTTGCCGGTGGCGGCTGCGCCTGCGGACCCGGCGGCTGCGGTTCTAAATAACACGCTCTTTTAATTCTTCCCGCAGTCGGCCCGAGACTGACTGCGGGAAACAGCTTAGGGGATCAGGTCCATGCTTGTCAAACAACTCACGGTCGGTATGATGGGAGTCTGCTGTTATATCGTTTCCTGCGAAAAAACCAAAAAAGCCGCCATCATCGACCCCGGCGGCGACGAGGACCGCATCCTCGACTACTGCAGCCAAAACCAGCTGCAGGTAGAATACATCATCAACACCCACGGCCACCCGGATCATGTCTGCGGCAACGCGCGCATCCAAGAGGCCACCGGCGCACAGATCGTCATGCACGCGGCGGACGTCACCTATTTCAGTGATCCGCGCATTAAGGATTATTTTTCCTCCCTCGGCCTGCCCGAGTCGCCAGCGATCGGCCTGATCGTCGAGGACGGCGACACCCTCACCATCGGCGAGGAGCAGCTGCAGGTCATCCATACCCCCGGCCACACCCCTGGCGGCATCAGTCTCTATTGCGCGCCGCACTGCTTCACCGGCGACACCCTCTTTGTCGGTGCTGTCGGCCGCACCGATTTCCCGGGCGGGTCCATGGACCAGATGTCAGCCGCCATCAAAACGCGACTCCTGACCCTGCCGCAAGAGACGCTGGTCTGGCCCGGACACGGCTACGGGGGCTTGCAGTCCACCATCGGCCGCGAAGCAAAAACCAATCCCTATTTCTGAACACAGCCCCCGGTCACGACCTTGAGCGATTGCAGCAACCGGCTCACCCGGCCTTTCCATGCGTGAAATCATCCTCGGCACCGCCGGACATGTCGACCACGGCAAAACCAGCCTGATTCGAGCCCTCACCGGTATCGAGACCGATCGCCTCAAAGAGGAGAAAGATCGCGGCATCACCATTGAACTGGGGTTTGCCTTTCTCGATCTCCCCTGCGGCCATCGCCTCGGCATTGTCGATGTGCCAGGCCACGAAAAATTTATCCGCAACATGGTGGCCGGTGCCGCCGGCATGGATCTGGTGGCCTTTGTCATCGCCGCCGACGAAGGCATCATGCCGCAGACCGTCGAACACTTCGAGATCTGCCAACTGCTCGGTGTCCGCGACGGCCTCGTCATCCTCACTAAAAAGGATATGGTGGACCAGGAGTGGCTGGACATGGTCACCGAGGAAGTCCGCGATTTCTTCAAGGGCAGCTTTCTCGAGGCCGCCCCAATTGTGCCCGTTGATTCACTCAGCGGCGTGGGGATCGGAGAGCTTGTCACCCTGCTTGACGCCAAGGTGGCGGCCATAAATTTCCAGGAGGAATTCGGGCCGTTTCGCATGGCTGTGGACCGGGTCTTTTCCATGAAGGGTTTCGGCACCGTGATCACCGGCACCTCTCTTTCCGGCCGCGTTGAAACCGGGGTGGATCTGATGTTCTATCCCGGCGGCCTGACCGCGAAGATCCGGGGTATCCAGGTGCACGGCAAGGAGGTCGATCTGGTTGAGGCTGGACACCGGACCGCGATCAACCTCCAGGGCATCGAAAAGGAGCAGATCAATCGGGGCGACATGGCAGCGACCCCGGGCAGCCTGATCGCCTCCACCCTGCTGGACGCCGATTTCCACGCTCTGCGCTCCCTCCCCAAAGACCTGAAAAACCGAATGCAGGTGCGCGTGCATCTGGGCACAAGAGAAATCGTCGGCAGGATCTCCCTGCTGGCCGGCGACACCCTGGCCCCCGGCACGGACAGCCCGATTCAACTCATCCTCCAGGAACCGGTGGCCGTCTGGCCCGGCGACCACTACGTGGTCCGCAGCTATTCGCCGATCACCACCATCGGCGGCGGCACCATTCTCAACAATGCCCCGAAAAAACGGCGACGGACCCTGGAGCGTGACCGGGAACAAAACCGCTCCTTCTTTGCCGCCTATACCGCCGCCGACAGCGTCCAGAAGATGCTGATGATGATCGAGGAGTGCGGCATCCACGGCATCACCGCCGATCAGCTGGCCGCGCGCACCGGGGTTTTCAGCAAAAGATTAAAAAAGCTGTTGCAGCACCCGATTTCGACCGGCGCGCTGTTAGTGGTTGATTCGGAAAATCAGCGCCTGCTCGCCGCAGCCGTGGCCGAGGGCCTCAACCGGCAGATCACCGAACGGCTGACCACCTTTCACCGGCAGAACCCATTGAAAACCGGGCTGGCTAAGGAAGAACTCCGCTCCCAGCTGCGGCCGGCGGTTGACCAGAAAATCTTGTATGCTCTGCTGACGAGCCTGGCAAAGAAGGGAGTGATCGAACAGGTGGGTGCCGAGGTCAAACTGGCCGGCCACACGGTCATCCTCCAGGTGAATGAACAGGAGATGGAGCAGAAAATCGGTGAGATCTACCGCAAGGCCGGGCTCAGTCCCCCTAACCTCAAGGAGGTGCTGGCCGACTTTGCAGAATTTCCCGAAAAGCAGATCAGGCAGGTGATTGATCTGTTGCTGGCCAAGGGTACGCTCATCAAAATCAACGAATCCCTCTGTTTCGACGCTCCGTCCATCCAGCAACTGCAGGAGGCTGTAGTTGCCTTCATCCGCAAGGAGGGCGAGATCGATGCACCCCGTTTCAAGGACCTCACCGGCCTGACCAGAAAATTTTCCATCCCCCTGCTCGAATATTTCGACAAGATCAAGCTCACCATCCGCATCGAAGATAAACGGGTTCTGCGTAAAAGTTGAGATTGGCTTATTGTCTGAATCTGCCGTTTTCAAGGAAAGCGACCACCTGCTCCCAAACTGACGGGTGGCTCATAATAAAAGAATGCCCATGCGGCAGAACCAAGAAATCAGTCATTCCCGACAGCTGCGCCCGCGCGACCGAAACCTTACCATCATTGGGACCGGGGAAAAATCGGGAAAATACATGCATGAAGGGCCGGTCGCCGATGAGGATCCCCACCGGACAGGGGAGCGGCCCGAGCTGAAAGGGGAGATCCGTTGTTGCCGTGCCCAATTGACACCCCGCCGGACCAAAAATACGGCGAAACCACCAGGAGGAGCGGAGACAATCGACCACCTCACTCCCCTGGTTCGGCGGACTGAGCATCACCACCCGCCCCAGTTCGGGCAAGGGTTCCGTGGCGAGAAAAGAGCGGAGCAGGATGCCGCCCATGGAATGGGTGACAAAGTGAATGGTCTTGATTCCATCCCGCCGCAAGGCTGCAACCGCCGGTGCAACGAAGCGATGCGCCAGCACCTCGACAGGGTAACGGCGGGAGGGATAGTCGACATTGACCACCACCATTCCATGCCGCCGCAGGTATACTGCGAGCGGCTGCATGGAACGTCTGGTTCTGACCAAGCCGTGCAGGAGGATGACACCGGTTGATGCCGCCTCCATGGTTAGAAAGTGATAAAGCGGTCGCTGTGCGCAATCAGCCGGTACAAATCGGTCTGCTTGGCTCGTTGATGGTAACAGGCATCCACCCCGTGGAGGTCGAGTACTTTGCCTCAGGCCAGCAGTACGCCCTCGGACAGGGTAAACAGTTTCGCCAGTTCAACAAGTGGGAAAGTCGCAGAGGCCAACGCGGCATAGCCCACTGCAGGCCCGTTGAGAAAAATGGTGACCTCCTCCATCTGTTCCAGCATGAGATTGCCCATCCTGAAGGCGTTCCACACTACTTCGGGATCGCCGCTGCACACCATCAAGGTGTTTTCCATACACATTCTCCTTCAGTCGTCCCCTCAATAAAAGAGAACCGATCCGCCCCATCCTTAAACGGAAAAAAGGATCTCTTCACCGGATGCCAAAAAACACCACCCCGCTCCGCTCACACCTGGTCAGGAAGCGAGGAGGACCTGCGTTACGCGAATCGCAACCCCGCAATCTTAACAGCACCGCGATGATAGCCATCAGGGAACAACCCTTCGAAAGTGTTCAAATCCAGGTTACAGCTCTCGCAGGTTTCATAAATATTGGGAATCCGTTGTTCCAGTTGGTAGACATCACGAAGATAATAGATGATGCGCCAATGATCGTCGGTCAGTTTCCCCACGGGTACTCTCATTTCCATGGCGCGGTGCACAGCAAAATTTTCATCCCAACCGGCCGGATCCACCAAGAAACCGCGCGCATCGGTGCTATAGACCTTTTCGCTGGACAGGGCCCGCATATCGGCGACGCTCTCTTTGAGATGAGCGCCATAGGGCATATGATTGACCCGGTAGTGGACGCCCGCCACCCGGCATACGCCTCGATGATACCCCGTGGAAAACAATTTTTTCATGTCTTGGGGTCGGAGGCCATTGGCCTGGCAGGTGGCAAAGATGGTCGGACAAACTCCGGTTTTTTCGTAGGTGTCACGGAGATAGCGAATCACGTCCCAGTGTTCACTGGACAGGACGGGAATTTCGCATTCCCTGGCCATGCCTTCGGCAAAATTCTCGTTCCAGCAGGTAGGGTCCAGTAAACATCCCTGCTCATCCACTTCATAGGTGACTCCCATGTGGGAAAAGTGCTTCATTGTCGCTCCAATTGTTTGCATGTCGATGATGAAAAGCCCTTGCTCATTGTTTGCAAAGGCATTGCATAACCTGCCCGATGAACTGCATAATCGCGATATGGTACCATCGAATCATCAATATCGCAAGAACCGGCCACCGCCTGTACGGGGCGGGGCGGAGAGGTGGTTTTAAGCATTGCAGAGGGCGAGTGCCTGGGCTGCAAGCCGCATGTGCTCTTTTTCCGCCTCGGCAATGGTATTGAACACCTCTTCCAAGGGCTGGCCCTGGAAACGATGCGCCATGTTACGGGAGAGATCATACGCTGCGTACTCAATGGTCAAGGCAGTTTCCAGCGTGGCCCGGCACGGCTCGAGCGGTTGCATCTCCAGCATCGCCACCAGGGCGGCGCAGGAATATCCCCCTTCGACCAGATCGCCGGCCAGTCCGGCATACACCGTTTCAAAGGCAGGAGGATCGGTTTGCCCTGCCGCCCAAAACCGATAGATCATGCGGGCATGGGCCTCTTCAGCTCCGGCCAGGACGGCGAGTTCCCCGGCCCAGGGGATGCTGCTGTAGCGCTGCCGGATGGCGGTGTAAAAACGTTCCGCCCCCCGTTCCAGATCCATGGCCCGGAGAAGTACCTCCTGGTCGGTACCCGCGAGGGAAAAAACCTTGAGATTGGGCGATTCGGGGAGGACCTGTCCGTCCCAGGCAAGGATGCCGCCGACCATATTAAAGACCGTACCGGCCACATAGGGCCGCGATCCGGTGAACAGAGCGGCCCCTTGGGAGCGTTTGCCGGACCGGCAGTAAAATATGATGTCGCGGTCCACCGGCAGTTCGTGCATTCGCTCGGGAATCTGCCCCAGAGGGATGAGCACGGAACCGGGGATATGGCCGTTGTTGTATTCGTCGGGCTGACGGACATCGACCAGCAGATACTCGTTCTCATGGTGCCGCCCCATGTAGTCGCGTAACCGCTCCACACTGATATCTTGATATTGATCAACCATCACCACCTCCTGCACAATCGTAAATCGTACCGTATCGATGTAACGTCTTTTGCCTTTATAGGGGACATCGTGCCGATTTTCAAGCCCATCCTGCCTTCTCCCCACCTTCCCCATCGCTGCCTCCAGGATTGAGGAGCAATGCCGGTTCGACAGCAGCAGAAATCGTCTCGACAAAAATGTCGAACAACCGCTGGGATCGCCGCTGCCGTCGCAATGCTCAATCGGCCCCCACCGCGGGCGGACAAGGAAATTCTATCGGGAAAACAATCTGGCATGTATACTGCTCCTCTCCAATACACCCTGGATCGTATCTTTCTTTCTCTTTGACCACGGAGCACGGGTTCCATGCCTCTACGAAAAAGTACTTCCTTAACCCTGCTGCTCTCCTTTGTGTCACTGGTGCTGACCAGCATCGTCTTGTACGTGGTGCCGGAGGGGAGAGTTGCCTACTGGTCGGATTGGCATTGGCTGGGGCTCAGTAAATCCCAGTGGGGCGATCTTCATATCAATCTCGGCTTTCTCTTTTTGGCCGCGGGTCTGCTCCATCTCGGATATAATTGGAAAGCAATGGTCGCCTCCATGACCAACAAGGCAAGAGGACTGCGAAGGTTCACTCCGGCCTTGTCAGTGGCGTTGCTGGCGAATGTGGTGATTGTTGTTGGCACCCTGCTCCACCTGCCGCCCTTCACCGCCATCCTCGAATTCGGCCATTCCTTCAAGGAGACCGCTGCCGTCAAATTCGGCGAGCCCCCCTACGGACACGCCGAACTGTCTTCGCTGGCACTTTTTGCCAAGCGGACCGGACTGGGGCTGGATACCATGAAGGCCGGATTGACGAAGGCCGGGATTCATTTTAGCGGCGAGGATCAGACCCTCCTGGCAATTGCCAAGGCCAATGGCATCACCCCCAAGGCGGTCGCTGATGCCATGAACATCGACACCTTGAAGAAAGCTGATGCAACCCAACCCTTTCCGGCCGAACCTTTTCCCGGAATGGGACGAATGGTGTTGAAGGATCTCTGTCGTCAGTATGGTCTTGATCAACAGCGGATTATCGCTGCTCTGGCCGCGCGAAACATTGCCGCCGATCCGGAAAAATCACTCAAAGAAATAGCCGGTGCACACGGCTCCGATCCCCATGCCCTTTTTGAAATTATCCATGCAGCTGCGGTTGAACAGTAATATTTGCCTTCTTCTGACCCTTGTCCTGACCATTGCGCTCCTCTCGGACCTGAAGGCGGCGGCAACGGCTGAACAGACGGCAACCGAGGCAGCGGGCCAGCAAACAGCAGCACCTAGCCCAGCCGCGCAGAAGAACAATCCGCCTTGCGCAGCTGGGAGAGGGCCGTCGGTCTCTGCACCAGAGGGTGCGGAGCCAAAAACCGTCGGAGCAGAGGCCGACGAAACTGCCGACATCCAGGCGATGAAACAACGCTACGGCCAGGACCCCACCGGGGTCAGGGCCCGGCTGGGCATGTGCAGAGGCGGAAAAGGCAGGCAAGGGGGCGGTCCGCACCGCCGCTTTCGTGGCCAAAACCGGTGGGATGCCCCGCAATGAAGCAGGACAGCCGCAACCGTTTTTCCCTGCCCTCCTGGGGGGGTAATCTCGTTGGTTTCGGTCTGCTCATCGCCGTGGTCCTGGCGGTGTTCTTCTGGCAACTGACCGCCATCGACAACGATCTCCATCGCAACACCCTGGACCGCTCGCGGATGATGGCCGCCATCATCGAAGAAAATCTGGCCAACGCCGCCCTGTCTCAAACGACCATTGACACCGTGGTCACCTCCTTTCTCCGTGAGAAGGCTCGCTTCGTCGAATATCTCAACAGCATCGACCCGCTCGAGCCGGAAGAACTGACCGCACTCGCCCGGGAAACCGGCCTGCTCGGCATTGCCCTGGTGCCTAAGGCTGGCACGGTGGTTGCCGGCCCGACCGACTGGCAGCCGGAGGAGCAGGCCTGCAGCCTGCCCCCCAATCAGGTCCACTATGATGCGGACCAACAGACCGTCCTGCTGATCGCTTCGGCTACCCAGCAGAATCTCCGCTGCATTCAGATCGGTCTTGATGCCAGCGCCATTGTCCAACTTCGCAACAAAACCGCGCTGCCTATCCTGCTGGCAACCCTCTCCCGCCTGCCCGGCATCCGTTATGTCCGTCTCGACGACAACCCCACAGCAACTGCCGATGATCCGGTGCGCCTGATTCCCCAGGGCGACCCAAAGACCGCCGAGGCGCGCTTGCCTACCCCCATGGGAACCCTGGTGGTGGGGCTCGATGCCAGCAACCACCTCAACCGTCTGGGGCAACTGCGACGGCAGTTTCTTCTCTTTGCCTCGCTGCTCCTGCTGCTCGGCCTCTTTTTTTCCTGGCTGCTCTACCGCTATCAACAGGCAGACCTCCAGCAGACCCGGACCTTTGAACGACTGTTGGCCAAGGAACATGAGGCAGCAGCGCTCGGCAGGGCCACAGCCACCATTGCCCATGAGGTCCGCAATCCGCTCAACGCCATCAACATGGGCCTGCAGCGCCTGACTCTGGAATCCCCCGCTCTCGACGAAGAGCAGCAGGAACTGATCCGCGCCATGGAAGAAGCGGTGCGGCGTGCCGGGACCATTGTCACCGAGCTGCAGCGCTTCACCAGAAAACTGCAGCCCCTGCCCCAACCGGTTGATCCGGGGCAAATCCTGCGCGGCATCCTGACCCTCTATCAGCCGCGCTGCACAGCCCAGCAGATTGCAATTTCCATCAACCAGAACTTTGACGGCCCCATCGAGGCCGATCCCGGGCTCCTGTCGGAACTGGTGGAGAACCTGCTCAAAAACAGCATCGAGGCCCAACCGGGCGGGGGTTTCGTTGACATGGCCCTGGCCCCGGTCCCGGCAGGAGTACGTTTTACCCTAACCAACGGCGGCTGCGCCTTAAGCACCGAGGATATCGGTCGCCTGGGCGAGCCGTACTTCACCACCAAAATCAGGGGAACGGGCCTGGGGCTGGCCCTGTGTCGCCGCATTGTCGAGGCGCACGGCGGCGAACTGCAGTTCCAGGTCGATCCTGACCGGCAACAGCTGACCGTTGCTTTCACTCTGCCCCGTGCTGCCCGGCATCGCGAAACCGCAGCTGAAAATCCCCCGGAACCTCTCCCCCGCAAGGAGCACAGCGATGAACATTCTGCTCGTTGACGACGAAGCCCTCCAGCGGACCCTGCTCAGTGGTTTTCTAAAGAAACAAGGGTTTACCGTCCTGGAGGCCGGTGGTGGCGTTGAGGCCCTCACCCTGTTTATGCAGCACCCCATTGATCTGGTCCTGCTTGATCATCGCATGCCCGATATCAATGGCGATCAGGTCCTGGCGCGGATGAAGGCGCAAAACCCTCTCGTCCGGGTGATCATGATCACAGCTTTCGGCGCAGTCGATACCGCAGTGCGGGTGATGCAGTTGGGTGCGGAGGACTTCCTTGAAAAACCGGTGGATTTGGAGATGCTCCTGGCCCGGATTCGAGCCATCGAAGAACGGCTGTATATTGCCGATGATGCGGCGAAGGTGGAGGAAGTGATTGATCAGGAGACCTTGCCGGTGCGAATGATTGCCTCCAGCCCGGCCATGCAGAGTGTGCTCTCCCTGGTGCTGCGGGCAGCGCCTGCCCCTTGGACCGTACTCATCCAGGGCGAGACCGGCACCGGCAAGGAATTAATCGCCCGCCTGATCCACCTGCTCAGCCCGCGCAAGGACGGCCCTTTTATCACGCTCAACTGTGCGGCGGTGCCGGAGGGATTGTTCGAATCGGAGCTGTTCGGGCATGAAAAAGGGGCGTTCACCGGAGCCGCCAACCGCCGGCGCGGGGTTTTTGAACAGGCGCATCAGGGCACCCTGCTGCTCGATGAGGCCGGAGAGCTGCCAGCGGCGGTGCAGGCCAAACTGCTCCGGGCCCTGCAGGAGAAAACCATCTGCCGGGTGGGCGGCGAACAACCGGTCGCGGTGGATGTCCGCATCCTGGCTGCCACCAATCGTGATCTCAAACAGATGGTGGCAGCGGGCAGCTTCCGGGAAGATCTCTACTTCCGGCTCAATGTCATCACCATCGAGGTCCCGCCCTTGCGCCAGCGCAAGGAGGAAATAGCGGAACTGATCCGTTTTTTCCTCGCCAAATACAACAGCCAGGCCGCCTTTGACGATCAGGCCCTCAGCCAGCTGGCGAAATATGATTATCCCGGCAATATCCGCGAGTTGGAGCATATCCTCCAGCGAACCATCACCTTTGCCCGCTCACCGGTGATCGGGCTGCGCGACCTGCCGCCGGAGATCAGGGAGTATTGCGGCGCGAACGCGGAGGGAGATCTCAATGGCCGCTTGGCGGAGGTGGAACGACAGATGCTGATCGCAGCCCTTGACCGCCACAACGGGGTGCAGACCCGGGCAGCGGAGGCGCTGGGGATCAGCGAACGGGTTTTGCGCTACAAGATGGAAAAACTGCACATCGTCAAAAAAACGTAAAGCAGGCACCACTCCAAAACCTCGGAGAGTGGTGCCTGTCCTAAAAAACAAGGGTCATTTACCGGCGCCTTGTGGCGTAGCAACAGCCGCTGGTGCCTGTCCGGCTCCGGTAGCCGTTGTCCATGCCGGGCAACATCCCCGGCCACGCCCCATACCACCTCCCATGCCGCCGCGTCCCATGCCCATGCCCCGCCCCGGCCCCATGTACTGCTGACGTTGTTCCGGGGTCATCTGGCCGAGCCGCTTCTGCCACTCGGCATGAAAGGCATTCCACTCTGTCTGGTTGGCATTATACAGGGTCCCGCGCATACGATTCAGATCCTCCGTGGACATGCTTGAATAATCAACCGCCCAGGCGGCTCCAGCCACCATCACCAAACAACAGATCGCAAGTACTGTCTTTTTCATCGTTTTCATTGTTCCACCTCACTATGTTTGTTGTATTGCGACGATTCCCGTCCAGGAACCATGACGTCCTTTTGCCAAAAGAATTTCAACAATCATGCCAGTGTGAACATTTACAATAATAACGATAAATCAGACTATTAAGAGAAGCGGAAAGAAAGACGGAGCTACTCCGATTCGACATTGCCCCGGTGGGCTCGACGGAATTGTCGAAAGCCGGAGCAGAGCGGAGAAAAAAAGGAACAGGACCAGACCGCAGCCTCAGCGATCATGAAGTCGGCCGCGCCAGGGACCGCGACCTTGTGGATAGGAAAATTCCAAGTGTGCCCGACTGACCCCGACCCGCAGACCGCGGCTCAGGTGTAATTCTCCGCCGGTTCGGCCGCTGCGGGCAGCGTCAAGGATCGCCATAATCTGCTCGTAGCGGGCGGTGGCGCCGATGGTCCAGAGCAATTTCTCCACCACGCGGCGCTGCAGGGCAGGATGCAAGCTCCGGAAGGGCTCGCGTTTAAGGATGCAGAGCACCGGACCCGCAGCTTCGGCTTCGCAGAGCTCGATCACCCGCGCCCAGGCGTCGTCAAGGAGGAGCTCAAGCAGCGCCTCATCCTCACCCAGATTGGCTGCGGTTTTTAACAGGGCCTGACGAATGCCCGGATCGTACTGGGCTTCAAGCAACGGCAGGAGCTCGTTGCGGACACGGTTACGAAGAAAACGACGGTCGTCGTTGCTGGAATCATGGCAAAAGCCAATCCCCTTTTCGGCGAGATACGCCATCAGCTCGATTTTGCGGACCGCGAGCAGGGGGCGGAGCAAGGAACCCGATTGCAGGCGCATACCGGATAGGGCCTTGCCACCGCCGCCCCGGAACAGCCGGAGCAGCAATTCCTCGACCTGATCGTCGGCTGTATGGGCAACAGCCAGCATATCGGTTGCCCACTGACGGCCAAGATCGGCAAAGGCCTGATAGCGCAATTCCCTGGCCGCGTGCTCCAGCGAGAGTTTGCGGGCGGTCGCCGTCCCGGTGACATCCACCTGAACACGGGTGCAATCCAATCCCAGCCGGGCTGCCGCCTCCTGGACGCAAACCCACTCCGCCGGGGTCTCCCCAGGGCGCAGACCGTGATCAACGTAAACCGTCACCAGGGTCAGAGAAAATTCGGTGCGAAGGGCGGCGAGGATATGTAAAAGGGCCAGAGAATCCGCCCCACCTGAAACCCCGACAAGGATTCGGTCACCGTGAACCGGCAGCGACTCGCTGACCAGGGTCTGTCGTACCGCACGTTCGAGGGGATGCAGAGCCACTTATTCTTTCTCACAGGTTGAATCAAACTTGAAAATGCTCTATGCTGAACCCAATGAAAATCAGTTTTAGCTTGTTGACACACACGAAGGTGGAAACAGATGGATCGCACCGCATATCTGGAAATCATGAGGCAGCACCTCAAAACCGCGTATCTGTTGAGTGATGAAAAGACCGCGACCATGATCCCTGTGTTCGTCAACACCCTGCGCACCCACGTCGACCGGTTGGCGGAGCTGGCGGCCTGCGGCGATCTGCAACAGTTGAGCCGCACCAGCCACGCGGTCAAGGGCGCCCTGCTCAATATAGGGCTGGCCGATCTGGCGGAAACGGCCTACACCCTCGAAAAACAGTGCAAGGCCGAGGATTGCGATTTTGATTACCGGGCCCTGATCACAGAACTGCAGTACACCGTGTCGCTGTTTGCCGAAGACTGGTAATCACAAGCAGAACCCCACCCAACACGCTGCGCTCTGCCCGAAAACCCAACCTGAAAACCCCCTGCCAACTCGCCCCTGAGCCCCCCATTGTTCGGCTCCATGAGGCCCAATCAATTGCCGCTCTTGAATTCCGCCACCAGGGCCTGGATTGAAGCCTTGGCATCGCCAAAATACATGCGGGTGTTTTCCCCGTAGAACAAAGCATTTTCAATACCGGCAAAACCAGGATTCATCGTGCGTTTAAGGACGACAACAGTCCGGGCCCGGTAGGTTTCGATGATCGGCATGCCGTAAATCGGACTCTTGGCATCATTGACCGCAGCCGGGTTAACAACATCATTGGCACCAATGACCACGCAGACATCAATGGTCTCCATGCGCGGATTGATGTCGTCCATCTCCACCAGCTGATCATAGGGGACGTTAGCCTCGGCCAGCAGCACATTCATGTGTCCCGGCATGCGGCCCGCCACCGGATGGATGGCATAGACAACCTCGGTGCCGTTAGCCTCCAACAGGTCGCCCAGCTCTTTGACCACATGCTGGGCCTGGGCCACAGCTAGTCCATATCCGGGAACAAAGGCAACCGAATCGGCGGCCTCCAGGATGTGGTAGACATCCTCGGCGCTGGCCGGTCTGATTTCACCCTTGAGCGCATCCGCGCCACCCGCCGTAGCGGTGGCGGTGCCAAAACCGGAGAAGAGGACGTTGGCCAACGAGCGGTTCATGGCCTTGCACATGATCCGGGTGAGAATGATACCACTGGCGCCGACCAAGGCGCCGGCGACGATGAGGATGTTGTTAAAGACTACAAACCCGGCAGCGCAGGCTGCCAGGCCCGAGTAGCTGTTCAACAGCGATATGACCACCGGCATGTCGGCGCCGCCGATGGGAAGAGTCGAGGTCACCCCGAATCCCAGCGACACCAGGACAATGACCACAAACAGCAGATAGCCAACAAGCGAATCGGGCATCAGGTACAACAGGGCAGTGGCACCGACAGCAGCAAGGAGAATGGCCGCGTTGATCAGGTGCTGGCCCTTGAAAATCACCGCCTTCTGCGGAATTTTCCCGGCCAGCTTGGCGAAGGCCACCATGGAACCGGTGAAGGTAACACCGCCGATGAAGACCGAAAGCGCGGCAATCAGGGTGATAACCGGCGCCATGCCCGGGCGCTGGTGGTATTCACTCCAGGCAAGCAGCAGGCTGGACAGGCCGCCGAAGCCGTTAAACAGGGCAACCATCTCCGGCATGGCGGTCATCTTGACCCTATACGCCCCGGCAGTGCCGATAATGCTGCCTATGAGCACACCGATGAGAATCCACCGATAATCAAGCCCCTGGGCGAGCAAGGTGGCAACAATGGCAATCAGCATCCCCAGTCCCGAAATCAGATTGCCGCGACGGGCGGTGACAGGGGAGCTGAGCATCTTCAGACCGAGGATGAAGAGGGCGGCGGAAACCACATAGACGTAATTGATACCAACCAGGCTGAGGCTCACTGTGCGTCCCTCTTGCCCTTCTTCTTAAACATAGCGAGCATTCGGTCAGTGACTGCATAGCCTCCGACCACATTGATGGTGGCAAGAATGACCGCCAAAGTGCCAAGGAAGACGGTAAATCCATGGTGTGAGGTCTGCATGGCAGCCAGGGCGCCGATCAGGGTAATGCCGGAAATGGCATTTGAACCCGACATCAGCGGGGTATGCAGGGTGGACGGCACCTTGGAAATCAACTCAAAGCCAAGAAAGATGCTCAGGACGAAGATTATGGTCAAATAAACAGCGGTCATCGTGTCCTCACTTGTTCATAATGCTCTGGTACATTGCACTAAAGAGCGCACCGTTGTGGGTAACCAGCGCCCCTTTGATGATGTCGTCATCCAGACGGAGCTGAAAACGCCGGCTTTCCTTGTTCCAGAAATGGGTGATAAAATTGCCGAGGTTGGCCGAATACATCTGGCTGGCAGTGAGGGCGACCCGACCGGGCAGATTACCCAAACCAACGACCTTGACGCCCTCGATCTCCACGACCTTGTCCAGTTCCGAGCCCTCGACATTACCGCCGGTCTCCACCGCCATGTCGACGATCACCGAACCCGGCTGCATCCTGGCGATCATGGCGCGATCAATGATGCGCGGCGCCGGACGGCCGAACAGCTGGGCCGTGGTAATGACAATATCGGCCTGGGCGCAGGCATTGATCATTCCCTGCTTCTGCAGCTCCACCTGCTCCGGGGTCAGCACCGTGGCATAGCCGTCCTTGGTCTGGCCGGTGGCACCGAGATCGACCTTGACGAATTTCGCCCCCAGCGACTTGACCTGCTCCTCGACCACCGGCCGGGTATCGAAGGCTTCGACCCGCGCCCCGAGACGCTTGGCCGTGGCAATGGCCTGTAAACCAGCAACGCCGACACCGACCACAAAGACCTTGGCCGGTTTGATGGTTCCGGCCGGAGTGGTCATCATCGGCAGAATCTTATCAAGATGCGAGGTGCCGAGCAGCACCGAGAC
>JBBRBT010000016.1:0-74130 GCA_038205495.1 Desulfobulbales bacterium
CCACTTTAGCCTTGAACCCCGCTGCATGTTTCCGTCTCGTTCCTTTTGCCATTTCCTGCTCCTTGGTTAGGCCTATATTGGGCCTTATCGGTAGCAGAGTTTCCACTTAACAGCTTGTCTTAATTCCCGGCACCACTTCTGTCATCCTTTGGTACCTTAGTTTAAGGTGTCAAAAACGATAGCTCAACCCTGTGGCTAAGAAGTTGGCTTTCCATTGGTTCGATTGATGAAACATGCCTTCCACGTCCCAAGTCCAGTGTTCCCGGAACTCCCAATGCCATGCTGCTGAGGTGCGAAAAAAAGGATTATTGTCGCTGTCAGTACCACCAGTGAGCTTGACGTCATAGTAGTGGAGTTGACTACCACAAAAAAAGAATTCAGAGATGTCGTGCCTCCATTCCAACGTGGCGCTGGTCGCCAGGTAATGTTGTGGTGTCCAGTAGGGATGCACGATGTCCATCAGTGTTTCGCCCTGATAAACATATTGGTTTAGCTCAGTGGTATGGCGATGTTCAATATTTGCAGATACCGACAGGCTGCGTGGATGATCAGTCAGGAGAAACTTAGCGCTACCATTGATCAAACTTTGGTCGTTGTCGTCATTGTAAAATATCTGCTCATATCCAGCTCCCAGTTCCAGGCGACGCGATGGAAAAGCTTTGATTGAAGCCTTGAGGTGATCGGCTTGGATATCGTTTTCTAGCGCGAAGGTATTGGCGAACTCCTCGCTACGCTGGTATCCTAAGCGAAGTTGTGCATAATCTTCAAGATTGACAGCGATGTCAAAAAAACCGGTGGTGGTGGAGTCAAGCCCGCCGTCGTAAGACTTGGCTAGCACCTCTGTCGAAACAGCGAGGTATTTATTGAACACGCTGTTTAATCCAATGGATTGTCCGGTAGCTTCGTGCATGGAACCATATTGCTTGGGCTGTTCCCAGAAATAGTGGCTTCCAGCAATGACTTTATTTTGAGAGTTGAACGGTAGCTCAAAACTTGTCACCGCGTGTTCACGAGTCATCTGGGCTAGTTCACCATAGCCTTCCTCTTCCCATAGGGAGTATCCGAAGGATAGAGCCGGGGCGGAACGTTGCTCGGAACGTTGTAGCGCATAACCCGCCAGGTTGTGTGCAGGATCCAATTGTACCAACCGCTGCAAGGTGGCACGTTCACAGTTGTAGAGGCCTAATGCACATTTTGCCTGTGCTAGGTCAAACAACGCTTCTTCGTTTCCAGGCTGCATTTCTAAAAGGTTATTTAAACTGTTTGCTGCGTGAATGAATTGTCGGTCATACGCTTGATATTTGGCTTGCTGTTCGAGATAGGTTGCCTTTTGGAGCCGATATTCAGGCTCAAGGTCACGTAAAATACTTTTCACCTGAGAACGCAATTCGCCCTGCAATGTCGGGAGGCGCTGCATTAGCGCTTCGTAAATCAAAAATGGTGGTGTGGCCGGTGGCCTGCCTACAATGGTTTCGGTTCGTGGCGTTTGGACCGCAGGCAACAACAGCTCCTGCGATTGTAATGGAAGAGTCTGTTGAGCAAGAACCTGATCTACAGGTTTATGAGCGTATATGGTCTGGTAATAATCATTGCCCGTGCCTGGCATTTTACCCCAATAAGCGGTACGTGCGGCTTCCTTACGTGGGCTCGGATTGGTGGGATTGTTTTTTATCAGAAGTTCATATTGCTTGAGGCTTTCTGTATACTGTCTGTCCCAGGCCTGAATTCGGGCTAAGGTCATTAACACCTTACTGTTTTCGGGGAAATCAGCTTGAAGGGCGTGGAGCAGGGCCAAGGCATCAGAATACTGGTGGGATGAAGCCAGTACCTGAGCAAGACCTAAGCGGGCAGGGAAGTGTTGCGGGTCATTCTGCAGGGCTTGACGATAACAATTGATAGCTGCTTGGTTAGCACCTTCGGCCGCTAGGGCTTCCCCCCAAGCAACCAAAGTTGACACCGTTTGTTTGAGGTGCGGGTTAGTTGCTATGTTTTCGCCTTTAATGTTTTGTGCCAGTAAGAGATAAAGACGTGGAGCGGCTGCTTGCGGTTTCAGCACCGAAGCTGCTTGTAAAGGTACGATCGAGTCTTTGAATTTTCCTTGTCGTATTAGGCTGCGCCCAAGCCCGATTAATGCACTGTAGCGTAGGTCGTTATCTGTAGATGTGCAGATAACGCGAAATTCACCTTCAGCCTTAGCTGGTTGCCCATCTAACAAAAGCAGATCTCCTTTTGCCAGGACTGCTTCGTGAAAATCGGGCATTTTTTGTAAGGCAGACTGTACTGTGCTTAATGCTGAGGCATAGTTTTTTTCCATACGTTGCACATCGACAAGAAGCAGTGTTGCTTCCTGCCAAGTCTTTCGATCTGTGTCGGATTGGCGTAACACCCCTTGTACAATACCCGTAGCTTCCTCATAGCGTTGCTGACTGAAAAATATGCGGGCCAGCCTGATCCGGAGAGAAACATCTTGGGGGGTAACTTGGAGCAGCGCACGAAATTGTTTCTCAGAAGTATCGAAATCACCCCACAGATTACTTTTATCGGCATAGCGTATAACCAACTCAGTATCGTTAGGAGTTCTTTCTAGTGCATCTTGGTAGAGGTCTCGACAGATTGCGTAGTGTCCGACTGCTGCGTTTATATCTGCCAACAAAAGCAAAAGCTGAAGATTTTCTGGGGCTTCAGCGTGGAAACGTTGCGCTAGCCCCAATGCCTCTCTCGGTCGCCCCTGCTTGAGAAGTATTGATACTAAAGCAGTTTTGGCCTCCCGGTTTCCCTGATCATTAGCTAAAATTTGTCGTAAGAAGGTTTCTGCTTCAGCGAGGCTGGGTGTATCATCCATCTGGCCTAAAAGACTAGCTAAGGTGAGGCGGACTGCACTGTCTGATATTTGGTTTTCGTTTTTAACAATGCTTTGCCCTGCAATGACAGGCAAAGCAAAGTGTAGACTAAAAAATGAAGCGCAGAAAATCTGTAATCCGAAGCGTCGCCAGATGCCGTCCTGATACCACTGCATCACATCACTCCTTCAGGCTTTTACGCAGTTCTATGACAGCTTGGTCCCGTTTTCCCGCCCAAATTAAAACGTAGCCGTATTTCCGTCGCACCTGAGAATCATTAGGCTGATGTTTGAGGATTATTTCATACTCCTTGAGCGAGGCGTCGTAACGTTTAATCCAGCTCAGAAGGTCCGCCAGTTTAAGCCGCGCTAAATCGTCACTGGGCGAGGACTGGAGATGTTCGACAAGCAAAGCCTCAGCGGCCACGTAATCTTTACTAGCGATAAAAATATCGGCAAAAGCTAATCGATTATCTTTGTCTATATCCTGCTGCGGTACACTACGCAGCGTAGCAACAGCTTCTTCTGTCTTTCCAGCCCAGGAAAGTACCGATGCCATCTCCAGTCGGGCTTTCTGTAAGGTCGGTTTTTCCAGCAATAATTTGCGGTATTGGATCAACGACTCGTCATAACGTTTTGTAAAACTCAGTAAACGAGCAAGCTCCCACCTAGCTTCCCAGTCTTGAATATCTTCTCCGATAGGTGCTAGAGGGGGCACACTCGTGGTCGCCGCTGGCTGAGTGACTTCTGGTAAAGATGTTGCAGGCGTGGCCGCCTCGATATTTGTGGTATACCCAGAAAAAGTGAGAAAAAGGGTAAAGGCGATCAACATGGTTTTCATTGAGTATCCTCAGGGTGTTCATGAAGAATGAGGCGGTAATCAATAATTGCCTCATCAAAGCGACCAACCATAGTCAGCACCTTAGCTCGGGCCACACGTGCTGGTCGCCAGTCTGGACGTCTTTGTAGTACGGTTTCTATTAGAGCCAGTGCGTTGTCTGTTTTGTTCTGCAATGCGTAGAGTTCAACCAACTTGAGCATTACCATCAGATTCGTTGGGTCGAGTTGTAAAAGTCGAGCGAACACAGGTGTAGCCTTGGTAAATTCTCTACGGGCCAAATAGGTGTCACCGAGCCGATGGAACACCAGAGGGGATTCAAGACCGCCGGCAATAGCATTAAGATAATGCTCTGCCGCTTCATCGAAGCGACCTTCTTTGAACATTTGGTCGCCATTAAAACATTGAATCTGGGCTTGCTGAAGGAACTGATAGGTTAAGGACACGACCAAAGCCACACTCAACGTCAGCGCCGCATAGGTTAGATACTGACGTGTCTTGATGTTGAGCATGCTTCTTTTCCCCCTCCCTTTATTCGTTTAAAGCAGCCAAGGCATCCTGTAGCCTATCATAGACAGGCACAACTTGATCAACTTTGGTTAGGGCAAAAATCTTTCGAACCTGGTCACTGAGCTCGACGAGTACGACAACACCATCTGGCCTTACACAACGGTACACGAACAGGAAGACGCTTAAACCTTTCGAATCCATAAAGCCGACGTTGCCCATTTGCAAAATGATCTGATTGTGACCTTGTTCTATAAAATCAAGCATCTCGTTTTTAAAACCATGGGCATTGTTAAAATCGAGACGTTTATAGGGGGTTGTGATTATGGAATATTTCCCTTTTTGTTTTGGCTCTTCCAGCATTGGTGCCCCTTTTTGTCAGGCTTTTTGTTTTGGTTTTGTAGCTACTTGTTTAAAAGCCATGAAGATACAGCATTATAAGAGTATTGTAATTGGTGTACGATTTCTCTTCTAGCGTTTTTATAGAATTCAAATAAGGAGTCACTGCTTCGTCTTGAAATGCAATTGAAAAAACATCGGCTGGGATTTCAGGTTCGAAAGCATCCAATAAATCTTCAACATCAATCAATGACATCAAGTCGGCCTGCGTAAGGTTAGCACGAGCCAAATCTTCCAGCATTTTTTCAAGATGCTGTTGATTATGTTCAATCCTGGAAACTGTATCATCGAAGAGAAAAGAACGCAGCATGACAAATTGTTCTTTATCCACCCCAGAGATGCGCGACAAATAGGGCGCCAAATGTTTGAGATAGATGCGAATGCCCCGTTTGAGCAGAATGGCATCCTTGAGTACAAGTAATAACAATCCCTCTGGAGTGCTAAATTCGGTCAGATCGATATCCAATTGTCTTTCGTCAAAGGAAATAGCTACCGGATAGATCGCAGGCATTCTCGTTGCAAAACTTACCCCGCATGTTTGAGCATCGAATTCCGAATCCCAACGATCCCAAACTATGCGACCTGAGGTGTATGTTTCACTTGCAAAACGAAACGGCGCATGGAAGTTAACTTCGTCCCCTACACATAGACGATCCCGACGGGTTAACCAACGTGGAATATATATCTTAGCCCCATGCAGGCTAAGGTCTCCTAGTATATACTGAAATGGTGTGAAATCATCTTCCCTGGACCCCAGAAAAGGCAAGACTACTGAATTGATTTCAGCACGATTTTCGGTTCTTTGGTTTTGAGTGGGTGTGGTTATTTCCATATCAAGAGTTTAAATGGGTTGCACAGGTCAGTTTGGTCTTGTTCAAGCTCCCTCCGAGGGATACATGTTGCTCGTTTGTTCCGCCTCAGTTGGCAATGGACATTCGAGCTGTTTGCATTAAGGGGGGTGCCTGGGTCAAGGTTATCCTTCCCCGAAATAACTGGGTTGCGGTTGCAAGCCCGAAGTCGTTTTTTTTTCTCAACGCTCTCGCTTGTTCCAGTTTTCTATCTTGCGCTTTGAATATTTTTTCTGCTCTCTGCTGTTTAATTTATCCACCGGGGCTATAGAGCCGATGCCACTGTGCAGCCTGGCATTATTGTAGTACACAATGAATTTTCAACCATTACGGGTGGTTCGTCAAGGGAAAGCGGGAGGCCGGGCCGCATGGTGGTCAAGTAAAAGTGGACACATTGCTCAGCGACTTTTTCAGACGCTGCCGTTTATCGAACTCTTTGGGGCTGACATAGCCCAAGTTGGCATGCCGTCTTCTGCTGTTGTAAAACATTTCGATGTGGTCAACGATGTTCTGCCTAGCCTCGTCTTTTGTCGTATAGCTTGAGAAGAAAACTCGCTCGGTTTTCAAACTGCCCAGAAATACTTTCTGCTACGGCATTGTCCCGACAATGACCTTTTCGGCTTATGCTGCGGATCATCTTATGTTGTTGCAACATTTTCTGGAAATTAGCGCTGCAATGCTAGCTCCCTCTATCCAAATGAAAAAGAAGGGCTGATGCTGGTCGTCGTCGCGAGATTGCAATCTGCAAGGCATCCACTCGCAGGTACCGCTACAACCGCCACAGTTCAATATGCATGACTGCTTTGGTGTTCACTGTTGATGAACAGTTTCCTCAGGACATTGACAAGTGATTGTTGAAAATATTGTCCTAATAAAAATTTTTATACTTGATTATTTTGTGCTCAAATGATACCACGTTAATTGTGTGTATCTATCTGGAAAATGAGTAGAAAAGAGAATTGGTGATTTGTGGCTCCCTGAAATTGGGGGGGCATCTTCATTGTGAGCCACGGTGTTCACTGTTTTTCTGAAAATTCCGGCAACAGGCGATGATCAGGCCTGCACGCCGGTTGTTCCGCAAAACTGGGTAGCAAAAAAGTTCTCAAGATGACTATAGAAAAGGAGGAGTAAAGCATGAGAAGGAAACGATTTGATAAGACTATGATGTTGCTGATGGTGCCGGCCCTGGCCTGTTCCCTGGCTGCAGGCGTGCAGGATGTCGGTGCCGATACGCTCGATTTCGGCGGCAGTACCTACCTCACCAACACCAGCTCTCCCTACAATCTCCCTCTCACCCTTTCCAGTAATGACCATCTCATCTTGCAGGCCGGCGCGGTCTTCAATGCAACCGGTAGCAGCACTGCGGTCATTGTAGACAACCTCGCTAATGTAGTTGTGATCAACAACAGCGGCGCTATCTATGCCGAGAACGCACCGGCAATCAACATCAATGCGCTCGCTGTTGGCACCAGTATCAACAATCTGGAAGGCGGAGAGATCAGTGTAGATGCCACTGGCACTGCCATCTCCGTTGCTGCCATCTACCGTGCCGGCAATCTGGACGGTACCTTGACCAATGCCGGCTCCATCAGTGCCACGGTCACAGCAAGCAGTGACAGCCAAGCCTCTGCGACTGCGTACGGCATCTCCGCAGGCGACATCAAGAGTACCCTGAATAATAGCGGTACTATTAGCGCCACGGCAAAAGCGGATGGGTCCAGCGCCTACGCCTTGGCCTCTGGCATTGCCACGGGCGATCTTGCCAACAGCCTGGTAAACAGTGGCCTCATTAGTGCCACTGCCACGGCCAACTCCACCAGCGATTATGCCACAGCCTGGGCCTACGGCATTTCCACAGGCGATATTTCTGGCTCTCTGCTCAACACCGGTGACATTACGGCTGACGCCAGTGCTTCGGCCGTGGCAGGCAGTAGCTTTGCCCAGGCCTACGCCTACGGCATTTCCGCCAACGACGTCTCGGGTGAGCTGATCAATAACGGCACCATCACGGCTACGGCAGAGGCTTTCGGAACCGAGGCCACGGTCCAAGCCTACGGCATCTCCATGGGTGACCTCGCTGTCGGAGGCAGCCTGGAGAACAACGGCACCATTTCGGCCACTGCCACTGTAACTGGCAACGCTGATGAAACTGTTACGGCTAGTGCCTACGGCATTTCCATGGGCACTCTTTCCGGTACTATGGTCAACAATGGGACGATAACGGCAATGGCAGCAGCCGTGAACAACGGTACTGACTCGGCCTCTGCCTTTGCGTATGGTGTCAATATCGAGGGCACCCTCAGCGGGACATTGACCGTGACCAACGCGGGTGCCATCACCGCCATTGCCGATGCTACCACCTATGGCAGCGGCGAGGCCAAAGCCACTGCCTATGGCATTTATGTAGACGGTGATGTGATTGGCGGGCTGATCAACAACGGCAGCATCACCGCCACTGCGACTGCCTACGGCGAAACCTATGATGCCTACGCCGAGGCCTACGGCATCTCCATGGGCTCTCTTGTCGCCGATCTGCAAAACAAAGGCACTATCACCGCCTCGGCTACGGTAAATAGTGGACAGAGCACAGGCTCGAGCAACACGGCCAAGGCCTTCGGCATCTCCATGGGCAATCTTTCCGGTACCCTGGAAAACACCGGTAGCATCATGGCCACGGCCACGGCCACCAATCACGCAACCGACGACTATGAAGCCCGTGCCACCGCAGCTGGCATCGACATGGGTACTCTCTCTCTCTCCGGTTCGCTGATTAACAGCGGCACTATCGAGGCAATAGCCACAGCTAACCAGCTAGGTGCGTTGTCAACAGAAGGCAACAGTAATTATGCCACCGCTGTCGCCACCGGCATTTCCATGGCTGAGCTCGACGGCACCCTGAGCAACACCAGCACCGGCACCATCAATGCCACGGCTTGGGCTCAAGCCAATAACAGCTGGGCTGGCGCCTATGCGTACGGCATCGAGATGAATGATGTCTCCGGCAGCCTGGACAACAGCGGTTCCATTACCGCCACGGCCACGGCTATCAGTAGGGCTCCCGGCGCCGCGGAATACCCCTCTGCTAGTGCCGCCGCCTTCGGTATCACTGCGGATGATGTTTCCGGCAGTCTGGACAACAGCGGCTCCATCAGCGCCTCGGCCACCGTGCTGGCCAATAATGTGGAGATGACCAGTGCCGAAGCCTATGCTGCCGGCATCCAGCTGTACACTCTGTCGGGTTCCTTGACCAACAGCAGCACCGGCACCATCAGCGCCATGGCCTCGGCCATCAGCCAGGGTACTGACGCCTACGCCAGCGCTTCGGGTATTGATTTTGGTGGCGGTAAAAAGTTCGCCAGCCTGGGTTCCGACCAGATGGAAATAGCCGATATGGGCGGCAGCATTATCGGAACCGGCTCTCTGGTGAACGATGGCACCATCACCGCCACGGCCAGCGCCACGGCCAGCGCCGTGGGCTATGCCCATGCCGATGCCTACGGCATTAGTGTCGACAGCATCGGTGGTGCTCCTATGACGAGCGATGCTATGAGTTCCCTGCAGGTCAGCGGCGCCGGCTCTCTGGTCAATAACGGCACCATAACCGCCATGGCCACGGCCAGCGGCAATGAGGCCTATGCCCATGCTTGGGGTATTCGTGTCGGCAGCATCGGTTCGGGCGGCTCGCCCTTCGCCATGGGTGCCATGCAGATTATCGGCGCCGGCTCTCTGGAGAACACCGGTACCATCACCGCCATGGCCACGGCCACGGGCACCGGCACTGAAGCCACTGCCTCTGCCTATGCCTACGGTGTCTACGTCGGTTACCTGGACGGCACTCTGGTCAACAGCGGCACCATTACCGGCATTGCCGACCTGCCCGAAGATGGCTATTCTCTCTACGTTGAGAGCGGCTATGGCATGGTGGAGAACCTTGCCGGTGGATTGCTCAGCGGCAACCTGTACGTGGGAGGCGATGTTGAGGTCTACAACAACGGCACCATCGAATTGCCCGCCATGGACATCAATGCGATGGTTGAAACAGGTGGCATGCAGGCAATGGGTATGGGAGGTTCGACGGCTGCTTATATCGGCGGCAACTACATCCAGGATGTGAACGGCGTGCTCTCCTTCGGCGCCACCGCGCCTGACAAGTATGCCCGGTTGTATGTAGGCGGCACCGCTGACTTTACTTTGGGTAACCACTTGAACGTGAATCTCACCCGGGGCAACACCATTGCGGTGGGCACGACCCTGGTGGGGGTAATCGACGCTGAAACTGTGATCGCCGACAGCTTCAATGTCACCGACAATAGTGCTCTGCTCGCCTTTGGTTCTACCATTAATGAGGATGGTACTGTTGATCTGACCGCGGTGCAGATGCCTAGTGCCAACATGGTTGGATCCGCGGGCTGGAGCAGCGCCGTGGGTGCGGCAGGCGCGCTGGATAAAATGCTTGCGGTTTATGGCACTCCGGGGGCATATACGGGCATGGACGATGTACTCGTCGATCTGCGGGCCATGGAAACAGAGCGGCAGGTGGCTGAGGCCATTGTTACCACCCTGCCCAGCCTGAGACTGGAGCTTTCCCGTCTCACCTTGGACAACTCGCACAAAAACATCGACCTGACCCGTGATCGTCAGGAGGTGGCGCGCGGTCTGAGTTCGGGCAGCGAGGGTACTGCGAGCGGCAACCTGTGGGTCAATGGTTTTGGCTCCTGGGCCGACCAGTCAGCCAACAACGGCGCCTTTGGGTATAGCGCCGACACCTACGGCGTCATGCTGGGCGGTGATAAGGCGGTGAGTAGCCGGGCCCGCATCGGCCTCGGCCTTGCCTTCAACAAGATCGACGCGGACGGCGACACCCTTGCGGCGCAGAGCGCGGATGTCAAGAGCTACCAGCCCCTTTTGTACGGCAGCTATGATATAGAGAACCAGGTTGATCTGTCCTGGCACCTGGGCTATGGCTGGCACGACAACGAAGTGACCCGTTTTGTGCCTCTGGCCGGAGCCACTGCCAAGGGCGATTACAACTCTTCAAGTGTCAATGCCGGTATAGCTGCTTCGCGGGCCTACAAGATGGACGAGAAGACCACTTTGACCCCGTCTGTACGTCTTGATTACGGTTACATCGACAACGATAGCTATCATGAGAGTGGTGCTGGTCCCCTGAGCCTCTATGTGGGGAGCAGCAACGTGGACGAGCTGATCCTGGGCTTTGACGGTAAGGTCGACCACAAGCTGAACAAGCAATGGGCCTTAACAGCAAAACTGGGATTGGGCTGGGACCTGCTGGCGGAAGAGGATAGTCTCAATTCGGCCTATGCGGGAGCGTCGGGGGTTGCTTTCTCGACCCACGGCACCGACCCGTCCAGCTGGCTCTATCGCGGCGGCTTGGGCGTGGTCTATGGCCAGGAGAACGCTCTGCAGGTCTCCATGCGCTACGACCTGGAAGGGCGTGAAGACTACACCAACCAGTCTGTTTCCCTCAAACTCGGCATGTCGTTCTGATTCTGTAACGGCATAATCTTCTGACCGACAACCGCAGGGTGGCGAGAAACTTCTCGCCACCCTGTTTTGTATGCAGGGGGGTCGGCGGGGGGTTTGTTCCTTGTCGGCCCCTTTTTGTGCTTTGGGGGCACCAGTTTCTCCCTTCTCATCAGCTAATACCATCCCATAGGACCTGATCATGTCAAATCAACCCAACCTGAAAAAGGGTGCGGCTCCCGATTCCGACCGAGGCAAGCTTATTCCCCTCCCCCAGGCCATAGAGATGGCGGCACGAAATATCGATGCTGGCGAACTCAGACCAGCGGAACTCATGCTGCAGCAGATTCTAAAAAAAGATCCGGAAAATGCCCATGCCCTGCACCTTTTGGGTATTATCGCCCACAAGGTTGGGCGCGGAGAACTGGCCTTGGATCTCACCGGCAGGGCTCTGGCCCGGTTGCCTAACGAAGTGCAGTTTCATGTCAATCGAGGTGAAATGTGCCGGAGCCTTAAACGGCTGGACGAAGCGGTAAGTCATGGGAAAAAGGCGGTCAGCCTCGATCCGACTTCAGCCACGGCCCTTGCCAACCTGGGCATCGCCTACTACGACTGTAAAGAATACGACCGGGCCGAGGCATGCCAGAAAAAAGCACTGGAGTTGAACCCTTCCCTGGTCATCGCCCTCAACAACCAAGGCAGTATCCAGCGGGCCCGCAAGAATTGGGGCGGGGCTATTGCCTACTACCGTCAGGCCCTGGCCATCAAGCCCGATTACCTGGAATCGATGAACAATCTGGGCGCTCTGCTCATCGAGGATGAACAGATTGAGGAGGCGGTCAAGGTTCTTCTGGCAGCCCTGAAGGTTAATCCGCGCTATGCCGATGCCCACAATAACCTGGGCAACGCTTTTCTCAGCCGGGAGCTTTTCGATAAGGCCACCCAAGCCTACAACAATGCTCTCACGTTGAAACCTGCCTTTCCCGAAGCCATGCTCGGTCTGGCCCGAATCCACAAGGAGCAGGACAGGCTCGATGATGCACTCCTGCAAACCAGACGTGCCCTGGAGGTGAACCCTGATAAAGCCGAGGGGTATAGCCTGCTGGGGGACATTTATCTCAAGCAGGGCCTCTATCCGGAGAGCGAGGAGGCCTTTACCCGTGCCATGGCACTTGATTCCGAGCAGATGGGCGCCTATCTGGGCTTGGGGCAGCTACGCATGGAGCAAGGCAGGATGGACGAGGCAAGGACTGCCTTTACCCAGGCCATGGAAATGCGGCCTGACCAGATAGCCCCGCATGTTTTTATGGCCCAGGTACGCAAATGCACCGTTGATGATCCGGTGGTGGCCCGTCTGCAACAGGAGTCGGCAAAGCTCCCGACCATGACCTCGAGTCGGGCTCTTTCCCTTCACTTCTCCCTGGGCAAGGTCTACGATGACCTCGGGGATTACGATCGTGCCTTTTCCCATTTCCAGGAAGGCTGCCGCATCAAACGTGGAACGCTCCAGTACGACAGCGAACGTCACCGTCAGTTGTACCGGAACATCGCCGCGTTCTTCAGCGCCGAAACCATGGCCCGCTTAGGCGGCACGGGTGACCCCTCGGAACTGCCTCTCTTTGTTCTCGGCATGCCCCGCTCCGGCACCACCCTGGTGGAAACCATCCTGGCCAGCCATCCGCAGGTTTTTGCCGCGGGCGAGCTGCACGATATCCTGCGTATCGCCAACCAGCCGAAACCCGGTGTTCAGAGCGAGGGTTTCCCTCTTTCCATGCAGGGGTTGACCGCGGACGATCTGGCCCAAATGGGCTCCCGGTATGTGACAGGGCTGCGGAGGCACAGCGCCGAGGCAGGCAGGATCACAGACAAGATGCCGGCTAATTTCATGGCTCTGGGTCTGATCCATCTCATGCTGCCCCACGCCAAGGTGATCCATGTGCAGCGCAATCCGGCAGATATCTGCCTCTCTGCCTTCACGAGGCATTTCAATAGCAACAGTCAGCTCCATTCCTATGATCTGCGGGAGATGGGCCAGTTTTATGTGGATTACGCCCGTCTCATGGAGCATTGGCGGCAGGTACTGCCGGAGGGGGCCTTCCTTGACCTGCGCTACGAGGAACTGGTGGCCAAACCCGAGGAGAAAACCCGTGCCCTGCTTGAGTACTGCGGGCTAACCTGGGATGATGCCTGCCTGACCCCTCACAAGACCCTGCGCACTGTCAAAACTGCAAGCGTCACCCAGGTGCGGGAGCCGGTGTACACCACTTCGGTGGAACGCTGGCGGCGTTATGGAAAGCACTTGGCGCCCCTGCTTGAAGCACTGGGAGACTACGCTCCCCATTGATGGGCTTTTTGTTTTGTCGGTCCCCGCACCTCTTTCTGGCAGTGGTTTTCCTCCTCTGCTGTTCCTCCTGCGCCGTGATTCCCAGCCCGGAGGAGCGGGGGAAGGAGGTTGTCCGTTTAGCCGAGGAGAGGGGTTGGATTCGTTTGGACATTGAGGCCCCGCCCTTTGTCCTGGCCGCCTTTGTGCCTCGGGATCTCGCCGGAGGACGTGCCGTCGGCAGAACCCTCACTGTGTATCTGGAGGGGGATGGACTGGCCTGGATTACTTACACCCGGCCCTCTTCCGACCCCACGCCGGTGACCCCTATGGCCCTGCTGCTGGCCCTGGCCCAGGATGACGGTCAGGCAGCAGCTCTGGGGCGACCTTGTCAGTACACCGCAGCGGCTGTCACCGGCGTTTGTGACAGCCGGTACTGGACCAGCCATCGCTTTGCCCCGGAGGTGATAGCTGCCACGGATCAGGCTCTCGCCCGGCTCAAAGCACTGAGCGGGGCCACTTCCTTGCGGCTGGTTGGCTACTCCGGCGGCGCCGCCGTGGCGGCCCTGGTGGCGGCCGGCCGGGATGACGTGCAGGAACTCATCACCGTGGCCGGCAATCTAGATCATAGCGCCTGGACCCGCCTGCACCGGCTTAGCCCCCTCACTGGTTCCCTCAATCCTCCGGACGTTGCCCCATCCTTGGCCCGGCTGCCGCAGCGTCATTTCGTCGGCTCCGCAGATGAGGTCATCCCCGCGCGCATTGCCCAAGGATTTCTTGCCAGGCAGGGTAGGGCGGATTGTGCTTCCCTCGTTTCGGTGAAGGGGCTGGATCATTTTCATGGTTGGCCGGAACGCTGGCCTGAGCTCCTAGGCGCACCCCACCCGTGTTCTCAATCAGAAAAGCCTCCGGAGCCGTCGCCACCTCCAGGTTTTCTTGGTGACAAAATTCGGTGAATGGAAAAAAGGCATTGTAGTCCTGCTTGCGCACAAAGAGAGGTCGTTTTTTTTTATGCTTACCGTGCCGCCTGGAATTGTTGTAAATATTAGTGGTGGCACCCCTTCCCTTTCATTCGTTTTGCTATATCATAGTGGAGTGACTTATGTGTCGTGAGGTGAATTTCGCAGATATTTTGTGCGGAATCTAAAAAGCAACTTTAAGAGGAGCAAAACCATGGGCGACAAAGGTGGTAAGAAAACCAAGGAAAAAAGTCAGAAACAAAGCAGCGAAAAGCAAAAACATAAAGAAAAGGAAAAGAGCGACAAACAACCGAAAAAGAAAATATGACCGCGACACTCCGCGCTTATTGCCATCTGTAAAAGATGGCGTGGTTGGTTTCTGTGCTTCATGAGTCAACATCTTAAATCTTTGTAGTACATTTTTAAAAGCACTTGCCCTTGATGTTGGGCAAGTGCTTTTTTGGTTTTATTGCCTTCCCGCTTCTTAGGGTCAGGCCGCAGACAGCCTGGACAAAATTGCGCGCAGAGTAAGGGCGATGCGGATCTCTTGTCACCACTGCACTGCTCCACCGTCTACCTCACGGCAACGGTTAAGCGGGATACACAGACGAGATTTTCCTGTTCATCGCGGATCATGATCTGCCAAACTTGGGTGGTGCGGCCCTGGTGCAGCCGGGTCGCCCGGCCGATGACCCACCCCCGGTGTGCGGGCCGGACATGGTTGGCGTTTATTTCCAGACCGACACAGGTCGTCCCTTCCTCAACGCAGAGATAGGCTCCGGCGCCTCCCAGGGTCTCGGCCAGAGCGGCCGAGGCTCCGCCGTGCAACAGGCCCATGGGCTGCATCGTCCGTTCGTCCACCGGCATCCGTGCCTCGATAAAATCAGCGCCGATCGCCGTGAATTCAATACCCAGCTGCTGCACCAGGGTTGATGTGCAGGCTGCTTGCAACTCTTCAACTGTTCGCGGTTTTTTCCACATAAATTTTTTCCTGTTTAGAATTCTTGGGCCAGCATATTCGTGCTGATTTTTCACGTAAAGAGGCCGATGAGGATGGCGGCGGTCATACGCCTGCGGCAACAGAGGTCACGTAGAGGTAAGTGGTCTGACCACAACCAAATCTGAGTGCAATTTTGTCCAGGTTGTTTGCGGCCAAGCCCTAAGCATACTGTGACTATATAACCAAACGCTCTTCTTTTTTCAGGGAAATTGCGCCACCAGGAGCAGGGCCCAACCCCTTACAGGGAAAGGAGAATAGAAGAGTTCCTCGGCCCATCATCAGGGGGACCGCGCTGAAACCGTTGTGCTGCAAGAGGCTTGGCTTGTTCCTGATTTATTGGCGATATTTCCATTTTTTTGTCGTGTTATTTATGCGCCTGTCTGCTATAGGACACAGGGGGTGCCAGAAGGAGAAACGTCTTTTGGCGTCATTACATGCGCATGTCGCCCTGACTTTTCCAGCTATGTGGAACGGGTCAAAGGGGGGGCGTTCGGGTACCATGGGGGGAGCCGCGATGGAGATGGTCAGGTAGTGCAAGGGGAGCAACAATTGCGCGGGGGAGGCACCCTATCCAGGTCGTTTGCCGAAACTTCGCCGGATCTCTTTTTTCGATTGAGCGAAGAGGGGGAAGTCATCTCTCTCTCCCCGGCGAGCCCGATGATGCTCGGCTATCCCCTCAAACCTCATCAGAGCCGCCACTACCTGGCCTTTATCACCTCTGATGATCATGTCCTGGCGGAAAAATCTTTCCAACTTCTCCTGCTCGGTGCTCAAGATCTCAAAATTGTTGTGAAGATGGTGTACGGGGATGGAAAGCGGATCTGGGTGGAAATCCATGCAACGCCCTGGCACCAAGGCGAGAAAATCATCGGCGTACAGGGTGCTCTTCGGGATATCTCCGAACAGGCAATGGGGGAAAAGACCCATCGCCAGAGCAGCAGATTGCCGAGCCGACCGGTGCGTGCGCGGGATGAAAAATTCGAGCAGAACGCTAGGCTGCTCCAGAATCTGCTCAATACCACCACCGCCGGGATAGGTATTCTGCATCGGGAACGATTCCAATATGTCAACCAACGGCTGGCCCAGATGAGCGGATATGCGGCCGCTGAATTGCTTGGCGTCCATTGGCGCGAGTTGTTTGCCGAAGAACCCGGCTACGATTCCCTTGATACAACCCGATTAGCACCTGAATCCGGACGGCTGCAAGCTCTTGAGTCCCGCTGGCGGCGCAAGGATGGACGGCCCATGGATGTCCTTTTGAGTGCGGTTCCTCTTGGTGCTGAGGATCTTTCACCCTTCGACATTTCGCTGACGGTTCTCGATATATCGGCGAACAAGGAGGACGAGCGTGCACAGCACGCGGCCTACAAGGAATTGGAGCAGGTGTTCAACGTGGCGGTTCCTTTTTGTCTGCTTTCTCGTCAATGTCGGATTCTCAAGGTCAACCAAGCCTTCTGTGATTTTTTTTGCTGCGGGCGAGAGGATATTATCGGGAAATCCGGCGAGGATATCTGGGGATGTGAGGCCTGCGAGACAGAGGTCTGTACTTTGAGCCGCCTGCTGGCTGGAGCCGACAGGGCGTATCTTGATATCGATCAGGTGGTGCGGGGGCAGCATCTGGTTTGCACCCTCCATGCCGTTCCTTATGTCAATGCCGACGGCCAACTGAGCGGTATGGTTGTCACCTTTTTTGATAACCGGGTACAGCAGAAGACTGCGGCCGATTTGCTCAAGGCCCAGCAGCAGCTGATCCAGGCCGATAAGTTGAGCGCCATCGGATCGCTGGCCGCCTCCATAGCCCATGAATTCAATAATCCCCTCTGCGGGGTGCGCAGTGTAGTGGAACGCATGGCAAGAACATCAGGGCTGGCAGTTGCCGATCAAAGTCTGCTGGAGCTGGCCCTGGAGCAGTGCGACCGGATGAAGCGGCTGATCAGGAACCTGCAGCAGTTTAATTTGCCGTTTTCCGATTTCAGGCAGGACTTCGATCTCCATCATGCCATCGATTCTGTGCTGTTGCTCTTGAGCAAACATTTAAAAATCCGCAAGGCGGTGGTCCGAAAAGACTATACCGAGGGCGTCTTGCTGTTCAACGGTGTGGAAAATCAACTCAAGCAGGTGTTGCTCAATCTGATTAAAAACAGCGGCGAGGCCCTGCCGGAAGCGGGTGGCGAAATACGGATCCTTACCAAGACAGAGCAACATACACTCCATATTGCGGTCACCGATACCGGAGTCGGTATCAACCCAGAGCATTTCCCGCATCTTTTTGAACCGTATTTCACCACTAAAACCGTTGTCAAGGAAACCGGCCTCGGTCTCGCCGTTTCTTACGGCATCGTCAAGAGTCATCGGGGCGAGATCCGGGTCGAGTCGACTCCTGGTCAAGGAACAACCTTTACGGTGCTCCTGCCGGCCGGGAAACACAATGGATAAAGAGGAGACATCATGGCGCAACCATCTGTTTTAATAGTTGATGACGAAGAACTGATCCGCGAAACGCTCAAGCTCGATATGCTTGACCAGGGCTATGCTGTGGACCTTGCCGCCACTGGCGAGGAGGCGGTTGCAATGCTTGAGAAGGAGTACGATCTGATCATTGCCGATTTGATTATGGAAGGGATCAGTGGGCTTGAGGTGCTGCGGCTGGCCCGGGAGAAGCGACCGGAACAGGTCGTGTTTATCCTCACCGGATACGGTGAACTCGAATCAGCCATCAGTGCCCTCCGGCTGGGTGCGGATGATTATTTGTTGAAACCGTACAATCATGACGAACTGATTCTGCGCATCAGTAGGTCTCTGGCCAGCCGGGAGTTACGGCAGACGGTGAAAATCTATGAGTCCCTTCTTTCCATCTGCAGCGAATGTAAAAAAATTCGAGATAATGACGCTGGCAAGGATGGGGAAACCCACTGGGTCAGTGTTGAACAATTTATCTGCAAAACCACCGGCAGCGAGCTCAGCCACGGTATCTGCCCGGAATGTTACAGTAAGAAAATGGTGGAACTCAATGATATGATCCGTCGCGGACGGTTATTCTCCTCGCCCTGACCCAGGAGCCATTCTTTCTAGACAACTCCTTTTTTCCTTTTTCAAGATTGTTCATCTTGCTTTTCCCTTCGCTCCCGATGGCATCGCCCTGAGAGTCGTTGTCTGTTGATCTGTGCTTGTTCATAGGGTTTTTCTTGGAATAAGAGACCATAACGAGGTTGACAACAAGGGGGGATCGCGGCAAGTTGTTTGCGATGTATTCGTCTTGTGGTACGTGGTGGAGTGAGGGGAGACAAAGAAGGAATCGTGAAGAAAATAAGACGTTTCGCCATGATTACCGCCTCAGTGGCGATAGCTGCGGTTCTTTTCTTCTTGCCGACGCTCCTTTGCCTGCAACCGGTTGTCCGGTATGCTCTGGTTCTTCTCAATAAGCAGCTTGCCGGTTCGCTGGAGGTGCAATCCTGTTCCCTGGGGTGGTGGCAGGGGCTCAGTTGCGAGGATCTCCGTTTCCAGGAACGAGCCTTGGGGCTCCGGGTAGTGGCACCAAGGATTACCGGCGATAAAGGCCTCTTTGTTCTCCTGCTGGCGCCCCAGTATCTGGGCGAAATCCACATTGACCAGCCCACTCTGACCTTCCTCCCCAACCCGGCTGGTGGCGATACCATGAGGCCGGATGCGGCGCTTGCCGCCACAGCCGGGCGACAGGCCATGAGTGCGGCGGAGCAGGAGGCGGCCAGCCGAACCCGATGGTGGGAGCGGCTGACCTTCAGATTTCTCATCAACAAGGGGCTGGTCGAGCTTGACCAGGGCCAAGGTCCCAAACAGGAACTCGCCAGGGATATTGATCTCCAGGGAAGTCTTGCCGAGGGTGCTGTCAAGTATACCCTGGCATTCCGGTCCGGATTGGAGCAGGAAGGGCATCTGTGGGCCGAAGGCTTTATTAATTTCCCCACCGCCAGGCAGTCGCTGCTTGACACCTTGGTTTCGAAAACCGAGGTGGTGATCAAAGGACTGGATATTTCCGCCTTTCTTGATCTTGCGGCTTCCAGGGGGGATTTCCCGAAGGGTCAGGGGGTGCTCGATGCAAGCTATCATGTGGTCACTGCCGGACTGGAGCATCTCGAGGTGTCTGGGGAAACCCGTCTCCAGGCTTTGCGTCTTGCCGGTGGTTTTCTCGGCCCGGACCAGCCGACTGTCGACCATCTGCTGTTTACCTTCAAGGGCAGTCATGGTGGTAAAGAGGGGTGGCAGCTGGCCACCCTGAAGCTTGAGTCCGATCCTGTGCGGATTGAGGCAAACGGCAGCTATGACCGTGCCACCGCTTCCCTTGCTGCAACCGGTACCGTTAATCTGCCGGTGCTCGCGGCCCAGCTGCCGCACCTGCTCTCCCTGCATGAGAAGACGACATACCGGGAAGGTCTGGTCGATTTTTCCTTGAACGTTTCCGGTAGGCCCCAGGAGCTTGAGCTGAAGGCCGGTTGCCAGACGGGACGACTGGCGGTTGTCCATAACGGTCAGGCGTTCTCCTGGGACACCCCCCTTTCTTTGCTTGCCGAGGCGAGTCATCGGCAAGGAAAAACTTCGTTTCGCACCCTGCAGGCACACACCCCCTTTCTTGATATGAAGGGCAAAGGGGGGGCGGATGACTTCACCCTCCGCGCAACAGCGGATCTGGATCGGATGTTTGAGGAATTGGAAAAACTCTTTGCCTTCAATTTTCACGGCAAAGGCAAAATGGAAGCAACCGGTTCGTCCATAATGCAAGGGGATGGTCGCTATCGACTCGATACCCGGATTGGTATCAACGGCTTGGCCCTTTCCCGGGGCGGTATCTCATTGTTCCCAACCCATGATTTTCTCCTGACCGGGGAGGCCTGGACCCCACCTTCCTTTTTCCAGTACGGCTCCTTCACCTCCCTCCGACTCGTTGTCGATTCCTGGCTGGGGAAACTCTCTCTTTTCGTCCAGAATAGCGCACGGGAAAACGGTAAGATGCAGACCTCCTGTGCCACCAACGGGGTCATCGACCTTGAACGAATAAGCCGGTTCTTCCATGGTCTTGCCGGTGTTGTTCCTCCCCTCAAAGTAGGGGGCACCTTTTCTTTTGACGGCACAGGGGGATGGGGTGGGGATCGTCTCACTCTGGAGGCTCTGGAGGGAAAAATTGACCAACTGACCGTGGTCGGTAAGGGGTATGCGCATCAGGAACCTCAGGTAACCGTTTCGTTGACCAACAAAGCCTTGCCCGGTGTCCATCCCGTTAAAGTACGCGAGTTGAAGCTGGCTGATAACTGGCAGGATTTCATTGAGAAAGAACGGCCGGGTCTTGTCGTCGATTTCTACAGGCAGCGTCTGAATCTGCGTCATTTGACCCTCGAGGCCTCCGGCACTTCCGGCCGAGGGAATGTATCACTTGGCAACTGGCGGCAGCCGTACCGCGATTTTGCAGTCGAGGTCACAGGCGAATCCGATGCGGCTCTCCTCACTCCCCTCTGCAAAGCTTTGGGTTGGTTTCCCGAGGACGTGGCAATGAAAGGTCGGGCACAGGCCACCGTCAATGCCGAAGCAAGTGGCGAGCAAGGGATGCTGGCCGAGATTGTCGTGCAGGTGGAACCCTTCGAGCTTCTGCGGGCCAAGAAAAAATTATTCAACGACCCTCGGCTCCGTCTCAAGGCTATTGTCCAGGGGGACTTGGGGGCCAAAGGAGCTCTAAAGATCCCGGCCTTTATGCTGCAAGTGGCCCCTCTACAGGTTGAAGGGACCGGTTCCGTGCAAGGAAAACCCCTTTTTCTGGAACTCCAGGGAACACTGACACCGGACCTCACCTATTTTTCTCATCTGCTGGCATCGGCTCTGGGTCAGAAAATAGTCCTGACCGGCAAGCGGGAAGGCGTTTTCCAGTTGGCCAGCCCGTTCAAGCTGCCTGTTGATATGGGGCAGATGACGTTATCCGCCCGATTGCCCGTGGATTCGCTCCAATACCAAGGGGTTACTCTTCGCCAACTCGAGCTTCCGATTGAAATGCAACGGGGCATGCTGCGGGCGGTTATTGCGGGCGAAATCAACGGCGGCAGGGTGGCCGTTCAGCCGCAATGGACTTTCGGCGCCGATCGGCCAGAGCTGAGTGTTTCGTCTCCCAGCCAAGTCATGAAGGATGTACCGCTACAGCAAGCATTACTCGACGGGATACTGGTTAAAATGCATCCGCTCTTTGGGGTACTGGCAAAGCCCGAGGGAACCATCGATCTGCGCCTGGATGGTTTCTCCTCGCCCCTTGTTGCAAAGGGTGCGCAATGGCCTGTATTCAACGCAACGATTGGGCTGGGGAAGATACAGCTCAAGGCAACAAAGGTCCTGCAGGATCTTCTTGGCCTGGCCGGGATCGATCATGGGTCACTACAACTCAAGGAACGGGAATTGACCTGTGCGGGCAAGGCCGGTCGCATTACCTGCACATCTCTTCACCTGCTTGCAGGTGACATTGAGATAGAAATGAGCGGCACGGTCGGCATGGACAGAACGCTTGCTTGCCTTGTGACTTTGCCGCTGACGGAGCGATTGGCCGCCATCGTCAATCTCCCCATGCAGCAGGGGGTTGCGGTCAAGGCTGAGATTGGCGGGGCTTTGGAGGCGCCTTTTTTTGACCCGGAGGCATTTTTAGCAACGGTAACCGCTCAGTTAGGCAAGGCAGCAGCTGTTAAAGAATCGGAGCTGAAACCGGAGGAGCAGCCAATACAGGACTAGCCGTCAGGAAACGAACCGTAGCTGAAAGCCTTGATAGTCCCTTGGCTTGAGCATTGTCAGTGCGAATTTGGTTATCTATGGGCAAAGGCTCAAGGGCTCCCTGTAAGGATTTGGAACTACGTATTTTCATATCGTTTGATCTTAATAACAGAGAGGAGACATACCATGAGTAAGAAGATTGTCATTATTGGAGCAGTGGCCGCGGGGCCGAAGGCGGCTTGTCGACTACGGCGATTACAGCCGGATTGGGAGATCACCATGGTGGACCAGGACAGCCTGATTTCCTATGGTGGCTGTGGTATCCCCTATTACGTGAGCGGTGATGTTTCCGATGAAAGCGAGTTGCGGGCCACCAGTTTTCATGTTGTCCGTGACGCCGCTTTTTTCAAGAATGCCAAGGGGGTTACGGTGCTGACTCGGACCCGGGCTCTTTCCATTGACCGCAAGGCGCAAAAGGTGCACGTGGAGAATCTTGACACCGGTGTGCAGCAGGAACTGCCCTATGATCAACTGATGCTGGCCACCGGCGCTAAGCCGTTTGACCTGGCCATTCCCGGCGCTGATCTTGATGGAGTCTTTACCATTGCCGATTTGCACAAGGCTATCGAGATCCGCAAGCGGATTTCTCAGGGCAAGGTCAGCCGGGCCGTGGTCATCGGCGGTGGAGCGATCGGCATTGAGATGGCCGAGGCCTTGACCGATCTCTGGGGAATCGAGACGGCGTTGCTCGAACTGGCACCGCAGCTCTTGCCCCGTCTGGTTGACTGGCCGTTTGCCGCCATGATGAAGCAGCACCTAATGGAAAAAGGTATTGCGGTCTATACCGGGGAGTCGGCCTCAACCCTGATGGATAACGGGCAGGGCCAGGTCTGCGGGGTTACGACTGCACAGCGCACTTTAGAGGCGGAACTGGTGATCATGGCGGTGGGGGTCCGGCCGCGTAGCGAACTGGCCAAGGCGGCGGGTCTTGATGTGGCGTCCTGGGGTGGTATCAAGGTCAATGCGCGTATGCAGACCTCAGACCCTCATATTTTTGCCGCCGGCGACTGCATCGCCACCACTAGTCTGGTGACCGGCCGGGAAACCTATGCCCCGCTCGGTTCCTTGGCTAACCGGCAAGGGCGGATCGTCGCCGATAACATGGCTGGGCGTCCCACCCTGTTCAAAGGGGTCTGCGGTTCGTTCATCATGAAGGCCTTTGAACGTTGCATCGCGGCAACCGGCATCAGTTACGATGCCGCCCTTGCCGAAGGATTTGATGCCGACTACGCCCTGACTTCTCCACCCGACCGGGCCCATTTCTTTCCGGATCAGGCAGTGGTGATCCTTCAGCTGGTCTTTGATCGCAAGTCGCGCCGTATTCTTGGTCTGCAGGCCTTTGGTCTGATGAATGACTCGATCTCCGCCCGGGTGGACGCCGCTGCCGGCTTGATTGCCCAAGGCGGGACCATTGAAGATTTCGGCGTCTTGGAGATGGCCTATGCCCCGCCTTTTTCGTCCGCCATCGACTCGATCAATGCCGCGGCCTATGTGGCGGAGAACCTCTGCGACCATCGTCTGCGCCGGGTGGATCTTGACCGGTTCCTAGGTTGGATGCAGGACATGAACAGCGAGCCGGATTGGGCGGTGCTGGATATCCGCCATCCCCTGGAAGCCGCGCCCTATGTCGAGAAATATGGGCCAGGTCGGTGGGTAGCCCTGCAGTATGAGCAGATGCGGCAGCGACATGGCGAACTCCCTACCGGGAAAACCTTCATTATCATCTGTAATGCCGGCACCCGATCCTACGAAGTACAAGTCTTCCTTGACCATCTTGGAAAAAGCGATAGCATGGTATTATGTGGTGGTTTGAATGTGATCAGTCGGTTGGGTGTCGATTGGTTTGTGAAATAAAGAGGGATTCTCCATTTTTCAACAGAGGTGGCGCATGGCTGAACTGAATACTGATCACATGATTGAAGAAATTCAGGCGAATATCCAGACCGGTGATGCCCTCAAGGCACGGCTGGTGCTGGATCATCTTGGCGCAGTCGACAAAAAAATCCAGAATCGGCTGCTTTATGAGCTGTCGCGTGGTGAGATGGAGTTTACCGTCCCTCTGTTGAATTATCTGCTGGTTGCACATCCTCAGATGGCCGCCGGGCTGCCGATTATTCGGGAGACCCTTTTTTCCAATTTGATTGCCTATCCGGAGATCCTGCTCAAATCCTTGGCTAATCCGGAAATCAGCGACAAAACGGTGATGATCGAACTGGCCGGGGAATTAAAATTTGAGGATGCAACTCCCTGCCTGATCGATCTATTGGGAGAAACCAATAATAATACCACGATCCGGTTGATCATCGAGACCCTGGGATTGATCGGCAATCCAGAGTCGATCAACACCCTCACCGATTACCTCTACTCGGCGGACCGCGACCTCATTACTTCAGCCATCCAAGCTCTTGGCCAGGTCGGGACCCACACCGCCATGCACCGACTGGCTGAGCGGATGGGAACGGACAATGAACTGGATCTGATCATCCTGGGCATCTTTGCCGATGTCCAGGATCAAGTGTCGTTGGATAAATTGAATGACACCCTGCGTTCGCATTATGCCCATATGCGAATCTATGCCAAGGATGAATTGATCCGCATCGGTGTCAAAGCCGTACCCGTGTTGATCGAGAATCTTAAGGAGGGGGATAGCGACCTGTTGGTCCATACACTCAATGTGCTGGGCGACATTGGGGACGAGAGTGCGATCATGCCGATCAGGGCTCTGCTCAACACGGTACCCAGAAACGCAAATGTGCGATTTGCCGCCTATGAGGCGCTGGCGCTGCTGCCCTTGCGTAAGGGGGCTTACACGCTTGCCTCCGGTCTGACCGATAGCGAGGATCATGTCTGCACTGCTGCGGCAAGGGCAATAGACCGGAATTTTAACGAAATTCTCGCGGCAGGCATTAAGAATATGATTCGGACTCCCAGTGATGAAGCCCGCCATATTGTCAAAATTATTGTTAACGCCCAAGTCGATAATCTTTTTCTCAGCCTGGCAAAGGAGGACTATTTTCAGGAAATGGCGCTCATCTATCTGCCCCATGCCCACCGGGATATCAAAAGCCACTATAATGACCTGCTCAGACAGCAGGGGATGGATGAGTTTGCGGCGAAGATTTCCGGTGATGAAATGGAGGGCAGTGCACGAGTCCAGGTCTGCGCGGTGGACGATTCTAGGATGATTCTCAATATCTACAAGGCAACCCTGCATGAGCTTGGTTTTGAGCCTGTACTGTTTGAATTTCCGGCAGGGGCGCTGGAGTGGATCTCCCGGGAAAAACCGGCCTTGGTGTTGACCGATCTCAACATGCCGGAAATTTCGGGTATCGAACTGACCGAGGGGATACGTAAAATTTATTCTCAGGAAGAACTGCCGATCATCATGGTGACCACACAGAGCGATGTGCAGGATCACGAGGCAGCATCGGCGGCCGGAGTGAACAGTATTTTGATCAAGCCTTTTAACGCTGAATCTTTGCGTGTTGCCATGGGAAAATATATCAGGGTGAACTGAGCGGGCCGACTGTTCGACCTCTGGACCCGTTCAAACATGGATTTTCAGCCCTGGATTTTTTTCAGATATTCAGGAAGTCGGTCAAAATATCGACCGACCACTTCCGGTTGATGGGCATCGGATCCGGCACTCAAGGGGATGCCGCGTTCGATGGCGCCTTTAATGATCCATGGGGCGGGAAAGGGGAAGCCGCGGAAATCAAAACCGGAGGTGTTGATTTCCAATGCCACCCCTTTTTTTTGCATGCCATCCAACAAGGTCTCTATCTGCTGTCGATGGTCCGCGTTGAACTCGATGGCCGGAGAGTGTCGCAACACCGCATCCAGGTGACAGAGAACATCACAGTCGATCACCTCAACCGCCTCGATCAAGGCATTAAAATAGTCGGTAATAATCCCATCGATACCGATAACCGCCAGTCGCGCCAGGCTTTCTTGGTTGCGGCTGAGCAGATTGAAATGAGTCTCGCCATGACGGTGGAAATGACAGGAAAGGCCGATGCGATCCCACGGATACTGTGCCAATTTTTCTCGGAGGGTGCTGACCGCCTCCCGATTGTAGCCCGTTTCAACTCCTAACCGGACATCAATGACGCCTCGGTACTGTTCCTTGAGCCGCATCCCTTCTTGAAAATAGTAGTCAAACTCTTTTTTTTCCAGCCAACTCCTTGGATGGTAGAGAATCTCCGCTTCTAAATGTTCCAGAAAGATGATGGTTGCAAGTCCTCGTTGCACCGCTTTTTGGACATAATCCTCCATCTCGCCTGTGGCGTGATTACAGAGGCGTGTGTGGACATGGCCATCAATTGTTATATCTATCAGGGGTGGCATACTGGAGTGGACGCAAAAAGAGTGAAATGAGGTACGGAGAAACGAGAGGGGGATAGGGACTCAGGCATTCCCCTTGGGGAAAAAATGGAGGACGCCATCAATTTCAGAGGTATCACAAACATCACCCATCTCCATATCAAGATCGATGAATCCATCTAGTTCGTTCATTTCCACCGAAAAAGTAGGACCATCCGGGAGATGATAGATCAATGTGTTGACTTTACTTAAGTCAATAGGATTGGAAAAAATTTTTTTCATGTACATTTAGTATCCAAAGAAAGAAAGTTGTATGTTTATGTCTTAGCAGGTTTGAGGTGGAAAAAACATAAAATAAGCAAGGCGTCGATCCGATTTTTACTGTCGGATAGCGTGCAGAGGGGATAACAGTGTGCGCTGGTGTGGTGAATAATTAACAATTTTTACTTGTTAGGCGGATAAATGCCGTACCCACCCAATAGAGTTTGACACCAAGACAGCGCATGGTAAAATGGTTAATTTTACACTCTGCTCATAATGAGCACAACGCCTGATTCGAATGCGCACTAACAAGAGGTACCGTATGACCACAAAACAACATATTGATGATGATTCCGATTTTATAGAAGCTACCGACAAAAACCCCTCTAATATTTTGCCGGAGAAATTGACGCTCGATTCATTCCTCCAGTTTGCATGTCATCCCAAGGTCAGCTGTTTCACCGCATGCTGTCATAATATCAAAATTATTCTGACTCCTTATGATATTCTTATTCTTCGGAATCGATTGAATATACCGGCGCATGAGTTCATCACCCAGTATACCGAACCCACCTACCTTGAAAAGACCGACATGCCGGGTGTGCAGATGCAACTGGTTGGCGAAAAGAACGCTTGTCCCTTTGTCACGCCAGAAGGGTGTACAGTCTATTCGGATCGTCCTTCCGCCTGCCGTTATTATCCGGTGGGCATGGCTGATTTTCATGAGGGGGGCACCAATGACGCATCTGAAGATAAATTTTTCTTCCTTGTGAAAGAGCCTCATTGCATGGGGCATGAAGAACCGAAACGATGGACGATCAGAGAATGGCGGGCCGATCAAGGGGTTGATCTACGCGACGAGATGAATAAAGAATGGCTCCGGCTGGTGATGCGGCGAAAGTCCTTTGGGCTTCAGGCGACCATGAGCGAAGCAGCGAAGCGGATGTTTTTCATGGCCTCGACCGATCTTGATACCTTCCGTAAATTCATCTTTGAGAGTTCTTTTCTCGACACCTATGAAATTGATGCGGAAACCGTTGCCAAGATCAAGGAAGATGATGTGGAATTAATGCTCTTTTCCTTTAAATACCTTGCGAATACCCTGTTTGGGGCAGGGGGATTGTCGATCAAAGCGGAAAAGATCAAAAGTAAGGTAGCGGAGATCAAAAATCGTCAGGACGAAGCCCTTCAGCAGGCGGAAAAGGAATATGAAGAGCTCAAGGCCGAACGTGCCCGCAAGGAGCAAGCACGTCTGGCGGCAGTCAAAAAAGCGGACACTGATAACTAATTGCCCCCCATGGATTGTGTAATGTAACACTGTTCTAAAATTTGTCGCAAGGGTGAATAAGAAGGGGGACCCGCCTTGCGGGAAAACATCTTCCTCTCCCACCTGCCTGTAAAAAGAAACGCCCTGCCGGCTATTGCCGGCAGGGCGTTTTGTACTTCACCTCATCTGCAAGCAGATGACTTATTCGACTTCAAGAGCTTTAGCCCAGCCCTTGAGCAGTTTCCAAGACTTATCCACATCTTTCTGAGATGCAGCCATCAACGCATCTGCATGCTCCGGATTAGCCAGTTTCAGCATCCGGTAACGGTTTTCGCTCAAGGCATATTCAGCAAAAGTGATGGTAGGCTCTTTGGAGTCGATGACCATCGGATTTTTACCTTCAGCTTCAAGCATTGGGTTGTACCGGAACAGTGACCAGTGACCGCATTCAACTGCCTTCTTCTGCTGCTCCAGACCCAGAGCCATGTTGATACCATGGTTGATGCAGTGAGCGTAGGCAATGATCAGGGATGGCCCGTCATAGGCCTCGGCTTCCTGAATGGCCTTGATGGCCTGTTGCGGGTTGGCTCCGATCGAGATCCGGGCAACATAGACCGTACCGAAGGTAGAGAAGATCAGTCCCATGTTTTTCTTGGGAGCGTCCTTGCCACCGGCTGCGAACTGGGCAACAGCCGCACGCGGAGTGGATTTGGACATCTGACCACCGGTGTTGGAGTAGACCTCGGTATCCATGACCAGAACATTAACATTCTTGCCGGAAGCAAGGACATGGTCCAGACCGCCGTAGCCGATATCATACGCCCAGCCATCACCACCAATAATCCAGACCGATTTTTTCACCAGATAATCGGCACAATGGAACAACCGTTTGGCGATGCTGTCTTTTTTGCCTTCAAGAGCTGCCTTCAACTCAGCAATCCGAGCCCGTTGTGCTTCGATTTCTCCCTGGTTAGCCTGGCTGGCATTCAGGATGGAATCGGCAAGGGCCTGGGTGACCAAGCCATCTTTGACTGCGGCACCCAGCAATTCGACAGCCTGGCTTGCCAGTTTGTCGACGGCCTGACGCATACCAAGGCCGTGCTCGGCGTTATCCTCGAACAGGGAGTTGGACCAAGCCGGTCCGCGTCCGTCTTCGCGTTTGCAGTACGGGGTGGTAGGCAGGTTACCGGCATAGATCGAAGAACAACCGGTTGCATTAGAGGCTAACATCCGATCGCCGATCATCTGGGTGACCAGTTTGATGTACGGGGTCTCACCACAACCGGCACAGGCGCCGGAGAACTCAAACAGCGGGCGTTTGAACTGGCTGCCCTTGATGGTGCCAACATTGATCAGGCTGTCGTCGACTTCGGGCAGGGCAAGGAAGGTCTTCCAGTGGGCAGCCGATTCCAACCGCAGTTCCTCGGTGTTCGTTGCCATGGCCAGAGCCCGATTTTCGGTCTTGTTGCCATCCTTATCTTTTTTGCGGGCCGGACAGACACTCACGCAAAGAGTACATCCGCAGCAGTCGGAAGTAGAGATCTGCATGGTGAACTTCATGTCTTTGAACTCTTTTCCTACCGCATCGGCGGTCTTGAAGGTGGCGTCGGCACCGGCAGCCTTGAGCGCTTCGGGTGTAGCAACCTTCATACGGATACAACCATGCGGGCAAACCAGCGAGCAGCGGCCGCACTGGATACAGGCTTCTGCATCCCACTGGGAAACAGTAACCGCGATATTGCGTTTTTCCCACTGGGTGGTGGCGGTCGGCCAGCGTCCGTCATTTGGGAATTCGGAAACCTTGATATCCTCGCCGTGACCTTCCATCATCTTGGCGGTGACGTTCTTGACGAAGTCAGGCGCGTCAATAGGAACGATCGGAGGCATCTCGTGACCGGTGACCTTTTTCGGGATCTTGATCTCAACGATGTTCTCGATGGCACCATCAACAGCGCCGTAGTTCATGTTGACGACCTTGTCACCTTTGGAGCCGTAGGACTTTTTGATCGCTTTCTTGATGGCCTTGATTGCATCATCTTTACTGATGATGCCGGAGATCGCAAAGAAGGCGGTCTGCATGATCATGTTGATGCGTGCACCCAGACCCAAGGCCAAACCAAGTTTGACCGCGTCGATAATGTAAAACTTAACCTTCTTGTCGATCATCTGCTTTTGCACAAGGCTTGGCAGGCTATCCCAGATCTGGTTTTTATCATAGCTGGTGGTCAGGAGGAAGGTACCGCCTGGCTCGATGTTGGCCAGCATGTCATAGGTGTTGAGGAAAGCAGGATTATGACAGGCGATGAAGTTGGCTTTGTTGATCAGGTACGGGGCAACAATTTGGTTTTTACCGAAACGCAGATGCGAAACGGTCATGGAGCCGGATTTCTTGGAATCGTAGACAAAGTAACCCTGGGTAGAGTTGTCGGTCTCGGAACCAATAATCTTGATGGTGTTCTTGTTGGCACCGACGGTACCGTCGGAACCCAAGCCATAGAACAGTGCCCGGTAGACATCCGATCCTTCGACGTTAAAGGATTTGTCGTATTTGATGCTGGAGAAGGTGACATCGTCGTTGGGGCCGACACAGAATTTTTTCTTCGGGGACAGCGATGCCATGTTTTCATACACAGCCTTGACCATGGCCGGGGTGAATTCGGCGGAACCCAGACCGTAGCGGCCGTTGAGAACTACCGGGGTGAACATGGTAGGATTGGCTTCAGCAGCTTCGCCAACCGCAGCGCGAATATCCAGATAGAGCGGATCGCCGTTGGAGCCAGGCTCTTTGGTGCGATCAAGAACGGTGATGCGTTCAACGGTAGGCGGCAGGGCGTTAACCATGGCGGCGGGATCAAACGGGCGGAACAGGCGGACAATAACCATGCCCACTCTGGCACCCTGTGCAACAAGATACTCGATAGTGGAGGCAACGGTCAGGGCGCCTGAACCCATGATGACGATGACGTCCGTTGCATCCGGAGCACCGACGTAATCAAACAGGTGATACTGACGACCGGTGAGGGCGGCGAATTTGTCCATGGTTCCTTGAACAATACCCGGAATCGCGTTGTAGTATTTGTTCACGGTCTCGCGGCCGATGAAATAAACGTCGGGATTCTGAGCGGTACCGCCGATGGTCGGACGATCCGGGGTCAGGGCGCGCTCGCGATGGGCGATAACCAGATCTTCATCGATCATGGTGCGCATATCATCCATGGTCAGCTCTTCAATCTTCATGACTTCGTGGGAGGTACGGAAACCGTCGAAGAAATGGAGGAAAGGAATGCGAGAAGCCAAAGTGGACTGAGTGGAGATCAGGGCGAAGTCCTGGCACTCCTGGACATCCTGAGCACAAAGCATGGCCCAGCCGGTCTGGCGGGCGGCCATAACGTCACCGTGGTCACCGAAGATCGACAGACCCTGGCAGGCAATGGCGCGGGCGGTAACATGGAAGACAGTCGGGATCAACTCACCGGCGATCTTGTACATGTTGGGGATCATCAGCAACAGACCCTGGGACGCGGTGAAGGTGGTGCACAGTGCTCCGGCACCCAATGAGCCGTGGATGGAACCGGCAACACCGGCTTCTGACTGCATCTGGGAGATAACCGGGATGGATCCCCAAATATTTTCCTGTTTGGCGGTGGCTTTGGCGTCTGCTTCAGCAGCCATCGGAGACGATGGCGTAATGGGATAGATTGTTATGACTTCACTTGTGGCATACGCTACATGCGTGCATGCCTGGTTTCCGTCAATAGTGACCATTTTTCGCGACATAAGATCATTCTCCTTACACGGTGGTTGGTGTTTGCCGACAGGCGACTGTCGGAAAAGGTTTAAGATGAACGCTATGGAAAAAGGTTCTGAAGAACCTCAGGAAAACATATGTAACCCGCTTTGGTCTGCTTTTTTGAATCTTGTCGGTAGATGGGGTGGGGAATCAATCGTAGCGTTCTTGAGAAAGAACAAGGTGACATCCGATGAAGGAGTAGGCTGTCAAGAAAGGTGATCGGTTTTCCCATCGGGTTTCTAAACATCTCCCGCCCCATCATCGAAGCGGACAAGCCACGATTGATTGCATAAAAAAATGTCAAGCCGACAACCCTGATGAGCAGCCGCGATGACACAAGATCAACACATTAATGGGCCAAGATAAACCAAAAAATGGTATTATGCAATGCTAAAGCGTTCTTGGAAATCCCTGTGGTTGCTACAGTTTTTGTTTCTCGTGAAAAGGAGTAACTCTTCGTTTTTTTATGATATTTTTATCTTGTTGGAAGGGAAAGGGAGAGCCTGTGCCGTCGGAAAGAATGAGGGGGCATTCATTTGTGTTGAGAGGCGTTCGGAGACATCCAATCCGGCTTGCAGGATTGGATGTCAGGCCGCCACGGAAGTGCCAAGCGCCGCTCGGCCTAATTGTTGGTTTCTTCCAGATACTCTTTGATTTTGTGATACAGCGATTCCGGGATGTCGGCACCATACATAAATAACTCTGCCTCTTCTCCGGTGATCGTCTCTTTCACTTCGGCGGGCAAGGAACGCAAAAATGCGACTCTGGTTGGATCGGGTTTTTTTCTGTCTGGCATGGTAAGCCTTCCTGGATGGTTTGTTATTAAAGGCAAGGGCGAGGTGATGTGGAGCTTAACCCTGAAGAAGTTCTAATATAAGGGGAGGGTGGCAACTACACAAGGTCAACTTTTACCTGTGCTGGCCCGACTCTGTCCTGTTTTGATAGGGTCGGCCTTTTCATAGCCTTCACCTCTAAAAATCAGTATGATTCAAAATTGTATTTTGTTATGCTCATGCTTTTCTTTGAGTGAATTGTAAAGGGATTATGGCGACACAACAATCTGCACAACAGCAGGAATGGCTGCTCGCAATCAGGAAGGAACTGGACGATCTCGAACAGTACCGTTTCAGCGCTCTTGCTTGCTGTAGCCGTGACGCCGTTCGCCGAACGGCCGAATCCCTGCAAGGACACCGGCAACCTTTTGCCCAAGACGCTGACCGTATCCTTCATTCCAAGGCCTATACTCGCTACATCGATAAAACCCAGGTCTTTTCGCTGGTGGATAACGATCATATCACCCACCGGGTTTTGCATGTGCAGATCGTCTCGCGGATTGCCAGGACCATAGGTCGTTTTCTCGGGCTCAATGAGGACCTGATCGAAGCCATTGCCATGGGCCACGATATCGGCCATCCCCCGTTCGGTCATGAAGGCGAACAGATACTGATGAAAATCTGTCGTCGGCATGGGCTCGCCTCCTTTCAACATACTGTTCAGTCTGTACAGTTCCTCGATCGTTTCGAACGCAACGGTTCCGGCTGGAATCTCACCCTCCAGGTCCTGGACGGTATTCTTTGCCATGACGGCGAGGTCCACGCACGACGACTCCGGCCAGAACGGCACAAGAATTTTTCCGTCCATGACCTCGAAATTGCTAGCAAACAAAACGATCCAGGGCTGCAGTTGATGCCTATGACCTTGGAGGGTTGCGTTGTCAGACTCTCTGATACCATTGCCTACATTGGGCGCGACATTGAGGATGCCATTGAGCTCCAACTCATCGCCCGTGAGGAGATCCCCCGGAGTTGCTCTCTCCTGCTTGGCAACAGCAACGGCACCATCGTCTATACCCTGGTGGCGGATCTGATGGCCGAAAGTCGCCATGTCCGGCAGGCCGCCACCGACGATGCAGCCAGTGATTTTATCGGTTTCAGTGAAGAGGTGGGGCAATCCTTAAAGCAGTTGAAAGCCTTCAATTATCAACGCATTTATACCAATCCTGCCTTTAAACCCGACTTTATCAAGATTGATCAGTGTTACGAACAGTTGTTCGCCTATTACCTGGAACGTGCCGCGCAGGCGCTGACGGACCCACCCGGTCACGGATTCCTCTCTTCCATGAGGCCCTCGTATCGGGAAAAGCATGCCCCGGCCGCTCAGGTCCGCGATTACCTGGCCGGTATGACCGATGCCTATTTTTTGCGCCAGGCGGCTGCCCTCGGTTGTGATGTACCGGAGCGAATATGTTTACCAAACTAAAGTCCTTTCTGCCTGGGGAACGATCACGGATGATCATGATTGCCGCTTGTATCGGCGTCATGGCGGGGCTGGCCATTATTGTTTTCCGCGAGGCGGTGGACTTGGTCCACAGGTTTATTTTTGTCTGGGGCTATGAGGCCTTGGATATCGCCCAAGGAGGATGGCACCGGATTCTTTTGCCGTTGCTGCCGATGGCAGGCGTGACCCTGCTCATTCCCCTGTCGTTGGCTTTTCCCGGCAAGGTGAATGGGTACGGTTTCACCGGGTTTTTGCGGCGGGTCAACCTGGAGAACGGGGTAATCAGGGGCCGCAACATCTTTATCAAGCTCATTGCCACTGCCCTGACCATCGGATCCGGTAATTCGGCCGGAGTCGAGGGCCCGATCGCCCAAATCGGCGGGGCGCTGGGTTCGCAGGTGGGACAGCGGTTCAGGGTCTCGGGCAACCGGATGAAGGTCTATATCGCCGCAGGTTGTGCCGGAGGTATTGCCGGGATCTTCAACGCCCCTCTGGCGGGGATGTTCTTTGCTTCAGAAATTGTTTTGTTGGGCACCTACGAAATTTCTTCTTTTTCTGCGTTAGTGATAGCCTCGGCCCTCTCCACCGTGGTTACCCGCGCCTATTACGGGACAATCCCGGCTTTTCCCATCCCGGATTACACCATTGTCAATGCCTTTGTCGAACTGCCCCTCTATACGGTGATGGCCGTTATCGTTGGCATGGCCGCGGTATTACATATCCGTTTTTTTTATGCGGTGCGTGACGGGTTCCAACGGCTCAAACTCCATCCCCAGTTGAAACCGATCCTAGGCGCGTTGCTGGTCGGCGGTATCGCTATTTTTTTCCCGCAGGTGATGGGCAATGGGTATGAGTACATGGCCAAATCCCTGGCCGGTGACACACTGGTGTGGCGGATGGCGGTACTGGTAATCCTCAAGTCCCTGGCCACCGCCATCACCCTGGGCTCGGGCGGCGCAGGAGGGGTTTTTGCCCCATCCCTGTTCATTGGCGCGGTCCTCGGTGGGGCCTTTGGCGGTATCGTCCATTATTTTCTTCCCGAATACACGGCCAGCGCCGGGGCCTACGCCACGGTCGGTATTGGTGCTTTTCTCGCCGCTTCCACCCATGCACCCTTGACCGCCATCTTTCTCCTCTTCGAGATGACGGGTAATTACATGATTATTATCCCGGTGATGCTGACCGCGGTGCTCGGCACGATGACCGCCTCCTGGTTGTATGGCGATTCCATCGACACCGTTGATTTTACCCGTGAGGGCATTGATATCCACGAAGGGCGGGAAGTGGCCATTATGAAATCGGTCAAGGTCGGCAAGGCGATCACCGAAGATGTCGATTTTATAAGTGAGAACGCTAATATCAACCATCTGCTCGAATTGTTTCGTTTTGCCCGTAACAGCTTTTATTTCCCGGTAGTGAATCATAAAGGGTTGATGGTCGGGGTGGTCTCCATGCAGGATGTCAAGACCGTTCTCCATAGCGAGGAGGAACGGGTCTGTCACCTGGTGGGGTCCATCTGCACACGTGATGTTATCATGCTGACCCCGGACACCAATCTCTATGAGGCGATGAAACTTTTTGATATCAAAGGGATCGATGAGATTCCGGTGGTGGAGAGCCTTGAGGAGCCCTGGGTCCTAGGGATGCTGAAACGTCAGGATGTCATCGCCGCCTACAACCACGAGATGATCAAACGTGGCATTAACGAACGGGCGGAAACCATCCGCATGATCTGCTCGGCGAGTTGAAGGATATGTTTTTATCACGGACTTCTGGGGGGACCGAGGTCCGGCCCCATATTGGGATCTCCTCCAATGGACAAGAACTGCCTTTTTCGTTATAGTCGAGCAACCCTGGCAAAGGTTGCGCCGGATCACCTCATAACCAACTTTCAGGAGGGCTTCATGAAGCGGTATTTTGTTTTAGTTGTCATGTTTGCAACATTGTATTGTGGATCGTCTGTCTGGGCTATCGAAGCAAAGGATTGCAAGGATCACCCCTTGTTCAGCAGGATGGCCAACTATGAAATCTATGGTTGCGCGAAAACGGAATTTGATGCCGTTGCTTTTCCCAAGCCGGAACTCAAGGAATGGGCAAACCCCGAAGACTACACCACTATTGAAGGAAAAATTTTCGCCATCAGCTATAAATTAAAGGAAGGGGCCACCCCCGCCAGCTCCCTGCAGATCATTCGTAATTTCCAGAATGCGGTGAAGAAAGCCGGTGGCACTATCCTGGGGGATTATAACAGCGATGTTTTCCCCTCCCTGCCGAGAACCGCCGAGAAATATCTGGTGGAAGCTCCGGGCGGCACCCAGTATGATCGCTATACGATCATGACCCTGACCAAGGGAGGAAGTGAATTTTGGATCTATCTCGGTGCCAGCGAAAGTTACCAGGATTACATGCTGTTGATGGTTGAAAAAGAGGAAATGAAGCAGGACGTTAGTGTCAACGAGTTGGAAAAACAGCTGAACAAAGACGGATTTCTCACTTTTTACATCCCATTCGATACCGGCAAGGCAGATATCAAACCTGGGAGTCAGGACAGTGTCGATCAGATTGCTTCCCTGCTGAAGGGCATGCCCGAGCTCAAAGTGAGCATCGAGGGCCACACGGATAATGTCGGCACCCCGGAAAGCAATAAAAAGCTCAGTGAAGAGCGGGCAACCGCTGTGATGACTGCCGTGGTGGCCAAGGGTATTGCCGCCAACCGTATGGTGGCCGTGGGACAAGGGCAGGACAAGCCTGTTGCTGATAACCGCAAGGAAGAAGGCCGGGCACTCAATCGGCGCGTGGAAGTTGTAAAAAAATAAGGGCGAAAGGTAACGTTTGGGTGGAGGGTCTGGAGCTGTTAGAGTCTGCAGATGCTTGAAAGGACGGGAGGCGTCTTGCGTTACTCTCGTCATTGCTCCCCTTTTTTCCAGGCAGATTCCGTACAGACAGGCCGACGCCCTGATTGGTATCTTTTTAGAATTCTTGCTTTTTGTGCTGGTATAGAGACCATTTTGAATATCACCCTGTACTCCTTTGGTTTTAAGCACGGCTCTCCCCAGGCAGATCTGGTCTGGGATGTCCGTTTTCTTCCCAATCCCCATTGGGTACCGGAGCTAAAGGCCCATGCCGGTACGGAGCCGCAGGTGGCCGCTTATGTGCTCGAAAATGAGACCGGCGCTCGGTTTCTTGCCCTGCTGGAACCGCTTTTGATCTTTCTGCTCGACGAGTACGCAGCCCGTGGTCGGGAGTCCGTTACCGTGGCCGTGGGCTGTACCGGCGGCAAACACCGTTCGGTTGCCCTGATCGAGCACTTGCGCTCCCTCCTGGTGGGAAAAGGGCTGGAACCGCAGGTCTATCATAGGGATATTGATAAAGAATAGGCTGCGACAGCAGGATTCCTGTCGTAGAGTAAGCACAGGTTTTTTTTTACTCTCATTTTTAATGGAGGATACCATGAAAGAGATGTTGAAGAATGTACTGTACGCGGGCATTGGTGCGGCTTTTCTCACCAAGGAAAAGATCGAGGAGCTGAAGAGCGATCTGCTTGAAAAGGGAAAGATATCCCAGGAAGAGGGCAAACAGTTTGTCGATGACCTCCTGCGTCGATCTGAAAAGGCCAAGGACCAGTTGGATCTTTGGATCAATAAACGGGTTGAGGAGCGCGTCAAACAGCTCAATCTGGCCACTAAAGATGAGGTCGCTGAACTGCAACGCAAAATCGAGGAACTGCAGGTGCTCTTGAACAGGGGTGCCGACGAGTAGTCGCCCGTTCCCATGTTCAGCATCAGAAAGCTTGGGGCCATAGGCCGGACATACCGCCACCTCAACCGTTATCACCGGATTCTCCGGGTTCTGTTCAAATACGGCTTCAACGATCTGGTGGATCGTCTCCATATCGATCAGTACCTGGAATCCGGGCTGCAGATGATCAATCGCAAACCCCGGGAGCAGATTGCCCGCCTTTCTCGCCCCGAGCGTCTGCGTCTGGTGTTCGAGGAACTGGGGCCGACCTTCATCAAACTCGGGCAGCTCCTTTCCACCCGCCCCGACCTGATCCCCGCTGATTTTCTTGATGAACTGGCCAAGCTTCAAGACGAGGTTCCCCCTTTCAGTCTGGCCGAGGTCCACACCATTTTCCAGGAGGAGCTGGGGCGCTCGCCGGAGGAAATTTTCCACTATTTCGACACCGAACCCCTGGCGGCTGCTTCCATTGGTCAGGTACACCGGGCCCGCCTCGACAGCGGCGCCGAGGTCGTGGCCAAGATCCAGCGACCCGGAATCGAGAATGTCATTGCCGTTGATCTCGAAATCCTGGCCCATATTGCCGAACTCATGGAACAATACCTCGAGGAGGTCCAGGGCCACCAACCCATGGCCATTGTTCATGAGTTTGCCCGCAGTCTCAGCCGGGAAATAGATTTCTCCATCGAACTGGCCAATATCCAGCGTTTTTCCCGCCAGTTTGAGGAGAACCCCGCCATCCATGTGCCGTTAGTGTATCCGGAATTGAGCACGGATCGTGTCTTGGTGATGGAGTATGTGGTGGGAATTAAATCCTCCAAGACCAAGGAATTGCGTGAGCAGGGGTATGACCTGCCCCTGATTGCCGAACGCGGCGCCAACCTGGTGATGGAACAGATTTTCGTCCATGGATTTTTCCACGCTGATCCGCATCCCGGCAACCTCTTTATCCTGCCCGACAATGTGGTCTGTTTTATCGATTTCGGTCAGATGGGACGGCTCTCACTCAAGGACCGGGAAGATTTCACCGACCTGGTGCTCGATCTGGTGGCAGGTAAGGAGCGCAATGTCGTCAGCGGTGTGCTCAAAGTGACCCTGCAACTAGGCGAGGTCGACCGGGAGGCTTTGGGCCGAGATCTGGGCAGTCTGATGGATATGTACCTCTATCGGCCCCTGGGTGAATTGGAGGCCGGTAAAATTCTCCAGGATTTACTTGATCTGGTCTCCCGGCATAAGCTCTCGTTCAAGCCCAGCCTCTATCTGATGTTGAAGGCCTTGAGCACGGTGGAGGGCGTCGGCCTGATGCTTGATCCCCAACTCGCGCTGATCAACCTGGCCAAACCCTTTATGCGCAAGATCCAGCTTGGACGGATGTCTCCGGGCCGAATCGCCGAGGAGTTCTCCTTGACAGGCTCTGCGTACATCCACCTGCTTCGCGATCTGCCGGAGGAACTGAGGACTATTCTCTATCAGCTGCGCAGTGGCCGGATGCGGCTGGAATTTGAGCACCGGGGTCTGAAATCTTTGGGCGCGGCCCTTGATCGGGTTTCCAATCGTATCGCCTTTGCCATTGTTCTTGCGGCGCTGATTGTCGGCAGCTCGCTCATCGTCCTCTCCGATATTCCGCCGCGCTGGCACAGTATTCCGGTCATCGGCCTAATCGGTTTTCTGGTGGCGGCCATCATGGGCTTCTGGCTGCTGCTTTCCATCATCCGCCATGGCAAGTTGTAAGTATTTCCCTTCGTCGTATATCCTCCTCGTTCACCACGCACCACCTTTCTGCTGGGCACCTGTCTTCCCCGCAGGGTCTGGTCGTAGACATTTTGCACCTCCAACCGGAATTATCTGTTCAAGAGCGGTCTCCGCGTAGGCGAGTCACTTCTGCCTGCAACCGTTCCGGTGTTGCTTGCACGGCGGCTATCGGTGCGCCAATCACCAGGGCGATGCGGGAAAGGAACCCTCGGCGGAAGGGCTTTTTCATAGCGTTCCCCTCAATCCGCGAAAAAAAGCTGCCCCATAATCCCTGCAGCGCCATGGGAATCACCGCTACCGGATTTTTTTCCAGAATACGGAAAATGAGCGGGCGGAAGGGGTGGAGCTCGCCGTCCGGGGTGATGGTCACCTCAGGAAACAGGGCCAGGAGTTCACCGTTGTCCAATGCTGCTGTTGCTTGTTCCAGGGCCTGCAGCACCGTAGTCCCAGGACGCTCATCGTCAAAAGCAATCTCAATGGCCCCACTGTGGCGGAGGAGAGAGCCCAGGATCGGCATTTGAAAATAACGGCGATCCAGCAGAAAGCGCACCGGTCGCGGCGAAACACCCATAATCACCAGAGCATCAACAAAACTCACATGGTTGCATACCAGAACAGCGGGTCCCTCCAGCGGAATGTTCTCAACGCCTTGTTTTTCCAGCCGATAGGCACCATGGACGAGCAGCCAGGCAAAGAAGCGGAGCAAGAATTCCGGCACCAGGCCGTAAATGTACAGCGCGACCACGGCATTGCACAGGGCGCCCATACCGAACAGCAGCGGGATGCTCATTCCTGCACCCAGCAGGGCCGCTGCCGCCAGCGCCCCCACCACCATGAACAGGGCATTAAGGATGTTGTTGGCAGCGATGATCCGGGCTCGATGCTTGGCTTCGCTGCGCACCTGCACCAGGGCATAGAGGGGGACGATGAAGAAACCGCCGAACATGCCGATCAGGACAAGATCAGCCAGGATTCTCCAGGTCGAAACATGACCGAGCAACGACCACAGGCCAAGGGGTGCTCCGGCAATCAGTCCGGAGGGTGAAGCAAAAGCAAGATCAAGGCCAAACAGGGTCAGGCCGATGGAGCCGAAGGGAACCAGGCCGATTTCCACCCGTTTTCCGGACAACCGCTCACAGAGCAGGGAGCCGATACCGATACCAATGGTGAAGGTGGCGAGCAGGAGCGTGACCGTCGATTCGCCGCCGCCCAGGACATTCTTGGCATAGGCGGGAAACTGGGCCAGAAATAACGCACCATAAAGCCAGAACCACGAGATGCCGAGGATGGCGAGGAAGACGGCATGATTTTCACGGGCAAAGGCTATGTTGTGCCAGGTTTCGGTGAAGGGGTTGGGATTGACTCGCAGTTCGGGTGCCGGTGGTGGGGCGGTCGGAATGCCCCGGCTGGTAAGATACCCGGCAACAGCCACCACCAGGCCGCCAACGGCGATCCAGGCCGGATGGGTCACCGCACCCGCCAGCAGCCCGCCGGTCAGGGTGCCGATGAGGATGGCGACAAAGGTGCCGGCCTCGATCAGGGCGTTGCCGCCAACCAGCTCATCTTCATGCAAGTGTTGGGGCAGGATGGCATATTTCACCGGTCCGAACAGGGTGGAATGGCAACCCAGCAGGAAAAGGGCTGTGAGTAACATCCCTAAGCTGTGCAGCCAGAAGCCTGAGGCCGCAACGGCCATGATCCCTATTTCCAAAACTTTCACCAACCTTGCCAGGGTTGCTTTATCATACTTGTCCGCCAGTTGACCGGCGGTGGCCGAAAAGAGAAAGAAAGGCAGAATGAAGATGCCCGCCGCCAGATTGGCCAGCACTTCGACCTTGAGGCTGGTCCAACTAGCGGCCTGGAAGGTGAGCAGCACCACCAGCGCGTTTTTGAACAGGTTGTCGTTAAAGGCACCAAGAAATTGGGTGACGAAAAAAGGCGCGAAGCAGCGCTTGTTGAGGAGGCCGAATTGTGAACTCATAGTGAGGTCCTCTGAAAGAAATATCGGGTTTCAAAAACAGCGGCGGGAAAAGATCGTCCCTGCCAGAAGAAGCAGCGTTTGCGCGTCAGATCAACCAGCAGGGGATTGTGCTCGCGCCCCAGGCCCAGATCGGGGATGGTTCTCGACGGCAGCAGGCCGGCGTCGGGAAAGGAGAGGATGGGCTTCATCTCAGACCGCCCCGGCAAGAAGTTGCAACTTCAGGTGGTCGACCTTGCCGGTGCCCATGAGGGGCAGGGCCTCAAGCAGATGGATTTTGCGCGGTACCGCCAGTTCGGGTACGCCCAACTCCCTTGCCTTGGCAGCCAGCAGGTCACGGTTGAGCGCTGCATCGGTGGTGAACAGCACCAGCGCTTCGCCTTTGGCCGCATCCGGTTGGGTAGCGGCGGCATGGCTCTGGTCAGGCGAGACGGCTATCGCCAGCTTTTCGACAACTTCCAGGCTGACCATCTCACCGGCGATCTTGGCAAACCGTTTCATCCGCCCCACGATTCTGATAAATCCCTCGTCGTCGATTTCCACCACATCGCCGGTATCATACCAGCCTTGTCCCAGGTCTGAGACTGGCGGCTGCACGACGCCCGGTTGGTCTGCTTTCAGATAGCCGGTCATCAGGTTCGGTCCCCGGACATGGAGGATGCCGCCCTGTTCGATGCCGGGCACGGCGACTAGTTGGGCCTCGATGCCGGGGAGAAGGTTGCCGACAGTGCCGGTGCGGTAGGCCATGGGGGTGTTCACCGCCAGGACCGGCGCGGTCTCAGTGGCGCCGTAACCTTCGAAAATGCGGATGCCGAATTTTTCAAACCACAGACCGCGTACGGCCTCGGAGAGTTTCTCGGCCCCGGCCACGACATACCGCAGACGATAGAAATCATAGGGGTGGGCAAAACGGGCGTAATTGGCGAGGAAGGTGGAGGTGCCGAAGAGCACGGTGCAGTTGCGGTCGTAGGCCAATTCCGGGATTATGCGATAGTGGAGCGGGGTCGGGTAGAGGAAAAGGTTGGCACCGGTGAGCACCGGCAGCAAGGTACCGGCGGTGAGTCCGAAGGAGTGGAAAATCGGCAGGGCGTTGAGTACCTTGTCGTCCACGGAGAAATCAATGACGGCTCGGATCTGGGCGATATTGGCGAGGATGGCCCGATGCGAGAGGACCACCCCCTTGGGGGTTCCTTCCGAGCCCGAGGTGAACAGGACCACAGCGGCATCCTCGGGTGAGGAAGGCAAGGCGCAGGCCCGTGGAAAGTGGAGGGCATAGGCCAGCAGCCACGCCTTGTCGGCAAAACGGATCTGCTGTTTGAGATCCTCCAGATAGACAAGTCGTAGTCCTTGTAAACTCGCCAGTTTGTCCGTCAGCTTGGCTTGAGCGATGAAGGCGCGGGAGGTGATGAGGATGCGGACTTCAGCGGCGGTGCAGGCGGCCTGGATGGCCTCAACACCGGCGGTGTAGTTAAGCATGGCCGGAACCCGGCGGCGGGCGGAGAGACCGATGAGTAACCCCAACGTTGGTGCCATGTTGGGCAGCAGCAGGCCGACCCGTTCGTTTGCGGTCGTGATCCGTTCCACCTGCCGACTCAGGATGAGGGCCATCTTGAGCAGATCGTTGTAGGAATACTCGATTTGTTGCACGTCTTCCAGCACCCGTCGCTTGCGGCCAAAAATCTCGGCGGCGTCACAGAGAGCGGAGAAGAGGGTCTGCGGCGGGCGGGAGGCGAAGATCATTTCCTGCATCAGGCGCCGCATGGCCTGCCCAGCCTTGCTCCGGCGTAGTTTGGCAGTCGGTGCCTCGGGCATGGCAATGCGGGTGGTCGGCAGGACGGTGATGCGGATCTTAGGGAAAACAATTCTGGGATACCTGCCCGTCAATCTGGAAAAATAGCTGCGCGACGGCCCATCCAATCGCACCGGCAGGACCGTGGCCCCGGTTTTGGCGGCGACAAAGGCCGGGCCGTCGTAGACCTTCATCAGGCTGCCGGTGGTGGTGATGCGTCCCTCGGGGAAGACCACCACTGGCTGGCCTGCTTCCAGGAGGCGGACCACCTTCTTCATGGCCATCGGACTGGTGGGATCCACAGGCAGATACTCAACCAGGGAGAGGAGCAGACGGAAAAACCGGTTGTTGGCCACAGCGGTATGGACGACAAAAACCGGATCGATGGGCAGGAACAATCCGAGCAGCAGGCCATCGATGAAGGATTCGTGATTGGCGACCACCAGCAGACGCTCGGCCGAAAATCCTTGGACCAGACCCCGTACTTCCACCCGAAAAAGCAGGCGGCACACAGCGCGCAGCACTAGTTTAATCAGCAAACGGACAGGCATCTTTTTCTCCCCAGGTGGCTTGAAGTTGCGCGCTTTTTCATGTGACGACATGTTTAACATTTTCGATATTTAATGGAAAAATTATTCTATGTTATCCACATAGCTCAGTACGTTGCCCAGCACCTCTTTTAGGTAGGCACCGTTGATCCAGAACCAGACCTCTTTGCCGATCTTTTCCGAGGCCAGCACTTCAGCCTCTCTGAGGATCTTCAGGTGGTGGGATACGGTGGAGCGGGAGAGGGTGGACACCTCGGCAATCTGGCCGACGTTCAACCGCTCTCCTTGCTCGAAAAGCAGCAGGATACGCTGCCGGTGTTCATCGCCGAGCGCGGTGAAGACGCGGGACATCGGTTTCCAGGTATCGGGTAAGGTGCGGGTGTAATCAGATCTCATATCGATATTCTTAAACGCATGATTGTATCGTGTCAAGTATAGATTGAAGGAGGGGCCCCGGCAAAATACGTCACCGCTGGTTCGGCGGGAACAAAATGATGGATTCTGTTCGGATGGCTACAACCCGCTTTCCAGAAGGGTAACGGCGGCTGTTCGTTTGATCGCCTCGCCAGGCAGGCTTTGCCGGCTCCCTGCAATGGGGGGTTGCCGCGAGTTTCGTGGTAGTCCGGCAAGGGCTCCCGCCCTTTTCGTAAGCATGAGCTTCCCTGGCGGACACTTTTTTACTCGACTCCTGGAAACCATGACTTGACTTTGGTGAGCTTGGGCGTATACAATCGGAATGATTAATTTTTTGGTTCGGTAGCGGTTTTTTTCGCAGGCCGCAGTAGGTGAATAAGGCGCGACCGGACCGTTGCCTTGGGCCGGTTCTCACCGTCCCCTCGGATTACCGGCACCGGAGTGGGACTTCCAGACGAGGTGTTATGGATACAACCGGCCCATGGCTGGAAACCAATACGTTCCATCACGCCCAGTTTGCCGACGTGGAGGATCTGGTGCGGCGAAAGAATGAGGGGCAGATGACCATTTCCCTCTGTATTCCCACCCTCAACGAGGCCCGGACCATCGCGTTTGTGGTTGCGCAGTTGCGCTTGCAGTTGCAGGAACGGTTTCCCCTGCTCGATGAGATTGCGGTGATCGATTCCGGCTCCGTGGACCAGACACCGGAGCTGGCGGCCGCTGCCGGGGCTGATGTCTACCTGGCTGCGGATATCCTCCCCGGCATGGGGCACTATTGCGGTAAGGGCGAAAACATGTGGAAAGCGGTCTATCAGCTCAGGGGCGATATCATCGTTTTCCTGGATGGTGATGTCAGCAACATGCATCCGGGTTTTGTTACCGGGTTGATCGGCCCTCTTCTCCATCGCCCGGAGATTGGCTATGTCAAATCCTTCTATGATCGTCCCTCGTACCATGACGGTGCCGACAGCCTCACCGGCGGCGGTCGGGTGACGGAAATCTTGATCCGCCCGCTGTTTTCCCTCTATTTTCCGGAGTTGACCGCCCTTGTGCAACCGCTTTCCGGCGAATATGCCGTGCGCAGGGAGATCCTGGAGCAGTTGGCCTTTCCGGTGGGATACGGGGTGGAGACCGCCCATCTCATCGATGTCTATTCCGCCTACGGACTGGCGGCCTTCGCCCAGACTGATCTTGAGCAGCGGTGCCATCGCAGCCGGACGAATCAGGAGCTGGGCAGAATGGCCTTTGCTCTTCTTCAGGTTTTGAACCGGCGTTTACAGCAGCGGGGAATTCTGCGCAACGCAACAGCATGTTCCGGCGGCCTGCGTCAATTTCGTGTGCAGGGGCAGGAGTACCAGCAGGAGCTGCACCAGATTGTCGAACACGAGCGTCCACCGATGCGAGAAGTAGCGGCCTATCGGCAAAAGCGGGGCTTGGCAGGAGCAGGTGATGCTCCACCGATTGGCGATGCGGCCAACTGCACCGGGTACCGGGCGCAAGCCTGCGAGGTCTGACCCATGCGGATAGCCCTTGTCCATTACCATCTTCAGTACGGCGGCGTTACCAGGATTATCTGTCACCTGCAAAACGCCCTGCGTCAACGAGGGATTTCCACGGTAGTCCTCACCGGCAAGGCGCCTGCCTTTGACTTCCCCGGCGCTTTCCGGGTGGTTCCCGGTCTCCAGTATGAAGGGGTACGTCCGGCCATCTCTCCATCGGCACTGGCGGCACAGATGCGTGCTGCCGCTGGCGAGGCGCTGGCAGGTCCACCGGAGGTCTGGCATGTGCACAATCACAGTCTGGGTAAAAGCCTGGTCCTGCCCGCAGCCCTTCTTCACCTGGCAGAGCAGGGCGAACACCTGCTCTTCCAGATTCATGATTTTGCCGAAGACGGTCGTCCGGGCAACTACCGGACCATGCTGGCCCAAATGGCCGAGGGTAAGAGAGAGACTTTAGCCGGTCTCCTTTATCCGCAGGCCGAGCATCTCCATTATGCCGTGCTCAGCGGCCGGGACAGTCAGTATCTCCAGGATGCGGGACTGGATCGGCACCAACTCCATCTTCTGCCCAATCCAATTGACCTCGGGCCGGCTGCCGAAGAAGAACCGATGGCGGCCGTACCGACTGCACCCCTGTGGCTCTACCCGACCCGGAGTATCCGCCGCAAGAATCTTGGCGAATTTCTCCTCTGGTCGGCTCTGGCTCCTGCGGGAACACAATTTGCGATTACCTCGGGTCCGGAGAACCCGGCAGAGCGGGGTCGTTACACCCGCTGGAAAGAGGTTGCGGCGGAACTGGATTTGCCGGTTGCGTTTGAAGCAGCTGAGCAGCCGGGATGCAGTTTCATCGATCTGCTCAGGCAGGCCAGCGGGGTGGTCACCACCAGTGTGGCCGAAGGGTTTGGCATGGCTTTTTTGGAACCCTGGGCTGTCGGCACCCCGGTCTGCGGTCGCAATCTTGCGGAGATCACCGCAGGATTTCGCCGGGAAGGAATTGTCTTGCCCTGGAGCTACGACCGGCTCGAAATCCCCCTGTCCTGGTTGGGTCACGAACGGCTTCTGGCTGCGGCCCGCGATGGGCTGCAGCGCAATCTGGCTGCCTATGGCCGATATCCCGGCAAGGGAGATCTGGACCGGCTCCTGGCTGCCTGGATCCATGATGATCGGATCGATTTTGGCAGACTTGATGAGCCCTTGCAGGAAGTGGTGCTGCGCCGTCTGGCGGCATCTCCCCAACTGGCGTCAAGTATCGTTCCTGTTGCCTTGCCGGACCCGGACAGTCTCCGCTTCGTCATGGAAAATAACCGAGCGCTGTTGCGATCGCGGCATGATCTGGCCCATTACGGGGCGACTGTTGAACAGATCTATCGGCAGGTGGCGGCGTCTCCGATCACCGTGCTCGACAGTCTTGATGGCGAGGTGCTGTTGGACCGATTTCTTGCCCCGGAGCGCTTGTCTCTGCTCCGGGTTGATTGAGAGTTGGGTGGTGGGGGCGGACCTTAAATCCGCTGGATGCAGAGAGCGGTCAGGATGCCGTAGGCCAGAAGCCAGAGGGCGATGACGATCAGCACAGAGGAGCGGGCCGGGGTGGTTTTGGGCAGCCAGAACAGCAGTCCGAGCGGCAGCAGCGGGGTTGCCACTCCAGCGATGAAGGGGGGAAGAAAGCGGAGCAGTTCCTGGAGGCCGAGAAAAAACCAGGGCCCGGCAATGAACAACAGGCCAAAGCGGCTCGGCTCCATCGGTGCGGCGAGCATCGCGGACAGGAGAATGGTGGCGAGCACCAGGAGAAGATGGTCGCGCCAGCGGGCGGTGTAGCGCCTGAGGTGCGGCCAGGCAGCCAGGCCCCCGAGCACCACCAAGCCAATTACATGATGGGTGTACACCTTGTTGACGCCACTGTCAGCAAGATCAAACAGTAGGTCATTGAGCAGCGGACCGATCAGCGGCACGGACAGGCAGATGTGTTCGGCAATGGTCCCGGCCGCCTCACCGGTGGCGTCGCCCCTGAGCACATACCCCGTGAACAGCAGCAACAGCCCGCAGGGAACTGTGGCACATAATCGTATCCAGGCTCCCCTCTTGAAGACCATCTCGTTTTTCCAGAGCACCATCCCCAGATGCGCCAGCAGCAGCAGGAAAAAGGCCTGGCTGGAATAATAGTGCAGGGCTCGCCAGAAAGAACCGTAAGAAATTATCAGTTCGATGGTGGTGGTTGCATAAAAGGGCTCGGCGACGTTGTACTGCAGGGCGACAATAATTCCCGAGACGATTGAGAGATAGAGGCTGATCAGGGCGCCCCCGCCCCAGGGGTAGTCGTTGAGGAATCGCAGCGGTGTGAATAGGAATTTTTTTCCAGGCAAACCGGCCATCAGAGCTGCACCACATAGGTGGTTATGCGGCCGTCGGTGTCCGTTTGCAAAGTGACTTCATAGGTGGGGAGATTTTTTTTCGCCGGTCCGGCTATCCGCACCCCCTCCGGGGTAAAACGGCTCTGGTGACAGGGGCACTCGATGTACTGCTTGTCCTGTTGATAGTTAATCCGGCAACCGAGGTGGGTGCAGATTCTGGAGACAGCCGTGGCGCCATCTTTGGTAACAAAGAGGATGAAATCGTGGCCGGTGTGGACACCGCTCAAGGGGAGCGGCGCCGGTACTTCGACCAGGCGGGGTTTGGGGGGCACGCGGAAGGACGTGAATCTGAGCAGGGGGTAGAGAAAGAGAGCGACGGCCGTTGCGGTGGCCCATTGCGCACCACGCCGCAACAGGTTACGGCGGCTGGTGCCCTGGGCAACAGGACTCTCCTTACCGGCAACCGGTGTATCCATCAGGCGAATTTTTCCTTTAGCGCCTGTTCAACATGCACGGGCACCAGTCCGGTGATATTGCCCTTGCATCGGGCTGCGTTCTTGATGCCGGTTGAGCTGATGTAGATCCAGCGAAAACCGGTCATGAGAAAGACCGTCTCCACCGTGCGCTCCAACCTTCTGTTCATCAGCGCCAGTTGGAATTCGTAGTCGAAATCCGAGATGGCGCGCAGACCTCGAATGATGGCATGGGCATTGTTTTTCAGGGCGTAATCGACAATCAGGCCATCGGTGCAGCCCACCTCGACCCGTCCGTCGAGTTCCTTGAAACATTCCCGGATAAGATCACAGCGCTCCTCCAGGGAGAAAAGCGGAGTTTTCTGCACGTTGACGGCAATGGTGACGATGATGCGGTCAAAGAGGCTGAGCCCTCTTTTGATGATGTCGATGTGGCCATTGGTGATGGGGTCAAAGGTCCCGGGATAGAGGGCGACAGTGGGGCCGTCCGGTCTGTTGCGGGGCGGGGAGGGGAGGTCTGTATCATTCATGGTTTCAACTCGTAGCCGGTTGCCGCCCGTAGATCCATATCCCGGTTTCTCCGTAGCGGCGATGATCAAGAACCGTCAGGGAACCGACCTCTGGGGGCAGGATGACGCTCCGGTGTTCTTCAATAACCACCAGCGCGTTGGCGGCAAGAATATCAGCTTTTTCTACCATTGCCAGCACCTGTTCCGCCAGGTTTTTCTGGTAGGGCGGGTCCATGAACACCAGGTCGAACTGGGTTGCGGGTGGCAATCGGGTCTGCAGAGTCTGCAAATGGGCTGCGGCCAGGTTGAGCTGCACAAAGGCGGCCGACGGTTTGTGGAAACAGGTGCGGAGATTGGTTTCGATGAGTCGGCCCGCTTCGGCTGAGTGATCGACAAAGAGGGCGAAGACAGCCCCCCTGCTGAGGGCTTCCATGCCGATGGCGCCGGTTCCGGCAAAAAGATCAAGCACGGTGCTGCCGGATACCCGGTCTGAGAGGATGTTGAACAGGGCCTCGCGCACCCGGTCGCAGGTCGGGCGGATAAAGGCCTGACCGGATTTGGGCGTGGCCAGTTTACGGCCACGCGCGTTGCCGCCGGTGATGCGCAAGGAAAAGGATCCGAAGGGGGAAAAGAATTAGAGCGGCGGATTTTCCTGATGAACGGCTATGGGTTTTTTCTTGGTGAGCCGGTCCTTGATGGCCAGTACCGGGCCGGAAAGGATGTAGAGCAAGCAGGCGGCAAAGAGGGTTATCGGCGGCTCAGTGGCCAGCAGGATCAGCAGCAGGATCATGCCGACGATCAGTTGGAAGCGTTTCTCTTTGGCAATGTCGGTATGTTTGAAACTCAGATATCTATGGGTTGAGATCATCAGATAGGAGAGGAGGTAGACCAGGAGAAGCAAGGAAATATGTTGAACGGTATCGGTGGTTTTCAGGACCTGACTGCTGAACATGACGGCGGTGGCGATCATGCCGGCAGCAGCCGGGCAGGGCAGGCCGGTGAAGTCATGACCCGGGCTGGCAACGGTCTGGGAATTGAACCGGGCCAGGCGCAGGGCGGTGGCGGCCACATAGAGAAAGGCGGCCAGCCAGCCATAGCGGCCATAGGGGGTCAGTGCCCAGAGAAAGGCGAGCAGGCCGGGGGCCACCCCGAAGGAGACCATGTCGCAGAGGCTATCAAGCTCCATGCCGAAGGTCGAGGTCGAGCCGGTCATCCGTGCCACTCGGCCATCGAGACCGTCGAAAACAGCGGCAACCAAAATGGCAATCGCAGCCGCAAAAAAATGACCGTTGATTGAGGCGATTATCGAATAAAAACCGCTGAACAGGCTACAGACAGTCAGCATGCAGGGAACAAGATAAAAACGGTTTGATGGTGCACTTTCCATGATCTGCTCTTTGTCGATTCCACCGTTACAATACGGTGCAGGGTAATTGTTGTCGTCAAGCCGGGGGGCTTTCAGCACGCGGGTTGTTAGATCCCGGTGATTATGTGGAGATTATTATACGATACTATGCGGGGTTAGGCAAATGATTCTTCTGCGGTCGCCTGCCTGGGTCCTTCAAGAATACCCAGCACGGTCTCACCGGCCGTGACCTTCTGGCCTTCGCAGACCGTGACCCGCGTCGATAGCGGCAGGTAGAGGTCAACCCGCGAGCCGAAACGGATTAAACCAAACCGCTGCCCGGCAACCACCTGATCACCTTTCTCCACCCGACAGACTATGCGGCGGGCGATCAGGCCGGCAATCTGCACCACTGTATAGCGCTGATTGCCGGGGGTTGTCAGGGTCACCGCGCAGGACTCGTTATGGAGCACCGCCTTGTCATTGTCGGCGGCATAGAATTTTCCCGGCGACAGAACCACCCGTTCCACGGTCCCGGCAAAGGGAATGCGGTTGACGTGGACATTGAAGACATTCATGAAGATAGAGATTTTCATCACCCGTTGCTGCAGGTAACGATCGTCATCGATCTCGCGCACCACAATGACCTTGCCGTCGGCCGGACAGACGATCGCCCCTGCTTCTTCCGGCAGCACCCGTGTGGGGTCACGGAAGAAATAGGTGACAAAGCCGGTGAGCAGCAGGCAGAGCAGGGCGGGAATGGCAAAGCCGAGCAGGCAGCAGACCAGGGTTGCAAAACCGCTGAACGCTATGAAAGGAAAGCCTTCGCTTGCCAAAGGAAGTTCTGTTTTTTGCATGAAAATTCCGAGGAAGAGGATACCGGTCGCGTTATGTGCACAGCGCGCCCGTATGGCCCGCCTACCGGTGTATGGGTGCTATTTTTTTGGGGCCCGCGCCATGGCGATCTTACCGGTGCGGACGATTTCCTTGATACCGATCGGTCGGAGGATATCAATCACGGCCTTGATCTTGGATTCGGAGCCGGTGATCTCCAGGGCATAGGAGTTAGGACTGACGTCCACCACCTTGCCGCGGAAGATATCGATGATCCGCAGGACCTCCGCCCGGGTGCTCGCCTCGGCCTTGACCCGAATCAGGGCCATCTCCCGTTCGACAAATTCGCCTTCGCTGACATCGATGACTTTGATGACATCAATCAGTTTATGCAGTTGCTTGGTGACCTGCTCAATGATGGCTGCCTCGCCTTCGGTGACCACGGTCAGGCAGGAGACCTGGGGATCATAGGTCTCGGCCACGCAGAGACTCTCGATATTGAAGCAGCGACCGCTGAAAAGCCCGGTCACTCGGGAGAGGGCGCCGGGTCGGTTGCGGAGGAGAACGGAAAGGGTATGTTTCATGGTCGTTGGTCCTGTTCGACGTAGGTGTCTGTTCAATTCGACCGGTAACAAAGCCCGGTCGGTTCATTGCCCGGCGATCCTTATACCAGCAGCATCTCGGTGGTGGCCTTGCCTGCCGGCACCATGGGGAAAACCCCTTCCTCGCGGTGGATGGAGAAGTCCATGATGACCACGTTTTTGGTGGCCAGGGCTTCCTTGATTACCGGTTCCACCTCGGCCTTGGTCTTGGCGCGGAGGCCGACCGCACCGTAGGCACGCGCCAGGGCGACAAAATCCGGGGTGACCTCCATCACGGTGGAGGCGTAGTGGCGATTGTAGAAGAGTTCCTGCCACTGCCGGACCATGCCGAGGTAGTTGTTGTTAAGGATGGCTATTTTGACCTGGGCCCCGCATTCTCGGGCCGTGGCCAGTTCCTGGATGTTCATCTGAATGGAGCCGTCGCCGGCGATATCAATCACCGTGGCCTCGGGAAAAGCCATCTGGGCGCCGATGGCCGCAGGCAGACCGTAGCCCATGGTGCCGAGTCCGCCTGAGGTCAGCAGGCGGCGGGGGTGATTGAATTTGTAGAACTGGGCGGCCCACATCTGGTTCTGGCCGACCTCGGTAGTGATGATGGCATTGCCGCCGGTCAGTTCATGGAGCTTCTCAATGACAAACTGGGGTTTGATGATCTCGCCGTCTTCCATGTAGGCCAGCGGGTGCTTGGCGTTCCATTCCTGAACCTGCTCAACCCAAGGCTGATGATACTCGGCGATCTCCTTGGGATTGTATTCGCCGCACTTGTCCAGCCAGCTGTTCATGGCCTGGAGGGCGAGCTTGCAGTCGGCGACAATGGGGATGTCGACCCCGACGTTCTTGCTGATCGAGGTGGGGTCGATATCGATATGGATGATCTTGGCCTGGGGGGCAAAGGCATCGAGGCGGCCGGTGACGCGGTCGTCGAAACGGGAGCCGACTGCAATCAGCAGATCACTCTTGGCCACCGACATATTGGCGGCATAGCTGCCGTGCATCCCCAGCATACCCAGCGACAGCGGGTCGGTGCCCGGAAAGCCGCCCAGACCCATCAGGGTCATGGTCACCGGGATGTTCAGCCGTCGGGCCAACTGGGTCAGTTCCTCATTGCTGTTGGAGAGAATGACGCCGCCGCCGACATAGAGCACCGGCCGTTTGGCCTTGAGACAGGCCCGGCAGGCCTTTTCCACCTGGTTGGGATGCGGAACGGTATTGGGCTGGTAGGTCTGCATCTTGATCGGTTCTTTCTTTTTCGGCGGAAAGGCGATCATCGAGGCGATGATGTCCTTGGGCAGGTCGACCAGCACCGGACCGGGACGGCCGGAGGCGGCCAGATAAAAGGCCTCCCGCAGGATCGGCACCAGGTCTTCGGGATTATTGACCAGATAGTTGTGCTTGGTGCAGGGCCGGGTGATGCCGACGATATCTACCTCCTGGAAGGCGTCGTTACCGATCAGGGCCCTCGGCACCTGGCCGGTCAGCACCACGATCGGGATCGAGTCACAATAGGCGGTGGCAATGCCGGTGACGCCGTTGGTGGCTCCCGGTCCGGAGGTCAACAGGGCAACGCCGACCTTACCGGTGGCCCGCGCAAATCCGTCGGCCGCATGCACCGCACCCTGTTCGTGGCGAACCAGGATGTGGCGGATGCTGCTCTTGCACAGTTCGTCGTAGAGTTCAATGACAGCACCGCCGGGATACCCGAAAAGAAGATCCACTCCCTCTTCCTGAAGACATTTGATAATGGCTTGTGAACCTGTGATTTTACTCATAAAGTATTCCTATCTTTGGTTGAAGGTCCCGCTCAGGATGTGTTGCTGCACTAGAAAAACAGTTTATTCGACAAGAATGCACAAAAGAATCAAAAATATATAGGTGATGAAAATAGCTGTCAAGCGGGAAACCGGGCGTTTCCCGTCAATTGCGACGATGCTTTCAATCAGTGCAATTGATGGCAGTCTGCCGGTTTTGCCCGGTCGTCACCGGTAGGGGCCTGCTGTGCGCCCCTATTTTTTTGCCTGATCCTCTTTCTCCAGCTGATCGATCAGATCACTCACCATCTTGCCGGAGGGTGCGGCCGCCATGGGCTGGTATTGAACCAGCGTTTTCCATTCGGCAAGAGCACCTTTACGATTATTAAAGCCGGTGAGCAGGACCACGCCCTTGTTGAACCGGGCCTGTTCATGCTTGGGATTGAGCTTCAACACCTGGTCAAAGACATCGATGGCCTTCTGGTGCTGGGTATCCTCGTGGTACATGACCCCGAGGTCGGTCATGACGTTAAGGTCGCCGGGCAGCAGTTCAAGGGCTTTGGTATAGGCGGCGATAGCCTCTTTGGCCTTGCCGGTATCGAAATAGGCGTGGCCCAGTTCCACCCAGGCCTGACCATCTTGGGGTTTGTCGCGGGTGGCCTTTTCGAGAGAGGTGACGGCCTCGGAGGCATCTTTATGTTGATCCGGGGCCTGCGACTGAACGCCTGCAGCGGGAGAGCGGTAGACGGAATAGACGACTCCGCCGAGAAAACCGATGACCAGGGCGGCGACTATGGCCAGATACAGGGTCTGCTTTTTAACGTAGCCATTGTTGTCCACGGGTTTGTCTCCTACGTTGGTGGTTGGCGGACTGCGTACCGCAGCACTCGCGAAGATGGTTGAAAATAGCACAGGCGGTCAAGAACTGCAAACAAAGTGACTGGAGGAAGGGAAACTTCGGCACGCACTTAAACTGCATTGAGAGTTGCATCCAGGCAGACCCGATGCACGGTCGGCCCGCAGTGGCCGCAGGTGGTTAGCCCGTGCCGCTGCATTCTGCGGTTGTGCAGTCGGCAGGCGGCCTCGACCTTGGCCTGGGTAGCGCTGCTGCAACCCTTGCTCTGCATGTCGTAGAAATGGAGCTGTCCGCCCGGTTTGAGGGCATCCAGGGCGCAGGGGAGCAGCATTTCGCCGCCATGGGGCAGGACGATGAGGATGCGATCGAATCGGCGGGCAAGGGCTGGCAGCACCTGGACGGCATCGCCTTCGATACAGCCGACATTGTTGATCCTGCGATTGGCAGCCAGGTTTTTGATCGCATAGCCATGGGCACGGGGATTCATTTCAATACCGAGCACCTCGCGCGCCTGGCTGTGGCGGGCAATGATCAAGGGAAAAGGGCCGATACCCGAGCAGAGGACGGCCACGGTTTCACCCGGTTCAATCAGAGCAGCAATCCGGGCCCGTTCATGGGCCGAGCGTACCGAAAAATAGACCTGGCTCAGGTCGAGGTGCAGGTTGATCCCATTTTCTCGGTGCAGGGTGGTCAGGCGCTCCTCCCCGGTAATGACCCTCATCGGCAGGGTACGGTATTCGCCACCGTAGTGGCCGTCGCGTTTGGCCACCACCCGGACATTTTTGTGCAGGGCCAGGATTATTTCGCCGATCTCCTGCTGGCGCGATGCCAGCTCCGGCGGGATGATGACCACGGCAATATCCCCCACCCGGTCGAACCCGCCGGGCAATCGGACGGGGTCGATCTCAGGGAAACGAGTCTGCAGGGTTTGCTTGAGGTTCATTTGTGACTTTTTTTTCTGGGGTGGCAAGGGTGCCGTAGGGTTAGGAATAGTGGTTATTGTTCATCAGGGTTTTAAGATGATACAACAGAGTACCCGGCGAATCACCCTTGATTGATATTTTGCTAGATTATAAGGTCGAATGTTGTGCACAACAATTTGATCTTGGACGAATTTTTGGTGAGATTCCCGTTGCGCTTGATGCTTTTTTCGGAGCAGGCCGGAAATGAGGCGGGAGATACGTGAACAAAAGAGAACCTGGAGGCTACAATCTGCCGATTTTTTTTGAAGACAGATACCCGGTCCTAAACACTGGCCACCCGCCGCCCTGACGATGTCCTCCTCCTTGCCCCCAAAGCTCCCCCCTACCGGAAGTTCATTGCTAATATATGTACCTCTCCTCTCCTGAACAGTTCCATAAAGTTCTTGGCTTGATATCTTTTCTATCCATTATATCTATGTTTTCCCTCTATTGTTATTTGTCTTTGCCTCTGCACATAATTACTTACAAGCTGCAATCAAGGGTGCTGGCTGCTTTGGCCACAGCGTAATCTGCCTACGCCTCTGCTTCTTCAGGCGGAGCTGCATCCCGGCAACGTCTGCTCTGGTGAGGTGAGCGAGTTGCCTGGCTGTCCAATTTGTCTAACCACCCCCTTTCGGAGAGAGATTCTTGAACATCTGCACAAAGAGGTCATCATGGATCGAGATCAAAGCAAACGTGTACTGAAACGTTCTTGTCACCGGTTCCTTCGGGCCTCTGTCATGGTGGTCTGCTCTGGATTGTTGTTGTCGGTCGGGTTGTTGCACGCCACGGAACGAATAATAGAAGTTACCGACGTTGCCTGGACCGATGGTGTCCGGGATCATCAGTATCTCCAGCAATACGATGAAAGCGCGCCGTGCCAGCCCCTCTATTTTTGGATGCGGATCCAGGGGAAGCAACGGGCCTTGGAGCGCCTGAGAGCTGAGGGCAAACTGCCTATTCGTCACAAATGGTTTAAGTTGGTCGGCGAATATAAGAATTGGGAGGAAAATCCTGAGTTGAAGACTGCGGTCAATCTCTCGATTGGGCGGGAGGCACAATTGAGTAAGCTCGAACTCGAATTGGAGAACAGGGCATTTTTCGATTGGCGAACCTGGAGCATGAAGGAAAACGTCCGCCCTGGCTGGTGGCGTGTGGTTTTGGTGTATGCCGACGATGAACCGGTGCAATGCGGAGAGAACAACGAAGACTGTGAATGGGATATCGAAATACGATAGAAGATGGAATCAACAGGTAACAGCAAGGTTTCCCCATGGATCAACGTGCTGAAAAAAACAACCCGGACATTGACCTCCAGACGTCTTTAAGCGAGGCGCAGCTCTTGCTGTCGTTTGCAGCGAGAAACGGTCTGCCAATCGACAAGAAGAGCGCAGAAGCGGTCGCGCGGATGCGCCAACTCCTCAAAACCGATGCAATAATAACCCCGGGAGCCGAGTTTGAGTTATGGGAGGCCTTGAACACCCTTGCTAAAATGGTGCTTCCGGTGACTATTGCCAGCTTGAAATGTACCTGTGATGACTATGGTGAACGATCGTTGCTGCGTTTCTGGGACAGGCGTCCGATCTCCATTGCCAGGAAAGCAATCAGGCGGTTTCGATGGCTTTCGTTTGTCGCCCTTATTTTTGTTCTTCTATGTCAGATATATTGGTCGATTGGCTCAACTCTCATCACCAACATCGAGGAATTGCCGGTCAAGATGGATACCCTGCGGGTGACCAAGAAAGAACTCCTTGCCAAGACAGGGACGACTGCCCCGGCAGATACCCTTGAACTGAACAAAGTGGATGAAACGATGGCTACCCTCGAGCAAAAGGTAGAAATGAGTTACGCCATGCTCGAGGATTGGAACAAGGTCTGGAAATGGTTTTTATTGACCTGGGTGGATGAAATCCACTCAGCGGACTCCCGGTCCGCCGCAACAGTGCCACCTTCCACTGTACAGCCCGACCTCAAAGCGCAGGACAAGGTCTGGAAATGGTTTTCTTCGACCAGGGGAGATGAAATCCCATCAGGGGACCCCCGGTCCACCGCAATAGTTACGCCTCCCAATGTACAGCCCGACGTCAAAGCGCAAAGCAGGTCCTTACGATCAACTTCGGTTATGCGGCAATCCGCCCGTACCCGAAATTCGGCTCAATTTGCCCTTCAGGCTATCCAGGTGAATCTGCTGCCTCTGCTCTACGGTTGGCTGGGGGCTTGTATCTATGTGTTACGCAGTCTTCCTGCAAAAATCCTGAGTGTCACCTATTCCAGAGAGTCCGGCATCTTGTACGGACTTCGCATCTTTCTAGGGCTGCTCGCCGGTTTGGTCGTGGGGTGGTTTTTTAAACCAGAGGCAAATCAGGAGCTTTTCAGGACAATTTCTCCGTTCACTCTGGCTTTTTTGGCCGGATATAGCGTGGAAATGCTGTTTTCCTTCATGGATAAGCTTGTAGGCGCTTTTACGCAGCAGCCTGACAGGAGCCAAACGACAGGGTGAGGGCGAAACGTTTTTCCTTCGTTCCTACGGCCTGCGTCACCTCTGCCGCAGGGGTGGAATACCATCCGTGACCTTTGTTTCCAACCAGGTGAGGTGGCATACAAGCAAAGCCCCGGCACAATCTGCCGGGGCTTTGTTTTGTACGGGTGATCAGGTCCTTACCTCTTGAGACTGACAGACTTGATGACCGTGTGGATGGGAAATTCCGCTTCCGGTACGCCCGGCAACTGGCGGAAGGTGAGGGTCGCTTCCACCACCGCATCCTGCACGTCGTCTGGGAGTTGTACCTCAAGGGTCTCCTTTCTCGGCACAAAGGGTTGCAGGCTGGTGTCGCGGAGGAGCGTCAGTTTGCGGTTGGCCGCGTAGACCATGGTGTTTTCGTCATAGCCCAGCTTGTGTTGCGGCATATAGGTCTTGGTTTCCTTGTACAATTCTCTGCCGTCCTTGGTGCTGACCTTGAAGTCAAGCGTAACCCGGTTGGGCGATGGACAGCCGTCGGGAAAGCGGTGGCCAATCCGGCTTACGACCTCGCTGTTGATGACCACCAAGGGGAGGAACTCTTTGGCATTGGGTTTCATCCGATAACCGATCGCGGTAACATGCAAGTCTATCCACTCACTCAGGCGTTTGGAGGTCTGGGCTTTATCCTGATAGTTGGGCGGGAAGCGGTGACCGCCCTCTTTCCGCATATGGCAGTCCTGGCAGGACTCGGTTCCCCCCATGGGCACATAAAATTGCTGGTGGCTGTCGAAGGTGGAGGTGCACCACATTGGTTCGTCATAGTGCTGGACATTGGGTCCCTGGTGACACTGGGCGCAAAAGACCGTGTCCCGCAGCATCTCGCTTTTTGCTGCGGTGGTGAAATTTTTGTCGGCGTGGGGGCCCGCGAATGTGGGGCCATAGATGACGCCCGGCTGGGGATTGCCGTCGCGGAATTTGCGCAGGATGGCGTTCCGGTTGTGACAGACGACACAGGTTATCCGGAGTTTGCTCAGTACCTCTTCATCGCCGTCGACAATGGCCTTGGCGATCTCGTCCGCCACGCTCTCAGAGGCGTCCATCATCTGGGGCAGATGGCATTCGACGCAGGGCTTGAGAAACGCCTTCATGCCGGGGGCTACCTCACGGGATTTTTTAAGTTCCGTGTCCCTGGAATTGACATAGCCCTGGAAGGTCGCCAGTGTTCGGCCGATGGGGCCGAGCATCGGCTTGGCATGGAGCGACTGCTCCCACTGGGTGTAGATTTCCTGGTGGCACTCCTTGCAACTCGATGCATCGTACTGTCGCACCAGTTCGTCCAGGGTCTGCGCCTCCTTTCCCAGGGAAACACAGGGGATGGATGCTAACAGTAGTGCCGTGACTGCGACTTGAATCAGCTTCATGACCTCCTCCTCTCGATGCGTGGTTGACATGCGGGCGATCTCCCCCTTGGAGATCACCCTTCTGACAGTAAAAATCCGCTTGCAGATAGTGTCTTGTCCAGGGTACTCAACAGGCCTGCGCCACCGTCTGGTTGAAGCGCTGGTCTGACGGGGTGTTTTCTCTCGTTCCTCCTGGCGATGCCGGGTCCTGTGCGCTGCAGTCTCTGTTCGTTGATAGTATTGATACTCTTATAAAGTTGAAGGCTCCGGAACGCACAAGGCTTTTCACCTCAATGTATTGTTGTTGGAATATGTTGAACCTGCCGAACCCGTACACTGACAATGGCACATTTTTGAAGCTGCTGCATCGGCAATTTGACTCCATGATGATGGAACGTATGTCCTGAGGAAACCCTATGATTTTTAACTCGTTTCAGTTTCTTTTCCTTTTTCTGCCGATCACCCTCGTGGTTTTTTTCCTCCTAGGCCGCCGCAGCCGGAAAGGGGCTGCCGCCTGGCTTCTTCTTGCCTCCTTCTTTTTTTATTGTTCGTGGGATTATCGCTACCTGCCGATCCTGTTACTCTCGATGGGGTGCAATTATTTTGCATGCAGGCAGATCCTTGCTGCCAACCCAACACCGAAAAAGGCCTGGCTGAGTGCGGCGGTGCTGTTCAATTTGGTCCTGCTCGGCTATTTCAAATACACCAATTTTTTCATCGCCTCCTTTAACGGTCTTGCGGCCCAGGATATTCCGCCCTTGCAGATCCTGCTGCCCATCGGGATTTCTTTTTTCACCTTTACCCAGCTCTCCCTGCTGGTGGACGCTTTTTACGGTAAGGTTAAAGAACTCCCTGTCTTGGATTACATGCTTTTCGCCTCGTATTTCCCGTACATTGTTGCCGGACCGGTGTTGCATCATAAGGACATGCTGCCGCAGTTTGCCGACAAGAACAAGTACCAGGTGAGCGCCAATAATTTTGCGGTCGGTCTGACCCTTTTTGCCTTTGGCCTGGCCAAAAAATTATTGATTGCCGATAACCTGGTGCCCCTGGTGGATGCCGCCTTCGGCAGCGACCATCCGCAGCTGCTGCAAGCCTGGCTGGGTGTTTTTGCCTATAGTTTCCAGCTCTACTTTGATTTTTCCGGGTATTCCGACATGGCCATAGGCGTCTCCCGCCTCTTCGGCTTTCAGATACCGTTTAATTTCAACTCACCCTACAAGGCGTCCAGCGTCAGTGATTTCTGGCTGCGCTGGCACATTTCTCTTTCGCGTTTTCTTCGTAATTACTTGTACATCTCCTTGGGCGGCAACCGCTTCGGCCAACTGGCGCGCTATCGAAACCTCTTGTTGACCATGCTGCTGGGCGGATTATGGCACGGTGCCAACTGGACCTTTGTCATCTGGGGCGGTCTGCACGGTTTGTATCTGTGCATCCAGCACGGATGGCGCACCCTGAGGGGCGACAGGACCCCATCGCCGGGAAAACTGGTTGCTTTTGCCAACAGGGCGCTGACCTTTCTGGCGGTCATGCTTGCCTGGTGCTTCTTCCGGGCGGCCGATGTTCCCTCGGCATTGAAGATGCTGGCGGGGATGGTCGGCGGCAACGGCTTTGCCGCTGTCACCGGCATCGAGCCTCTGGGATATTGCATGCTCGCCCTGAGTGCCTTGATCGCCTTGTACCTGCCCAACACCAACGAGGTGGTGCTCCATCTTGACAGCCGTTTTGAAAATAAACCCGCTTCTTTTTCCATCCTCGGTGTCCGCTGGTTCCCCAGCCTACGGTGGGGAGTGGTGACCGGAATCCTCCTTGCTCTCTGTCTCTTGAGCATGGATAAGACCCAAGATTTCATCTATGCGCAATTCTGAGTGATCATGACGCACACCTCTCCAACGACCCGTCTCCGTTCCTACTTCTGGGCCCTGGGCCTGACCGCCGTGTTCCTGCTGGCAGCTGTGGTCACCTGCAACTATTGGCTCGATCCCTATTATTTGCATCAATGGGATACGCCGTTGCTGCAGCGGTTGAGTCCGGCGCAGCAGAAAATTGTCCCTTGGGCAAAGACCTATGCGGCCTATCGCTACCAACCGGAGGTCGTCTACCTCGGCAGTTCGCGTGCGGAAATCGGTTTGCCCACCGACGCCCCTGTCTTTCGCGGCAAGCGGGTCTTCAACCTGGCAATCAGTGGCGCCACCTTGGGAGATGCGATCAGCCTGCTCCACCATACCAGTGCCTTCCATCGACCGGAGATTGTGGTCTGGGGCCTTGAGTACGGTTGGCAGTTCAGGGAAAAAACAGGCAATACGGATCTGAGCAAAGATCTGGTGGCCCAGGGTCCGCATTACCCTCTCAAGCGTTTTCTGCTCAACCTCAAGCGAGCACTCTCCCTGACCATGACCACGGATGCCGTCAGAATCGTCTTTGACCCTTCCGCCCAACAATGCCTGCCGATCTTGGCCACCTACGGGACAAAATCGGCCCAGTGCCTGGAATACATCATGGCGGATGAAGGCGGCACCCCCAAGGCCTTTGACAAGATCATTCATAAAAAGGATCCCCTGGGCCATCCAGCCGATGAGCAGGCCTCCCTGGAACTGCTTGAGACAGTGACCCGTGACTATTGCCGGCAGGGAACGGCCTTCCGCTTCTTTCTCCACCCTGTCCACGCCTTGGCCGAGTTATCGTATTGGGAGACGAACGGGCAGGATTTGGATCGCTGGAAAGAGAAAATCGTGCAGTTGGTGGAGGCACGCAGACAGGAAGGCTGCGATATCCGGCTTATGGATTTTTCAGGATACAACGCCATTACCACCGAGGCCGTGCCCCAGGCAACCGGCCGGGAGGGGATGCAAAACTATTGGGAGCATTCCCACTATCGCAGTGAGGTGGGGCAGCAGGTTCTGGCTCGATTGTTTTCCCCAGGCCCTGCGGCCGAGCCCGGGGGGTTCGGCGCGGATCTGAATGGCGCGACCATCCAGCAGCACCTGCTCGCTTTTCGCCACAACCGCGAGCAATACTGCCTCGATCATCCCCAGGAGACGGTGAACAAGGCCGCTTGTAAAGGCGTGGCGGGTAAGGACTGATTGCCTGCTTGATACTGAACCTTGTTCGCGGGCCATGCCCGCGATGTGAATCCTGAATTGTTTCATCTCCTCGGATGCCATTTCGAGCGCAGCGAGAATTCTCTGGGATAAGAGAGATTTCTCGTCGCTGTGCTCCCTGAAATGACAGAAATCAACTTTTTGCAAAACCATCAAAGCTGCAGAAGGTGGCAGTTGAAGAAAAGGCGGTCGGGCTCCAGTTGCTCCTCAATGAGACATAAAGTTGCATTATGCAATTATATGTCGTGAAAGTATGCCATGATATAAACTCAATCGTGGAGATGGAAAATGGCAACCGCAGTACGAATATCTGATGCATTGGTGGGAGAAGCAAAAAAAACAACAAAATTGAGCATCGATCTTTAACCGGCCAGATTGAACATTGGGCTCGAATCGGTAAATGTTCTGAAGGAAATCCAGATTTGACCTGCGACCTTATTAAGGAAATCTTGATTGGGATTGAGGAGTTAAATCAAGATGGAAAATCAGAATATCAATTTGGCTGAGAGTCGATGAAAATATATCAGTCACAATCCTTCGAGGAAAAAGTCAAAAAATTCAGTGAGAAACAAAAATAAGTGTTAGACGATGCAATCAAACAAAGTATTCAAAATTCCTCCGCCGGTTCCTAAAAGAAAGGCGATTTGAGAGATGTTTTTGTTTATAAGTTCAATGTGCAAACCCAACCGTATCTTCTCGCCTATCGCTTCGTTAATGAAGAAAGTCTTGAGCTTATAATGATCGGTCCGCACGAAAATTATTACAGAGACTTGAAAGCGTATTTGAAAAATAGATAAAGAAATTATGTAAATAGAGGGATGGTCGCGCTTCTAAATGGCAAGGGAAACCGTGTCCCCTGTCTGTTGTTGTTATGTTCCCAAAAAAGGAAATTCGGCCTGTCAATATCGTGGGTGATATTCTGTTTATTACTCAAATAATCCAACACCATAACTTTCGAGGAATCGCAAATGAAATACGTGCCTTTGTTTCTAATCACTCTACTCCTAGGTGGATGTGCTGGAAAGGTTGATTATACTGGACCCACCGCCCAACCCGGTGCTGCGAACAATTCGAAAATCATCGAAAAGGCTCGTGATTCAGTTTGGAATAGCAGTGTGCCTGAACTGGGAAAACAGTTTTTTGTAATTAATAATATTGATAAATCTTCAGGTCTTATCAATATTTCTTACAGCGGTGATCCCGAGAAATATATCGATTGTGGCAGGGTGAAATCTTATGTGAAAAATGCCAGAGGAGAGAGAACCTACGAGTTTCCAGGGGCAAAAGCACAACAGCAATATGAAGTTATGAATGGTCAAGGGTTGTTCAGTATTAACCGTCGATTATCCCTTGAAGGTAGGGTCAACGTGGTATTCGAGGAGATTGCTAAAAATCAAACAAAAGTAACTGCGAATACTAAATATGTTCTTCAACGACAGATTACCGTAATACCAGTAGCAAACAATATTCCGCAAACATCGACAGACACCATTACTTTCAATTATGGTGGACGTGGGGCATTCTCTCCCAACAAAGAGGGGCAAGTAACAGAATGCCTCTCTACTGGCGCACTGGAATCTGAAATACTTTCTGCTATCAAGTAGCGTACAATAAAAGGGGTCAAAGTACAATAAAAGTACAATAAAAGGGGTCAAAGTGAATTTAAATCTTGGGGTAGTTCGGGAGACAGTATCTGCATTCACCAAGGAACAAGACCAGGCAATCCCTGCGGGCTTTCCATTCTTTTCTTTGCGTGCCCAAAGAAAAAGAACCAAAAGAAAGGGCAGCCAGGCCACTGAGACGACCCCGGTCACCAAGGCCCGGAACCGGCGGGGCAAAAACTCGCTGCGCTCAGACAGTTTGCCCCTTCATCCGCTCCCGGACCTCGCCGACCGGCTCAGTGGCAATGGCCCCCTCTAACCCCGAACATCCCCTTGCCATGTAAATCATTCCGCAGCGGGAAGGATATCCTAAAAGCAAGTAGCCCGGACAAGAGAAAAAGATGATAGCTCTGGGGTGGTTCCGGGGACAGCATCAATATCCAGAAAGAACGGAGGGTATTGAAGGGAAGGTATTCCTGACTTTTTCTCTTCTTGAATGCATTCGTTGAGAGAAGCAAATCCTCGGCGGGCGGCGAATTGTATTTTTTTTGAAAACTCAGTGGGCAGGTATCCACACGACAAAGCCCCCGGCAATAATCTGCCGGGGGCTTTGTCGTGTGAGGATGCGGGGCTAGGTTTGCTTTCCTGTCACCTTTGCTTATTTCAAGGGGTCGGTCACCTCGTCGACCAGGTAGAGAATCGAACGGTAGGGGATCTCGGCATGCAGGGCCAGGCCGATCTCACAGGTTTTGCTGGTTGAATAGCCTGCCTCGCAGCCGTAGACCTGCTCCTTGAGGCCGCTGAGGGCGGATTTGTTGAGTTCCGGAAAGCTGAAGCCCCGGTCTCCGGCAAAGCCGCAGCAGAAGATGTCCTCGGGCATGACCACCTCGTTGGCGCAGAGCTGGGCCAGTTGCCTGAGTTTACCGTCAAGCCCCATTTTTCGGGTGCTGCAGGTGGCGTGGATGGCGATCCGATCTTTCTTCCGTGAAAAAACGAGGCGGTCCTGGAGGAATTCCAGGATGAACTCGACCGGTTCATAGAGCCGGAGCCGTTTGTCCAAGGTGGCGCGCATCCGTTGCAGACAGGGGCTGGTATCGCAGAGCACCGGCAGTTCGCCGTCGCGGGTGGCCTTGAGCAGGGCATCGCTCAATTCATCGGCCTTTTGATCAGCCTGGCGCTTGAATCCCTTGCTCTCAAAGGCCTGGCCGCAGCAGAGGCCGGCAAGGTTGTCGGGAACGATCACCCCGTATCCGCTTTTTGCCAGGAGCCCGACCGTTTTCTGCGGTAGAGGGGTCCGGTTGGTCTCGCCCCTTGCAGGTCCACCCATGGCCCGGCTGGCGCAGCTCGGAAAATAGACGACCAGGGGCTGATCGGCGGCAGGGGCGGCAAGGGGACGCAGGGCCGGCACCCCGGCGGGCATTTCCCGGTTCCACAGCGGCACCAATCCGCCGCTGCCCGTGTGAGCCACCTGGGAGGCCTTTTCCATAAACGGTGTGCCAGTGAGCCGGTGGAGGGTATCCACTGTGTTGAGCAGGCCGCTCACCGAACGGGTGACCCTCTTGAAGTGATCGGCCACATAGAGGGCAATCGTTGTTGCCAGCTGGCCGTTGGCTTCTTCGCGCAAACTCTTGATCATCTTGCCGGTGTCGATGCCCACCGGGCAGAGGGTGGAGCAGAGGCCGTCGGCGGCGCAGGTATTCATGCCCGGATAGCGGTAGGCCTTGACCAGCTGTTTCAGGTCGTTGGGATGCGTGCTCGCGGCCATCTGTCGGCTGATCTCCCGGCGCCCGACGATGCGCTGCCTGGGAGTGAAGGTGAGGTCGCGGGACGGGCAGATCGGTTCGCAGAAACCGCATTCAATGCATTTGTCGACCAGTTCATGGGTAGGAGGCAGGGGTTTGAGATCCTTGATATGGGCCTCGAGGTCGCTGTTGAGGATGACGCCCGGGTTGAGCAGCCCATGCGGGTCAAACAGCGCCTTGATTTCTTTCATCAGAGTAAAAGCCGCCTCGCCCCATTCTTTTTCGACAAAGGGGGCCATGTTGCGGCCGGTGCCGTGTTCTGCCTTGAGGCTGCCGTCGTACTTCTCGACCACCAGTTTGACCACCTCATCCATCAAGTCGCGGTAGCGCACCACCTCTTTCTGGAGGGAGAAATCCTGGGTAAAGACAAAGTGGAGATTACCCGCCAGGGCGTGGCCGAAGATGATGGCCTCGTTATAGCCGTATTTGCGCAACAGCTCCTGCAGGTCCAGGGTGGCGTTGGCGAGATGTTCGATGGGAAAGGCGACATCCTCGATGATGACCGTGGTGCCGGTCTGGCGAACGGCGCCGACCGCTGGGAAGAGACCTTTGCGGATCTTCCACAGCTGATTGAATTCTTCGGGCACAGCGGTGAATTCGATCGGCCGCACGGTCGGCAGCGTGGCGAGGCTGGCGGTTATCTGCTCGATCTGCTCGGCGAGCGTTGCCGCCGATTCCGCCCTGGTTTCGATGAGCAGGGCGGTGACCGCAGGCGCCAGCTCGTTAAGAAAAGTCGGCATCCCCGGTTTGCCGGTGACCGAGGCCAGACCAGCGCGATCGATCAGTTCCGCTGCCGCCACCGGCTGCTGCTGGAGGATGACCACGGCCTCGCAGACCGTCTGGATATCCGGGTAAAAAATCAGGGCGCTGGCCTTGTGGCGGTGCTCGATCACCGTCCGGTAGACAACGTCGGCAATGAAGCCCAGCGTCCCTTCCGAACCGATCATCAGGTGCTGCATGATCTCGAAGGGGTCGGTGAAATCAACCAGGGCATTAAGGCTGTAGCCGGTGGTGTTCTTGATCTTGAACTTGTAGCGGATCCGGTCCGCCAGTTCCTGGTCGGCCTGCACCCGGTCGCGCAGCGCTGCCAGGCCGTCCACCAGAGCGGGGTGGCTGCGCTGGCAGGCGGCCTTGCTTTTATCGTCACCGGTATCGACGATCGTACCGTCGGCCAGGATGATGCGCATGGCATCCAAGGTGCGGTAGCTGTTCTGCTCGACTCCGCAGCACATGCCGCTGGCGTTGTTGGCGAGAATGCCGCCGATCTTGGCGCTGTCGATTGAGGCCGGATCCGGGCCGATCTTGCGATCAAATTCAGCAAGGATGCGGTTGGCCTGGCCGCCGATGATGCCGGGCTGGAGCTGAATCTTGGCGGCGTTGTCGAACACCCGGTAGCGGTTCCATCCCGGACCGAGACGCACCAGGATTGAATCGGTGATCGCCTGCCCGGAGAGACTGGTGCCCGCGGCCCGGAAGGTGACCGGTAATCGCAGCCTGCCCGCCTCGCGGAGGATCAGCTGCACCTCCCGTTCCGTGTTGACGTTGATGACGATTTTGGGGACCAGCCGGTAGAAGCTGGCGTCGGTGCCGAAGGTGAGGGTGCGGAGGGAATCGGTGATGAGCTGTTCGGCGGGGATCTGTTTCTTAATGCGCTGGAAGAACGTCTTGTATTTTCCGGGTAACATGGGCGCCTCCTGATGATGAGGAATGATACCTAATCCAATGATACCTAATCTATAGGGACCCGGAGCGGGAAATGCCAGAAAAAACATTCTGCACGGCTTGGGATCTTCCGTTTCGTGGGGCGATAGAGCCAAGCTCGCCTCGAGACAGAGAGGTTTAAGATTTCGGGGGACCGCATATATTTTGACATCGTAAAAAATTTGATTACAGTGCCTCTACGGTTAGAAAGCGCTCGTGTCAGAGCCCCTGGCTCTCCACACCCTAGCACCCAGCGGAGCAATCGTTGTCAGCAGACCTTTTTTTGTGATGCGGACTCCCCGGCCTCTATGGAGCTGATGGAGTTATGGTGCGGCAAATATGGTGGCGACAGCTGGGCGCTGGAGGTCTTTTTGCCGAGCTGGAGCGATGCCTCGGACGGATTCTGCACCCGCAAAAAGCTCGGACCCCAAAAAAAAACAGAGAGGGTAGCGATACAGGTCCTTGCTGCGGCCACGTATCCGCCTGATCAATTGTCCATAAGGAGATATACCCATGTTGAAACTCTTCCGCTTCATCTTGGCCCTCGGGGCTGTGGCCCTCTTGGGTTTTGTCCCTTTTGTCCAGGCCGAAGTCGCCAAGGTCCCTACCCAGGGGCCAGGCTATTACCGCCTCCAGCTGGGCCAGTTTGAAATTACCGCCCTGTACGATGGCGCCATTGAGCTGGACGTAAAACTGCTCCATAATATCGCCGGAGCCGACCTGGACCGACTGCTGTCCCGCATGTTTGTCGGCAATCCCAAGATGCAGACGGCAGTAAACGCGTATCTGATCAACACCGGCAGTCATCTGGTGCTGGTCGACACCGGCGCCGCGCAACTCTTCGGCCCTTCCCTCGGCTACGTGCTGCAGAATATGAAGAACGCTGGCTATCAACCGGCCCAGGTGGACACGGTCATCATCACGCACCTGCACGGCGACCATGTAGGCGGGCTTAACGATGCCGGCGGTCATCCGCTTTTCCCCAAGGCTAAAATTTTCGTTTCCCGGGCGGATAATGACTTCTGGCTGTCGCAGAAGGGAGCCGATGGGGCACCCAAGAAGATGCAACCGTATTTTAAAATGGCCCGTGACAGCGCCGCCCCCTATCAGGCCAGCGGCCAATGGCAGACCTTCACGGAAGGCAGCGTGCTGGTGCCCGGAATCCAGGCGGTTAAGGCCAACGGTCATACGCCTGGCCATACCGCCTATGCCGTGGAATCCGAAGGACAAAAGCTGCTGATCTGGGGCGATCTGGTGCATGCCCATGCCGTGCAGTTTGCCCAGCCGGGTGTTTCCATCGAGTTCGATATCGATCAGAAACAGGCTATTGCCACCCGGCGCAGCATCATGAAGGCCATGGCCGCCAGCAAATCCCTGGTAGCCGGGATGCATCTGCCTTTTCCCGGCATTGGTCATGTCCGGGCGGATGGCAAGGGGCGCTACAGCTGGGTGCCGATCGAATTTGCGCCATTGACCAAAGCGGCCGGTCAGTAACGCAGGGGTGGGGATGCTGATCCCGGGCGGTAAACGTGGGTCGGGGCTTCCCGGCAGATAAGGTACGCGCGAAACGATTCTACGCGCATGAAAAGCGCAATTTTTCGCAGGTTCGGCGGCACCAGAACAGTCGTTCCCGCCGCCGAACATCACAGGTCATGGTTTCCACAGGAGGTATTCTATGCAGCAGGCGCTTGTCCTTGTCGATATTCAAAACGACTATTTTCCCGGCGGGGCCATGGAACTGGTCGGCAGCTCGGAGGCCGGGCTTCGAGCCGGGCGGCTGGTGCAGGTTTTCCGGGAGAAGTCCTTGCCCGTCATCCATATCCAGCACCTCGCCACCAGGCAGGATGCTCCTTTTTTTCGACCCGATACGCCGGGTGTTGAGATCCATAAAAGCGTTACTCCCCTTGCCGGGGAAACCGTGTTGCCCAAGCATTTTCCCAACAGTTTTCGCGAAACGCGGCTCCTCGAACACCTGCACCAACAGGAGATCACCCAACTTGTTATTGCGGGCATGATGACCCATATGTGTATCGATTCAACCACGCGGGCTGCTGCGGATCTGGGTTTTCAATGTATCGTGGCCCACGATGCCTGCGCCACCCGCTCACTGTCCTTTGGTGAGGTGGCCGTTGCGGCGGCACAGGTGCAGGCTGCGTACCTCGCCGCACTCGAGGGTCTCTTTGCCAGGGTGCTTTCTGTCGATGCCGTGTGCGCGACCCTTTGATCACTTGATCCAAAGAGAACACAGACTATGAAAGTTTCGGTCATTCTCGCCCACCCCCAAAAGGGCAGCTTCAATCATGCCATTGCTTTGGCAGCTGTGCAGCAGATAACAGACAACGGGCACCGTGTCTTTTTCCATGATCTCTATCAAGAGGGATTTGATCCCCTGCTGTTGGGTGAAGAAATGGCCAAGGATGCCTCCTTGCCCCGGCTTGTCGCCCAGCATTGTCAGGAAATCGCCGAGGCGGAGGGCATCCTGGTGGTGCATCCGAATTGGTGGGGGCAGCCTCCCGCCCTTTTGAAAGGATGGGTGGACAGGGTGATTCGGCCGGGGATTGCCTATACCTTTGTGGCGGGCGACTCTGGAGAGGGGGTACCAAAGGGATTGCTCAAAGCGCGGGTGGCCGTCGTCTTCAATACCTCCAACACGGAAGCGGTGCGGGAAGCTGCGGTTTTCGGCGACCCCTTGGAAACTATCTGGAAAAATTGCATCTTCGGTCTCTGCGGTGTCACAACCTTCCACCGCCGCATGTTTTCCGTTGTGGTCACCAGCACGGAGGCGCAGCGCAGGGAATGGCTTGCCGAGGTCCGGGCCATCGTGGACGTTTCTTTTCCTAATGAAGGCCTGGCAAAAACCGCAGGAAAACAGTCGATGGCGTAATGTTGCATCAAGCGGGAGGGCGCCCCCTGCTGATCAGTGAGAGGATTATCAACCTTGACAACCCAACCCTCCGGACTTTTAGCCAAATTTATTAAAAGCGAACAGGCCTCGGGTATTGTTTTGATGCTCGCCACCCTCGTCTCGATCAGTCTTGCCAATTCTCCGTTGGGTACGGGGTATGCGGAATTCTGGCAGAGCAAGATAGGGTTTGAGGGGCTTGGGTTGAAATTCAGTGTCGAGCATTGGATCAATGACGGTCTGATGGCCGTGTTTTTTCTGCTGATCGGGCTTGAAATCGAAAAGGAATTGTATGTGGGCGAACTGTCGGATCTGAAAGGGGCGACGCTCTCCGGTTTTGCCGCCATCGGTGGCATGGCGATGCCCGCGCTCCTTCATTACCTGTTGAATCAGGGCTCGCCCACTCAAGCGGGGATCGGCATCCCCATGGCAACCGACATTGCTTTTGCCCTGGGGGTGCTGGCGCTGTTGGGCAAGCGGGTTCCCGTATCCCTGAAGATCTTTCTCGCCGCCTTTGCAATTATGGACGACTTGGGTGCCATTGTCCTTATTGCCCTGTTTTATGCCCGTGACCTCTCGCTCCCCTATTTCGCCTCGGCTCTGACCATTTTTTTTGGGCTTTTGCTGCTGAATCGACTAGGAGTGCGCCGCTTGTCCTTGTACCTCATTCCGGGCATTCTCATGTGGTATTGCCTCCTCGGCTCGGGCGTCCATGCCACTCTTGCCGGCGTCCTCCTCGCCTTTGCCATCCCTTTCGGGCAGGAAGACGGACCCTCGCCTTCCGCTCGTCTGCTGGGTATTCTTCATCAACCGGTTTCCTTTCTCATCATGCCGCTTTTTGCCCTGGCTAACACCGGCATTGTGCTGAGCGGTCATTGGATTGGTGCCCTGGCAACCGCCAATAGCCTGGGGATTTTCGTCGGTCTGATGGTCGGCAAGCCGCTCGGCATCGTCCTGTTTTGTTTTTTGGCGGTCAAAGCCGGGGTGTCGCAGCTGCCGGCCGGGGTCTCCTGGAAACAGATCCTCGGCGTCGGTCTGCTCGGCGGCATCGGCTTTACCATGTCGATCTTCATCACCCTGCTCGCCTTCAGCGATCCCGCCCTGGTCCAAAGTTCCAAGATCACGGTTCTGCTCAGCTCCGTCTTGGCCGGAGTCACCGGTTTCCTGGTTTTGAAGGGGCGGAGCAGCAGCGGCAAGGTGAATCCTGGGGATTGAAGCTCTGGTGCGGGTTATCCGCAGCGTTTATTCCCCTGCTATCGAACCTCTCGCACCCTTCAAACCGTCTGGATTCCACCCTCAAGAGCCCCCAGATGCTCTGACCTTTGGCGCTGTTTATAGACGCGAGCCTTTTCCTGCTTCCGGTCTCCGGAGGGCTCGAGCTTGCCGTCCGGGGCGGTCAGGCTTTCCAGCCTGTGGACCGATCCCCGCAGGAGATCACCCAGCAAAGAGGCGATTTCATCGGCGTAGCGATGGGCATCAACAGAGAGCTGCAGGACACCGTCTGCCGCTTCGTTGACCTCAGTAATCCGGGCGGAAACTTGTTGGGTGTTTTCGCTGGTGTGATTGGTGAGATCGACGATGGACCCGGTCAGGTTCTTTTGGAGCACAACGGCTTCGGTGATGGCGGCTGTCACCCGATGCAGCTGCTCAGCTCCCTTGTCAATGGAATCAAAACAGGCGATGAACGACTGGCAGGTGGTATTGATCGTCTCGATTTTTATCAGGACGTCACGGGTGGCGAGAGCCGTATCCTGGGAGAGTTTTTTTACCTCATCGGCTACCACGGCAAATCCTCGGCCATGTTCACCGGCCTTCACTGCCTCGATGGTGGCGTTGATCGCCAGTATTTTGGTCTGATCAGTGATGGTATGGACCGCGCCGACGATGGTGTCGATCTCGGTCACGGATTGTATCAGTTCCGCCATTTGCTGTCGTGCCTGCCCGATTGCACCGATAATGTGTGTTACCTCGATGGCCTGCGAACCGAGTTGCCGATTAATCTCTCCGACCACACTGCTGATTTGCAGGGACGAGGCCGAGACTTCATCGGTGCGGATGGCGGTATCACTGGCAAGGCCGGCCACATTCTTTGATTCCCGTTCGGTGATCCCTGCAAGCCCCTGGAGGGAAAGGGACAGCTGTGCCATCTGCCGGGCCCGATCATCCAAATGGTGAATCGAGGCGGTCATGGTGCCCACCAGCGTTTCGATCACCTCTTGTTCCTCAACCTTTCGCCCCTCCTCCTGTTTGAGAGCAAGCAGGGCTTCGCGGAAGCGATTGATCGCCACGCTGAGCACTCCGATCTGATCGCGGCGGTTCTGCCAGGGGACTTCAGGATAGGTCCCCGCACCGAGAGCATCGACAATGGTGGTGAGCCGGTGCAGGGGTTTTTCGACGATGATGCGGGTGAGAAGGAAAAGGATGAGGACATTGCCGAGAATAGTCGCCAAGCCAACATACAGGCTGAAGCGCCGCTGTTGTTTGTTGGTGTTCGCCATCTGGCGTTCCATGGCATTGATTTCATCGACATAGCTCAAAATTTCGGTCCGGGTCTTCTCGGCTTCAATGCTCTTGTCCGTGGCAATCCGGCGCAACTCGTCGATTTTTTGTTCCAGGCCGGAATCGCTCGTTTGCTGGGTAGAGGCTGCGGTAATCAGGTGCTGCAGTCGACCCAGATCCTCTTGCGGATGTTCGCTGGCAAGGCGCCACTGTTCGACCACGTCTGTGAATGTTCCCTGCGCGTCGAGCAGAGGTTGGGAGAAGGTCAGGGTGTTGTTGTCGATGCGTACCACTACCAGGCCTTTGGCGAGGTCCCGTTTTTCAGTGCGGGAAAACAGGGCGGCGTAGGCTTCGCGTCCGATAAACTGTAGCTTCGCCTCCACCTGAAAATCTCGTTCCACCTGAGTTGCTATCTCTTTTTTCGGATCCATGAGGAACAGCCGGGGCAGGCTGATGAACTCATGTTGCAGTTTGACGATTGTTTCCCGGAGGTTGACATCCACCCTTTCCCGGATAGCAAGCACCCTGCCCACCATCTCTTCCATATTCAGGGTTGACTTATAATTGACGAAGAGCAGTGCACCGATAAAGCAATTGGAGGCAAGCGCAACCCCGAACAGCAGCTTGGCACCCACTGTTATCCAGCTTTTTATTGTCTTGGCCTGATTTTTTTGCATGAGGGACTCGCTGTTGTTTTCGGGTTTATCTATAAAAATATTGGGTTAGATGACCGGAGAGAGGACGGGTTCGAGTTCATAGGTAAAAAGAGAACTGCCCGGAATATCCTTGGCATGATGTTTGGCAATGGCCGCTGCCTCTGAGAGGTCGATGTGGCAGCGCAGCTCCGAAGGTCTGACCACCACCGCCCCGACGGACAGGGTCATCTGCCCGTACTGCCGCTCCTTGCCCTCACGGTCAGTGGCGGTGATCACGCAACCGATATGGCCGTTGTAAAGCCCGCCGATGCTGTCATCAAACTGCTGAAGAATCCGTTGGACCGTCGTCTCCCAGGTTGTACTGAGGAAGATCGCCACAAAATCGTCGCCGCCGATATGACCGATAAAATCAACTTGGTCGTCGATGTTGGCGACCAGCAATTCGGAAACAAAGCGCAGCACCTTGTCGCCACGACCGAAGCCGAAAAAATCATTAAAGGGTTTGAAGTTGTCGAGATCGAAGTAACAGACGGTGAAAGAAACGCTTTGCTGGGTGAGTTTCTGCATCTGCCGTTGAATAGGGACATTGCCCGGCAGCATGGTCAGAGGATTGGCATGGCGGGCCCGGTTGACCTGGACTTTGGTGATTTCATGGAGCAAGTCGAGGAGTCGACCTTTGCCGGCCAGGCAGGAGCTGTCGAGGATGATGAATTCATCGGTGTAGAT
>JBBRBT010000017.1:0-64874 GCA_038205495.1 Desulfobulbales bacterium
AATTTGAGCGTGATCTGCTGCGTGAGCGAGTTCGGTCCGGAGTCATCGCGGCGCAGGCCCGTGGTGTAGTGTTCGGCAGGCGCCTTGGGCAACGAATAAAATCGGATAAGTTGACGCCGAAGGTATTGGAATTGGTGGCAGCCGGACAATCCTACCGGCAGATCGGAAGGCAACTAGACTTGAGCAAAAATACTGTACTGGCAATAGTCAAACGTGAACGCGTGAAAACTGGCTGCAAAATGGTTTAGCGTACGTAAAATTCCGTTTCGTGTCTTGTCCCCACAGTTTTTCGGTACTGCTGATTTTCCAGGCCATGGACGCCGCCGGCAAAGACGGTGCCATCAAGCATGTGATGTCCGGTATCAATCCGCAAGGCTGCCAGGTTTTCAGTTTCTAACAACCCAGTGCTGAAGAGTTGGATCACGATTTTCTCTGGCGTTGCACGCAGCGATTGCCGGAACGTGGACGAATAGGCATCTTCAATCGATCCTATTATGAAGAAGTGCTGATCGTTCGTGTGCATCCTGAAATTCTCCGTGCCCAAGGGCTTCCACAAGAATTGCTTGATGCGAAATCAATCTGGAAGGAGCGATTTCGCTCCATCGTAGACTTCGAGAAGCATCTCCACCAAAACGGCACTCGAATCATCAAGTTTTATCTCCACCTTTCCCAGGAAGAGCAACGTAAGCGATTTTTGGAACGTATTGATACCCCAGGAAAGAATTGGAAATTCAGCCAAGGTGACCTTGAAGAAAGGGCTCTTTGGAAAAAGTACACCAAAGCGTGTGAATCCTGTCTGAGCGAAACCAGCACGAAACGCGGACCTTGGTTTGTCGTTCCGGCCGACGACAAGGCAAATGCTCGGCTGATCATTTCACGGGTCATCATCGATATGTTGAAGGGACTCAAGATGGAGTACCCCGAGCCGTCCGAAGAACATCGAAAGGAATTGTTATCGATTCGCAAACTACTGGTAAAGAGCAAGGAAGGAGAAGCGGTCAATGAGCAGAGCGTCGCAGCAATTTCCAGCCCAGGCCCGTTATCATCCTCGGCTGATATAATCCTAGCCAGTCAATAAGAAGGAAGAATTCATATGAATCAAGTGACCGTTGGCAAATATCTGGCCCAGCGCCTAGAAGAAGTAGGAATCCAGGATTACTTCGCGATTCCAGGCGATTTCAATTTATCTCTCTTGGATGAATTGCTTAAAAATCCCCGGTTGAAGATGATCAATTGCTGCAATGAGCTCAATGCTGGGTACGCGGCGGATGGATACGCGAGGGAAAAAGGGGTGGCGGCCCTAGTGCTCACCTTCGGGGTGGGCGGATTGAGTGCAGTGAATGCCGTTGCCGGGGCTTTTGCAGAAGATCTGCCCGTCATCGTAATTTCCGGAGGCCCTAATGTCAGATCCCTTATGGAAAACCGGGTCCTCCATCATACCCTGGCAGATCCCGAGGAAGGCGGCAAGTTCGTTGTATCGGTGTACAAGGAGATAACTGCTCACGCAGTAGTGATCCGCGAGGCTTCCACCGCAGCTTTTCGAATTGATGAGGCCATCCGGATTGCCCTTACGGTCCGGAAGCCTGTGTACATTGAAATCGCCTGCAATCTGGCCAGCGCCCTGATCTCTAAACCCAACACCTTGAGCTTGACGCCCACTCGGAAAAGTGACCCCAATTCATTACAGCATGCCGTGGAGCACGTCGCGGCTTTTTTGAACAAAGCCCGGCAACCGGTTTTGGTGGCAGGGAGTAGGCTTCGATCGGGGGACACTATCGGAGCGTTTGCAAGCTTGGCAGCGAAAAGCGCCTATGGGGTGGCGTGTATGCCGAATGCAAAAAGTTTTTTCCCTGAAAACAACCCCCAATTCATCGGTATTTACTGGGGTAGCGCCAGTTCGCCCGGATGTCGCGAAGTGGTGGAATCAAGCGACGCCTATCTTTTTGCCGGGCCCATCTTCAGTGACTACACGACCGTGGGCTTTTCGGCTCTCATTCAGTCGGCAAGGATGGTGGAGGCCTCGCCTGAACGTATCCTGGTAGAAGGCCAAGTCTATCATGGCATTGTTCTATCTGAATTCTTGACAGAGCTAGCATTGAAGCTCACGCCTAACCCCACCTCCCTGGATGCTTATCTTAGAATCAAAGAGGCTCCGCAGGTGAATTCTCCTGCAACGCCCAAGGAAGTCGCCCTTTCCACCCGTCGCCTTTTCCATCATATCAATGAAATCCTGGATGACACGACAACCATCGTCGCAGAGACCGGGGATTCCTGGTTCAATGGCATGGAACTGCATCTGCCGGATGGATGCAAATTCGAGATTCAGATGCAGTACGGTTCCATTGGATGGTCAGTTGGGGCATTCCTAGGGTTGGCCGCCGCCAACCCTAAAAGACGCGTCATCGGACTCATCGGCGATGGCTCCTTCCAGATGACTGCCCAGGAGATGTCCACAATACTTCGTTACAACTATTCTGGTATTATATTCCTTTTAAACAATGGGGCTTACACCATTGAGGTGATGATCCACGATGGTCCCTACAACATTCTCCAGAATTGGAACTACGCCGCCATGGTGGAAACTTTGAAGGGTCAATCTCTAATCCTCAGCTTGGTTGTACGCACTGAAAAGGAATTAGTGGCTGCCCTGAAGAAATCCAAAGCTTTCCAAGGGTTGATTTTTATCGAGGTGATCCTGGATCGTACCGATTGCAATAAGGCACTTCTGGGGTGGGGCACGGCCGTCGCTGATTACAATGCAGGCAATAGCAAAGCTGCTGGCTGATCTGACTTTCCTTTAAACAAGGCATAGTTAGGCAAGGGAGATGTTACCATGAAAGTTGTTTTGGTGGAAAAAGATACGCACCGCCTCTCAGTCGGTGACTGGGAAGATCCCGCGATGGGAGACGAGGATATTTTGGTCAGCGTTAAGGCGACTGCACTCAATCGCGCTGACCTGTTGCAAAAAATCGGCAAATATCCTCCGCCTCCAGGCGAATCGACGGTTTTGGGATTGGAGATGGCCGGCATCGTAGAGGAAGTTGGCTCCTCCGCAAAGCAGCAGTGGGCGATCGGTGACAGGGTATGTGCTTTGCTGCCTGGCGGTGGATACGCGGCAAAAGTGAAAGTGCCGGGTGATCTGGCAATGGCAATTCCGGAGGGATTTTCCTTTGAAGAGGCCGCAGCCATTCCCGAAGTGTTTCTGACGGCTTACCTGAATATTTTCATGCTCGGAGGACTGAAGTCTGGCCAGACTGTTCTAGTTCATGCCGCCGGGGGCGGAGTGGGACCGGCAGTCATTCAATTGGTGAAACAATTCGGGGCGAAAGTGATCGCCACCGTTCGGTCGGACGAAAAGGCCGCAGCTTGTTTGAATTTTGGCGCAGATTTAGCAATAAATGCAAAGATCGATGATTTTGCTGCAAAGGCCAATGAATATACCCGCAACAATGGTGTCAATATAATCCTGGATCCTGTAGGAGCCACCTATTTCGAACAGAACCTTCAATGCCTTGCAACGGAGGGAAAATTGATACTCATTGGCTTGATGGGTGGGTACACCATCTCAAATCTGGATTTGCGAAAACTGATGCTGCAACGCTGGCAACTGATTGGCAGTACTATGCGTGCATTGTCTGTGGCAAGAAAGACTGAAATCGTCCAGAAATTCGTCCAGCAGTTCATGCCGATGTTTTCCGATGGACAATTAAAACCGACGATTGATTCTGTTTATGACGTTTCGGAAATTAACGACGCACATGCTAGAATGGAACAAAATCTTAATGTCGGCAAAATTATTGTCCGCTTGAATTTCTAACGAAAAAACAAGAGTCCTGCTACGCAAAGAACATTAGATGAACCCACCATCCCCCCAATACGGAGGACAATTTGAATTCCTGCCCCTACCAGCAGCTGTGAATGACCAACACAGGCAACTGACAAAGGGAAGAAACTCACGATGAAGTCCTCCGTACCGTCCCAAAAGCGTCGGGAGGAATTACTCTCCATCGGCAGGTTGCTGGTGGAACAGCAGACAGGGAACAGCCAAAGACAAAACACCTGCCCCTTCGATGGTTGGTGGAATTCGGTACACCATATACAATCATTCGGATTGTCATAATCCACCACCCCACTTTTATTTTTTCAGCAGCCTGTAAGGATCGGCCCTGATCAGCCAAGGGCTCTTGGGGTACTCCGCCGTCAATCGATCATAGATGCCAATCAAGTTTGCTACTTCGTGGGACTCAATATAGCTAGATACACCGTTAAGATAAACTGCCTCTGGCGCAAAACTGCTATTTGGGTATTGGGCAACAACCTTGCTGAAGCACCCGCAAGCCGCTGGCCGATTTGGCAGATTAAATTGCGCCTTTCCCATACCCAGAAGAAGTGATGGAATCAGTTCTTCCGGCGGAAGAAAGCCAAGGGTGCGGTACTGCTCAACTCCTTCGTCATCGAGGACAAGGAGGGATGGTGTCCATTTGACCTTGTACCTGGGGCCGAGCACCGGATCTGACGCCTGGAGTCGTAAGGGGACAAGGTTTTCATTGACGAACGAAATAACTGCAGGATTGATGTACGCGACCGCGTCCATTTGTTTGCAGCCAATTCAGTTGGGGTTGAAGAAATCAGCAAATACGAGTTTGTTCTCTTTGCGGGCCAGTGAGAGTGCTTCTGTAAACGATTCGATCCAATGTATTGATGACATTTTTTCCTCCTTTCCTGGTTGTTTCATTTCGTGAACTTCTGGACAAAGAATAGGCTCAAACGACGATCATGGCAGTTGGTGAGGACGGGTGAACACATAAGCTTTGTCCTTTACCGGCAGATGGCAGGCAAAACAACTCTTGGGCAAAAGAGGCTTATGTTGCTGCGAGAACGCACACGAAATGGTCTGGAGGCGGCACGCAAGCAGGGTCGTGCCGGTGGACGCCGGCCAAAACTCAAGACGCACCAGCAACAGGAGATCCTGCATTTGATTAATTCTGGTAAGAAGACAGCCGCGGATGCCGCCAGACTATTCAATGTCCATCCGGCCACTATTTCGGGGTTGTACGCCGGAACCCCAGAAATTTTCGAGGTCTAATATAAACAGTGAGTTACATCTACCTTGTAACACGTGTAAATCATCGCTTGGTCTAATACTGAACAAACTAAAGAGTTGCTTGGGTATAGTTATACTGTGCTCAACACCCCTAAATTACAATTTATTTTTAAATTTATGCATCTAACAGGGTAGCCTGAGAAAATTACCGACGAAACTTTCTGGGCTTTGGATTTACGCCCCCTGTTTTGCGGCTCCGGTTACTTAGGCATTCCGAGATGCGTCAGAATAGCATCTTCAACCGCTCGCATATCTTCTTTGGACAATCCACCAAGTTGATTTTTAAGCCGGGATTTATCTGCCGCCATGATTTGGTCGGCCAAGGCTTTTCCTTTCTTTCCGGCCATCGTCACCAAAGCTTCACCGGGATACTGACGGCTGACGTTGCTTGTCAACGGCACAACAACAACCCTCGACAGGTGCCGGTTAGCTGCGTCGTTACTGACAATGACTGCGGGCCGGGTCTTGCGGATCTCGCTCCCCACTGCCGGATCGAATTCCACCCACCAAACCTCACCGCGTTTCATGAGCCATGTCTCCAGCAAGACCGTTGCACCACTCCTGTGCCTCGGCCTCTCGTTCTTGGTCGGCTGCCATCGCCTCGTATCCGGCTTCAAGAGCCGTGTCCAGCACATGCGGTCTCAATAGGTCTTCAATGAACTGACTCATTTTTCGTTTTCCTATCCTTCGATAAAGTCCGTCATAGACCGCTTCATCAAGGGTAATGGTCATTCGTTTATGCATAGCTCCTCCCCTGTTGCACGTTATACGTATTACTCATATTTTAAAACCGTTACGCTCGGTTGGCAAGGAGTTTTTTTGTCATGTATTGAGGGTTAAGCGAGAGGTCTTTACGCTTTCGAATATGTTTTTCCTGAAAATGCGACCAGGGTGGGCACAGGCTGATTATTGGTGGTGCCCGAAGGAAAAGCGCGTTGGGCGGAAATTCATGTCGCACGTTTAAATTTAATCCCTGGTAGTGCAAATGTTGGGGTAACCCCAAAGAAGGCCGTCCAGGCTGACCGATCCGGATTAGAAGGCGATCCACTTTTCCTTCTTCTCAGGGAGCGGTTTATCTGACTTCTCTCTTCCGAGGGTTCAATTTGCGCATAGCACCTCTAAGAGGCAATATTTATCCTCATTGCCTGGTGTCCGCTTGCACCCGAGAATGGTGATATCAGATTTGACAATGGTGATAGGGATAGTGATCACCAAGCTGTAAAAAACGCTATTGATTACAATTTTGGAATTGAATAGCATTATTTAGAGATTTTCCATTTTGGGGTCTGAAGCCCAATGGTACAGAAGGCTATGTATTCAGCTTTTGCGGTGACAGGCGGTAGCCCATGGCGTGAATGATGGCGTTGACGCTGGCAAACTCTGGGTTGCCGTCTTCAGAGAGGGCTTTCTGTATCCCTTTGCGGCTCAGGCCGGTTTCTTCGGCAATCTTGGTCACGCCTTTGACACGGCTCAGGACGCGCAGCGACGAGAGCAAAGCCCCCGTGTCGCCGTCCTTGGCGTATTCCTCAAACATGAGGATGATATATTCATCCATCTCTTCCGGATGGTCGCGGAAGTAGGACTCTTCAACGTCGCTGAATGATCTATAGTTCTTCATGGGTCAGATACTCCCGCCAATAGGCTTTTGCCTGTTTGATGTCTTTCTTCTGGCTTCCCTTGTCGCCGCCGCAGAGCAAGACGACGATGTTATCCGCGTCTTCCCCAAAATAAACCCGATAGCCGGCACCAAAGAACATGCGTAATTCGCTGATCCCCTCCCCTACCGGCTCACAGTCGCCATAGTTCCCTTGTTCAAGGCGCGCAATCCGGATCAAGACGCGCTTTCGCCCCATGCTGTCTTTCAGCCCATAGAGCCAATCGGTAAAAGGCTCGTTGCCCTCCTGATCCGCATAGACGATGACCCGTTTGGGTTTTGCCAGTCGTGCCACTTCTGTTTCTCCTTATATTATATCACTGCGAACCATGGTACGCAATGGCCACAAAGGCGTATATATTTTCTTGGGCAGAAAAGCAGCTTTAGCGCCGCCAATGGTGCAGCGTTGAACTCCAAGCTGTAAAAAAACGCCATGAATTACAATTCATAGAATTGAATAGCATTATTTAAAAATTTATCATTTTCAGAAGTTGATTGTACCAAGTGTCATTGTCAAAAGGCGATTGCACTGAATGTCAGAAGACGATGTCACTGAATTTTAAAATCTCAAAACTTTCGAGAATGGCACACTTTGTGCTTTGGCTTTCCGGCGACAGAGAAAACAATTTTTTGAAAAATCAGTGTAACGAAAACGATCCTATTTGAGACACAAAATACCCAACCGTAAAAAGCGGGCTGTTTTAGAAAAAAGTGTTTCAAAGCTCATGTCAAAAACAACATATCAGAAAAATCATTTCTCAATGAGTTTTGAAACAGTGTTAGTGTTGGTAATCTCGGGATAGTCGAACAGATTTCTTGGTCGGTAAACGAGAAAAATAACCTCAGGCAAGAGAAAAGGTCATCCCCCCTGAAAAATGAAGAGAGACCATTTGATCGGTCGCACTTTCAACCAAAGTCAGGGGGATGAACATTCTATGCAGTCCATCATAGCATCGCTTGCCAACCAACACGGCCTTTCCAGGGCCGAAGTTATCCAGGAAATCGAGTCTGCTTTCTCCATTCTTCTTTCACGATGGTACCGTTTGGAGGTCATGGTTTTCTTTCAAGAAAATCTGCGCTTAGAGGCCGTAGCCTACAGCAGTTCAAGCGGCCTCACCACGCAACGTGTCTTTAATCTTCCGGCCATTCTTTCCCGAAATCGGCTCAAGAATTATCTGGAAGAACATCTGACAATGGCTTCAGTCGTCAAGTTGGTTCGGTATTACAAGTCATTTGAGAAGAAACTCACGTGGGGAGAGATTGTTAGATGCGATTCTGGACAAAATTTCTACGTTGAGATCGAGATTATCCCTGGAGAGCAAATCATTGCCGTCTGTCCACTGAACCGGATTGGAGTGCATGAACGGTATGCAGGGAGGTTACGGATTGGACAACGTCGAGCCTTCCACTTGCGTCGAGTGGAACCGGTTGTTCTCAACGGTACTCCTCGTGTTGAGGTGGTCTTGGACCGGGTCTCGAAAACTCTGGTGGAATCCCTCCTCCGGGATCAATTAGGTGACGGGGCGGAACGATTCCAGTTTCGTTGCATCAAGCGATACGTGGGCTACAAGAGCCTTGTTCTGACCACTATGCGACTACCGAAAGCAGCTATCCTGGCCGTTGACCGAGAGTTGAAAGAGCGGGTTGAGGTCAAAATCGTCAAGAAGCTGCCATGAAGTTCTGGAGGAAGGAAAAGAAACAACAGGAGCCCTGGACCCACATCGGCACTGGCGTCCACCTCGATCATCCCCAGACGGTTCTGGATCTGGGCTTTCCCGACAGTTACCGCAAGGGTCATTTCTGGTGTTTCGGTACCACCAGGGTCGGTAAGACCAGGATCATGGAGCACATCATCGAGCAGGATATCCGCAAAGGGTACTCGGTGGTGGCCATTGATCCCAAGGGTGACATCGACCTGTTCTCCAAGATCACGCAAATTGCCAAGGATACCGATCGCCTTGAGGATCTGATGCTGATTACCCCCATCTTCCCCCAGTACAGCGCCATCCTCGATCCCCTATCGTCCTACTATATGCCCGAGGAACTAGTCGCCCACATCACCGCAGGGGTGGCGATTGGCAGAGAACCGTACTTCTTCGGTGTGGCTTATGAGGTGAGCCTGGTGGTAGTTCAGGCCCTGATCATGCTGGCTGAGGTTGCTGGAGCAAAGCCTTCCTTCAATCTCAACGATATCAAAAACCATATCAGTCATCAGGATCTGGAACGGCTCAAGGAAAAGATCGATTATATCAATATCCCGGAGGCCAAACAGCTCTCCCTGGACATGCAGAAAATCCTGTCCACCCCGGCGGACTACTACTCCAAGGTGGCCAGCTCGCTCAGGGTGGCGCTCACTGAACTGACCTCGGGTAATGTCGGCAAGATCATTGGCAAGGCTGATGAAAACCGTTTCATCCAACGCCTGGAAGAGGGCAAGGGCATTATCTTAGTGGTGCAACTGGGTTCGCTTCTCACCAAGCGGGCTGCCTACACCGCCGGTAAGGTCATCATCTCCATGATCCAGGCTTTTGTCGGCCGAGTCTACTCCAGCGGCAGAAATGTCACCCCTTCTCTGGTTCTGCACATCGACGAGGCTCAGTCGGTGCTCTATCAAGGAATCGAGGATCTCTTTGCCAAGGCCGGTGGCGCCGGCGTTTTCATCCACGGCTACTGCCAGTCCATAAGCCAGTTGTATGCCGAGGTCGGCGAGGACCGGGCCAACACCATTCTCGACAACTGCAATACCAAGCTGTTCATGCGGGTGCCGGATCCCAGCACCGCCAGCTACGTCTCGGATCATCTTGGCGAAGAACGGCGATTCTCGCCGATCATCTCCCTGGGTGGCGGGCTCTCGATTCGTGAAACTGAAGAAGTCAGAATCAAGCATACCGAGATATTGAACATGGCTCCCCGTGAGTTGTTCCTTATTACCTACTCCGGTACCTACAAGGGCAAGACCGCCACAGTCAGCGATGGAACGCTCAAGGTGACCTTCCCGGACCTTGCCGAAGAGACGATCGTCAAGGAACAGGCGGATTGAAGTGGGCGGTGATGCCTGGCTTGCGGATTTGCTGGTCGATGTGCTCTTGTGCCTGGCGCTACTCCTGACGGCTGTGGCAGGGGGCCTGCTTCGTGGCAAACGGTACGAACCCCCTGCACCTGAGGCGGTCACACTGCAAAAACTCTCCGATGGGTGGACGAAGGGAGGCACAACTATCCATATATCGGAACTCGTTCACTTTTGGCGCGATGATCAGTTGCGTGAAAAGGAAACCGATGCCATTACCCTCAATCATCCTCGGGCAGCAGCCTTTCTGGGGCAATTGCGAAAATGGGCATTCTTCAAGAAATTTCTCCAGCAAAGGGTCGTTTGTGAACAGATTCTGCGACTCCTTGACCGGGAAGGCGATTGTCCTTCGGTGGTTAGTGTCAGGGGGGATGTTGAAGGTGCCTGGGATGAAAATACTTATAGCATTCTGGCGCAGACAACCCTGCTCGATCATTCCCTCAATGTGGCCGAGCAGGTGGTACGGTTGCTGTCCGAGGACCAGGCCTGGCATGTGATCCCCGATACCATGGTGGCTGCCTTGGGCCACGATTTGGGTAAACTCAAATCCCAAACAGGCTCCCTTTATACCATGGGAGAACATCCCTTGGCCGCCAGCAAACCGCTCGCTGGGATTCCAAGGTTCAATAAGCTTCATAGGAAGGAAGAAATCATCCGAGCCATCAGACTGCACCACAAGATGCCTGAGGGACTCCTGGGCAAGACTTTGAAGAAAGCTGACCAGTTAGCCCGGCAGAAGGAGCTAGAGGAAACGGTTCAGAGTCACATCGTCGAGCCGATGAAAGAGGGCTCTTTTGCAACTGATTCGCCACGCAAAACGAAGACTGAGAGCACAGAACCTCTATCGAAAACATCTTTCAGCCCGGTAATCGCTGACCCAGCCAAGGCAGCCTGGCAGGCGCAAATCGATATCTACGGCGAGAAACCATCTGGTCAGAAGAAACCGGAAACCGAGCCGCCGCAATTGCTCGATATCTCCAAATGGTTCGATGTTGCCGGATTCCTCAACGAGTTGAAACCCTATATCAATAAGATGTTCGGCCGGATGTTTCTAGCCTTTTCCATGCCTGAAGGCTTGGTCTACTTCCAGGTCAAAGTGCTTGAAGAGGTGGCGAGAAAACAGGCGGAGCGGGCCGGCTGTATGGAGATAGCCACAATGGATCAAAAGGACCTGACCATGCGGCACGTGCTGTTCACCATTGTCCATCGCCTGCGGGCGGAACAGGATGTTATTGCCGGTGGTTTGATTAAGGATACCTATTTCGGCGGTTATTTTCTGGTGGCCAGGAAGTTCGGCAAGGACCTGAAGGGTTATTACACTCCGTTCCATGCCGAGGCCTTTGGTTCCATCGCCGAGATGGAACATGCCAAGCCCGACATGCTCCGTGATATCGTCAAGGTCACTCCGTTTCTCGATTGTGGTGAACAGGAGATCTGATGGCTAAGGAACGTGAAGGCAAAGGGCAGAATGACACCAATGCTCAAATCATCACGACCGACAGCGGCAGAATCTACCAACCCAAGAATCTGCTCAGTGCCATCTCCGAGATCCAGCAGTTCTATGTGATTGAAAGTAAGGGGCAGAATATTCCAGCTGAGTTCCTGACCCTGGAGCGGACCCTCGATTTCTTCAAGATCGGCATCAAGAGCGGCTTCCACGAGGGTTTTGCTCTCATTTTACTCTTCCCGGTCTTTCATTTCTACCTGTTCCCCTTTGTCTTCCATCAACTCGATCTCTTCAGCCAAATCCTGTTCGGCTGCATCCCGTATCTTCCCCTGATTATCAATACCGGGATGTGCAGCTACATCAGTCGTTATTACGTCGGCAACATTACCCGGAAAGGGATCAACTCCCTGCTCATGGGCAGGGCCTTGTCCTTATTGGTCAAGGCCTTCCTGGTCTACGTTATCTATCTGATCCTCTATCGGATCAGCACCCCGCAAAATATTTGGAAATTTGCCCTCCATTTCGGGTCCAGGGCCCAGGAAATATATTATGGATACCTTACGATTAAGCCTCACCTGCTGCCGTTGGCCACCAAGAGTTCGCTGCTCATGGTGCTGGCAGCGATTTTTCCGTATGGATCCGTGTATATCCTTGATCTTTGGCATCGGCACAGGATCAAACGAAACAACAAAATTATTTCCGCATGACAACCAAGGAGATGAACATGGCTGAGGAAAAAAATGAGAGACCTTCCTGGCATGAAATCCAGGAACGAAAGATCAACATGGTCAAAGAACGGGGATCGCGGGTATTGATGATCAACTCACCGTTGGGCTCAACGCTCTTCAATATCCTTCGCCAATTTGATATGGCTTATGCGAATTTCAAAGGAAGGCTTGGGGAGATGGGTGGGATTTCGCACGAGGAGGGTGAGGCCTTGATGGAAGAGGGCCGAGAGATCGTCATGGCCTTCTCTGATTTCACCGGAAAACTTTGCGGGAGGATACGGTTCCGCTATTACACACCCCGTGAGATAGATGAATATTTGAGATCTATCCAACCGTCGGATAATGCGCCCTGAGTAGTGCCAAGGGGGGCTCGTTAGCGTTTACCAACTCTTTGTGTTTAGAAAAAGTGCAAATCATCTTGCAAGGGTACAACGAGTCTGCTATCCCGTCAGGAAAAGACGTTTTCAAAACAACCAAGTTTCAGAAAGGAGAGAATATGAATAAAGGCGAGTTGGTGGAGAAGGTGGCGAAAGAATGTGCATTGAGCAAAGCTGCAGCCGAGCAGGTAGTGGTCAGCATCTTCGGCGCGATCACGGACGCCATTGCGGCCGGCGACAAGGTAACTCTGGTCGGGTTCGGTACTTTTTCCGTATCCGAGCGGGCAGCTCGTGAAGGACGAAATCCTCAGTCCGGCCAAACCATGAGCATACCTGCCAAGAAGGTCGTTAAGTTCAAGGCCGGTGCCAAGCTGGTTGATTCGGTAAAATAGGGTTTACCTTCCCAACTGCTCAATTCTATCAATCGCCTTCAACTTGTGATCATCCAGAAGGTGAGTGTAGCGCATGGTCATCGAAATAGTCTTATGTCCCAAAATGTCAGCTACCGTCCTTAGGTCGACTCCATTCATAATCATGTAACTGGCAGCTGTATGTCGTAGATCATGCATATGGAAATTTTCAATATTTGCCCTTTTGACTGCAGCTTCAAAGCTTTCACGGAAATATTGATTTGGTCTAAGCCGATGACTCATTTTAGGATGCTTTGGTAAGAAGACATAATCGGCACAGCTATAACCGTCTATGGGGACTAGGTTTGCCAAAGTCTCGATAGCAGGTACAGTTAATGGCACCCTCCGGGGATCGGTTTTAGTTTTCTGTAAATCAATAATTCTGTTATCAAAGTTGATTTGTTCCCAGGTGAGGGCGGCTCCCTCGCTTGGCCGCATACCAGTGTGAAGTTGAAGCAAAATGAAATTATAAAGATTTAAACGATGGCCTTTTTTGCTTTCCTCAAGGAGTCTATTAATCTCGGCATCAGTTAGAAAGCGCAACCGTCCAGGGGGCGTCTTGGGCTTTCTAATTATTGTCACTGGATTAACGACCTCGATCTCCCATTCGCGGATTGCTATCGTAAAAATATGAGAGAGTAGGTTGAGGTCCTTGATGACCGTTGCTGGTTGTACTTCAGCAGAGCGCTTTTCCCTAAACTGAGCAGCTAGGGCAGGAGTGATTTCTCTTAAAGTGTGACCACTGAAAAATTTCAGTGATCTAGACTGATACAATTCTCGACGGTGTGTTGATTGCGCTTTATGGATTGAGGTCTCCGCTAGATATTTTTCAAGAGCATCCTCGAAAAGTAAATCATTTGGAGAAACCTTACCGATATAGCCAACTGTTCGTAGAGTGTGTTCTGTATCTTCAGCCCATCGCAGTGCCTCTGATTTTCGATCAAAAGTCCGCGATAGATTCGGATGTCCTTTTATTCTCACCTCAGCGCAATAGACATCACCTTTCCTGCTTCTTTTCAAAGTTTTTATGGTAGCCATACCACACTCCTGAAAAAATAGTGCGTCTTGTCCCCTCGGGCAGCTTTTTTTGTTCGCACTTTTGTTCGCACTTTTCTGCAAATTGATGCGATTTCCTGCTAATCAATGGCTACTATAGTTCAATTTGGCTCTAAAAACAAGAAGGGCTAAATCACTTATTTCTAAGCAATTTAGCCCCTTTTATTATGGTGCCGAAGGCGAGACTCGAACTCGCACGACCGTGGGCCGCTACCCCCTCAAGATAGTGTGTCTACCAATTCCACCACTTCGGCAATCATTTTATTTCTTACTCGACTCTTTTGGTGCCTCTTTAGGCACTTCAGAGCTTGGGGCCTTGGCTGAAGACATGGGCACCGTTACCGGAGCCTGCTCAACCGGGGTTTGCTGCTGGGTCTGAACCTTGAGGTCACTCATCACGGAGCCGGTGCTTTTATGACCCGACAAATAAGCCAGTGTAATAGAGGTGACCATGAATATAATCGCCGCTAATGTGGTGATTTTATTCAGCAGGGGCATCGGTCCCTCGGTGCCGAAGAGCGATTGGCTCGATCCGCCGAAGGATGCCCCGATATCTGCCCCCTTGCCATGCTGCAACAATACAATGCAGATGAGAAAAAGGCAGACAATGGTATGGAGTACAATAATTAAGGTCGTCATTTAAAACAAATAATCCGTTCAAACGATTCGGCTTTGAGCGCCGCGCCACCAACAAGTACACCGTCGATGTCCGGCTGAGCCATAAGTTCGTCAATGTTTTCAGGTTTAACCGAGCCACCGTACAGTATTCTTAGGCCTTCGGCAAGATTTTTTTCGTATAACCGTGTCAATAATTCGCGCAGGAAGCAATGCACCTCTTGGGCCTGCTCCTTGCTGGCGGTTTTACCTGTACCAATTGCCCAGACGGGCTCATAGGCCAGCACCACCTGCGCGGCTTGCTCTTGGTTCACATTTTTGAGCCCCTCGCGGAGTTGGCGCTCAAGGACGGTGAACGTGGCCCCAGCTTCACGCTCTTCCAGGGTTTCTCCTATGCAGAGGATCGGCTGGATGTCGCAATCAAGGGCAGTCCGGAGGCGGCGGTTGATCATGGCATTGCCTTCTCCAAAGATATGGCGACGTTCGGAATGACCGATAATAGCTGTGCGCACTCCCAGGTCCTTGAGCATGGTTGGTGAGATTTCCCCCGTGTATGCCCCTTCCTTTTCCCAGGCGACATTTTGCGCCCCCACCTGGAGGTTTGAACCTTTGACAGCAGCGGCGACCGAGGCCAGCGCAGTGAAAGGGGGTGCTATCATGATGTCGCGATCCGTGATCTTGCCGCAGGCCGTTGCCACAGCCTGGGCCAACTGCACTGCTGCGTCGAGCGTCAAGTGCATCTTCCAGTTACCGGCAATGAAGGGTCGCCTGATCATTGTTTTCTCCTTATCGTTAGCTGAGTCCCGTGTTTGGTCCAGGATGATGCGATTTGTCAGTTTCTCGGGCTTAGGCCAAGGCCTTGATCCCCGGCAGCTCCTTGCCTTCCATCAGCATCAGAAAGGCACCGCCGCCTGTTGACATATAGGAAATATTGTCGGCCTCGCCGGACAGGGTAATTGCGGCATTGGAATCGCCGCCGCCGGTAACGCTCAGCGCATGGGATGCGGCCACCGTATGGGCCATGGCCATGGTGCCGCGGGCAAAGGCATCCATTTCAAAGGCTCCCATGGGGCCGTTCCAGACAATGGTTTTTGCCTCGGCCAGCGCCTCGTTGAAACAAATGACCGAAGCGGGTCCAATATCAAGAGCCAGCCAATTTTCGGGGATATCCTGGATGGTCACCTGCTTGCTGATGGCATCCGGGGCAAAACGATCAGCGGCAATGACATCGACGGGCAGGTAGACCTTCACTTTTTTTGCGCGGGCCTGACTCAGCAGCTCAGTTGCCTGGCCGAGCAGGTCATCTTCCACCTTGGAGGCGCCAACCGCGTAGCCCTGACTTTTAAGGAAGGTGTTGGCCATGGCGCCGCCGATAATCATGCGGTCCACCCGGTCGAGCATATTCTGCAGGGCCTCGAGCTTGCCGGAAACCTTGGCGCCGCCGACGATGGCCACCAGGGGGCGCTGGGGAGTATCAAAGGAGCGATGGAAATATTCCATTTCTTTCTGGAGCAGAAACCCGGCGGCCTTCTCCTTGACAAAGGCCGTGACCCCGACCACCGAGGCATGGGCCCGATGGGAAACCGCAAAGGCATCATTGACATAAACATCCGCCACCGCTGCCAGTAGCCTGGAAAACTCCGGGTCGTTTTTTTCTTCCTCGGGATGGAAGCGAAGATTCTCCAACATGAGAAGTTCTCCATCTTGTAACCCGTTGACCGCAGCCGCTACCTCGGGCCCGATACAATCGGGGGCGAGTGGCACCGGCAGCGCCAACAGCTGCGCGGTATAGGCCGCCAACGGAGCCAGCGAATATTTCTCCACCCGTTGTCCTTTCGGTCGCCCCATGTGGGTGCAGATGATCACCCGTGCCTTCTGTGCAACAAGATACTCCAGGGTCGGGAGGACAGTACGAATCCGCAGGTCATCGGTAATCTCACCGTTCTCATTCATGGGTACATTGAAATCCACCCGCACAAGCACTTTTTTGCCAGCCAGATCAATATCTCGTAATGTTTTCAATGATTCCGTCTCCTCGTGTCTGTCAGATTTCTGCATAATTGCAGGGCATCCTCAACCGGTTGACTGTAATATTTTTTCCGGATTCCCACCTGGAGGAAACCGGCCTTGCTGTACAGGCAGCGCGCCTGCCCATTGGAGTCCCTGACCTCAAGGAAACAGGTTTCAAATCCTTGCTCGGCAAAGGTGCGCAGGGCCTGTTCCAAAAGGGCAGTCGCCATTCCCTGGCGTCGCCATTGCGGAGCAACGACGAGGTGCAGGAGCTCGCTTTCCGGTGCGCAGATCCTGAAAAAAGCATAACCGCAAATCTGGGTGTCGCCCTCCACGGCCAAGCTGACACCGTTGACAGCGTCCATTTCGGCAGCCAACTGCTCTTGACTCCAGGGGGCGCTCATGGCTGCTTGCTCGATGCGCCATACCTCGGGGAGATCCGCCCTCTGTAGCGATCGGACTCTCACACCATGCGTTCAGCCACGGAGGCCGTCAACTCGCCGAGCATATTGGTGTAGCTGCCCAGTTCATTATCATACCAGCCATAAATGACTGCCTGGGTGAGCGGTACCTCCAGGATGGGCGGAGTGGAGCCGGCTTCAAATTTGTAATTTTTCAGGTTCTGCAGGTTCACCCTGATGGAAGCGGTTCGGGTGTGGGTTTCCGTGGATTCGATGACCACCGCAGCTTTGGGCATGCCGAGGATATCAGACGAAACATTCTGTTCCGCCGAATAGATCAGATACGGGCTGGTCTTGGCGTATTCTTCATAGATCGAATTGAGCAGGGTCCGTTTGATGGGATTATCCAGTTCGTCCTGCAGGTTCAGCACCAATACGATCAGGGAGCCGGACGAGGTCGGAATGCGCACGGATTCAGCGATAAAACCGATGGATTTCATCTCCGGGATGACCAGCCCCAAGGCCTTGGCCGCCCCGGTGGTGGTGAGGATGATGTTGTTGAGGATGGAGCGGTTCTTGCGCAGGTCCGTGGCGCCGGCGCCGGGCAGTCGGTCGAGTACCTGCTGGCTGCCGGTGGCGGCATGGACCGTGACCATCGAGGCGGAGAGCATCCGGTCCGCGCCAAAATGATCGAGCAGCGGTTTGATCATATAGGACAGGCAGGTGGTGGTGCAGGACGCTGCGGAAATGATGTTATGCCGGGCCGGATTATAATCGTCATCATTGATTCCCATGACGGTGGTCACCGCATCCTCGGGCATGTCCAGTCCCTTGGCTTGAATCTTGAACGGTGCGGATACCATAACTTTTTCCGCACCGGCCTGCAGATGTCCCCGCACCGAACCCCGCCCTTCGGAAGCATCGGCCGTGGGATCTTTAAAAGCGCCGGTAGTGTCCACCACCAGCCGCACCTGATTGCCCTGCCAGTCAATATCCTTGGGATTTCGCGCCTTGCGGAGAATGGTCACCGGAATCCCATTGATTGTCATGGAGCCGGTTGCCTCGTTCAGGTTTTCAATCACCCTGCCGCCCTTGAATCCATGCAGGTACATACTGAGGCGTCCATAGGTGGAATCCTTCTCAATGGAAGCTGCAATGTCCTCAAGCCCTGAGCCGACATTTCTCCCCAGATTGACGACAATTTCTGAAAAGAACTGACGGGAGACATGATGCCACAACGATAATTTACCAATTCGTCCAAGACCATTGAGCCCGAGTTTCATTATGGAATTCTCCTTTGCGGTTGGATTATGGGTGGGAAATTGTTATATGCCGAGAAAGATTGAATCCTGCGCTGCCGGTATTTGCGCAGGGAAAAACAGTATTTTTTATAAGAACGACGATATCATAGCAAAAAAAGCCTGGCGTCGGAAGCACAACCTAACCGCAGGCAAAAAAAGCCCTGCTCTGCCGCCATTGCGTATGCTTTTTTACGACAGCAGTAAAGATACATGGTTTGAGCAGGAATTGCCACCCCCACACCGAGCGAACACCGAATTTCATGTGTCATTTTAGTTAAAAACCGTATTGTTACCTCTTCTTCCCTCCTGATCCCGTTATCTGCCATGTTATTGCCACCCCTTCGTCAAAGCGGCATTCTGCTGAAACGATACAAACGCTTTCTTGCCGACATTCTCCTTGAGAACGATCAGCAAACGCTCACTGTTCACTGCCCTAATTCCGGTTCCATGCGCGGTTGCTCGGAACCAGGCAGCCCGGTGTGGATCAGTCATTCCGATGGACAGAAGAGAAAATATGCCTGGACCCTGGAGATGGTGCAGCATCAGGGCATTTGGATCGGTGTTCATACCGGCAGAACCAACAGCATCGTCAGAGAAGGGCTCGAGAGGGGCGTTATTCAGGACTTTGGTGCCATCCATGCCATCACTCCCGAAGTCGTTGTTTCCGCTAAAAGTCGTTTGGATTTCCTCCTAGCAACCGAGAAGGGTAACCTATACCTTGAAGTGAAAAATTGTTCGCTGGCGGAGGACGGTATTGCGCTGTTTCCCGATGCGGTCACCGTCAGGGGCACCAAGCACCTGCATGAGTTGGCCCGGCTCGCAGAGGCCGGGTTTGGGGCGGCGGTCTTATTTTGTATTCAACGAAGTGATGCGGTGATCTGTAAACCAGCGGCAGGCATCGACCCGGTGTATGCCGAGACCGTGGCCTGGGCCCAGGCAAAAGGCGTACAGTTCCTGGCCTATCAGGCTGAGGTCCAGCCGGAGTCCATCACTATCACCCGAAAGATTCCTTTTTTTATTCAATGAGCTGCGGATTTGGCTATGAACGAGAAACAAGCGGTTGTTTTATTGAGCGGTGGTCTTGATTCCACCACGGTGCTGGCCATGGCCGGGGCGCAAGGATTCAGGTGCAATTGCCTCAGTTTTCAATACGGCCAGCGTCAGGCCATTGAGCTGGAGTGCGCCCGCCGGATCTGCAAGCACTACGGTGCGCAGCGCCATCTGGTGCTGCGGGTTGATCTCGATGCCATCGGCGGTTCTGCCCTGACCACCGCGATGGAGGTCCCCAAAGACCGCCCCTACATCGACATGGAAAAAGAGATACCGGTGACCTATGTGCCCGGCCGAAATATCCTTTTCCTCGCGCACGCCCTGTCCTGGGCCGAGGTCTTGGGGGCAGCCGATATTTTTCTGGGAATTAACGCGGTTGATTACAGCGGCTATCCGGATTGTCGTCCGGAATTTTTGACGGCGTTTGCGCAGATGGCCAATTTGGGGACCAAGGCAGGGGTGACGGGCAAGCCGTTTCGCTTCCATGCCCCCTTGCTCCACCTGAGCAAGAAAGAAATTATTCTGCAGGGAAAAGAGCTGGGGGTGGATTACAGCCTGACCCACAGTTGCTATGATCCTGTGGGTGAACGAGCCTGTGGGCGCTGTGACTCCTGCAGGCTGAGGCTGCAGGGGTTTCGCGATGCCGGAATGGTCGATCCGGTCGAGTATGTGGCCGAGTTTTCTTGCCGGTAAACGAGAGGTGTTCAGGCAAGGAGGGTATGTCTGATAGCACCACCAACCATGGTCAACACGGCCCGGCCCTGCATACGCCAGCCGAGGAAAGGCGTATTGCGGCTTTTTGAAACCACCTGCTCTTCCGTGTAGATAAACTCGCGATTCGGATCAATGAGGGTCACATCCGCTGCCGCTCCGGCATTCAGGGTTCCAGCAGGAAGGCCGAGAATGGCCGCTGGATTGACCGTCAGCAGTTCCACCAGTCGTTTTTCATCGATCACCCTTTCACGCACCAGGGCAAGCGTCAAAGGCAGGGCTGTTTCCAACCCGATGATACCGTTGGCTGCGGCATCGAACTCGGTTTCTTTTTCCAGGATGGAGTGCGGGGCATGATCAGTGGCGATGACATCAAGGGTGCCGTCGGCCAGAGCCAGTTTTATGGCTTCCCGGTCTGCGGCGGAGCGCAGCGGTGGGTTCATTTTGGTATTGGTATCGTATCCCGCCACGGCCTCATCGGTCAGGGTGAAATAGTGGGGCGCCGTTTCTGCGGTCACGCGGACTCCCCGTGCCTTGGCCGACCGGATCAATTCGGTGGACATGGCCGTGCTCACATGGGCAATATGCACCTTGGTGCCGGTAAACTCAGCCAGGGAAATATCCCGGTACACCATGATCGATTCGGCGGCGGTGGGAATGCCTTTTAAGCCGAGTCGGGTCGACATCACCCCTTCGTTCATGACGCCGCTGCTCAGGGCCTCTTCTTCGCTGTGCGAGATCACCGTCAGGCCAAAATCGTTGGCATATTCAAGGGCGCGGCGCATTAACTGGCTGTCGCGAACCGGCCGGCCATCGTCGGACACGGCGACTATACCCGCAGCTTGCATCTCGCCGAATTCCGCCAACTGATGCCCTTCCAGGCCTTTACTTATGGCCCCCACCGGATAGACGCGAACTGCGGCCTGCGCGGCCTGGGTGAGAATCAAGGCGGTCACGGCCTTGCAATCGTTGACCGGCCGGGTGTTGGGCATACAGACAACGCCGGTGAATCCACCGGCTGCAGCAGCCCGTGCCCCGGAAAGAATATCTTCCTTGTATTCCTCGCCGGGTTCACGAAGATGGACATGCATATCAATCAGCCCGGGCACAACCCAGCAGCCCGATGCGTCAATCTCTGGGACGTCCTGTGGTACGGCCTGATCAGGTGCGGCAATGCGGCCATCGATAATGAGCAGATCCCTGATTTGATCAGTATGATTGACCGGATCAATAATCCGGCCGTTTTTTATACGCCAGGTCGTGTTCATCGGCAGCGTACCTCACAAGAGAGACAAGGGGATCGGAGAACGGGTGGAGACAATAAACGCATTACGTGTTCCCCATGACCAGGTAGAGCAGGGCCATGCGCACAGCCACGCCATTGGTCACCTGATCAAGAATAACAGATTGCGGCCCATCGGCAACGTCGGGGCTCAATTCCACGCCCCGGTTGACCGGGCCGGGATGCATAACCAGGGCATCGGGGCGGGCAAGCGCCAGCACCTCGCGGGAAATACCGAACTGCCGGGAGTATTCGCGCAGTGACGGGAGCAAAGGATCATTCTGCCGCTCTTTCTGGATACGGAGCGTCATCACCACATCGGCATCGCCGACCGCCTGCTCCAGGGAAGTGCAGACCACGGCCCCCAACTGATCGATTCCCCGAGGGATCAGGGTTGAGGGCCCGTACACATACACCTTGGACCCCATTTTCGTGAATCCAAGGATGTCGGAGTGCGCCACCCGGCTGTGGGAAATGTCGCCGATGATGGCGATCTTCAGCCCGCTCAGCGTGCCCCGGTGTTCCTTGACCGTCAAAAGGTCAAGCAGGCACTGGGAAGGGTGTTCATGGGCGCCGTCACCGGCATTGATCACGGAAGCGTTGACATGACGGCTCAACAGATGCGGCGCCCCGGAACAGGAATGGCGGATAATGATAATATCCGGATGCATCGCCGAAATATTTCGGCCGGTATCGATGAGCGTCTCCCCTTTGGTGGTGCTGCTGGTGGAGGCGCTGATATTGAAGGTATCAGCACTCATCCGCTTGGCAGCGACCTCAAAGGAGAGGCGGGTGCGGGTCGAGGGTTCGAAGAAGAGGTTGATGATGGTGTGGCCGCGCAGCGTTGGCACCTTCTTGATGGGTCGGGCCGAAATTTCCTTGAACGAGTCAGCTGTGGTGAGGATATAGGAAATATCCTCCGGCGAAAGCTGCTCAATACCCAGAATATGGCGATGCGAAAAGAAATAGCCGGTAGCCATGGTGCCTCCGGTGGTCAATGAACGATATCGCCAATCCGACCCCAACGGATGGAGCGAAGTCGATCCAGTGAGAAAAGAGGTTGCTGCACATCCCAGGACCAGTAAATAGCCCAGGCTTTACCCCGGACAGCCTTGAGGTCGACAAACCCCCAGAAACGGCCGTCAAAGGAATTGTCGCGATTGTCTCCCATGGCAAAGATCTTGCCAGCAGGGACCGTCACCGGGCCGAAATTATCGCGCGGTGCGGCGGCGGCCGGGAGAATGGTGGGATCTTTAAAGACCCCGTGGGTATCTGGAAAGGGTTTGCCGTTGATTAAAATTTTCTTGTCCCGAATCTCAACGATATCGCCGGCAGTGGCGATGACTCTTTTAATATAATCCAGTTCCGGGTTCTTGGGGAATTGAAAAACAACGATGTCGTTGGGTTTGGGATCCGAAATCGGAATCAGCGTTGTTCCGGAGAAGGGAATCTTGACGCCATAGATGAATTTACTGACCAGGATGTGATCGCCAATCTGCAGGGTTGGCAGCATCGACCCGGAAGGAATTTTGAAGGCCTGGATGATGAAGGTACGAATGACTAGAGCCAGAAGAACGGCAATAATGATTGCCTCGATATTTTCACGCAGTACGGATTTCTTGGTCTGTTGGGTTAAGTCTGCCACAAAAGTCCCTGTAAGTAGAAGGCAAGGTTAAAAAAAATTTTGAGAAGGCTACCCGAAAGGGCGGTAAAATTCAAGAAGGTTTTTGCCGGCTCTCCACCCCAGAAAACTGTAGGCTCTGGACCAATTTTCAGTATACTATACGCTAAAATCAACAAGACCAAGACGTTGTCGTGTTGATCGGTGACCAGCCCGCTGCGCCATCTGTGTGCAGGTTTGTCCTGCGAAAATCAGTGGACCCTGAAGGTGCCACCGTCTCCAACGTATAGCCAAGTTTCAGCGTGGACCGTTTTGTAATTACCCTTCAAAGATATGGAGAAACCATGAACCTCAAGACAGCAATGGTTGTGCTCGGCCTGGCCCTTTTCGTTGCAGGGTGCGGTAAGAATCAGGTCGGGCCCCCCCCGGGGAGCACGAATGCGCCCTCCCCCTCATTTGAGCTGACAGTGCTCCATATCAACGACCATCATTCGCATCTTGATGCAGAAAACAGCATCCTGCAATTGGCCACTGGTGACGGCCGACGCGAGGCGATCAATGTGGAGCGCGGCGGCTTTGCCCGGGTAACCGCAGCCATCAAGGAGTTGGAAAAGGGATCGCGCAATGTACTCAAAATCCATAGCGGCGACGCCAGCACCGGCGACCTGTATTACACCTTAAATGAAGGCAAGGCCGATGCCGAATTAATGAACACGGTCTGTTTCGACACCTTTAACCTCGGCAATCACGAATTCGACAACACGGATGCAGGAGTAAAAAAACTGATGCAGTTCCTGCACGCGGGATCCTGCCAAACCCCGCTGTTGAGTGCCAATGTCCGCTTCGGACCCCGTTCGCCCATGGCGGGGACCGTCGCCCCGGAAACCGTGCAGCCTTCAGTGGTCATTGAACGCAGTGGTCAGAAAATAGGAGTGGTAGGCCTGATTGTGGCCGGCAAGACCAAAAATTCTTCCCGTCCTAATAGCGATACCACCTTTATTGATGAGGCCACGGCCGCACAGGCAGAAATTGATCGTCTCCAGGCCCAAGGCGTCAACAAGATTATCCTTTCCACCCATATCGGGTACGAAGCGGACAAGGCCCTGGTAAAAAAACTCCGTGGGGTCGATGTGGTGGTGGGAGCGGATTCGCACACCCTGCTCGGCCCGGATGCGCTGAAAAAGTATGGCATCTCGCCCGAGGGTCCCTATCCCACCCGGAGCACGGATAGGGACGGGAAACCGGTTTGTATTGTCCAGGCCTGGCAGTATGGCTATGTGGTGGGTGAAATGCAGGTCAGTTTCGATCAGGAAGGGGTTGTCACTCAGTGTGCCGGAACGCCTTGGGTTTTAATCGGTGCAAACTTCAGTCGCCCCGACCCCCCGATGCTCACCCCAGCAGAAACAGCCGCCATCCGTGCTGATATTGCGACCAGCAAACTCTTGCGTATCACCGAGCCGAATACAACCGCAACTGCCCTCCTTGCACCCTATAAAGCACAAAAAGAGGCGATGGGCGCCACCGTTGTTGCCACCAACAACACGAACCTCTGCCTGCGTCGGGTTCCGGGCAGCAAACGTGATGCTTCGCGTTCCACCCTGGGTGATGTCTGCAATAAAAATGAGGCGGTCAATGCCCATGGCGGCGATATCCAGCAGATCGTTGCCGAAGCCTTCTTGCAACAGGGCAAGACCTACTTCAATGCGGATCTCTCGATACAAAATGGGGGCGGCGTGCGGGTCGACCTCCGGCCGGGCAAGGTTACGGTCAAGGATATCTACACCGTGCTGCCTTTTAAAAATACCCTGGTGCAGCTCAATGCAACCGGCGCTGAAATCAAGGCGGCCCTGGAAGATGCGGTCGAGGGTGTGGTCGGGCCAGCCCTCAATACGGGTTGTTACCCCTACACCGGAGGTTTACGCTGGAACCTGGATCTCAACCAGCCTAAAGGTTCACGGTTGTCAAATCTTGAGATCAGGGCTGCGGATGGTTCCTATCAGCCCTTTGATCGCAACAAAACCTACAGAGTGGCCACTATCTCCTTTCTCGCCGATGGCAACGATTCCTTCACCGCGCTGAAAAACATCACGGGTGAGCGCCGCGTTGACGTTGGCTTGGACTATGCGGAAGCCTTTTTACAATATGTGCAAAGACTGCCGGGTGCCCATAAGCAGCTGACGCCTCTGGCGGTTAAGGACTACAGCACCCAGGTGTTTATTGATACCCCCTGAACGTGATGGTTTCGACAAAAGTCGATTTCTGTCATTTCGAGGAGCAAAGCGACGAGAAATCTCTCAATAATTCTAGAGATTTCTCGCTACGCTCGAAATGACAAAACGAATATTTGCCACTTTTTGCGAGTTCATCAAGCATACAAGCCCTTAGGAGGAAATGGCGGAGCTCTTCTCGTTGCAGCGAGTGAGCAGCGGGCTTTGCAATGACGCGCCGGGCTATTCTTTGCCTCCTTCCCGTTGTCGGCTGAATTTCTGCAGCTGCGCTTCGTAATAGGGACGATTTGCCGGATCAAGGCGAAGGGCTTTGAGTTCCGTGGCCATGGCCTCGTTGGTCAATCCGTTTGCCCAGTACGCCAAGGCCAGGGTGTCCAGGATATAGCTCCGCTCTTTGAGCAGGATTGCTGTTCGGGCCAGGGTCAAGGCCCGTTGGGGGTTGCGTAGGCCTTTATCTTGGGCGGTGAGCAGCAGCCAAGCAAGATTGTTGTTGACCTCCGCATTCATGGGGGTGATCTCCAGGGCCTGATCATAGGCTTCAATCGCTTTTTTCTCCATCTTGCGGCTTTGCAGAAAATCGCCGAGATAGATCAGCCAGAGGCTATTCTCCGGTTCCTGTCTGGCCTTTTGCAACAGAACCGCCTCCGCATATTTTGTCTCGTAACCAGCAGATATTTTGCCGGTATCCACTTGATGCAAAGTCAGGAGCAGGAGTCCCACTCCCATAAAATACAATATGAGATGTAAGCGGACCTTGCGGTCATGGCGGACTATCAGGGACCGATCCTGTTCGCATCGCTGGAGAAAATCGATGCGCTCGCCTATGCCGAAATGGTGCCAGTTTTTTTCTTCCCGGCTGCCGCCACCGAGCAGAGAAATTTTTTCAAGCGATGCGATGAGGGCGCGGCTCGTATTGAGTGCCTTGAATACATAGGCATCGGCCTGGCGTTCGAAGTTGCGGATGAAATAACCGAAAATAAAACGAAAATAGAGCAGCATGAACAGCAGCAGCGGTGCTGTTGCTAACACGCCGAGCAGGTTTTCAGGAGTAACCGGCAGGAGAGGGAGCAGGCGGTAGAAAAGGTCGTTGGCAAGAATAAAATGGGGCAACGGTGTTGCCAGGGCCCCAGCCAGCAGGCTGAAACTGAGGAAAAGCGCAATGTAAAGGACAAGATGCAATCGTTTGACATGGCCGATCTCATGGGCCAGGACGCTGTCGATCTCGTCCTCTGAAAGGGCCTCCATCAGGGCCGGGGTAACCATCAGGAAGCGGAGTTTCGGAACGATCCCCATGATACCGGCGGTGAGAATCTGACCTTCGAAGAGTGGCCAGTAGAGAATGTCGGAGTCAAAGCCTTGTTTCCGGCAGAAGCTAACGAGCCGGTCCCGTAACGGTCCTGGCGGCAAGGGAGTGCAGCCCCAAAGAAAACGGACCAGGGGCGGGAAGGCCAGCACCAGGAAGAAAAGAAACAGTCCAAAAAGGGTCAGGTCACCCCAGGGCGATTGCAGGAGCTTGGTGAGAGCAGGGAAGGGCAGGATTTTCAAAAAATCAAAGAGCAGGGAAAGGACCAGCCAGGGCAGGACGATAGGGAGGTTGGCCTTGAAATTTGATCGTATAAAACCAAACGTGGTATAGGCGCGGTGAAAGAGTTGCTCGTACCGCGGCTTGGCCTTTGCCCAAAGGACTGTCAGCAGGAGGAAGAAACAGCCCAAACCGGCAATGTCCGTTAACACGGGTAATTGGCCATCCAGGGACAGCGGTTTGAGATAATATTTCAGATCGAGGAAATAAACAAACAACATGAACACCAGCACCGCCAGGATCGACAGCTTCTTTTCCGTAGCAAAATAGCGGGTTGGCCCGGCGGTAGTCTTGGCGAACATCTGTCCGGCGAAACGGGCAAAACCCCAGGTGACGACAACAAAAATGGCGAGCGCCCAAAGTGGCGAAATCCAGGGTTTTTGAGGTGGGGTGTTGGTGGAAAAGACAAAGATGGCCACCAGAAAATAGAGGAGATTACTATACAACATACGGTTTCCTGTCATCCAGCCTGTCGACGATTGTCGGGTGTCCGTATACATGACGCCCCGAGAGAGAAAATGAGACCAGCCGCTAAAGTATACATGGAATGGGCTATGTGCCAGAATCGTTTGCAGTTTTGGTTGATATTCCTGTTCGGCGCCTTGTTTTTTCGAGAAAATTTGAAAAAGAGTTGACCTTTCACAATTCTCTGTTATTATATCTCGTTTACCGTAACGTTTGGGCCTATAGCTCAGTTGGCTAGAGCCACCGGCTCATAACCGGTCGGTCCCTGGTTCGAGTCCAGGTGGGCCCACCATTTTTCCGGAAGAGGGGAACGGGCTGTCCCTCAGACCTTCCTTCTCCCCCCCTCCACAGCAATTATCTGACTTTGACAACGTTGAGCAGTTACCGACAACTATGTTTGAAACAACCGCGGGGCATTGAAAAAAATGTCTGAGAAGAGGTACAACTCCTAGAGAGATGTACCTCTTTTTCTTTATAGAGTAACCCATTGTGCCTACCGTTCAAGATTTTCTCAATATTCTGCAGCAAATAACTCCGGAAAGCCTGGCTGAAGACTGGGATAATGTCGGTCTTCTGGTCGGCGATCCGGGCCAGGCGGTACACCGAATTTTGCTGGCCCTTGACCCTTCCTGTGCCCTGATGGATCAGGCCCATTCCGGTGGGTACGACCTTGTCCTCACCCACCATCCCGTCATTTTCAGGGCCCTGAAAACCCTTCGCACTGACACTCCCATCGGGCGATTTATCGCCGCCGCCACCCGTGACGGCATCAGTGTGATTGCCTGCCATACCAATTTTGATGTGATCGCAGGGGGCGTCAGTGATATTCTCGCCGCCGCACTCGGTCTTATGGATTCCAGGCCGCTGATCCAGGCGAATGCAGGTTGCGATTCCAATTGCGGACTTGGTCGAATCGGCAGGTATCCCGTGCCGATAACAGCAAGCGATTTTCTCGCCAGACTCAAGCAGGCCTGCGCCCCTCCCTGGATACTCGAGGCGGGAACACGGCCGCAGCAGATTGCGACGGTCGCAGTTTGCGGCGGTTCCTGTTCAGAGCTTGCCGAGATCGCCCTGCGCGGAGGGGCTGATGTTTTTGTTACCGCCGAGGTGAAGCATTCCGTTGCCCGCTGGGCTGAAGATGCCGGGTTGTGGGTTCTTGATGCCGGTCATTTCGCCACCGAAAATCCGGCTATGCCCATTTTCAGAAACCGCCTGCGGCAACAAGCCGTCGACCTCGGCTGGGACATCGAAATCGACACAATCGGCCAGCAATCACCCTTGCGGCTTATATGAAGCAAGGGTTTGCAGGCTTCCACTGCAGCACCGAAACTTTATACACCGTATGGCGTCCTGTTTGCCGATCAATCGCTACTTCTTGCCTTTTTAACATTAGACACATCGACCGAGGAGCTCATCATTGAAAGAGGAAATACTCAAACTCATCAAGCTACAGGCAATTGACAGTGAAATTGCCGGGTTCGACAACATTATCGCCAATCAACAGGCGATTATTGCCGGTCGCGAGCAGGCTATCGCCCAAAAACAGGAGGCGATAGCCGCTTTCCGGGACAAGATTGAACTGCTCAACCAAAAACAGCGGGAAACGAAATCGGAACATGACGACGCCGGTATTCGGGTAAAAGATCGCCAGAACAAGATGATGCAGGTGCAGACCAGCCGGGAGCACCAGGCCTTGCTCAAAGAAATTGAGGAAAACAAAAGACTGCTCAAGGAAACGGAAGATCGAATCCTCCAGTTTATTGACCAGATCGAACAGTTGGAGAGTGAAGTCGTCACCTTGGAAAATCTCTGTTCGGGTGAGCAACAACTGCTTGCGGAAGCAATCGAAACTGTTGGCAAAGAAATAAAACGCATTGAGAGTTCAAAAAAATCGGTTGTTCTCCAAAGAGATAAGGAGGCCTCAGCACTTCAGGCCCCCTACCTCAAACGCTATTCCATGCTCTTGAAAAGGCGTGATGGACTCGCTGTGGTGGCCCTCAACAACAACGTCTGTCAGGGCTGTTACATGGGGCTCCCGCCGCAAGAAGTTATCGAAATACGCAAGTTCGATAAACTCAACCTCTGCCCGACCTGTCAGCGTATTCTTTATTATAAAGAGCCCGAGGACAGTGCTGTTGATTGATCCGCTGACCAGGGATCAGGTTCTGCAGACCCTGGCCGAACAACTTGACGACGCACTGCTGGCCCAATTGTTTCCCGGCCGGACTGTTGTTGCTCTCCGGCAGATGATTGCGGGAACGCAGCTACAGGCAGCAGGGAACGCCTCGGTTGTTCCAGCGGCCGTTCGATCTGTTCTCCCCACCACGGCAAAGGGCGTGACGACTGCCGGTCGCTGCAAGCTCTTCACCGATGGTGCCTCAAGGGGAAACCCGGGACAGGCCGGTGCCGGTGCTGTCCTCTTTGCCGAAAACGGTGAGGAGCTGGCCGCCAAGTCTGCCTATCTTGGAACCTGCACCAACAATGTCGCCGAATACAAGGCTCTCCTCCTAGGCCTGCAGGAGGCCTTGCGGCTTGGCTGCACCGAGCTTGCGATTGCCCTTGATTCGGAACTGATCGTCCGTCAGATCCAGGGCCGGTATAAAGTGAAAAATGAAACACTGCTGGCCCTGTTCACCGAGGTGCGGGAACATCTCGCTCGGTTCCGCAAGTGGACCATCACCCATGTGCCGAGGGCGCAAAATGCAAGGGCTGACCAGTTGGCCAACAATGGTATTGATCAAAGAGACAATCATGAGTAGTCTGGATTGCGTACGACAAGGTTGAAAAACGAAGGGGTGAATGCGTGGTCGCTCCGGTATTTGCCGGAGAGGAAAGTCCGAACACTACAGGGCGCGGTGGTTCGTAACGCGAACGTTGGGTAACTGACGGAAAGTGCCACAGAAAATACACCGCCGATGGGGCGTGCAGACGTCCACAGGTAAGGTTGAAATGGGGAGGTAAGAGCTCACCGTCTCCATGGCGACATGGAGGGCAGGGTAAACCCCACCGGGTGCAAGACCAAATAGAGAAGCGCTTGAGGGCGGCCCGTCCGAGGCTTCCGGGTAGGTTGCAAGAGATGCCGGGCGACCGGTGTCCCAGTTAAATGATCATGGTCCGCCTCCGGGCGGAAACAGAAATCGGCTTATAATTCACCCCTTTTTTCCCAACACACGTGCACAGTGACCCTCTCCACCTGCCTCCGGCCGGAGTGATTATTCCGGCGGGGGGAATCGGTACCCGTATCGGCCACCATCAGCCGAAACAGTTCTTGCCCTTGGCGGGCTTGCCCATTCTCGTTCACACCTGCAGGGCCTTCCTTGTGCTGGATGCAATCCACTGCGTGGTGGTCGTCGCGCCAGCTGACTATTACCAGGCAACCATTGATCTGCTGCACCACCACCTGAAACCGCAAGAACTGCACAAACTGCGCTTTACCACCGGCGGATCCACCCGGCAGGAATCGGTTTTTGCCGGTCTTGGCGTACTTCCCGATGATATCGCCCTCGTTCTGGTGCATGATGCGGCCCGGCCCCTGATTGATCGCGGAACCATTATCCGTTGCCTCCAGGGAGCCGAACTCCACGGGGCGGTGATCGCTGCGGTCCCGGTGAAGGATACGCTTAAGCAGGCCTCCGATACCGGCCTAATCGAGAAGACCGTTGACCGCACTGCGCTCTGGCAGGCTCAGACGCCGCAGGCCGCCAAAAGGGAACTCCTGGAACAGGCCTTTGCCCACGCCGCCCGGCAACAGTTGCTCGGCACCGATGAGGCCTCGCTTCTTGAAGCTGCCGGTATTCCGGTCCGAATCGTCGAGGGCAGCGAGCGCAACCTGAAAATCACCCGTCCCGAAGATCTGCAGGTGGCGACCGCGCTGCTGCGGGAGGAACAAAGCATGAAAATTGGCCACGGTTTTGATGCCCACCGACTGGTGGCGGGCAGAAAACTTGTTCTCGGCGGAGTGACCATTGATTATGAGCTAGGGCTTGACGGGCACTCCGACGCGGACGTCGTGGCCCATGCCCTGACCGATGCCCTGCTCGGAGCCTTGGGAGCCGGGGACATCGGTCGCCATTTTCCCGATACCGACCCGCAGTATAAAGGCATCGACAGTCTGCTCCTGCTGGAGCAGGTGCAACAATTGGTGGCGACGCGGCACTATTGCCTGGGCAACGCCGACATCACCATTGTTTGCCAGCGGCCCCGACTGGCCCCCCAACTCGCTGAGATGCAGGCCAACCTGGCGCGCTGCTGCAAGGTTTTCCCCGAGGCTATCAACATCAAAGCAACAACCACAGAAAAAATGGGGTACACCGGACGGGGCGAGGGGATCAGCGCCCATGCGGTGGTCCTTTTGAGGGCAGAAAATGGAAGTAAATAGAGAACGGCTGGCAACTCATTTTACCGAACTGTGCGAAATTGACAGTCCCTCTCGACAGGAAGGTCGAATCTCGCAGCGCCTGCAGCAAATTTTCGCTGCACTCGGGCCTCAGCACATCGTTGAAGACGATTCGAGCAGCCGAACCGGGTCGGAATGCGGCAACCTGATCATCCGTTTTGACGGTAGCCTGGAATTGGCGCCGATCTTTTTCAGCTGCCACATGGATACCGTACAACCGGCCCAGGGGGTGCGGGTCAAACGAAGCGGCGACCTCTTCACCAGCGTCGGCGACACCATTCTCGGCAGTGACGATAAGTCGGGCCTTGCCGCCTGTATTGAGGCCATGCAATTGTTGCAGGAAAACAAACAACCCCATCGGCCGGTGGAGTTTGTCATCACCACCTGCGAGGAGATCGGCCTGGTTGGTGCCAAGGCCCTGGACCCGCATCTGGTCCGGGCAAAAGAAGGTTACGCCCTCGACTCCACCGGGTTTGCCAAGGTGATCACCCATGCCCCGGCCGCTAACCGGTTGACCATCACCGTGAATGGGATTGCCGCCCATGCCGGCCTTCATCCGGAGTGGGGGGTCAATGCCCTTGTCCTGGCCGGCAAGGCCCTGGCCAAGGTGCCCTGCGGACGGATAGACGAGGAAACCACCGCCAATTTCGGCACCATCAGCGGCGGCACTGCCTCCAATATTGTTCCGGAACGGGTCGTCATCGAAGGGGAGGTTCGCAGTCATTCGATGGAAAAGTTGGAGCGCGTCACAGCCGAGATCCGGCAGGTCTTCACCGCGACCCTTGCCGAATGGACGGATCCTACCGGCGAGGCCAGAGGCTGCCCCTCGGTGACGGTGGAGGTTCGCCAGGATTTTCCGGTGATGCAGCTTAGTAGGGAAGATCGGGTTATCCGGCGGGTCGACGCGGCTGCCCGATCGATCGGTATGGAATTGTCTTATGAAAAGGCGGGGGGCGGCAGTGATGCCAACATCTTCAATGGGCATGGACTGGCCACCGCGATCATCGCCACCGGCATGACCCATGTTCATTCCACGGAAGAGCAGGTGGAACTGCAGGATATGGTTGACCTGACCCGACTCCTTCTTGCCCTGCTGACAGAGCCGTCTTGTTAATCATCACAGGGCGTTCTTAGAACCGGCCAATCCGGCGGCGGCTGGCAGACGGTCAAGCGATACGGACAAATCCGGGGTCTGTTGCCTTGATCTTGCCGATCACACGGCAATCCGGAGCATAGCCCTGCTGCTGCAGGGTCGCCATCAGCCGGGTCGCCGCCCTAGTCTCCATGGCCAGGAGCAGGCCGCCCGAGGTCTGCGGGTCGTAGGCAATCATCTCCAGGGAGTCCAGCTCCGGCAATTCGGATCGCACCCACTGGCAGTAAAAATTCCGGTTGCGGTAGGCCCCTTCGGGAATGATGCCCATGTCGGCAAAGTCGCGTGTACCCGGCAGGATCGGCAGCTGGGCAGGATCGAGATGGATGGATACCCGCGAGGCCTCGGCCATCTCGTGGAGGTGGCCCAACAGTCCGAAACCGGTGATATCGGTGCAGCCGTGGACTCCGGACCGCAGCCCATCGTCCCCATTGAGGATTTCCATGGGCAGCCGGTTCAGGGTCGCCATCAGTTCCACCAGCGCCCGTTCCGTTTCCGGGCCTGCGAGTCCGCCTTTGATGGCGGTGGAGAGAATGCCGGTCCCCAGGGGCTTGGTGAGCAGGACCACATCGCCCGCCCTGGCGCCGCTGTTGAGCAGCACCTGCTTCGGATGGACTAGGCCGGTGACCGAGAGCCCGTACTTCAGCTCAGGATCTTCAATGGTATGACCGCCGACCAGGAGTGCCCCGGCCTCCTTGATCTTTGCCAATCCCCCTTCGATCACCCGGCGGAACACCGAGTGATCCATGGTTTTGGCCGGACAGCCGAGAATATTCATGCACAACAGCGGCCTCCCGCCCATGGCATAGACATCGGAGAGGGCGTTGGCGGCGGCAATGCGGCCAAAATCATAGGGATCATCGACGATGGGCGTGAAGAAATCCACGGTCTGGATGAGGGCGGTGGTGTCGTTGAGACGGTACACCCCGGCATCGTCGCAGGTTTCTGATCCCACCAGCAGGTTGGGGTCACGGGGCAGGTCAAGCCCGCAGAGTATTCGGCCCAGGTCCCCCGGGCCCAGCTTGGCAGCTCAGCCCGCGGCTTTGACGGTTTGGGTCAGTTTGATCGGTGTGGTAGTCATCTGCTCCTGCCGTTTGGCATGTGATAAAGAGTGTTGGGTACAATAATATGACAGAGTACCCGATATTTTGTTGAAAAAAAACGTGTAATCTGGTTCAGAATATTCTTCTTGAGATGACTGAATCGACTAATGTACAGGCACAAGGAACTGTTCTTTGTGCCTTTCGATTTTTGGCGCATCCTGACAATATTGTAGGCTATGAAAATGAAAGAGTACGCACCTGATTGTGAACCATCGGCAAAACCTCGGCATGAATGTGGGATCTGCGGGATCTTCGGTCACCAAGACGCCGCTAAACTTGCTTATTTCGGCCTGTACGCCTTGCAGCATCGCGGTCAGGAAAGCGCCGGGATTGTCGCCGGTGACGGGAAAAAGGTGGTCATGCACAAGGCCATGGGACTCGTTGCCGAAGTCTTTAGTGAACACACCCTGCAACGCCTTACCGGGCACCTGGCGGTCGGTCATGTCCGCTATTCCACTACCGGCGAATCCAATATCATCAACACCCAACCCTTCACGGTAACGCACAAAGACCTGAGCTTGAGTGTTGCTCACAACGGAAATCTGGTTAATTCCATAGCGCTGCGGCGCCATCTGGAGCAGCAGGGCTCGATTTTTCAGACCACCATGGACAGTGAGATTGTCATCCACCTCATGGCGCGCCATCTCGACCGGGGGCTGCAGGAGGCCATTAAGACCACCTTTTCCTGCATTGAAGGCGCCTATTCCCTGCTGCTTATGACCCAAGACACCATGATTGCGGTCCGCGATCCCAACGGATTCCGGCCCTTGTGTCTGGGCATCCTCGATAACGGCGCCCATGTGGTTGCCTCCGAGACCTGCGCCCTGGATCTGATCGAGGCCGAATATCTCCGCGATGTGGAACCCGGTGAGGTCCTGATCATCAACGAGCAGGGCCTGACCTCTCTTTTCCCCTGGGCCCCGGTGCAAAAGAGTTTCTGTATCTTTGAGCATGTCTATTTCGCCCGGCCGGACAGCGATGTTTTTGGATTCAATGTCTATGCCGCCCGCAAGCGAATGGGCGAAATTCTGGCCAAGGAAGCGAAGATCGACGCCGATTTTGTCATGCCCTTTCCGGATTCCGGCAACTACGCCGCCATCGGCTATTCCAACGCCTCCGGCATCCCTCTGGAAATGGCGATGATCCGAAATCACTATGTGGGCCGCACCTTCATCCAGCCGACCCAGTCGATGCGTGACTTCTCCGTGCGGGTCAAACTGAATCCCGTGCGTTCGCTGTTGAAAGGCAAACGGGTCATTATTGTCGAGGATTCCATCATCCGCGGGACCACCGGCCGCAGTCGGGTGAAGTCACTGCGGCTGGCGGGAGCCGCGGAGATACATATGGTGGTCAGCTGTCCGCCTACCCGGCATGCCTGCTACTACGGCATCGACTTCCCGTCCAGCAGCCAGCTGATCGCCGCTGACAATACCGTGGAGGGTATCCGCGAGTACCTTGGCCTTGACTCCCTCACCTACCTCAGTGTCGAAGGCATGGTGGAGGCCACCGGACTGGACCGCGCCAATTTCTGCCTGGCTTGTTACACCGGTGTCTACCCGATCATGCCGGACAAGAATTTCAAGAAGGACGCCTTCTCCGGTTGCGGTTGTTGAGACCTTTGTACAGGCCGACGACCTTGGTCTCGGATTCCTCCTGCCTGGTCAGGACCCGAGATGGGTGGATTCCCTTTTCAGGGCGGGCTGAGCGATGAGTACCGTTCTGATTGACAGTTATCTGTGTAGTGGCTGCGCCACCTGTACGGAGATGTGCCCCGAGGTCTTTGTTCTCAACCCGCTCACCGAAAAGGCCGAACTGATCGTTGCCGATCAGGAGGCCACTGAGACTGTCCGCCAGGTTGCGGCGTACTGCCCGGAGAAGTGCATAATCATTGTGGACGATGAGGAGGCCCCTCGGTAGAAGGCGAACTGTCCCCCCTCCGGATCAACAGCTGTTGGGGCAATGATGGTCATCAGGAGCAGCCCCTCCCGCTTGATCACCATTTTCATGACAGGCGCTGTGCAACTCGTTCCCTGCCCGGCGGGGATTGCCAGCGCTTTGCCTTCCCCTGAATCGACTCCCGAAGCAACCGACCAAGGAAATCCCCATGGATCCTGCCCTGCTTATCCCTACCGCGGAGGCCATTCCCGTTTCCTGGGGATGGTTTCAGTTGTTCCTCCTGCTTACTTTTTTTCTCCATATCCTGCTGATGAACGTTATGTTCGGCTCGGCCTTTATCGCCCTGGTCAGCCATTGCAGCCGGAGCCGCAGCGCACCCCCCTGCACCGCCGCCATTGCGCAGACCCTGCCGTTCACCATTGCCTTTGCCGTTAATTTCGGTGTTGCCCCGCTCCTTTTTGTGCAGGTGCTATACGGTCACCTCATGTATGTCAGCTCCATTCTGATGGCGTCCTTCTGGCTGTCGATTGTTGCCCTGCTCATCGGCGCCTATGCCCTGGCCTATGTCTACAAAGACCAATATGCGCAGATGGCTGGGGGCCGGGTGTTGGTCACCGGTCTGATCACGATCCTGCTGCTGAGTATCGCCTTTTTCTTCACCAACAACCTCACGCTGATGCAGGCACCGGCAACCTGGAGCCGCTATTTCGATCACCCCGGCGGCTTCCTCCTCAACCTCGCTGATCCCACCCTTTTTCCCCGCTATCTTCATTTCATGGTTTCAGCGGTGGCCATCGGCGGGCTCGCCATTGCCGTGTTTTTCTCCTATAAACAAAAGAAAGGCGTTCCGGATGCGCAGCAAGGGATCGTGTATGGCTGCCGCTGGTTCGGCTATGCGACGAGCCTCAATTTCGCCATTGGCCTTTGGTTTCTGGGCGCCTTGCCCCAAGGAATCCTCACCACCTCGACCGCCACCGGCGTTCTGCTTCTGTTGACCCTCACCTGCGGTATTCTGCTGATTATCCCCGCCCTGATCTCCAGTTTTTCCGCCCGCGTCGTCCCGGCGCTGGCCTGCACCCTGGGCACCCTGGCCCTGATGATTTGCGCCCGAGGCCTGCTGCGCACCGCCATGCTGGCGCCCTGGTTTTCGGTGGCGCAACTCCCTGTAAACCCTAGTTATGGGCCATTTTTTCTCTTCCTCCTCTTTCTGGGGGCAGGCCTGTTGCTGATCGGCTGGATGCTGCAGTGCGCCCTCCGTGCCGGCGGTAGCAACAGCGAGGTCCGCTCATGAATTACCCGGTCTGGCAGCTCGATAGCTTCGGCGGGGGGTTGTTTGTCATCCTGATCGCGGTCTTCCATGTCTATATCTCCCATTTCGCCGTGGGCGGCGGCCTCTTCCTGGTGCTTGCCGAACGCAAGGGCTACCGGGAGGGTAATCCCGCCATCGTTGACTATGCCCGCAGGCACGCCCGGTTTTTCCTCCTCCTCACCATGGTGGCCGGGAGCACCACCGGTGTGGGGATCTGGTTCATTATCAGCCTGCTCAATCCGGCTGCCACCTCCATCCTTATCCATACCTTTGTCTTTGCCTGGGCCACCGAGTGGGTCTTTTTTCTCATCGAGATCATCGCGATTTTCATCTATTATTACACCTTTGCCCGCATGGAACGCGGTCGGCATCAGCTGATCGGCTGGATCTATTTCGGGGCGGCCTGGATGTCGCTGTTTTTCATCAACGGCATTATCGGTTTCATGCTGACCCCCGGCACCTGGCCTGTGGACGGTAGTTTCTGGTCGGGATTTTTTAATCCCACCTTTTGGCCTTCGCTCTTTTTCCGCACCTTTTTCTCGCTGATCATCGCCGGTCTGTTTGGCCTGATGACTGCGGCCTGGATCAAAGAGGCCCGACTGCGCGTCACCATGGTCCGCTTCTGTGCCCTTTGGCTGATCCTGCCGTTTCTTTTTTTCGTCGGTTCCGCAGTTTGGTTCAAGGCCGCCCTGCCACCCGAACTGCAGGCCCTGATTTTTACGCGCATGCCGTCGCTGCGGATCTTTATCAACGGCTTTTTGTTCCTCTCGCCCCTCCTCCTGCTCAGCGGCCTGTTGCTGGCCATCCGCCTGCCGGAGCGCCTCGGTAAATCACTGGCCGTGGCCATGCTCCTCATTGGCCAGCTGTACCTGGGGTGTTTCGAGTTTATCCGCGAAGGGGGGCGACGGCCCTATATTATCCGCGATGTCATGTACTCCACCTCAATCCTGAAAAAAGAGGTGCCCCGACTCCAGCACGAGGGCATACTGCCATCGGCCCGCTGGGTGCGTAACCGGGTAATCACCGAGACCAACAAACTGGCCGCCGGCCGGGAATTGTACACCCTGCTTTGTTTGTCCTGCCATGCCATCAACGGGCCCATGAGGGATATCAAGCCACTCACCGCCGCGTTTACCCCCAGCGGCCTTGATGCGATGCTCAGCGGCATGGATCTTTTCTATCCCGCCATGCCGCCCTTCACCGGAACGGCCACGGAACGGGCCGCCTTGGCCTACTATATCGCCTATGGCCTCAACGGCAGGCTCGATCCGGTTGCCCAGGCAGGTTGGGCGGAAAAGAAGATCGAAATCCCCGCCTTTAATCCTGAAAACGACAAATTCGTGCTGCTGGCTTGGAATACCCTGGGGATGCAGTATGTCAGCGATGGCGACCAGCTTTTTTCCCTATTTCCGCCGGGCAACAGCCTTCGCGCCCAGCTGATCCGGCGGGGTGAGACCCCGGAGATCATCAACGCGGGGGTGACCCTGAGCTACCGTGTCGAGGACGATTTTGCGGCCGCAGGGGTCCGGGGAACGCTGGCGGGCACAATGACGGCCATTGATGATTTCTATGCGGCCGAGCAGATTCTCCTCCTGCCCTATAGCCGTAAGGGCTTTGATCCCTATCCGGTCTTCACCATCGAGGCCAGGGATGAGAACGAGGTCCTGGTGGCGACCACCAAGGTCGTCGCGCCGGTATCCACGGAGATGGGCTGCAGGAATTGCCACGGCGGCCCCTGGAGGGTGGATGATCGGGCGGGTTTCTCCGCTGAAACCGCCGCAAACATTTTGCGAGTCCATGATCGCCTCAGCGGCACCGAACTGCAGCATCGCCCCCCAGGGAGTGGTCCCCTCCGCTGCAGCGACTGCCATGCCGATCCCCTCTACAAGGCGGACGGCGATGGGGCCCGGCTCAACCTCTCGGCGGCCATCCACGGTTTCCATGCCAACTATCTTCGCGAGAAGGGGGCAGGGGCCTGTGCCCTGTGTCATCCTTCCTCGCCGACGGGAGCCACCCGTTGCCTGCGTGATATTCATGCCCAAAGTGGGCTTGATTGCACTAACTGCCACGGCACCGTGGAGGATCTGGCCCTGGGCCTGCTGAAGAAAGAACACCAGGCAGGCAAGCCGCAGGCCGCCGCCCTTATGACCCACCTCCGACCGCAAGCGGTGGACAACATCAACGCCCTCGTTGCCCGCGCCCCCTGGTTCAACCAGCCCGATTGCCTCAACTGCCACGTTGATTTTCAACCGCCGGAGACCGATACCACCGCAAACACCTGGACCAAGGACGAGAAGGACCTCTATCGCAACCGTACCGACGAGAGCGGCCGCCTCTTCTGCGTTGCCTGTCACTCCAGTCCGCATGCGGTCTATCCGGCCGACAACCCCTACGGCGCGCATCTCGATGCCCTGCAACCCCTGCAATATCAGCAGAATCGGCTGCCCCTGGGATCAAACCGCAACTGCGCGCTCTGCCATACGGTGGCCATGGAGGAGGAAATGCACCATGGCAACATGCTGCGGGAGTTCCGCAATGAATAACCCGGGGGCGGCGCTACCGCTGCAGGCGGATGGACGAGTCGAGGGGGCCCGGTGATGCTCTTGCTGAGTGTTTTCTGGGTGACCTGGTGTTTCCTGCACAGTCTGCTGATCACGACAAGGGTCAAACGCTGGTTCGAAGGCAGAGGCGGCATCTGGAACGCCCTGTATCGACTGGGGTATGTGCTCTTTTCCCTTCTCACCCTGCTGCCCCTGCTCTGGTACACCAACAGTCTGCCTTCACACCTCCTCGTGACGCCTCCGTCCTGGCTCCGCGGCTTGCAGGGCATCCTGTTCCTCTATGCCCTGGTCCTGTTTGTGGGTGGCCTGCGGGTCTATGATCTGGGCACCTTTCTTGGCCTGCGTCAGTGGCGTGCGTATCGGGCGGGCCGGACAAGCGCTCCACCTGCTTTCTCGCAAACCGGGATTCTGCGTTTTGTCCGCCACCCCTGGTACAGTGGCGGCATCGCCCTGCTCTGGTCCCTGCCGGACCTGACCGATATCGCCCTGGTCACCCGCACTCTCCTGACCGGCTATTTCGTCCTCGGGGCCCTGCTGGAAGAGCGCAAATTGAAAGCAGCCCTGGGAGAGCCGTACCGGGTCTACTGCCGCCAGGTTCCCATGCTCCTGCCCTGGAAGTTCAAGCGTTCACTGCCGGGAGAGCTCGCAGGGAAATGAGGGTAGACAAGCCCGGCGGATCGAGCTACAATAAAAACCATTGCTGCCACCTGCAGCTCCCCGTTTTTTCAGAGAATACAACTCCTCCCCATGAAAGAAAACACTCCCCCCTCCCGCTATAGCAAGGGCGAAGAAATTGCCAACAGCATCACCCACGGCATCGGTATTATTCTGGCCATCGGCGGGCTGGTTGTCCTGATTGTCTTTGCGGCCCTGTACGGCAATGCCTGGCATATCGTCAGCTGCTCGATCTTCGGTGCGGCGCTCATCCTTCTCTATGCGGCCTCGACCCTGTATCATGCCATCCAGCGGCCGGAAGCCAAGTCCATCCTCCGGATTTTGGATCACTCGGCCATTCTGGTCCTTATCGCCGGCACCTACACGCCCATCACCCTGGTCAGCCTGCACGGGGCCGGAGGCTGGACCTTATTTGGCATCATCTGGGGATTGGCGGTGTTAGGGATTGTCATCGAAACCACCCGGCTGCGGCGGTATCGTGCCGCCCTGATCGCCCTGTATGTGATCATGGGCTGGGCCGTGGTGGCTGCGGTCAAACCCATGATGCACAATGTCGGCAGCGGCGGCCTCTGGCTGCTGCTCTCCGGCGGACTTGCCTATACCGGCGGCATCGCCTTTTATGTCTGGGACAGGCTGCCCTACAATCATGCCATCTGGCATCTTTTTGTGCTGGCCGGCAGTATTTTTCATTATTTCGCTGTACTGCTCTACATCATTCCCGTGGCGACTGGGGTCAGGTAACGGGTGCTCACGCCGACTCGATTCTGCGCTTGCTCCGTTGCTGACAGGGGGATCTCGTCAAGAGTTAGAGACCTGTCCGTCCGCCATATCTCCGCAAGAGGCACGATACCCCTCTCCGGCCTAGGGAGAATTTTTTTAATTTAACAGGCACGATGCATCGATGAAAATACGTCCACTCACCCCAGAAAATTTTCCAAAGGTTGTCGCATTATTGCGGCAGGCATTTTCGACTCGCACCTATGAAATGCAACTTGTTGAAAAACTTCATCACAACAGTAGGGAGATGCATGAATGGGTGTGTATCCATTGCAATATGATCATCGCCTATATTGCCTTTACCAAGGCCTTTGATGGCGCCAAGGTGTGTGGGCTCCACCTGGCACTATTGGCGGTGAAACCACAGATGCAACATCAGGGGACAGGTTCTGCCTTGCTCCGCTTTGCTTTGCGGCAGGAGATCATCAAGGACAAGCCCGTTTTTGTTTTGGGTGCGCCTGACTTTTTCCAGCGGTTTGGATTTGAGCGTTGTGCTCAGCCCCTCAGTGCCCTTGCTACCAACAAGGCTCCTTTGCTCAGTATCCGGAATGATCCGTCCCACCCGTATACGGTGGGATATGATCCGGAATTCAAGAGTGGAAGATGAGATCCCCAGCAACAATCGACCGCTGCACAGGTCATCAATGAACGAGGTGGGAAAATGGGAAACAAAGGGAAAACCAAATTGATTGCAGCCTTGATCGTCCTTGGCTTTTCTTGCATATTCACGGGGTGCGTTGTTGCCCCGGACCCTTATTATGGATCAGGGGTCGAGATGGCACCGCCGTTGCCCGTTTTCGTGGAGATGTATGGGCGACCGAATTACTACCATCGCGGCTACCACTACCTCTACGATAATAACCAGTGGTACTACACGAGAAATACCCGTGACCATTGGAGGCAGTTGCCCAGGACGCACTGGCCCAGAGACACCCAGTATCACCGGGACAACAGTCATCGGGAAGATCGATACAGGCATCGGGACAGAGATCAATACCGAGACGATCACCATCGCGACAGCCAGAGATACCGAGACGGTGACCATCAAGAATACAGACGATGAAATAAACTGCTGCTTGCCGTCGGCGCACGCAGCTTCTTGAAAAAAGGAAAAGGGTAGGGTGACGGGCGGGCCTGATGGCGCTGCTTTTGTATCCTGCGCTGACCTGCCAAGGTGTCATTCCGGGTGGGATTTCTTCTCTTCTATCTTCTCCAGGCAGGCCACCCGGACAGACTCTAACGTACTGATGGTGGAGGCAATAAGCGTGTTGATGACCACCCCGCGCCCGGTCCAGTCGTTGCCTGAACGATTATACTGGTCATGCAATTCCTGCTCGATCAGAACGAGCGCGTTTTCTGGGGCGATGTCGATTTTTTCCTGATAATATTTCCAAATCCCGGCGGCTATTTCTTCCCGCTGATTCGTTTCCCATTCCATAGCTTCAGTTATACCTCCGCACAAGAAGCGCCTGGCTGGCCAGCGCTATAAGTTGCAGCATAGATCTTCCTCCTTGGTGTGGTAGAAAGTGACGAGGCATTGATCCAATCCGTTTGCAAATGGCCACGGTTACCAGCTCTTCTGCCGGTGAACTCGCAAAGTTTAAGCCACACAATATGGGATTGCAAGGAGCACCTCGTATAGATCGCGAAGTATCGTAAGAAACCCCTCTCTGTAGCTTTTGCACCAAGCGCCCACGCAACGTCACTCCAGCCCAGGCTGGAGCCCGGAACTCCTTGGAAGCACCAGATGGATTGTGGTCTGCGCCGGGGTGACGGCACGGGGTCACGGAATTTCTTTTACCGTAATGATCTGGGGGGCAGCACTTTCAGTCCCGATTTTTGACTCTTGCATGGTAATGCATGATATCGTGAGGAAAAGAATGGTATAGAGGCACAGTGAGGCCGGGTTCTCTTTGATGGCCATGAGAGCGGAAAAGGGGATACGCCTCTGCTCACAATCCCAATCAGAATATTCCCCCCTAAAGTCAGTTTTTTAAGGAATACCCATGGCCAAGCAAGCAGCAGCCCCGAAAAACGACAAAGGCTTTGAAGAGTCCCTGTGGGATTCCGCCAACCGGCTGCGCGGCAGTGTTGAGTCTTCCGAATACAAGCATGTGGTGCTGAGTTTGATCTTCCTCAAGTTCGTTTCCGACAAGTTCGAGGAGCGGCGGGCGGAACTTATCAAAGAGGGCAAGGAAAAATACGCCGACATGGTGGAGTTCTACACCATGAAGAATATTTTTTATTTGCCGGAGACCTCCCGCTGGAGCCACATTCAGCAGCATGCCAAGCAGGGGGATATCGCCATCAGGATCGACTCGGCCCTGACCGCGGTGGAACTGAGCAATGCCTCGCTCAAGGGCGCCCTGCCGGACAACTATTTCTCCCGCATCGGCCTTGATGGCAGCAAGCTCTCGGCCCTGATCGATACGATCAACAATATCGACACCGTGGCGGATAAAGAAGAGGACGTGGTCGGCCGGGTCTACGAGTATTTCCTCGGCAAGTTTGCCGCCTCCGAGGGCAAGCTGGGCGGCGAGTTCTATACGCCCAAGTGCGTGGTCAACCTGATCGCGGAGATGATCGAGCCCTACAAAGGCAAGATCTACGACCCCTGCTGCGGCTCGGGCGGCATGTTTGTCCAGTCGCTCAAGTTTGTGCGCAGCCACCACGGCAACACCAAGGACATCTCGGTCTACGGGCAGGAGTACACCGCCACCACCTACAAGCTGGCCAAGATGAATCTGGCGGTGCGCGGGCTCTCGGCCAACCTCGGCGAGGTCCCGGCGGACAGCTTTTTTAAGGACCAGCACCCCGATTTGAAGGCCGACTACATCATGGCCAACCCGCCCTTCAACATGAAGGACTGGCGGGCCGCCAATGAGTTGGTCGACGACTCGCGCTGGAGCGGCTACGAGGTCCCGCCCACCGGCAATGCCAACTATGCCTGGATTCTCCACATGGTTTCGAAACTTTCCGCGCACGGCGTTGCCGGATTTGTGCTCGCCAACGGTTCGATGTCGACCAACACCACCGGTGAAGGTACGATCCGGCAAAAGTTGGTGGAGAACGATCTGGTCGATTGCATGATTGCCTTGCCCGGCCAACTTTTTTACACCACCCAGATTCCCGTTTGCCTTTGGTTTTTGAGTAAGTCGAAGAAGGCCGACGATGAGCGGGGTTATCGCAACCGCGAGGGTGAGACCCTTTTTATTGATGCGCGTAAGATCGGCTCGATGATAAGTCGCACGCAAAAGGAACTTCTTGGTGAAGATATTGCGGCTATTGCTCGAACCTACCACTCGTGGAGGAGTAGGAGCGCGGGCGTCTCGCCCGCTTCGTCGTTATATAATGCGGGCGGGACGCCCGCGCTCCCATACGAAGACGTGGCCGGCTATTGCAAATCGGCCACCCTCGAAGAGATGCGCAAACACGATTTCGTGCTCACCCCTGGGCGTTATGTGGGCGCGGCCGACCTTGCAGACGACGGCATCCCCTTTGAAACCAAGATGAGGGAGATGAGCCAGACGCTTTATGGGCAGATGGAGGAATCGGCAAAGCTGGATGCGGTGATTCGGAAGAATTTGGCGGGGTTGGGTTATGGGGAGTGAGTGGGAAACGCTGAGCCTTGGGAATATTGTCGAGATCACGACAGGTAAACTTGACTCCAACCATGCGAATGAATTAGGGCGTTATCCTTTTTTCACTTGTGCTCCCCATCCCCTAAGAATCGATAGCTATGCCTTCGATATCGATGCGATTCTTCTTGCTGGAAATAATGCAAATGGAATTTTCCACCTAAATATCTATAAGGGAAAATTCAATGCATACCAAAGAACTTATGTGTTGACAATTAAGGATAAAAATAGATCCAACCTGAGATTCCTCTATTACAGTCTGCAAACCGTAACTCAAAAGCTTGGAACATATTCTTTAGGAACTGCAACGAAGTTTCTGACAATGAAAATATTGACCCGATTAGGAATCCCGTCTCCACCCCTAGCTGAGCAGGAAGCGATTGCCTACATCCTGTGGGTTCCTTGGATGACAAGATTGAGTTGAATCGGCGGATGAATGCGACGCTGGAAGGGATGGCGCAGGCGCTCTTCAAAAGCTGGTTTGTGGACTTTGACCCTGTTATCGACAATGCCCTCAATATCGGTAATCCGATCCCCGAGGAACTCGCCGAGCGTGCCGAAGTCCGCCGCCAAGCCCTCGCCGATGGCACCGCCAACCGCGAAGCCGCCCAGCAATTCCCCGCCGCCTTCCAACGCACCGAATATATGGGCTGGATTCCTGAGGGGTGGGAAGCGGTTTCCTTAAACCACGCCATCCAAATCAATCCTTCTGTGAAACTCAGCAAGGGAACCATTGCACCCTTCGCAGACATGAAGGCTTTACCAACGGACGGTTACAGCATCGACAGTGTCATTGAAAAAGCATATGCTGGGGGCGCAAAGTTCCAGAACGGTGATGTGCTTCTAGCGAGAATTACTCCGTGCTTAGAGAATGGAAAAACAGGGATCGTAGATTTTCTTTCAAGTCCAACGGATGTTGGTTTTGGCTCTACAGAATTTATAGTCCTAAGAGAAAAAGGTGAATTAAGTCTTCCTTATATTGCATGTCTAGCCAGGGAAGAAATCTTCCGCCTTCATTGTATACAAAGCATGGTTGGTTCATCAGGAAGGCAGAGAGTTCAAAATGCATGTTTCGATAGCTTTTACATAGCTTGCCCAGCCTATGCCATTGTGTTGAAACAATTCTCAGAAATAGCACGGCCTATGTTTCAGAAAGCTAGTGAACAAGCGAAGGAAAGTCGTACCCTCACCAACCTCCGCGACACCCTCCTCCCCAAACTCATCTCCGGCGAACTCCGCATTCTTGCAGCCGAAAAACTCGTTGAGGAGGCGTTGGTATGAAAGGCCCGGACGCACCTATGCGGGCGGGGACGCCCGCGCTCCCCCTTCCCCTCCCCCTTGAGAAGGGGTGGCATTCGCGCGGCTATGTCCCCCATTTCGATGTGAGTGGCCTCTACCAAGCCATCACCTACCGCCTAGGCGATTCTTTACCTAAGGAGACGAGGAGGAAGAAGAGGAGCGCGGGCGCCCCGCCCGCATTGTCCGGATCACCCGCCGAGCGCCGCCAACAAGTCGAAGAGGAACTCAACAAGGGCTACGGTGCATGCATTCTACGTGATCAGGAAATCGCCAAGATCGTGGTGGATGCGTGGAAGCACTTTGACGGCCAGCGTTATGAGTTGGTGGCTTATGTGGTGATGCCCAATCATGTCCATGTGTTGATCAAAACCTATGAGGGTTTTCCTCTCTCAAAGGTGGTGCATTCGTGGAAATCTTTTACGGCGCATGCTATTTGCAAGCATTTGCAAAGATGCGGGCGGGACGCCCGCGCTCCGGAACATTCAATCCGCGTAATGGACGCATGCGCTCCCCCTTTAATTGACGGGCGGGACGCCTACGCTCCTACTCCTACGAAGGTGTGGCAAAACGATTATTTCGATCGTTTTATCCGTGACGAGCAGCATTTCGCCCAAGCCATTGCCTACATCCATGAAAACCCGGTCAAGGCGGGCTTGTGCGGTCAAGCCAGTGAATGGCCCTGGTCGAGTATCCATGAGGGGGCGCATGTCTAACACCTTCACCGAGGCCCAATTGGAAGCAGCGATCATCGAAATGCTCGGTGAGGAGGGCTATCCGCATGTGCTGGGTGCAACCCTAGCGCGTCAGCCCCAGGAGGTGTTGATCAAGGCCGACCTGCGCGCCTTCCTAGCCCGGCAGTATGCGACGGACGGCATCACCTCGGGTGAAATCGAGGCGATCATCCGCCAACTGGAAGCCTACTCGGCGGCCGATCTCTACGAGAGCAACAAGGCGATCATGCATTTGGTGGCCGATGGCTTGCTGCTCAAACGGGAAGATCGCGACCAGAAAGATCTCTATGTGCAGCTGATCGATTACTCCGACCTGGCCGCGTTTCGCCAACCGCAGGCGGGCGAGGTGCCGTGGGTAATGGCGGAGGAGGAGGCGGTGTATCAAACGGGCGGCAACCTCTTCAAGCTGGTCTCCCAGCTGGAGATCGTCGGCTTTGAGAAACGCATACCGGATGGCATTCTCTACATCAACGGGCTGCCGCTGGTGGTGTTTGAGTTTAAAAGCGCGATCCGTGAGGAGGCGACGATTCACGATGCCTTTGTGCAGCTGACGGTGCGCTACAAGCGCGACATCCCGGAGCTGTTTAAATACAACGGGTTCTGCGTGATCAGCGACGGGGTCAACAATAAGGCGGGCTCGTTTTTTGCGCCTTACGAATTTTTCTACGGCTGGCGTAAGACCGACGGCGGCGACCTGATCGAAACCGACGGGATCAACTCGCTCTATTCGCTGCTCAAGGGCCTCTTTCAGCCGACCCGCCTCTGCGATGTGCTGCGCAATTTCGTCTATCTGCCCGACACCTCGCGGCGGGAGGAGAAAATCCTCTGCCGCTATCCGCAATACTACGCGGCCACCAAACTCTATCACAATATTGTCCACCACATGCGGCCCGCTGGCGATGGCCGGGGCGGCACTTACTTTGGGGCGACGGGCTGCGGCAAGAGCTATACCATGCTGTTTCTGACCCGGTTGCTGATGAAGAGCGTGGCGCTCTCCAGCCCGACCATCGTCCTGATCACCGACCGCACCGATCTGGACAACCAGTTGTCGACCCTTTTCACCAACGGCAAGGGCTACATCGGCGATGCAGCGGTGATCAGCGTCGAGAGCCGCATCCAGCTGCGCGAGCTTTTATCGGGGCGCAACAGCGGCGGGGTTTTTCTCACCACCATTCATAAGTTTACCGAGGACACGAAGCTGCTGACCGCACGCAGCAACGTGATCTGCATCTCGGATGAGGCCCACCGCAGCCAGGTGAATCTGGACCAGAAGGTGCGCATCACCGAAGAGGGGGTCGTGCGGACCTACGGCTTTGCCAAGTATCTGCACGACTCGCTGCCGAACGCGACCTATGTGGGCTTCACCGGCACGCCGATCGATGCGACCCTGGATGTCTTCGGCCCGGTAGTCGATGCCTACACTATGACCGAATCGGTGGCCGACGAGATCACGGTGCGCATCGTCTATGAAGGCCGGGCGGCCAAGGTGCTGCTCGACAGCAGCAAGCTCAAGGATATTGAAGACTATTATGCCCGATGTGCCGATGAGGGGGCCAGCGACTACGCCCTTGATGCGAGCAAACGGGCCAATCTGCAGATGAACGCCATTCTCGGCGACCCGCGCCGGTTGCAGGCTCTGGCGGCGGACTTTGTCGACCATTATGAAGCGCGCGTCAAAGAAGGGGCGACGGTTGCCGGCAAGGCGATGTTTGTGAGCAGCAACCGTCCCATTGCCTATAATTTCTACAAAGAGGTGATTGCGCTGCGCCCCGCCTGGGCGGAGGTGCAGGTCTGTGCCGACGGGGAGGAACTGAGCGCACAGGAGCGGCGCGAGATCATGCCCATGGAGCGCATCAAACTGGTGATGACCCGGGGCCAGGATGATGAAAAGGCCTTGTACGATATGCTGGGGACCAAGGAATACCGGGAGGCATTGGACCGGCAGTTCAAGACCGCCAAATCCAATTTCAAGATCGCCATTGTGGTCGACATGTGGCTCACCGGCTTTGACGTACCCTTCCTCGACAGCATGTACATCGACAAGCCGGTCAAACGGCATAATCTGATCCAGACCATCTCGCGGGTGAACCGCAAGTATGCGCAGAAGGAAAAAGGGCTGATCATCGATTACATCGGTATCAAAAAGCAGATGAACCTGGCCCTGGCGCAGTACGCCCAAGTTGACACCGCCAACTTCGAGGAAATCAAGCAATCCATTGTGGTGGTCAAGGACCATCTGGACCTGATGCGGGCCATCTTCCACAAATTTGATGCCGCCCCGTATTTCACCGGTCAGCCCATCGCGCAACTGCATTGCCTCAACAGGGCTGCGGAGTACGTGCAGCGGACCGAGGAGTTTGAAAAACGCTTCATGTTCCTGGCCAAACGGATGAAGGCGGCCTATGACCTCTGCGTCGGCAGCGATGCCTTCACCCAGGGCGAGCGGGACCAGGTTCATTTTTACCTGGCGGTCCGCTCCATCGTCTTCAAACTCACCAAGGGCAATGCCCCTGATCTGGTGCAAATGAACGCCAAGGTGCAACGGATGGTTGCCGAAGCCTTGCAGAGTGACGGGGTCGAGGAGATCTTCAAGATGGGCCAGGGGGATACCGCCGAGGTCGATCTCTTCGACCCGGACTACCTGGCCAAGATCGAAAAGATCAAGCTGCCCAACACCCGAATCAAGCTGCTCCAGCAGTTGCTGGCCAAGGCGATTGCAGAGTTTAAAAAGGTCAACAAAATGAAGGGCGTTGACTTCTCCAAACAGTTCAAGGCCCTGGTCGACCGATACAACGACCGGAGTGAGCAGGACATCCTCAGGAGCGAGGTGCTGGAAGAATTCACCGACGAGATTATCGACCTCTACCACGCCATCAAAAAGGAGAAGGAATCTTTTGCCGAGATGGGTATTGATTTCGAAGAAAAGGCCTTCTACGATATCCTTAAAGCCCTGACCGTGAAGTACGATTTTCAATACCCCGAGGAAAGGCTCCTTGATCTCGCCCAACAGGTGAAGGTCATTGTTGACGACAAGGCCCGATACACCGACTGGAGCCAGCGCAGCGACATCAAGGCCGAACTGAAGGTGGACCTTATCATCCTGTTGGCTGAGAATGACTATCCGCCGGTGGACAGGGATGAGGTCTACCAAGAGATCTTCGAACAGGCGGAGAACTTTAAGAAGAACCGAAGCAGAACCCGGTGAAACGATAATGCATGTCTATCCCTCCGAACTTGCCGATCTTATTATTGAAAAATGGGATTCCTTTGCGCCGGCTCCAGAAGGTGCAGCGCAAGGTGCGGCGCACACCTTGCCTGCAAAAGACGCCCTGGAAAACCTCATTTCCACCTGCTACCAAGTGAGCATGATGCGGGAGGAGGGCGAAGCGATCACCCTGCGCGTCATCCTTGCTGACCCTCAACTTTTTCCTGCTGACCAGGGACCGCCGAAAGGTTTCCTGCGCATGCGGTTTGCCACACCCCAGCCTTTGAATGCATACACGCTGCGCAACCTCTCCCCGGCCGTGGACTTCGAACGATCCCTGATTGGCGTCGAGCAACATCCGGAAAAAGGCTTCCGGATCTGGGGCGTCATTAACTCCGGTATCCGCTGGCTCCAAGAGTATCGCGGCGGCAGCAGAAAAATTAATCTGCTCCCCGAGTCCCTCGTACTGCACCTCAACGGACCAGGCAGGCTCACCCTCTGCAAGGGCGATCGAATTGTCGCCACACTCAGCGGCGGCAGGCTGCTCGATTCCACGGCTAACCCCTTCCGTTCCACCTGGATTCAACGGCTTTTCGAGCCGCAGCATGGGGCACTGATGGAGTCGCACGAAGCCTTCCGCGCCAGCGTCCCCTACCCGGTGGCCAGAATACACAAAGACTTGATCGTCAATCTGCAGTTTCAGATCCTGAAACGGATCATCAGCGTCACGCGGAGATCCCAACACGGCGGCACCTTCATCATCTTCCCCAGCGACAACCCACCCGAAATCTCTTCTGACAACCCTTCCATTCTTTTGAAATACAAGTTTCAGGACGACGAGGCCGTCCACCGCCAGCAGAACCTGCTGGCCAGCATGATTCGGTTGACAGCCACCGCCTTGGGGGACATGAAGGAGCCTGACAGGATGATCACCTGGAAAGATTATGTGGAACTTCGCCACGTATCGGCAGCCTACAACCTGGTGGAAGCATTCTACGAGCATGCCCAGTTCGTCGCCAGACTGGCCTCCGTCGATGGGGTCGTGGTGGTCTGTAGCCGGGGCGTGCTGGGTTTCGGTGGCATGATTGTCGGTTCCTTGGATATCCTGACCGAGGTGGCCATTGCCCACGACGCCGAGGGGACAAGGGTGACCTTGGAAAAAATTGAGAGCTACGGTTCCAGGCATCGTTCCGCCTACCATCTCTGCAATGATCACCACCAGGTGATGGCTATTGTGGTCTCCCAGGACGGCAATGCCCGCCTGGCAAAATGGCGCAACGGCATCGTCACCTGCTGGCCCCTGACCTCAGAGATGTTTGTCGGCGATAACTGAAGATGACAAGCGGCTTCTTGAGCGGGGTGGGGCACTGGGGCCCGTTGTGCTCGGCACGAAACTGGAGCGACGCACTCTGGAGAGGAGTGGCCCGCGCAGTGCTCTTTTTCGCTGGAAACCTGGAACGATTATATTGCACGTGTCTCACCACTGACAGAATACAAGGATGCTAATCATGCTGAAGTTTTTACCCGGCATTTTGCTGCTGCAAGTCATTACGGTGGCCTTGGTCCTGATGGCCCCTGCGGATTTGGTGGATTGGGGCTGGCTGCGGCTGGCCATTCCGGTACTGATCGTCGGGCTGCTGACAGCCTTTTGGTTTGGTGCTGTAGCGGTGCACCAGCGTAAGGATGCGATCAGCCGCTTGATGGAAAATCATGCGAAAGACCGCGAAACCCTCCTCATGAATGCCGAACGCGCTAAGGCTAAGATCGTCAAACAGGCACATCGGGAAACCTTGCAGGAAGTGCGGCGTACCTCTACCCAAGCGAAAATCAAGGTAGGTCTGGCGTTTGCGGGGGCGGCGGGAATCGGTGGACTGCTGTTGCTGACGCAGTTCATGACGCTGGGGCTGTTGATGCTGGCCACTGCGGGCGGGGCATTGGGGGGGTATGTGTTGCGTATCCGCCAGGAAAAGGGCAAGCCGTTACTGCCACGGATACACCAGGCGACCTCTTCGCCGCACCCTTTGGAGAAGGAGGAGTAAGGGGAATGTATCATCGCCAAACAGGATCGCCGCCGTCCGTTTTTATCGTTGACCCCATGCGTCAGGTAGCAACCTGGATCCTCTGCTTTGCTACCCCACTTTCACCCTTGCAAACATGAAGAACCAAAATCAACTGTTCCAGAATTGGCCTTCTTTCGCTCGCCGCCACCCCTCGGCATTCCTCCTCGCTGCTCAATTGGTGAGCCTCGTCCTTTATGCGGCCTTTGAAGGCGTCCCGAGCGGTAGGTTTCTTCTCGGTGCTTTCGGAACCTTGGTACTGGTGTTGGTGGTCTGGGTCGTTATTCGCAGTCCGGCAATTTCTTGGATTGCATGGATCCTCGCAACTCCTGAAGTCGCACTATCCCTGTTGTCATGGCTCTCTGCCGACCCAACCCTGTTGATATGGGCAGCGTTGCTGGACGCGGCCTTGTATTTTTATGGAGCGGGCGGTTTGATCGCCTATATGATGCGAGATGACCGTGTAACCCTCGACGAACTGTTTGCTGCGGGGGCAACCTTCACTCTTATTGCATGGGGATTCGCTTATCTGTACATTGTTTGCCAAGCGTGGTGCCCGGGATCCTTCACCAGTGGAACGCACCCGGAAGTAGCCCGGACTTTCATCGAACTGCTTTTTTTAAGCTTTGCTAATCTTTCGGCAACGGGGCTCAGCGATATAGTGCCAATCACTCCGCCTTCACGGGTCTTGGTGATGCTCGAGCAGTTCGCTGGCGTCGCGTACATCGCCGTGGTGGTTTCTCGTTTGATTGGGATGACCATCGTGCGGCACAAAGGCAAGGGGGCATCTTGACTCCAGTGCTGCAACGGTGGGCTTGTAGCGGCATTACATTGCCCAAAGCGCACCTTGGCCCTGGCATTCCCCCTCGTTCTGTTTTGCTGGATACCAAACGGCACCAAGAAGTGCCATGAAGTTCAATATGGTACACTGACCCTCGCCCGGATGGGAATTTCTTGCCACCGGGCAACTCTCGTCTTTTTGCAAAAGGCTCTTGTTTGAGAGAACGTATTCCGATGAACGACCCAAACACCACATTTCAGATTCAGGAACTGCATAAAGGAAGTCGTCACTGGATGGCCGGTGCCATCGTGATACTCCTCCTGATCGCCGGTGCTTTGTTCGCCTGGTGGGAAACGAAACAAGCTGATCGTGAGGTGCGCACCGATCTGCTCCACCGGACACAACTCATCGCACAAACGATCAAGATTGATCGCGTCAAGGAACTTGCTGGTGCTGCCTCCGATTTGCAGAATCCTTCGTACCACCGGATAAAAAAACAGTTGGCTGATGTTTGCTCGACCAACCCGGAATGCAGGTTCCTCTATCTCCTAGGGCGCAAAGGTGATGGCACGATTTTCTTTTTCGTGGATAGCGAGCCCGCCGACTCAAAAGACTCTTCTCCACCTGGTCAGATATATACCGAGGTGTCGGATGTTTTTCGTAAAGTTTTTGCACGCCATACGGCATCGGTCGAGGGACCAATAACCGACCGCTGGGGAACCTGGGTCACGGGACTTATACCGATCCATAACCCCCAGACGGTTATGTCCGGCCTTGCGACTCCTGATGATGCTCGGGAATTAGTACACAAAGCTGCAGACTACTATCGCGCCCATGGCCGCGCTCAATTCCTGAAAGAAGTCAGCAATCCGCAGGGCGAATTCTGCAAAGGCGACCTCTATGCCTTTGCTTACGACAGCAGCATGACCATGCTGGCCCATCCGGTCAAACCGGAATTGGTCGGCCAAAACCAGATCACCCAAAAAGATTGGGCCGGAGGCAAGTATTTCCGAAAAGAGATCAAAGAAAGAGCGCTGTCAAAAGGTACCGGTTGGGTCGATTACGAATACGAGAACCCCGCCAACAAGCAACGAGACCCCAAGACAACGTATTTCGAACGGGTAGATGATCTGGTCATCTGTGCAGGGGCATACAAAGGCACTGGCGATCCCCTCGCCGTGTTGGCCATGGACACCAATGCCAGTGCCTGGCGAGTTGATCTCGGCACGACCCTCTTGCCGACGGTGGTGCTCGTGTTGACCCTGGTAACCATAGTGATCATTGGCTCGAGGCTGTTAGCGCGACGCTCCCGATCCGCTCATGGTCAGGTACGCTGGATGCAACATCTCGAAACAGGCCTTGTCATCGTGGTAGGGTTGACCCTAACTCTCTTTGCTGCCTGGATAGCCCAAAAACGCGAGACGTACAACCGCAACGAGGCTTTTGAGCAACTCGCGAAAAGCCGAACAGAATTGATTGCCTCAACCCTGAACACCCTCCGCGACAAAGAACTGGAAGGCCTCACGCGCTTCTACGCGGGCAGCGAGGATGTAACTCCTGATGAATTCAGGGAGTTTGCGACCTACCTAACCAGGAATCCTGCAGTTTCTGCCTGGGAATGGATTCCCGTAGTAGCAACAGCCGATAAAGACCGGTTCGAATCGTCTTTAATCTCCGCAGGTTTTCATGGATTCGAAATTTGGCAAAAAGACGCTCAGGGGAAACGCACCCCTGCAACGAGCCGAGAGGTGTACTATCCCATATCCCAAGTAGCACCCTTGGAAGGCAACGAACGTGCCCTGGGGTATGACATTGGTTCGGCCCCGCAACCTCTAGCGGCCCTCTCGGAAGCGTTACAATCCGGCCTGGCCACCGCTACTGCCCCCCTTTTATTGGTACAAGAAAGAGAGAATAAGAAAGGGATGGTGGTCTACATGCCGGTATTTGCCAATGATGGTTCCAAGCGTTTGCGAGGTTTCGTCGCTGCCGTGCTCCGGATGAGCAACTTCCTCGGCCATACGGGTCAAGATGATCCGGTGTACTTGGAGCTTGCGCTTCTGCGCAAGGATGCATCTCCCGAATCGCTCGCCATTTCCTGGAATTCTGAAAGAACCCCGGCAACAGGGCTTTCCTTGACACGACCTGTCTTGGCCTTCGGCAAGGTGTTTGGTGTGATAGCCCATGCGGGGCCTGAGTTCATGAAAATGCATCCGATGCAAGCGAGATGGCTCACTCTCCTGGTGGGTTTGACGCTTACCGGTGCGTTCGCATTTGTCACCAAGGCGACGCTGCAACGCCATGATGAATTGGAGAGACTGGTCGCCGAGCGGACTCTCGAACTGCGGGGGAGCGAAGAAAGGTTTAGAGCACTTCACAATGCATCATTTGGCGGCATTGCAATACATGACCAAGACTCTATTTTTGATTGCAATCAAGGCTTATCAGATCTGACAGGGTACACAATCGAAGAGCTTGTTGGGATGGATTGTCTCATGCTCATCGCCCCTGATTGGCGTGATCTGGTGCGGCAACATATCCAGCAGGGCTTAAAGCTGACATACGACGTTGAAGGGCTGCGCAAGGATGGGACAACATACCATCTCAGTCTTCGGGGGAATGATATGCCTTATAAAGGGCGTATTGTGAGAGTAACCGAATTTAGAGACATCAATGAGCGCAAGCTGGCAGCAGCACAGAATGCCAAACTTGAAGCCCAACTGCAGCAGACCCATAAAATGGAATTGGTGGGCCAACTTGCGGGCGGAGTTGCGCATGATTTCAATAATATGCTCACTGTAATCCTTGGGAATGCAGATCTGGCCATGATGAGAATGGAGCATGGGAATCCCTGCTTTCACCGCTTACTTGAAATCCGCGACGCAGCGCAACGTTCCGCAGATATTACCCAGCAGCTGTTGGCTTTTGCTCGCAAACAGACTGTGGCACCCAAGGTGCTCGACTTAAACGATACCCTGGGAGGAATGCTCAATATGTTGCGCCGCCTCATTGGTGAAAATATCGAACTCGTCTGGCTACCTGGGCCTAATCTGTGGCCGGTAAACATCGACCCTTCACAGATTGATCAGATTTTGGCCAACCTCTGTATCAACGCCAGGTTTGCTATCGAGAGTGTCGGCAAGATAACCGTTGAAACAGCCAACAACACCTTTGACGACGAATACTGTACTGCTCATGAAGGCTTTGTGCCTGGGGAGTATGTGCGGATTGCGGTGAGTGATAACGGTTGTGGCATGGACGCCTTGACCTTGACTCACATTTTCGAACCGTTCTTCACCACAAAAGGGGTGGGAGAAGGGACCGGCCTCGGTTTGGCCACGGTATATGGTGCCGTTAAGCAGAATAACGGTTTCATCGACGTCTACAGTGCTTTGGGCGAGGGAACAACCTTTTCTGTCTACTTGCCGCGGCATGTTGGCGAAGCTGGGCAGGCAACTAGAGAAGGCGAACTAGAACCTGCCTTGCGCGGCCATGAAACCATTCTGTTGGTGGAAGACGAGTTGTTAATTCTGGAAATGACCACAACAATTCTCCAGCATCTGGGTTATACCGTGCTACCAGTAAGCACCCCGGACGAAGCGATCCGCATGGTCAAGGAATTTGCAGGCCACATCAACTTGCTCACCACTGATATCATTATGCCCGAGATGAATGGCCGAGACTTGGCTCAACGAATCCTGGCCATGCAGCCGAAGATGAAAATTTTGTTCATGTCAGGGTACACCGCCGACATAATCGGTAGCCAAGGCATGCTGGACGAGGGTTCTTTTTTTATTCAGAAACCTTTCTCCATACAGAAATTAGCCATCCATGTCAGGGCGGTGTTGGACAGTGATACGCAGAAGGGAGAGGCTGAGGCAACAGGCAGCTGTTGATTGGATTTTTTGAAAACACGCATCGTCATCAATAAAATTGAAATGAATATACCTCTGCAATATGTGGGCTACCCTTAAAGCTCCGACTCGAGACCTCCATCTTTTCATAGGGGCCATAACCTCTAATTATTGTAAAATTTTTTCATGAACTGGTTGATTCTTGTAATTGCTGGATTGTTTGAAATCGGATGGGCAATCGGGCTCAAGTACACCGAGGGGTTTACACGTCTGTGGCCAACAGTAGGAACTGCTCTTTCGATGATTCTCAGTGTTGGGCTGCTCGGTATTGCTATGAAATCACTCCCTGTCGGCACAGCGTATGCTGTATGGGTCGGGGTCGGAGCCATCGGCACAGCAATTTTAGGGATAGCCTTGTTCAATGAACCGGTTAACTTGACACGGCTGATAAGCCTAACGTTTATTCTTGCCGGCATCGTCGGCCTCAAACTATCCATGTAATCGTAATGGATTATTATTGACGAGCCCAATCAATGACCATTCCGTACTGCTAAGAACGAGGGAGCCTGTGCTCAACCCACTCTCCGTCGGAGACCACGGGGCCCATACTGCCGCCTGCACGGGTTGAATGCCGTCTTTCTGCAGCAATTTGGTTGGTATCGGATCGACGCTCGGGGGAACAAACCAGGCGTAAACGCCTCGTTCTCACCGCCCATCGAGGCATTAGCTTTCCCCATTCGCGAGCCGATGGAGCAAGATCTCCCGGAAATATGGACAGAGCCTCTGCAGGGCCTACGTGACGTACTGGAGTCATGCCCAAGTGTTGAACATGTCCTGCGTAAGCTCCCCGAGGTGCAACGGCTGAGCTAACTGGACGTGATTTGTATCGATTAAAATCGACAATAAGGCTGGTCCGTGCCAAAACCCTGTTTAGTAAAGACTATCTGCCACAATTGGATATTCCTGGAGCGGAATGATCCGGCACAGGACAACAGGTAATATTCCCACATGCGTTTGAAGCGGTTATCGTATTGCTTGTGCAACGTCGGCCAGGCTTGTTGAAATCTATCGTTCCAGGCCATGAGGGTTTTGTCATAATGGGGGCCGAGGTTGTGCAAATCTTCAATTATGAATAATTTTTCGACCGCCTTGGATATCTGCCGTAAGCTCGGTAACAAGCTGTTGGGGAAAATGTATCGGGTAATCCACGGGTCGCAGTGTGTCCTGGAAGTATTGTTGCCGATGGTATGAAGAAGAAAAATGCCCTCATCTTGCAATAAACGATGAGCAATCCGCATATAGGTACGGTAATTTTTCCTGCCGACATGTTCAAACATCCCCACCGAGACGATTTTATCAAACCGGCCAACCATCGTTCGATAATCACCTTCATGAAAATAAACCGGTACATCCTTGCAGTATTCACGCGCATAGCTCAGTTGCTCTTTGGAAATATTAACCGCGGTCACCTTGCAGCCATACCGATTGGCGGCGTAGTAGGCCAGCCCTCCCCATCCGCAGCCGATATCCAGCAGGTGATCCTTTGCAGAGAGATGCAGTTTTTTTAAAATCAGGTTGAGTTTTTGCTGTTGCGACTGGTCCAAATCATTCGTTGCCTCAAAAAAGCCACAACTGTACTGATGATAGGGATCGAGAAAAGAGAAAAACAGATCGTTTCCGAGGTCGTAATGTTGCCTGGCGATCAAATAGCTGCGTGCCCTGGATTGTAGATTAAAAAGAAGATCCGGTATAAACCCGACTGCGTATCGAAGTGTTCCCTTTAATTTTTCGTCCAGACCGCCACGCAACAACCGACAAATCATTTCATCTATCTGGCTGCAGTCCCACCACCCTTCCATGTACGACTCGCCCAAGCCGAGATTCTTCTCCTCCATGACCCGTCGGTACCAGCGATCATCATGCACCTGGATGTCCCAAGGCTGGTTGCCGTTGATAGTGACCCCGGCTTGGTCAAACATTCCGGTGAGTATTTCGGATATCATTTTACCGTCAGGCGCTGACTCAAAAGTATTGTTCAGGCAGAAAGACTGTAATCTGAAAATAAAGAGAAAGATTGCCTTACTTGCTGCAATATGAACGGATCCACCTGAAAGAACAATAAGAGAATATTGTATACATAATGAGTATATTGCATATATTCTTATAAAGTGGGGTATGTCCGAGAGAGAGGGATTGAACGAGCAACAGTTCATTCATTTCCCTCATGCAGATACTCTAAGTTGGTAGGTGTCGATCTGGAGATTGATCAAGATACAGAGTATCTGCCAGGAGATGACGCTACGTTGTACAATCCTCCGGTTTGCCCGACATTTTGTGCCGGTCGGCAATCTGGAACCTCTACCAGACTCTCGCCGCAAACCCTCTTTCCCCTGATTTTTCAAGCCCGTTCCTTGCAGCTATCGTGTCTCCAACCCTCGCTCTATGAGGTGCTGGGCAAAGCATACCCCCTTTGTCCCACACGCGTTTTCGTCACAATCAGCATCAGCATCAAATTGATGATTTAATCTCACCTGTCGCCAGGAGCGACCCCACCGGTTTACTTTTGACTTTCAACTTTTCGCTGCATATTATTAAAAAGTTGGATTTAAAAATAAAAAATATGCGGAACGTTTTGTGGTCAAGAGACGCCGTCTATAATAAAAACAAAGGTAATCGCTTTTCCGGGACATCATTGTCCAGGTAGGAACTACAAGAGGGGTATCTGACCGATGCCAAGGGCCGATCCCGTCTACGCCACAGTGCCGAAGAGATCGCCAGGAAACAAGCGACTCGGGTGGGGGTAAAACTCAGATCTCTTTTCTGTGTAGAAATGCAGCAAACGCCCATGAACTGCAGATGCATCAAAAATAACAAGGGATTGATCAATCAGCCGTTCACTCGGTTGATCCGAACAGGATGAACGTTGTGTATTTCATGACTGCCTGCGGGGTGCCCCAAAAAGGACTTGGTCGCAAACTCGAAGGGAAAAAGACAGTAGATTGTTGACGCTATCCTTCTTGCAGCAAGTCAGCCCCTATACTTGGGAAAAGACACCTTGCATGCAAGCCGCTTGAAAAATTATCCCCTATTCACTACGAGTTGAACACGTTAATCAGGTGAGCTATGGAGTTGCTTAAGTTACGAGACCTTGTTTTTAGTGCGGGAAACAAGGTCATCCTCGACCGGTTCTCTCTGACTGTTGAAGCCTGCGAGATCCACGCCCTCGTCGGCACTAACGGCTCCGGCAAAAGCACCCTCGCCGCAATGATTATGGGTTGCGAAGGGTATGCTCCCGCCTCCGGTGATATCATTTTCGACCAAAGAAGCCTTAACGATCAGAAGATTCATGAACGGGCTCGGCTCGGAATTGCAATGGCATGGCAGGAACCCGTGCGCTTTGAAGGGCTGGGAGTTCCCGAATATCTCACCCTTCGCGATAGCAGCCTCGATCCTGCCGCCCTGCTGACTGCCGTTGGGCTGGAACCAAGCCTGTACCTGCACCGTCAGGTGGATCGATCGCTCAGCGGAGGAGAGCGTCGACGAATCGAACTGGCATCGGTTCTGGGCCTCAAGCCCCGACTCGCCATCCTGGATGAACCGGACTCCGGTATTGATATGCTCTCCACCGGTGACATCATTGGAGTCGTCAAGCGCTTCAAAGATAACGGTGCGGCGGTGCTCCTTATCACCCACCAGGAAGAGATTGCACGTATAGCCGATCGTGCCTCACTGATGCATCGAGGCCGAATCATCTGCACCGGTAAGCCCGTGCCGGTTACGGCATGGTACCGGGAGAAGAAGTACCTGGCCTGGGATGGGGAGTAATGTATCTATGTCTGATTTTGAGTCTCTTGTAGAGGCCTTCGGGGCGGTGGGGGGAGACCAGGCTATATTGGGAAGAAATGATATTGCCCACTTGGTGGTTGTTGGCCATAAGGTTCTCAGTTCCCATAGCATAGATGGACTTTCGGTAGAAACTCAGGAGACCTGTGATGGGATTTCCGTCCAAGTCAAGGTTGCCGAACGGGCAAGGATCACTCAACCGGTACACATGTGTTTCGGCATAGTACAGAGTACAGGAACTCAACGGATACAAATGGATGTGCGGCTGGAAAAAGGTGCCCATGCCCATTTTATAGCGCACTGCCTTTTTCCCGAAGCGAAGCGGATTCAACACATTATGGACGCTCAGATAATCGTGGGAATGGGCGCAGCCTTGCATTATGAGGAGAGCCATTTTCATGGCCCTCATGGGGGGATTGAGGTCATCCCCAAAGCGCATGTAACGGTGGGGAAAGATGGTCAATATTCTTCGGAATTCACACTTGTTACCGGGCTTGTTGGCATGCTGGATATTGACTATACCGTGGAAGCCGGTGAAAACGCGGTGACCGAGTTGACCACACGGGTCTTTGGGCACCGCACCGACAGAATCAAAATTCGAGAAGCAATAATTTTAGCAGGTAGAAACTCCCGTGGCCTGATCAAAACCCGAATAGCCTTAGAGCATGAGGCCAGCGCCGAGGTGACCGGCATCACCGAGGGGAATGCCCCTGGTGCCAGAGGTCATGTGGATTGTATGGAAATCGTCAAGGATCGTGCCGTGGCCAAGGCCATACCGGTGGTCTCCGTCACCAGCCCATTAGCCAAGGTAACCCACGAAGCAGCGATTGGCAGTGTGGATAAGCGCCAACTGGAGACCCTTATGTCCCACGGATTGGACTCGGAAGAGGCGGTGGATTTGATCGTCAGGGGAATACTCAAGTAATTGTCAATCTACGGGATGAAAGATGAAGATGGGCAAGGTTCTATGATATGCTGAAGGAGAGGTGGTCACTTTTGCCCGAACAGAGCAACCCCAGAGAGCCGCCAACGATATCAACCTTGCCGACCTATGGGTCGAGTTTGCTGTAGCGATTGACGCACACGCCTGCCAAGGCCAGACTTGAGTGACTGGTGTGATATTCGTCGCTGCTTTGTTCTCAGATCATTCGCTTTATATTTTCACCTGTCGAGTGAGTGTTTGGACAGGGGAATAGTGCAGTATTTTTATATGAATTTCAAATCGTTAGTTGTCACAATTGAACTGTTTTTACAGATGTTATTTCACCGAGCCAGGTGATAGCTCATATCACATTTTATCAAGAGGGAAGAATATGGTTAGCGACAATTCGAACAAGAAGAATAGGTTAACAAGGCGAGAATTTGTAAAATATTTAGCCGGAACAACGACATATATGTCGTTCGCCTCGCTCAGCTTACCTGAACCTCGTTTCCTTCAGACCCGTAAACAAAGATGGCCGATCTCGAAAGATGTTTATACAACAGCAGAACACCAGATCCTTCCGGTCCCAGTGGTGCTAGATGGAGATCCGCCGATTCTCCCGAGAGACCTCGAGCTTTATACCGAGTATAATTACAGTTCATGGGAGGTAGGGGAGGGCTTACCCTGTACGGTATGGGAAACTATCGCTCCCGACTATAATGATTCGCCTAAGGCTGCACACCTTCTGTCATTTTTCACCATAACCGACGTTCATATTGCTGATAAGGAATCCCCGGCTCAACCACTCTATTACGAGTGGAGCAAGGAATTAGGCGATGCATGCAATTCGTCGGCGTATTCGCCGGTTGTTCTCGCAACAACCCATGTTCTTGATGCTGCGGTTCAGACAATCAATGCAGTACATAAAAAGTCTCCCTTTGACTTCGGGATTGCCCTTGGTGATGCTTGCAACAACACCCAGTATAACGAGCTGAGATGGTATATTGATGTGCTTGACGGCAAGGTTGTCACCCCAAGTTCAGGCGATAATATAGGAGCCGACACCATTGATTACCAGAAACCGTACCAGGCTGCTGGGCTCGATAAGTCAATCCCTTGGTTCCAGGTTTTGGGTAATCACGATCAGTTCTGGATGGGGTCCTGCTACGAGACCGAAGATATTCAAGCGGCACATATTGCCGATGTTGTGCAAACAACGAGTAATTTGGCGTCACCATGTGAGAGCTTAGCTGGAACCACCTACTATTCGGGCGTGATTGATGGTGCCGATCCATTAGGGGCGGTTATCAATTCTGGCCTGACAGGAGACTATCCAACGCGCCCGACGGTTGTGGCCGATCCGAAGCGCCGTTCACTCTCAACTCCTCCATCCTCATGCAAGAACTGGATAAAAGAATTCTTCCATACTACCTCAAAACCGCGAGGTCATGGTTTTAACCTGGTAGACCCAGCCATGGGAAACGACTTTGCCTGCTACAGTTTTGTGCCCAAGGCAAATATACCGATCAAAATAATTGTGCTGGATGATACCTGTAAGGGAGAAGGTCAGCCAAACTATGCTGCCGGCAGTCTTGATCAGGTCCGACTGGATTGGCTAAAAAAAGAACTTTGGCACGGACAGCGCCATGACCAGCTTATGATCATAGCTGCGCATATCCCCTTTAACGTGTATAAAAATCTTGTTACCGATCCAACTCAGGTAGTGCCAACGCAGCCATTTATGACCCTGTTTGCCCCGGCATCCGATGATGGAGCCACCTCTGTTGTTGATGATACATCATTGCTTGAAGTTCTCCAGGAGTATCCAAATCTCATCATGTGGATCGCTGGACACCGCCACATGAACACCGTCACGCCTCAAATTCATCCCCATGATCAGACGCTCAGCTTTTGGGAAGTTGAGACTTCGTCACTTCGAGATTTCCCGCAGCAGTTCCGTACCTTCAAAATTTACCGTAATAGCAACAACACTCTCTCTATCGTTATAACTAACGTTGACCCGGCTGTTTCGGTAGACTCGCCTGCTACAACATCACGGGGAAATGCTATTGCCACCGCACGTATTACCGCAGGTCAAGACATGGATGATGCCACATCCCACGCGATCAATGCTGAACTTGTGGTGCAATTGACTCCAAAAATGCAGAGGGTTATTGCTAATGCAGGAAGACCTGGAAATAGGAATCAGGCACACCCGGGCACCTGATTGGTTACGCCTCTCGAAGGTGCGACGTATCATCGAGTCAAATATTCTTGCCTCAATTCCGCCTTTTGTTTCATGTGGGGATGACCAGTGCTTTCATCATGCAAACGATAGAAAACCTAGTCACCAGACATGTGTCGCGAGCCATTGCCAGCGTACATGTATCATCAGGGGGGCCTGATTCGAAACGAAGATATTTTGAATCAGGGCTCCGCTGCCGCTCAGGCTCGTTCTCTCATGAAACCAGAAGGCTTTACCCCAGTGCACCGCCATGTCAACCATGCGCTGGCATAACGGTGCAACACACTTGCAATAGTTACTTGGTCATACCGTGCGCATTATCCAGGGTTACCCGCAGCCTTTTTACCCCAAATCCGAAGGCATCCTTGGCGACTCCGAGTTTGGTGAAGCCACTCATCTTCGAGCCGTTAAAGGTGTCGATGGCGGCAGCCAATCGCTCGCTGGTCATAGAGTCGAGCATTGCAACCTCCATGCTGGCTCCGCCCACTCCGGTTTAGGAACCGGTTGCGAGTTATTTTTACTAATCAATTTTTATTTGTCCGGGGTAATTCTCGTAATTTTGCTGCCCTGGAGTCCCAATCCGGCCATCAAACCTTTCTGTTGAAAAAAGAATGCGTAAATCCCTGACTTGGCAGTGGTTGTGGAGAGTGAACGCGCAGCCCCTTTGTCCACCACAACAACGTTGGGACCTACTCCAATTTCCCAGCCTTCGCTTTTCTGGAGATACTGCAAGCTAGCTTCATCAACAAAGAACAGGGCATAGCCAAAGGACTGGGCTCCTGCCTGCAAACCATAAGAGGCTGAAACGGTGTTGAAGTAACCGGTAGTCTTGCCGCCAACACGGAGCGCACCCTCACCATACTGACCGCCGACGATGAGCCCACCCTTAATGACATGCGGGAAGACCAGAATCCCTTTGGGCAACCTTGGACAGATTTTTTGCAGCTGGAGTTGTCCGGTACAAGTTCAGCAAAGCATTATTAACATCTTTGTTTATCTCTTCGGCTGTGCCGGCTGCCTGCGACAGCTGGGGGAAGGCCAAAGCGAAAATTACCAATGTTAAAGACAATGTTAATAGCAGTAATCTTCCAGTGACGACTTGTTTCTTTTGTAGTTTCATGCATGGCTCCTTTTGTTTATGTGGGGCGAGGTGGTCTTCTGATAATCGTATAATGGTTTTTCTTAACCTCAAGTTTCTGAGTTGACCTAACATGCTGTGGTTTGGCTATTAATACGTGACAGCCTCTTTCCTGTTTGCAGCATATCAACGGCAAAGCCCATGACTGCATCAACAATGGCAAGCACTGCATCTTCAGCGATGATGCC
>JBBRBT010000018.1:0-63579 GCA_038205495.1 Desulfobulbales bacterium
CCAGATGTCAACTTTCAGTGCCAATGCTCGGTATCTTTCGCCCGATCCCGCGAAGTTTCAACCTGGAGACCGCCATCGAAGAAGCCAAGGCCCTGTTGGCCGCCGACTTGGAGCAGGCTGGCATCAGGATTCTGCCGGACGATATCCAGATCACCCAGGCCGACACCTTCAACATGGTAGAAGGATCCTACACCACCGGTAAAAACATCCGGGTGGTGGCGCAAGTCCAGCCTGCGGTCGTGGCCCGACTGGATGCCAGCGGCACCGATGTCCGCATCATTGGCGGGTCCTGAACAATCCCTCTTTACTGCCATCGATCAACCTTCAGACGTACAGGCCAAGCCATGCTGAAAGCCAAATCATCTCTCGGAGTTATCTTTTTCCCTGCCTATGACTGGGCCATCTCGCCCACCCATCCCGAACGGGAGGAGCGGTTGCTCTACACCCAGGACCAGTTCCGTGAAGAGGGGCTGTTCGACGTTGAGGGCATCACCGAACACCGCCCCCTGTTCGCCACGGACCAGGATATCATGCGCGCCCATTTCTGTTTCCCCTCGGTGGACGCCATCTGTACCGAATCGCACCGGATCTCAGCGGGCGGTGCCATCCAGGCAGCCCGGCTGGTGATGGAGCAGGAAACCCGGCGCGCCTTTGCCCTGGTCCGCCCTCCCGGCCACCACGCGATGAAGGTGGTGCATGGCAACCGCGGTTTCTGCAACATCAACATCGAGGCAGTGATGGTCGAGTGGATCCGTGAGCATTACGGCGCTCAACGCATCGCCATTGTCGACACCGACTGCCACCACGGCGACGGCACCCAGGATGTCTACTGGCATGATCCGGATATACTTTTCATCTCCCTCCATCAGGACGGCCGCACCTTGTATCCAGGCTCCGGCTTCCCCCATGAAAACGGCGGTCCCCGAGCCCTGGGCCGGACCATCAATATCCCCCTGCCGCCGCGCACCGGAGATACAGGCTATCTCTATGCCCTGGAGCAGGTGGTGCTGCCAATCCTGGCTGACTTCAAGCCGGATCTAGTTATTAATTCTGCCGGTCAGGATAATCATTATTCCGACCCGATCACCAACATGCAGTTCTCCGCCCGTGGCTATGCCCGGCTCAACGAACTGCTCAAACCCGATATCGCGGTGCTTGAGGGCGGTTACTCGATCAAGGGCGCCCTGCCCTATGTCAACCTCGGCATCTGCCTGGCCATGGCCGGCTGTGATTACTCAGCGGTGCGTGAGCCGGATTACAACGCCGCCGCGCTGCGGGAAGAGCCGGACACGCTGGACTCCATCAAACAAAGCTGCGGCCCGCTGCTCGAGGGTTATTTTCATCCGGCCCCGGGCGATTTCGAAAAACAGGGCGAGTACTTTATCCGCGAGCGCAGAGTTTTTTATGATACCGATAGTATTTTAGAGAAGCAGCGGGAGGAATTGAAGGACTGCGATCACTGCCGGGGTGTCCGGATCATTAAAACCAGTACTGATCGCATCCTGCCCTGCCTGGGTGTCGAGCTGCCCCGCGACTGCTGTCCGGCCTGCGAGCGCGAGGGCTACGAGCTGTTCAACCGTAAAAACGACAACTTCCTGGTAGCCCAAATGCTTGATCAAAAGAATAAACAGTTTCGATATCGGCCCAGGGGATAACAACGGAGGCGACCAACTTCCTGGCAGGCAACCTGTTTTTCACGCTCAACATCAGAGAGCATCCCCGCTCTCAACGGTTTAAACAACAGAATCCGGTTATGTCGAAACCTCTGGACACAGCGCTCAACAACATTCTTTCCTCGGCACAACTACCGACCCTGCCTATCGTGGCGGCCAGGCTGCTGGAACTGACCTCCCGGGATGATGCCTCCTTCACTGACATCGTCACCCTTATTTCCCGGGACATGGCCCTTTCCGCCAAGATCCTCAAAGTCGCCAATTCAGCCTTTTACAACTTTCCCCAACAGATTGTCTCGATCAATCAGGCCGCCTCGCTCCTTGGCATGAATGCGGTGCGGAGCCTGGTTCTAAGCTTCACCTTCCTGTCCCTGGGGCACGAGCAAACAAACAGCCTGTTCAATTTTGATCTGTTCTGGGAACGCTCGCTGGTCAGCGCCACTGCGGCAAAGTTGATTGCCCATCTCGTTCCCCAAATGAACAGTGATGAGATCTTTACCATCGGCTTGTTACAGAACATCGGCCAACTGATTTTCGCTCTGACCGTGCCGTCCCGATATGATCATATCCTGCAACTTCTGGCGGTCAGCGAAAAGGATGTCTGCGAGGTTTCGCTGGAAGAAGAATATCTGGCCGTGGCCCACACCACCTCAGGCTATGAGGTGGCGCGGGTTTGGGGCCTGCCGCCGCCCCTCCTGGCCGCCATCCAATACCACCACGACCCTGCGGCCTATACCGGCACCGACCCGCAGGAGATGCTGATCATTAAGGTCGTGCATCTGGCTGACCTGGTGACCAGAATCTTCTATTCCTGCGCCCCTGAACGTCACTACAAGCAGTTGCATGAGATGGCGCAACAACTGCTCGGCCTCGATGGCCTGAAAATTAAAAACTTCCTCAACATCATTGACCGTGAGATCGACAAAGCCGCAGAGTTCTTCGACGTAACCATCACCCCCATGCGGCCGGTCGCCGAGATCATCCAGGAGGCCAACATCAGACTCAGTCTCCTCCATCTCAGCTACAAGGAAATAAACCAGGAACTGATTAAATCAAAAAAAGATCTGGAACAGCTGCAGGAGCAACTGGCCGAGAAAAATCGTCTCCTGGATACACTAGCCAGCATCGACGGCCTGACCGAAATCAACAACCATCTATTTTTCCAGCATTTCCTCCAAGCGGAAATCAAAAGGGCCAGCGGCAACGACAGCTCCCTCTCCCTGCTGCTGGCCGATATCGATCACTTCAAGAAATTCAACGACACCTACGGCCATCAGAGCGGTGATTTCATCCTTAAGGAATTATGCCGGGTCGCTAGCGGAGTCGTCCGCGAATATGATGTCATGGCCCGCTACGGCGGCGAAGAATTCGCCTTCGTGCTCCCGGACACCCACGCCGAGGGAGCCTTGATCATTGCACAGCGGCTGTGCGAGACGATTGCCGCCCACGACTTCATCAACGGGGAAAGACACTATCAGGTTTCGATCAGCATCGGTGTCGCCAGCGCATTGCCCTCCTCTGCCGTTTTCGATAAAAATGAATTCATCGCCATGGCCGACAAGGCCCTCTATGAGGCGAAAAACCGGGGCCGCAACCAGGTGGTTCTCTACCACCCCCAAAAGAAGAACAAATGGTTCGCGCTTTGAGCGCGTGGTGGGTACTCCCACCTGAACCGAGTTGTCCAACCGCTAAGGATGCAGACAACCTACCCCCGCAAGCTGAACAGGAGCAACCTCTGAATATCTTGCCGAGTTTTTCCCCACACTGGCTCAGCAGGAAATGAAGAATTTCGACTGGGTCATCTATGTAAAAGACACCCAATTGATGAAAGGACCACTCAAAGAACCCCTCACCATCGATCTTGAGGCCGTGAACACCTCGGGTGACAGGTTGGGTCAATTTACCGGTTCTGCAACGATATCAAGGGGGAAAATAATTAGTGACGTGTCAGGAAAGTTTGTAGCCACCACTTCGAGCCTCAGTTTCACCTTGGGGCCCTCATCAAGCAAAGGTTGAAAAGGCAAAACGTGAGATGGCCAAACAAGAAAAACCGATCACCAAGAAACCCAAGGCAGACAATCCTGAGTTGCCCCCTTTGGAACCTCTCAACGATGCAGAGCCGGAACTCGCACCTCTGAAGCCAATCACCGAAGAAGAACCTGAATTGGCACCACTCAAACCTCTGACCAATGAAGAATCCAAACTGGCTCCCTTGCAACCCGTAAAATAGCCACTCGCCCGGATGTGGAATCCGGGACAGCGCATCGCAAGAGCAAGCCCACCTGATCACGGTCTCGTTTGCCCAAGATTACGGTCACGTTGCATCCGGACGCCCCTATTGAAAACGGGACAGGGGCAACACCCCTCGCCGATCTTCGGGGGGCCATCGAGGTCGCAACCAAGGCGTTGGTCTTGAAGTACCCGCCCAACGGACTTTATTTCCTCCAAAGGATACAAGGAGAAAACAGACTTTCCATGAGTACAACGATTTCTATCCTGATAGTGATCCTCGCCGCACTGGCAGGGATGAGCGTCTACCCGCATCATGGGATAAATGGCATCCTGGCCGGTGTGGTCGGTTACCTGGTGGTTGAAGTATTTGCCCTGCGACGGCGGATCAGCACATTGGAGAACAAACAGACAGCAGCCGCACAGGCGGTAGGGTCAAAGAGCAGCCAAGCCGAGTCCGCTCCGGTGCTCGAGTTTGATCGGGAAGCAACCGAGGAAGCAGCGACTCCCCCACCTCCGTCGCGACCATCAGCACCGCCGAGAGCAAAGCCCGTCCCCTCGGTCCGGCCCGACCAGCTTGGCGCTACGCCCCGACCGCTCGAGCCACCCCGACTGCCCCCAAAACCCGGGGTTGGGCTCTTTGACCTCCTCAAGCCGGTCCTCAACTCCTTCACCAGCGGTAATCTGGTGCTCAAGATCGGCATTGTCGTTCTCTTTTTTGGGGTCGCCTTTCTCCTCAAATATGCAGCCCAGCGCAACCTGATCCCCATCGAGTTTCGCCTGATCGGGGTCACCCTCGGTGGCCTGGCCCTGCTGATCTGCGGCTGGATGCTGCGCCATAAACACACCGGCTACGGCCTGGGTCTTGAGGGTGCGGGCATCGGCATCCTCTACCTGGTGGTCTTTGCCGCAGCCAAACTCTATCACCTCCTGCCCATGCCATTGGCCCTGGCGGTGATGATCGGCCTGGTCAGCCTGTCCTGCGTCCTGGCGGTACTGCAGGATTCCAAGGGCCTGGCCGTCTCCGGCTCCATCGGCGGCTTCCTCGCCCCGGTACTGATGTCCACCGGCGGCGGCAGCCATGTGATGCTCTTTTCTTATTATGCCCTGCTGGGCAGCGGCATCCTCGGCATCGCCTGGTTCAAGACCTGGCGAGAACTGAATCTGGTCGGCTTTCTTTTCACCTTCGGTATCGCTACCTTCTGGGGCGCTTCTGCCTATGTCCCCGCCCATTTTGCGACCACCGAGCCCTTTCTCATCCTTTTCTTCCTGATGTATGCCACCATCTCGGTGCTGTTTGCCCTGCGGCAGCCCCTGCAGCTGCGGGGATTCATCGATGGTCCCCTGGTCTTTGGCTTGCCGATCGTCACGATGGGCCTCCAGGCCTATTTGGTCCGTGATTTCCGTTACGGCATGGCCCTAAGCGTTCTGGCCTTCGGCTTCGTCTATATCGTTGCGGCCCGCCTGCTGTGGAACCGGATGGCACATGAGATGCGGCTCTTAACCGAATCGTTCCTCGCCTTGGGGGTGGTGTTCGCCAGCCTGGCCATTCCCCTGGGCCTGGACCCGTACTGGACCACTGCCGCCTGGGCCATGGAGGGTGCGGCAATGGTCTGGGTCGGGGTCCGCCAGGAACGTAAACTGGCACGGATCTTCGGCATGTTGCTGCAGATGGGTGCAGCCCTGACCTTTGCCGACAAGGTTTTTTATCCCTGGGATACCTTCCTGTTCGGGAATCATTTTTTTCTGGGCTGCGGACTGATTGCCCTGGCCGCACTTTTTTCCAGCTTCCAGTTGGACGCAAACCGTGACCGCTGCAGGCCCTGGGAGACCCATCTGCCCCTGCTCTTTTTCGTTTGGGGACTTCTCTGGTGGTATTTCGGTGGGATTCGTGACCTGGATCGCCATCTGCTGGCGCGTGATCTGCCGGCGGCTATTCTCCTCTTCACCTGCGTCACGACCTTCCTGGCCGGTTTTTTGGCCCGCCGCCTGCCCTGGCAACGGTTGACCCTGGCGCTGCTCCTGCTCCTGCCGGTGATGGGCCTCACCATACCGGCGCGTCTGCTGTTCTGGGGTTCGGGCTCTCTGCTGGCCGACTACGGCTGGGTTGCCTGGCCCCTGGCGTTCTACCTGCAATACCGACTCCTTGCCCTCTTTGAAGAAGACCTGCCCAAGCGGCTTGTGCCCGTCTGGCATACCCTGAGTCTGTGGGTGCTCCTCCTTGTGCCCACCATTGAAATCGCCTGGCGAGTGGACCGGATTGTTGACCTGGCCGACACCTGGTCAGTGGCCTGTTGGGCCCTGGTACCGATGGCCCTGCTCTTTGCCCTGGAATTGCGTGGCAATCGCTTGACCTGGCCGGTCAAACGCTTTGCCGAGGCCTACCACGGCCTGGGTTCCGGTGTTCCCCTGGCGGGGCTGCTGCTCTGGTGCCTGGCCTCCTTCAGGCTGGCGGGCAATCCGGCACCCCTGCCTTACCTGCCGCTCTGCAACCCGCTGGAGCTGGGTGAACTGACCCTCATCATCCTGCTGGCCGTGCGAAGAGCGCGGCGAACCGGGGACAGCCAACCAACGGAATCCCCCCTGCTGCGCGGTCTTTTTTCCTGGTGGCTGGTAGCGGGGATGCTCTTTCTCTGGCTGAACGTCGTTTGTGCCCGGTGCGTCCATTTCTTTTCCGATATCCCCTTCACCTTTCATACCCTCTTTGCTTCGGCGGTTCTTCAGGCAGCCCTCGCCGCTCTCTGGTCCATCCTGGCCCTGACCCTGACCGTGTGGGGCGCCAAAAAGGAACGACGAAAAATATGGCTGGTCGGGGCTGTGCTCCTGGCCATGGTGGTCTGCAAACTTTTCCTGATCGATCTCTCCGGCGCCGGCACCATCGGCCGGATCGTCTCCTTCCTGGTGGTCGGCCTCCTGATGCTGATCATCGGCTTCTTTGCGCCCCTGCCTCCCAAAACCGTGGAGACACCCCGATGAAAACAATGTTCGTTTTGCTCCTTGCCGCTGTGGTCTGCAGCAGTCCGCTCCACGCGGCAGCACCCCGTCTCGATGACTTTGCCTATGGCCTTCCCCTACCCCTGGTCGATGGTAACGGAGCCTACTCGCTCAACATCCCCCGGGTCGTCTATGAAAAAGCAACGCGCGACGACCTTGGCGATTTGCGGGTCTTCAACGGGGCCGGAGAAACCGTACCGCATGCCATCCGTCGTGCCACTCGGGAAGGTGAGAACAAGCAGCTCCGCCAAACCGTTCCTTTCTTTCCTCTGCCGGGCAAACAGCAACCCAACGCAACCGACCTCAGTCTGCGGGTCAGCCGCAACAGGGACGGCGCGGTGGTCACCGTTGATGCAGGCAGTGAAGCCACCGCAAACTCAGCTCAGTCATCCTGGTATCTGCTTGACACCACCAGACTTGAAACAAAACCAACAGCGCTGGAACTCCAGTGGAACGGCAGTAATACCGCGGTGTTCACCGTGTCGCTGGCCCAGAGCAGCGACCTGAGCCACTGGGCGCCCCTGATGGGACAGACAACCCTGGCCGATCTCAATTACAACGGCAGCACCATTGCCGCCCGCCGCATCGATTTGCCCGGAAAAACACTGCCCTATATCCGACTTGACTGTATCGATTGCCGAGAGCCGTTACTTTTACGTGAAGTCACTGCGATTTCGGGGACCTCGGCCACTCCGGAACTGTGGCAATGGCTGCGCCTGAATCCGGAAACGACCAAGGAGGGGAAGGAGGAACTGGTCTTTGAGTATCGTCTGGAGGCAAGCCTGACGGTATCCGCCCTGCAACTGCGCTTTGCGAAAACCAACTCTCTGGTACGGGCGGTGATCGAATCGCGGCCCACGGTTGAGGCCGCCTGGTACACCCGCGCCCAGGGGAACTTTTACACCCTCAACCTCCAGGGCAAGGCCCTGGTCAACGAACTTGCCGTCTGCGCGCCGACCTCAGATCGCCATTGGCGGCTAAGGATTGTGAGCGATGGAGCTGGGTTAGGCGGCAGTAAACAGGCACCGCAGCTGGAGCTGGGCTGGCAGGAAGAACAGTTGGTGTTTGTCGGCCGAGGGAGCGGTCCTTATACCCTGGCCTTTGGCAGCACCAAGCTGGCCGAAACTGCGGCACTCCAGGATACTCCGGTGCTGGCGGCCATGCAGGACACCAAGTCCAAAGCGCTGCTGCAAAGAATCGAGCCCGGACCCCTGCATACACTCGGTGGCGAGAAGGCTCTGCAATCGCAGCTTTCCGCCGCATCGTGGAAAAAGATTCTGCTCTGGTTCGTCCTGATCACCGGGGTGGCGCTACTGGCCCTCATGGCCCGGACCATCTACCGCGAGATGCAGGTCAAAAACCCCTGAGTACAGCTCGCTTTCAGGGGGGCGATCCTTGATCATGGCCAACACCGGTGAGGCCATCTCGTAAGGTCTCTCTGCCGTCAAGCAATGACAAGCCACGTCAGCAGAGTCTCTGACCAACACCCTTGCTTCTGACTGCAGACGATGCAACCGCCCGTCTTGCTTCGCTAGTCCTCCCCTCTTGCGCAGATTTCCTGCTCAACTCTTCAGCCTCAATATCTCATGCACCTCAACAGCAAGATCCTTGGTGGAGAAAGGCTTGGGAATAAAACGCACCCCCTCGTCAAGAACGCCGCGATGGACAATCACGTTCGACGTATACCCGGACATGAACAGGGTCTTGATATCCGGGCAGGAAAGGTGTATTTGCCGGGCTAATTCACGACCGTTCATTCCCGGCATGATCACGTCGGTGATTAAAAGGCGGATCGTACCGCCATGGGTCTGAGCTATCTGCAGGGCGTTGCTCGGCATGCTTGCGGTCAACACAACGTAGCCCAGCGCTTCCAGCATTGATCGGCTCAATTCCAGGATTGCGGCCTCATCCTCTACCACCAGGATGGTCTCGCCCTGGCCCAAGGGGATGTCCTCATTATTTGCCGTGGTGATCTCTTCGGTTTCCCCCTCATGGCGGGGCAGGTAAATCTTGAACGTCGTGCCTTGTCCCGGTTCGCTGTAGACATTAATAAACCCGTTGTTTTGTTTCACGATACCATAGACCGTGGCCAAGCCGAGACCCGTCCCCTGGCCCGATTCCTTGGTGGTGAAAAAGGGCTCAAAGACCTTGTCCATAATCTCCTTGTCTATACCGCAACCATCATCACTGACGGCCAAAAGGACAAAATCGCCGAGGACAAAATCCGCATGGTCGGCACAATAGGCTTTGTCAAAGGTCACCATCTTGGTTTCGATGGTGACCCTACCCTGCCCGGCTATGGCATCGCGGGCATTGACGCAGAGATTGACAAGAAGCTGATCCATCTGGGTGGGATCCAGATGAACCGGCCATAAACCCGCCTCGGGCAGCCATGCCAGGTCGATGTCCTCACCGATGAGGCGCCGCAGCATCTTAAGCATACCTTCCACGGTATCGTTAACATCGAGCACCTTGGGGGCAATGGTCTGCTTACGGGCAAAGGCCAGCAACTGGCGGGTGATGTCTGCGGAACGTCGGCCGGCGGCATGGATGGCCAGGAGATCCTGATACAGCGGTTCCGTCGACGCAACCCTCTTCATGGACAGTTCCGCATAGCCAAGGATGACGCTGAGCATATTGTTGAAATCATGGGCCACCCCGCCTGCCAGCCGCCCCACGGATTCCAGTTTCTGGGCGTGATTGAGCTGCGCCTGCAGCTTTGCCCGTTCTTCCTCGGTCCGTCTGCGCTCGGAAATATCATGGACAATTGCCGACAGGCCTTCCGCTTTCCCGTCGTTATCCAGGATAAGAAAGGTCCGCAACTCGACCGGAAAGACCGTCCCGTCCTTGCGCCGATATTCTTTTTCATAGAGCGCTGAACAGCCGCAATGCAAAACCTGCTCTTTGAAAATCTTGCCTTCATACTCAGACCATTGGGTTGGGGTGATATCGCTGCAACGGAGCTCCCTGAGTTCTTCAATCGTATAACCCAACATGGCCCGGTATGATTCATTACACTCTCTGATGCGCCCCTGCATATCCGTCACCACAAAAGCGTCCATCATGCTTTGATACAAGGTCCGATAGCGGCGTTCACTCGCCAGGAGCTTTTCTTCCGCCCACTTCTGCTCAACGAGACGCCAGGTCACGTCGGAGAGGTAGGAAACGGTTTCGATATCCTTGTCGGTGTAGTCCACCGGTTTGTTGCCCATCCCCAGGATGGCGACCACCTTACCGGCCCGCATGACCGGGACAACCAGTTCACGGATAATCGCGGCATGACCTTGGGGCATTCCTTTCCTGTGGGGCAACGATGCATAGTCGTTGTGGACGACCGGCCGGTGCTCACGGACACAATCAGCCCAGACCCCCGCCTGATCGACCCCGTAATGCAGCCCTTTTCCCTCAGCCTGGCAAAATCCTTCCAGTGTGCGGGTGGACCATTGCTGCAGCGTCAAGGTCTTCTGGTTTGCAGCCACAAAATGGTAAAAGCCGAGGGGACTGTTGACCAAAGTGCCAATTTCATCCAGGGCCTTGGTCAAGAGCTCATCCAAGGTATGGGCAAAAGCGTATTCCTGGAGAACAAACCGCGCCTGGAGCAGCCGCTGCATCCGGCGTTCCTCGGTTTGGTCGCGGAAGACGAGGACCACACCAAGGATCTCGCCCTCGGCATCACGGATGGGTGCTGCTGAATCGGCAATGGCGTACTCGATCCCGTCTTTCGCAAGGAGCAGGGTATGGTTTGCCAGACCCACCACCACGCCCTCGCGCAGGACCTTTGCCACCGGGTTTTCCACCACTTCCCGCGTTTCTTCATTGACGATACAAAAAATCTCCGCCAACGACCTGCCGCAGGCCTCCTCATGGTTCCATCCGGTAAGCGTTTCAGCCACAGGATTGAGCAATTCGACTCGACCCTGGGCATCCGTGGCAATGATCCCGTCACCAACCGCCTTCAAGGTGATGCTGTGTCGTTCAACACTGGCACGCAGTCTGGTTTCGCTGTTGTAGAGCTCCCGGTACTGGGCTTTTTTGTTGTATTGCCAAACGCCCAGGCCGAGGGCGGCCAGTCCGCCGACCAATGCCGCGAACAGCACCATGAGCAGCGCCGCCCGAAAACGCCACACACCAAGGACCTCCGCTGTATCATCCTTGGTCACCAGGAACCAAGGAAAACCGGGGACAGGCAGGATGACTGCCAAAGAGGCAATGTTGCCATAATCCGGGCCCTCGACCAAACCTTCCCTTCCCTGTACCGCCATGACCGCAAGCGTGCCAGTTTGAGTCAACGGCACACGCAGCTTCAGCGCCGCTGTTGGTTGATGGAGCAATTCATTGAGAAACAAGACCGTCTCGCCGTCTTGCCGGACCAGGAGCGTTTCCATGGTCTTACTCGGCTTGGACCAGGCCTGAATAGCGGGATAGAGAAACTGGGCGGCATCATTGATCAGGATAATAGCGCCGAGCGGCGAGGCAGCCGGACCCGCATCGGAGAAGATGGGCGCAACGACGCTGAGATGGGGTGTCGGGTAGTGTTCCTCGAAATGAAGATCGGTAAATACCGGTTTATGGTCGCGCAGCGCCTCAGCCAGGGCCGCGGCAAAACCACCGTGCAGTTCATGCGTACTGTTCAGGCTCAAGCGCAGTCGTCCCTTCGGATCGACAATCAGAATGTCTGCGTAGTGTGAGCGCGTCTGGAAATTGCGTAACTGCATGCGGAGTTTCTCCACATCGACCCCTTGCGGATCAGACAGAAAACGGGTCATGCTTTTAAGCCAAAAGGGGTCCTCCGTGAACACAGCGGCATCGCCCAGACGCTCCCCGCGCCAGGCGACGATCTGGTCTATCTTGAGATGGGCGATGGCGGCTAATTGCTGTTCAGCCTTTTGCCGCGCAGTTGCTTCTTCGGCGTGGTAAAACCATACGCCGCTGCCCAGCAGAACCAGAAAGGGCACTGCCAGGGCAGCCAGTATCCAGAAAGGAAACGTCTTCGTCTCGGTATGGGTCATCAACTCTCCCTGTATGCCTTCATTGTACCCTTTCGGGAACGCCGGGGACTCTTATCAGATCTTAAAGCCGTCGACAATGGTCTTCAGCCGCAAGGCCATCTGCTGCAGGTCGGTGGCACTGGTTTTCACCTGATGGCTCCCCTTGGAGATTTCCGCGGAGGCGGTGTTGACCGTGGTAATATCCTTGGTGATGGAAGCTGCCACCACCGAACTCTGACTGACATTTTCATTGACCTCGCCCATCCCCAGGGAGGCCTGGGCGATATTGTTGGCTATTTCCTGGGTTGCGGCACTCTGTTCAACGACCGCTGAGGAGATGATGCCGACAATCTCATTGATATTATTGATAACTTCCGAGATCTGATTGATCTCTTGCACCGTTATCGAGGTCGTATCCTGCACCTCTTCAATCTGTTTTTTGATATCATGGGTAGCCGTGGCCGTCTGCCTGGCCAATTCTTTGATTTCATTGGCAACAACAGCAAATCCCTTACCGGCTTCACCGGCCCTGGCTGCTTCGATGGTGGCATTCAACGCCAACAGATTGGTTTGCTCCGAGATCTCGGTGATGGTTTCCGTGACTTTGCTGATGGCCTGTGCCGCCTTGCCGAGTTCCGCCATCTTGAGCGAGGTTGATCCGGCCTGCTCGACCGCGGCCAGGGAAATGGCATGGGCCTGCTGGGCGTTATGGGCGATCTCGCCGATGGTCGCCGTCATCTCTTCGGCGGCACTGGCCACCATGGAGGTGTTGGTGGTCGACTCTTCCATGGCAGCGGCGACGTTATTGAGATTAACGGTCATCTCTTCGGCGGCGGCGGCGACACTATCAGCACGCTGCGAGGTATCCTCCGAGCTGGTGGAGAGGTCGGTGGCTATTTGCGACAGTTCGTTGGAAGAAGCATCGATGGAACTGGTGTTATCGGCAATCTGTCCGACAATGCCCTGCAATTTTTCAATAAAGGTATTAAACCACCGGGCAAGCTCACCGATTTCATCCTTGGAGACAACCTGGAGCCGCATGGTCAAATCGCCTTCCCCCTGGGCAATGTCCTTGAGTCCTTCGACCGCCCGCTTGAGCGGCACCGTGATGCTACGGGCAAAAAACAGGACCAGGGCACAAACCAACACCACCGCTATCAGGGCAATCACCAAGATGCTGTTTTTGATGGAATTGGCCGCTGCCAAAAATTCGGCTTCATCCTGAGTGACAGCAATGCTCCAGCCTTTCAAGGGAACCGGGGCATATCCCGCTATTTTCGGCACGCCTTTGAATATGTAATCCTGTGCTCCCAAGCTGCCGGCAACCATTCCCTTGGAGATTTCTTCCATTCCCGCCAGCGTCTTGAGATCCAGCGTCATTTCCAGCTCTTTCTTGGGGTGGGCAATGATAATACCCTTCTGGTTGCACATAAAGGCATACCCGGTGTTCCCCACTTTGACTGTCGACACATGACTGATCAGCGGTTGCGCTTTGAGTGACAGACCAAATACACCTAAAAATTCACCGGAATAGGAAAGAATCGGCGCACAGAGCACGTAAATGACATCGCCGGTCACCTTGGAAGAAACAATATCGCCGACAACCGCCTTGCCCGTGCTCTTGGCTTTCTGGAAATAGTCCATATCCGCCAGATTCACTCCCTTGTATTCCTCACCGCTGGCAAGTTCGCCGGTGTACATGACGCCTTTGTCGTCGGTGACGAAAATGCCGAGATAGTTGCTGTCCAGCTGTTTGAATTTGTCCTTCATCTGCTGACGCAGGGTGGCGATATCCGTTGCCGCCCCGGCGAGACCGAGTTCCTTCACCTTTTGGCCGATCAAGCGGACATTGGTATCAACGGCGTGCGCGGCGGCTGTTTTCGACTGGGCGTCAAGTGTGGACTCGATAACCGCTGCCAGCTTCTGCGCCTGGGACACGGCGTTTTCCCGGGCGATCCCTGAAAGTGCGGTTGCCGACTTGGAGACGGCCAGATAACCAACAATGACAAGTGGTAGCGCAACTGCCAGACATCCGCCGACGATAAGGCGGAAACCGATGGATCTCATGTTCATAATTTCTCCTAGAGTTCTTTGGTTCTAAAGGATTCCGAAGAAAACAGCCCATAACCCGCCATATTCTCAGCAACCCGTTGTTTCAATACGTTCCGACCGCTTCTGTTATCCCCCATTGTCCGGGAAGACGCGTTCGGTTCCCATGGACGCGCCGTTGTCCTCGAGATAGGCAAAAAAGGCTCCCATTGATAGGGGTTTACTGTAGTAATATCCCTGGATTTGTTCACAACCACGCCCCTTCAACCATTCGAGCTGTTCCTTGGTTTCAACCCCCTCCGCAACCACACCGATACCGAGGTTGTGGGACATGAGAATTATGGTTTCCACCAGTTGGGCATCGCTGGGATCGCTGGTCAGATCCCTGATAAAGGAACGGTCAATCTTCAGGGTCTTGATCGGAAATTTTTTGAGATAAGAAAGGGAGGAATACCCGGTGCCGAAATCATCGATGGAGATGGCAATACCGGCAGCAACCAACTGATTGAGCGTTTCGATGGTCTTGGCCAGATTGGTCATCATCGTGGTTTCCGTGATTTCCAATTCAAGTTGCCCCCTGGAAATGGCGTGTTTCTGAAGCAGAGCGAGGATTTGCTCCACCAGATTCGCCTGGCCAAACTGAAGCGGTGACAGATTCACGGCAATGGAAATATGGGGATAGCCCATCTTGTTGAGTTTGCCGATAACCCGGCAGGAGATGTCCAGAACCTGTTCCCCTAAAGGAATGATCAGGCCGGTTTCTTCGGCCAGCGGGATAAAGTCCGCCGGATTGACGAGGGTCCCGTCCTGTTTCCGCCAGCGTACCAGCGCCTCGGCCCCGGTTATGACCCCTCGTACGGGATCGATCTTCGGTTGAAAGAAAACAAGGAATTCTTTGTCGATCACCGCCTGGCGAAGATTGTTTTCCAGTTGCCGCAGATAGGAAATACGCTCGCTTAAATCAGAGGTGAAAAAACAATACCCGTTTCTCCCCCTCGCCTTGGCCTGATACATGGCGATATCGGCATTTTTGGTTAAGACACTGGCGCTCTCCCCGTCCTGGGGATAGAAGGCGACCCCAATACTGGCGCTGACAAACAGATCGGAACCGCTGACGGAAAACGGTGCCGCAAAACTCTGCAACAGCCGCTCCATCAGATGTTTGACCGCCTCTTCCGAAGTAATGGCAGCCGCTAAAATCAAAAATTCGTCCCCGCCGAGGCGGGCTACGGTATCTTCCTCCCGCACCAGCGATACCAGACGATTGGCCACCTGCAACAGCAATGTATCGCCCATCTCGTGGCCCAGGCTGTCATTGATGTTTTTGAAATTATCGAGATCAAGGAAGAGCACGGCCAGACGCGAGCCCGCTCTTTTGACATGGGCAAGGGAAACGTTGATCCGGTCGTGGGCCAGTGTCCGGTTGGGCAATCCGGTGAGTGCATCGTGGTAGGCCTGATGAACGATTCGCGCCTCCTGCTGTTTCATCTCAGTGATGTCATGAAACACGGCCACGTAATGAGTCACCTGCTTATGTTCGTCGTGGATAGAGCTGATGCTCAAAACTTCCGGATACAGGGTGCCGTCTTTTCGCCTATTCCATATTTCCCCGCTCCATCGACCGGTTCCGAGAAGAGTCGACCACAATTGCAGGTAAAAGGCTTGGTCATGCTTTCCTGATTTAAAAATCCGTGAGTTTTGCCCGATCACCTCATCGGGTGCAAACCCGGTAATCTCTGCAAAGGCGCGATTGACAGCAAGAATGTTCCCCTCCGGATCGGTGATACTGATCCCTTCCAAGGCATTTTCAAAAGCCTTGTGAAAAATAACGAGCTGTTGTTCTGCTTGAACGCGGTCGTTCATTTCGCAAAGTACTTTCTGGTTTGCTTGCCGTAACCGCTCAATGTAGTCATTGAAATGACGCCCAAGTATACCAATTTCTCCCAGGGCATCTTCTGAGGCGCGAATGCTGAGGTCACCCTCGGCGGCCACACGCATCTGCTGCGCCAACCTTGAAATAGGCCGGGAGATGGAGGCCCCGAGATAGAGACTGAGCACTCCGATCAACAGCAAAGCACTGATGACGATCAGGCCGATGACTTTGCCTAAAGCCGCCAGGGGTTGGAAAATTTCATCCTCATAGACCGTCGAGGCGACAATCCAGTCCAAGCCGGGGATGTAATTGAAAAAGACAATCTTTCTCCTGGCCTCGCCGCCCTCAGGGTCATCCCAGAAATAGGAAATTTCCCCGTTTTTCATGGAAACAAGTCGATAAAACAAGGATTGAATGGCAGGGTCTTTCGAACGACCAATATTGCCTTTGAGCCATGGATGGAGGATGATATCCCCCCGGCTATTGATGATAAACGCGTAACCGGTCTTGCCGAAGCTGTGGGATTTCAAGGCCAGGCTGAGATCGTCAGCAAGAAAATAAAATTCCTCCCGATAGCTCGAGACAGAAACGATCCAGTCCCAAGGTTCGAAATAGGCCATATATATGGACTTGGGCCGGGCCTTATCCTCGCCGTGGTTTTTCCAGTCGTATTCCAGGTACCCGTCTTTATACAATATCTGCTGCTGGACAAACCCTTCGCCGGCCAGATCACGTTTTTTCATTTCGGCATGGGGATGAACAAGCAGGATGCCTTGGCTGGAGAGCACATAGGTATATCCATGAGTACCGATACGTTGATCAAGGAGGATCGCCTCTCCCCTTTTCATGGCCTCGGTTCTGGAAAGCCCTCCCGCGCGGACCTGCAGCTCCAGCCCTTTGAGGATATCGATATCGGTCTTGGCGATGGCGTGCAGATAATTGCGAATGGAGAGATTGGCGGCGTTTTCGACCACATCTTTGATCGCTGCCGTTGAGGTGGACAACTTCTCCACCATGTTCGAGCGCACATTCTCATACACAAACGAGTAGATAGCCGATCCCGCCAGGATCAGGATAACAGCCACGGCCAGGGAAAAATGGCCAACTATATGGTGTTTGATCGAAAATCGATGCGGAAAAAGCAGCCTGAACGAAGAGGACAGTGAGGTCGGTTGATCGGAGAGAGGCTCTAGGGAATCCTTTTTGCCAAATTCTTGAAAAGGATTTCCCATGCCCTATTTTCCCAGGTTGTATCCGGTGCGAAGAAGACCGGGATCAATACAACGGGAGAGGGCAGTAAAAGAATTGATTTCCATTTGGGACAGGAGGTCCATTTCCAAAGGCGTCAGTTCCAGACCAACCTCGTGACATGCCACAGATAAGGAGATCCTGGCCTTCTGCCGAAACTGATCGTCGGTGATCAGACGGCCCAGTAACCACTCAACAGCTCGCTGCGACATAGGGCACCTCTTTGTGCTACAGAGAAAAACCGTCCCGTTTCGGACAATTTCAAGACAACTCAGGGAGAATACCACATAAAAAGCAGCATTTGTGCCATCCTCAAAAAATATGATATTTCAGCGAGATGAGCCTTGACACCAAAGGGGCAGTCGTCCAAAACAGGACAAGTTGTCCCTATATGGGCAACTCGAAGGAAGGAGCTTCAATAAAATAGCTTGCGGGAAGTTTTCAACAGACGAGCGGCAGCCGATTTATTATTGCCACTCTGTTGCAGGGCCCAGCTCATGAGACGTTGCACGACCTGGTCGTAGGAGAATTCCTCAGGGGTAAATTCGAAATGGAGGGAGATGGCCTCAGCATTGGCGGCTGCCGGTGCTGTATCGCTTCCTAAGCGGAGATGTTGCGGTTGAATCAGTTCATCATGGGTGATAATTGAGGCATACTCCAACCGGTTGCGGAGTTCCCGCACGTTTCCCGGCCAGTCATAGACCATAAGGTAATCAAGAGCGGCCTTGGAAAGCCCGGGCAACGACTTTCCCTGGTGTTGACGAAAGATGGCGAGAAAATGCTCGGCCAGATGGGGGATATCCTCCTTCCGTTGGCGGAGCGGCGGAATGGTGAGGGGGAAAACATTGAGGCGGTAAAATAGATCGGTCCGGAATGATCCCTGACGGCTCATCTCTTTCAAATCCCGGTGGGTGGCCACAATGACCCGGAAATCAGCGGGCTGCTGCACGTCGGAGCCGACGCTTTCAAAAACCTTCTCCTCAAGCACCCGGAGCAGTTTTGCCTGCAGGGCCAACGGCATATCGCCGATTTCATCAAGGAAGAGGGTCCCACCCCGGGCCCGGCGACATTTGCCTTCACGCGCTTGATCCGCACCTGTGTAGGCCCCTTTGACATGGCCGAAGAGCTCGCTTTCCAAAAGCGCCTCAGGAATGGCAGCACAATTGACGGCCACAAAGGAGGCGGGCAGAGAGGCAGATGCCGTATGAATGGCGCGTGCCAGCACCTCTTTTCCCGAACCGCTCTCACCGAACAGGGCAACCGTGGTTCGCGGGGAGGCGGCGACCTGCCGGGCCGCGGTCAGCAGCGACCCCATGGAGGCAGAAACGGTTTTAATGTTTTGGAAACTGAACCGTTCATTGAGCAGCTCAGCCATCTGGTCATGACTCTGCCGCAAGAGGGTGCTCTCCAAATTCCGCTTGACCGTCAGAATCAATTCTTCCCGGTGCAAAGGCTTAAGCAGATAATCGTCGGCTCCTGCTTTCATGGCAACAACGGCGGTATCAACACTGCCGTGAGCCGTTATCAACAGAAAGGGCAGGCGCGGATAGCGACGTCGCACTTCCTGGAGCAGACCCAACCCATCCATGTCCGGCATGACCAGATCCGAGAGTACCAGATCGACACGGGAGTATTCCAAAACGGCCAGCGCCTCAGCGCCTCCGGCGGCGCAGACGGTGGCGAAGCCGGCATCCTCCAAATACCGCTTGACCATGAAACGAAAGCTCTTTTTATCGTCCACCACCAGTATGTTTGCCGCAGAGGTTTCCATCGTCATCGTCCTGTCACTCTTTTGCAGCAAGGCGTCTGCAGACCGAACACAACTGTTTCGCCGCATCCTGCAGTTCTGAGAACGGCAAAGTCAGGGACGCATCGTGCAGTTGTCGCGCCAATTCCACAGGGCGGCGGTCCTGCAGGTGGCCGCAAAGCCCCTTCAGGCTATGCGCGGCCGCCCTTAACAGACTGCGGTCCTCTGCGCCAACCGCCGATTCCAGCTGATGCAGCTCAGCATGAATATCTTCCCCCAAAAGCTGGAGATACTCCTGCATTTGGGCGGAATCATAGCCCATGTCAATAACGATTCGCTCCGTCAGCCTGCTGACAGGGATGGGCTCGACCTTGGCCTGGTCATTGACCACAGAGGGCGGGCGGCAACAGAGCTCGCTGATAGCCCGGGCAAGTGCATCCGCATCGATCGGTTTAATAAGGACGGCCTGCATGCCTGCCGCCAAACACTGCTCTCTGGTCGCCCCACCGGTATCGGCGGTGCAGGCGATAATGGGCACGGAGGTACCATCTCGCTCCAGGCCACGAATACGACCGGCCAGCTCGATTCCGTCCATACCCGCCATTCTCACATCAACAACTATCAAATCGTAGGGGCAGAGTTCCATCAGCCCAAGGGCCTGCAAGGCATTTTCAGCCTCTGTGACCGAATGGCCCCAAGAGGTGAGGATGTCGGCCAAAAAACGCCGATTAAAGGCATTATCTTCAACCACCAGGATAGCAACGGGAACGACAGATGGAGTCACCATCTTTTTATAATAAGGAGGATCTGCTACCGGAAAGGGCAGCTCCACCACGAAACAACTCCCCCGCCCTTCCTCACTGGTAATTTCGATTCGCCCCTGCATCAGCTTGACCAGGCTCTGGACAATCGCCAAACCCAAACCGGTGCCTCCGTATTTACGGGTAATGCTCGGATCGATCTGGCGAAAGGGTTGAAACAGTGAGGGAAGTTTATCTTTGGCAATCCCTATGCCAGTATCCTGCACTGCCAAGCGGACCAGAAACCATCCCTCTTCTGGAATTGATGCCGTTGCTGAAAGGGTCAAGGTTATGTTGCCCGACGCGGTAAATTTAATGGCATTGGCAATCAGATTGGAAACAACCTGACGGAACCGCAGAGGATCGCCAGTAACCCAGCGGGGCAGGCCCTCCTCTTTAACGACATGGAAGGCCAGCTTTTCCTGGGCGGCCAGCGGCGCATATTGCCAGGCGAGGAGATCAAAGGACTCGGTCAAGTTGAAGGGGATTGATTCCAGATCCAGTTGCCCCACCTCTATTTTGGACATATCAAGGACATCGTTGACCAAGTCCATCAAGATGCGCGACGAGTGATCGAGAATGTTCAGATACTCCTGCAGCAGCCTGAGATCGTTGGTCTTCCGTGCAAGAGCACTAAAACCCACCAAGGCATTCAGTGGGGTCCGAATCTCATGACTGATCAAGGCAAGAAATTCGGACTTGGCGCGGCTGGCGTTCTCCGCAGTTGCACGGGCAGCACCGAGCTCCGCCTGGCTCTGTTTCTGGGCGGTGACATCCATGGCGTTGCCGACAAACGAAACAATCTCGTTCTCCTCGTTATAACAGGGGATAAAATTGGAGAAATGCCAACGGACGGATCCATCACAATGAAAAATTCGGTATTCAAGGCCCTCGCGAACCACTCCCGCGCCCAACACTTCTTGTTGAAAGACTTCACAGGCGGCAATATCATCGGGATGAACGAAATTCCTAAAATTCTTACCGATAATCGCTGAGGGATCGTGCCCGAGCAATCGGGTATAACTGGGCGAAACATAGGTGACAACCCCTTCAGGGCTGATGGTGTAAATAATGCCGTGACTGTTCTCCACCAGGGAACGATACTGTTCTTTTATCAGCAGCAACTGCCTGTCTGCTTGTTTGCGATCAGTGATATCCAGACAATGACCTATATAACCAAAAAAACTGCCTTGGTCGCTGCATCGCGGCGTTCCGGCCTCCTCGATCCAGCGGTATTCACCACCGGCGTTGCGCAGACGATATTCCATGTTGAACGGTTCACGCTCAACAAAGGCGATGCAACAAATCGATTGGCAACGCTCACGATCCTCAGGATGGACGCCCTCCCACCAACCGTTGCCGATCTCCTGATCAAGCGTTCGACCGGTGAAACGCAACCAGGGCTCATTAACATAGTCGCATTGCTTATTTTGATCGCAGGTCCGAATAAGCACCTGCCCGGAATCGGCAAGCATCCGATATTTCATTTCACTTTTGGCAAGCGCTTTTTCCACCTGCTTTTGCTCGGTCAGATCAATGTCAATGCAGAACAATTCCGGCTCCCGACCTGGGACCTTGATGAGGGTGTGACTCGAATACACCTCGACGCACGAACCATCTTTTCGCAGCAACGACAATTCCGAGGCCGGAATAGGTTGGCCAGTTTCGGCCATTTGCCGTATCGCCAACTCGACCGCTCCCCGCATTGCAGAGGGGATGATCAAGTCCAGCAGGTTGCGTCCCAGAGCCTCCTGCGCACTGTATCCATACAACTGCTCGGAGGCCTGATTCCAGTAGAATGCCGTCCCCTCCGGCCCGTATCCTTGAACAGCTACGGATTGAACATCGTGCAATAAATTACGAAAACCAGCCTCACTCTCCCGCAAGGTTTCTTCCACCTCTTTTTGGCCGGTGACATCACTGAGCGTGACCCAGTACACAGGCGTACCATCACTCTGCCTCCTGATGGTTGCCAACTGCATCCAGAAGACCGCCCCACTCGTATTCATCATCCGCAATTGACACAAACAGGGCTCACTGCTGTTCCTGATCTGTCTGCGATGCAGGTAATAGACATCCTGGTCTTCCTGGACGATAAACCGGGAAAGCGGCTGCCTGATCAGTGCCTCCCGGGCCGCACCGAGCAGAGTCGCGACCGTGAGGTTAGCCTCGAGAATCAGCCCCTTTGCAGAGAGGATACAATAGGCCACCGGGGCCAGATCGTAGAGATCAAAATAGCGCATCCGCGCGGCGTCCAGTTCCACCTGAGTCCGACGTAATTCCTCGTTCTGGATCTCCAGCTCGATCTGATGGACGCGCAGTTCATGGAGCATTTCTTGGGTTGCTTCGGGAGAGAGGGCTTCCATTTTTTTTTGGAACGCCTCTCTTTCCTCAAAGGCTCTGCTTTCAGCGCGCCTGCGCAGTGCAGCGGTTTGTTCGGTTCGGTTATCCATGCTGGTCATGGTGAGACACCTGTTCCGGGATTGTTTTTAAACGCTTTGCAAAACCAACAATCACTGCTTGCGCAGTCCTTCGCCCCGAGCGGCTTCGATTCGTACTGTTGTTACCTGTTGTTTCCCCTTACGGAAAAACTGGACCTCCAGGGTTGATCCCGGTGCGCTCAAGGCAACCCGGTTGCGGAGATCGGCGGCGCCAGCAATCTTTTTGCCATTGAGGGCCACAATCAGGTCGCCCTCACGCAAACTAGACTTCGCAGCCGGTGAATCCGCTTCAATGGCGTTAACAAGGGCTGCATCGAGGGCCTCAGTCGCTACTTGTTCTTCCACAAGCTGATCGGGGGAGACATCTTTGAGCGCCACGCCCAGCCAGCCCCGCACCATCTTGCCATTCTTCTTCAACTGATCGGCAACGATTTTAGCCATATTGACCGGGATGGCAAAGCCGATACCCATGTAACCGCCCGTCTGGGTTAAAAAAGCCGTATTGATGCCAATCACCTGGCCGGCACTGTTTACCAAGGGACCGCCCGAGTTACCGGGATTGATGGCCGCATCGGTCTGGATGAAATCTTCATATTCGCTGATTCCGACACTGCTCCGCCCGGTGGCGCTGATAATCCCGGCGGTCACGGTCTGAATGGTCTCAAAGGGGGAGCCAATGGCGATAGCCCAATCGCCGACCCGGAGGCTGTCGGAATTACCGAGCATCACCACGGTCAGATTGCTTCTGTCGACGCGAATCAGGGCGACATCGGACAAGGGATCAGCCCCTATCAGTTCCGCCGGCAGGGATCTTTTATCCGGGAAGAGGACGGTGATCTGTTCCGCCCTGGAAACCACGTGGGCGTTGGTGAGTATATAGCCATCAGGGCTGATCACAAAACCTGAACCATGACCGTAATGATCACGGTTATCGACTTTCTTCTTGGGCATTGATCGTTGCTGATCGCCAAAGAATTCCGTCATCAACGAATTATTGAAAAACTCTTCTTCCGGGCTCTTTTTATTGTCATTTTTCGTATCACTGACCGATTTTTTTACGATCACATGGACAATCGCCGGCTTTATCCTCTCGATCATATCAGCAAAAGAATGGGAGGTATCAATAAACCGGGCATCAGCGCTGATCGCTTGGGAGCCTGTGAGCAGACCGGCCACAACACTGAGCGATACGGCGAAAAACAACTTCAGGGCTCCCCGGTTTCTAGTCGTCAAATACATGTTTTTCCTGAGATACACTTGCGATTATACCGGGGGAGAGAACCATCCGTCCGTTCCGGCAAGAAAAAAGAGCCTCCGATTCCGTCAAGCACAACAAGTCGAGAAAAGGAGGCGGTCTGGGCAAACGACCAATATTTAAGCCATGCGATGGCGAAATGCAAGATATTGCAGGCCAAAGCGGGATTCGTCTCGACCACCTTACCTTGATTGCTCTGCGGATTCCACCTGACGGTGGACACCCTGCCCTCCGGCTGATCTTTCCTGCTGGCCAGCGAGGCATTCCCACCCGCTTTTGGATATGGTGCCCCTCATCCGAGCGCCAGAGAGACTTGAACCCTCCTGAGCTGATCTGTGCGCTGCCCAGCGCCCACTATGGCGGCTCTACCGGATCGACAATCCATACAAAAGCCCAGATGCTTGCCGCGATCCGATAGCCTGGACCTCGGTGCTGCTTTCCAGCCAGCGGAACCGGTCCCGTTCCAACCGCTGCTAAACAACCTGATCGTTGTCCCGAAAGGCGATGAGATCGTTGACCTGCCGGGCCAAGGAAAAATCCATCGTATGCCCGTCGATCCTTACCTTGATGCCCGTCAGGATTGTCATCGGATCACTGTTTTGGAGCCGCGCCTCTCCATCGGCTGTTGTTTTAATGAGGGATGATCTTTATTCTCATTTGCCCTGCTAACTCTACCTAGGGTATATTCATCTACAATACTGAGTACAGCACGTGCTCAAACAGGGGAGGCCCGGGCCGCCCTTAACCACCATCAAGGAGGATTGCCGTGAACAAGAAATTGTTACAACTGCTCCCGCTTGCTCTCATGCTTGCCCTGTTAACCGCTGGCTGTGCGGAGACTAAAAAAACAGAGGCTGCCGCGACACCGGTTGCCAAGGAAGCCGTCCAGCAGGAACAGCCCGTTTATGAAGGCGAGATTACCGGCATTTCAGAACGGGCCAAATCGATTTCCATCATCGTAGGCAAGGGGGATCAGGCCAAGGCGATGATGGTCAAGTTCGACGACAAGACTAAGGGGGTCAGCCAGGTCAAAAAGGGTGTTGCCGCCAAGATCTCCTACGAAATGCGAGGCGGCACTGACGCCTATGCAACCGACATCCAGTTAAAACTGGCCAAACTGCCTCCCGGGGTCACAGAGATTAAAACCACGGAACTGCAAAAACTGATCAGTGACAAAGCGCAGTTTTTCCTGGTCGATTCCAGGCCGGTGGCCCGCTTTGGCCAGTCGCACCTGGCCGGCGCCCATGCCATCCCGGTGCCCCTGTTGGAAGAAAAACAAGCGGCGGTGCTGCCAAAGGAGAAAGATCTCCCTTTGATTTTTTACTGCGGAGGGCCCACCTGAGGGATGTCAACAACCTCCGCCGGTCTGGCGAAGAAACTCGGCTATACCAACATCCGCGTTTATCTTGACGGTGAGCCTGCTTGGTCCAAGGCCAATCTTCCTACCTATTCCACCAATGATTTTATCAAAAACGGCAATGTGGTCCTCATCGACATTCGACCGAGCCAAAAGGCCCTTGCCGGAAGAATCAAAGGGGCCTACAGCGTCCCCTACGACACCCTGGAGAATACCCTTGATGATGTGCCCCGCAATGCCCCCATCGTTCTCTATGGCGACAAAGAAGTCTTGGATGCGGTAGTTGCCGTACGTGACCAGGAATTCAACTTTGTCTCCCTGGTTGAAGGAGGGTATGAAGGATGGCAGAAGGCCGGCGGTGAGATTGAGAAAGGGCCGATCTTCAATACCGAAATCAAATGGATACGAAAAATTGGCAAGGGCGAGGTTTCTGTGGCGGACTTCCGCAAGGCCGTGTCTGGGGAAGCAAAAGATACGGTTATCGTCGATGCCCGCACCAAAGAGGAAGTGGCCGAATTGGGCATCTTTAAAAATACGATCAATATTCCCTTGGATGAAATCCCGTCACGATTGAATGAATTGCCCAAGGATAAAAAAATCTACGTTCATTGCTCCACCGGCGCCCGTGCCGACATGGCCTACAGTGAACTGGTCAAACACGGCTTTAACGTCAAGTTTCTACTGTTAAACATTAAAGATGCTGAGTGCGATTGCGAGATTATTAAACCTTAATGAACCTGGCATAACACTGTAAAGTTACAGCCCCTGGGGCATCCTCTTCTTGGGGGAACCCCAGGGGTAAAGAAAAGTCGATCTAAAGATTTTTGAGCTGCTCGAGCAACTCGACCAGAGTACTGATATTCTCCTTGGCAACCGCTACCGAGTTGTTGCGTGCGTCGGTTTCCATCTCCATTGACACCTGGCGAATGCCCTCGATCCCGAGAGTTGCCGCCGCCCCTTTTAAGCTGTGCGCCGCCCTCATGACACCGGCAGCATCATTCATTGCCACTGCCTGCTGCAACTGTTTCAGGTCAGCAACAGAAGAATCTTTGAATATGATGAGTAATTCCTCCAAAAGTTCTTCATCGCCCGCCGTCTGTTCCAACGCAAATGCTTTATTCCACTGCAAATCAGCCATAGATGCCTCCGGCATTGTTTAATCTTTGACAGGATCAGTTGCAGCACACATTTGTACTGCAGAAAAGGCGATTTTTCCTTCGCGAAGGCAACACAGAGCTCTTTCGCGAAACCCCACAAGGGTTGATCCGCCCCCCCCCGGAGTTTTGCCGCCATCAAGGATCTGGTCGACCTCATCTCCGAAGATACAACCGACCTCATCAGCAGTGACTGCTGCGGGATAACCAGAAATATTAGCACTCGTGGCAGTAATCGGACCCCCAAAGGCAACGATTAACCGGTTCGCTGTTTCGTGTGGGGATTGACGAAGGCCTATGGTTTGACTACCTCCGGTCAATTGCGGCAGGAGCGTCGTTTGAGCCGGACAGACAAGGGTCAAGGGGCCAGGCCAGAAACAGCGGATCAACCTGTGATATGCAGGGGGCACCTCACTTGCCAGCAGAGCAATTTGTTCTACGCCTGCTACAAGCACCAGAATCGGCAGGTCCTTAGACCTCTGTTTGATCCGAAATAACTTCTCAAGAGCCTGACGGTGAAAAGGATCAACCGCCAGTCCGTAATAGGTTTCCGTTGGAAACGCCACAATGCCGCCGGAATGCAGGATGGCAGCCGCCCGACGAAGATTTTCCTCACTGACGACTACGGGCTGCTTCACATTGCCAGTGCCTTATTTTTTTCCGCTACTTGTTCGGCCATCTCCTGTACGTGCTGTTCAAGTTTCACCTGTAAGGCCGGATCATGAAGGGCCAAGATACGAACAGCCAGCACCGCCGCATTTTTTGCTCCGGCCTTGCCGATGCCCATCGTGGCTACGGGGATCCCAGGAGGCATCTGCACTGTGGAAAGAAGTGCATCGAGGCCATTGAGCGAGGAGGCGTCGAGGGGCACGCCGATGACCGGCAAGGTGGTATGGGCCGCCAAAACCCCGGCCAGGTGGGCGGCCATTCCCGCACCGGCGATGATGATTTTGAGGCCACGATCACGGGCAGTTTTTGCATAGATAGCCGCCTTCTCCGGAGTGCGGTGGGCCGAAGAAATGGTTAGTTCAAAGCGGATACCGGCTGAAGCAAGAAAGTCTGCTGCGACCCGCATCACAGGTAGATCGGAATCACTCCCCATGACAATGCCCACCACCGGCGGGGTTGTAGCGTTGAGGCGAGCCAAGGCTTTATAACCGATATCGTGCCGGTAATAACACCCCGGCCAATGAATCTCCTTGACCGCCAGATAGGCTCTGTCGATGGCCTCTTTGATATTTTCACCAATAGCTGTTACCCCGAGGACCCGACCGCCGCTGTTGACGATCTGTCGGCCTTTGACCGCTGTTCCGGCATGGAAAATTTCGACCCCTTCCACCCTGCTAGCCTTCTGTAACCCGGTGATCGTTTTGCCGGTTTTATATTTTCCCGGATATCCTTCGGAGGCGATGACCACGCATACCGTAGGACGGGTATCGACTTCCAACTGTACCTGATCAAGAGTACCATCGATACAAGCATTGAGAATCTCCACCAGGTCGCTTTTCAATCGCAAAAGCAGTGGCTGGCATTCCGGATCGCCGAAGCGGCAGTTGAATTCGAGCACATTGATCCGATCACCTTCAATCATCAGACCCGCATACAACATTCCCTTATAGGGTCGCCCTTCAGCAGCCATACCGCGTACCGCTGGTAACATGACCTCTTCCATCACTCGTTTGGTTAGGTCCTCGGTCATTACAGGCGCCGGCGAATAGGCTCCCATCCCCCCGGTATTGGGCCCCTGATCGCCATCAAAGATAGCTTTATGATCTTGCGACGATGGCAGGGGCAATACGGTTTGTCCATCGGTAAAGGCGATAAATGAGGCCTCTTCCCCCTGGAGGAATTCTTCTATCACTACTTGATCGCCCGCAGCACCAAAGGCTTTATCCTTCATGATAAGATCAACAGCCTGCTCTGCTTCGGCTACGGTCAAGGCAATGATGACGCCCTTGCCAGCGGCGAGACCGTCGGCCTTAATAACGCACGGTACGCCCATGCTGTTGATGAATTTTTTCGCCGTACTCCTTTTGTTGAAGGTTCCGTAATAGGCGCTGGGAATCTGATATTTTTTAAAAAAATCCTTGGTAAATGCCTTGCTGCCCTCGAGGATGGCCCCCTTACTGTCTGGGCCAAAGATCCGCAGACCCTTTTCCTGAAAGATATCGACGATACCACGAGTAAGCGGTTCTTCAGGGCCGACAACGGTTAGATCAATCTGTTCCTTGAGTGCAAAGTTCAGTAAAGCGGGAATATCTCCGGAGGCAATATCAACGCATGTAGCAATTTCTCGGATGCCCGCATTGCCGGGTGCACAAAAAACCGTATCAACTTTATCTGATTGTTTGAATTTCCAGACAAGGGCATGCTCACGGCCACCACCACCTATCACAAGAATTTTCATTGCGAAAACCTCCGAACCATAAATTGAATTCCACCTATTGCTATTTTGTTTTTACTCTCTAATAAATCTTTTCTTGTCTCGTCCAGCAAAATAATAGAACAGCATGTCGTATCGTCTAAAAAGGTGTCCTTCTCTTGAGGATTCCAGGCATTTCCCTTGACACTCTGCTTGACAAACTGTTATGTTTCAGAATGAGGACTCATTCATTTTTCACAGCAATTGCCTGTTTAACCATATTAAATGAAATCTCCAGATAAGCATCGTAAAATAATACGTGCTGCCACCAAGGTTTTTGCCAAGAAAGGCTTTTTTAATGCCAGAATTTCTGACATCGCCAAAGAAGCCAAGGTGGCAGATGGTACAATCTATCTTTATTTCAATAATAAAGTTGACATCCTTCTCTCCGTCTTTGAACAGGAAATTGGCAAGCTCATTGACCAAGTCATCCAGTTATTGGAGAAAGAGGAAAACTCGAAAGATAAGCTGGTAGTTTTCATCACCAACCACCTGGAAGAGATGAAAAAAAACAGGTATCTCGCTGAGGTAATCCATATAGAACTGCGGCAGACCAGCAAACTGATACGTGAATATCGCAAAACCAAATTTAGCGAATATCTTGATATAATAGCCGCAATTATCGAAGAAGGGCAGCAGGAAGGAATATTTCGTCAGGAAATCAAACCGGAGATCGCCAAACAGATTATTTTCGGTTCTTTGGATGAGGTAGCTGGCATATGGCAGATTGGTGTCGAATGCCCCTTTACCAGCGAAGAGGTAAGTGGCCAAATAGCTGCCATCTTCCAGACCGGGTTGCTTGCTCCAATTCCCTGATCGCTTTGCGGCCAACCCCCAAGCCTTTTTCGCCAAAAAAATATACTGCCGGCTTCCTCTCCGCACCCTGAAAATCGAATTCCCTGTTCCGGGCAACGCCAAGAGGTGCAGCTCAGCAGCATTATTATTGAATAGTGGACGAAGAAATAAGAATCACCTCAAATTGCCGCACTCCGCCAGGTGTCTTGGTGATAACCTCATCCCCCACTTCTTTCCCGAGAAGCGCTCTGCCCAAGGGGGCAAGAACAGAAATTGAGCCTTTCTTCACATCTGCTTCTTCCGGGCCTAATAACTGGTAGGTCACCTCAACTTCTGTTGTCAGGTCCATCAAGGTGACAACGGTACCAAATACCGCTCGTTCGGCGGTAACTTTTGAGCAGTCGATGAGTTCAACTCGACTTAGTTTGTCCTTCAATTCGAGAATTCGACCCTCTACCAAGCTCTGCCGCTCTTTGGCCGCATGATATTCGGCGTTTTCTTTGAGATCTCCATGCGCCCGCGCCACCTCGATTGCCTTGACAATTTCGTGCCGCTCCACGCGCTCAAGCCGGTCCAGCTCGTCACGAAGCTGCCGATTTCCTGTCAAGGACATCGGGATACGTACAACCATGTTAACTCCTCCTTATGCTATTTATGTTGCACTGCATTGATAGTACATCAATTAAGCGCTGGCGATACCAACTTAACGCTTTTCATTATTCAAATATTTGCAAAAAGTTACCGATAGTTAGCTTCTTGCGGGCTCAATAATGCGTTGAAAGAACATAGCAGTTCTGTCCCTTACAGGCATTACTGCCTATGTCGCTAGAGGCGGTGTAAACCTTCTCTTCGCACAAGAAAAAAACTTGCTCCGCGACAAACTGTATCAAGAGGCTTGGTAAAAATGTTTTATCGTCTCTACAACATACGAAAGCTGTGCTTGGGTCAATTCCGGATAAATAGGTAACGCTAGCGATGTGGCAGCCGCCTGTTCCGCAATCGGAAAAGACTGATGCCGATATACATTGGATTGCAGGCATTCTTGCTGATGCAGACAAAGCGGATAGTAGATTTCACAGCCAATACCCTGTTCTTGTAAAAATTGGCGCAAAGCATCTCGCTGCGGTACGCGAATAACAAACTGATTATAAATATGGTGATTATGCTGATCCGCCCCTTCAATTTGAGCATACATCGCCTGCGGCAATGTCACGGGTGCCCCAACCAAGCCGGCATCCTGAAAAAGCTGACGATACTGGGTCGCATTCTGGCGCCGGGAGGCATGCCATTCTTCGAGATAATCGAGTTTAACAGCCAGCACAGCGGCCTGAATAGGGTCGAGACGGAAATTACCCCCAACCCGCGAATGATAGTATTTAGGTTCCGCGCCATGATTGCGATTGGACCGGACAATATCGGCAAATCCTTTTTTTGAAGTGGTTATCATACCACCATCGCCGATTCCGCCGAGATTCTTACTGGGGAAGAAGGAAAAACAGCCGCAAAGTCCCATGCTGCCCGCCCGACGCCAGGTAACGCTACCGTTTTCTTCAAAGGGAAATTCGGCACCAATGGCCTGGGCCGCATCTTCGATAACCGGTACCCCGTATTCCTCAGCTAAAGCGATAATGCGTTGCATATTCGCACACTGCCCATACAGATGTACCGGAATGATAGCCTTGATCCTATTTTCACCTTTTCTGTCCGCATCCAGGGCTTCAGCCACAGCCTGCGGGGAAATATTGAGGCTGTCAGGTTCGACATCGACAAAAATTGGCTGTGCCCCGGTCCGGAGTACTGTGCCCATAGTGGCAAAAAAAGTGTACGGCGTTGTCAGCACGAGGTCTCCCGCGCCAATGTCAAGAGACATCAACGAAGCAAGGAGCGCATCAGTGCCACTGGAAACACCCACTCCAAAAGTGGAACCACAATATTGAGCAGTTTTTTCTTCAAACTCGTTCACTTCACGGCCCAAAATATAACCGGTAGAGTCAATGACTCTGGTCACAGCCTCTATAATCTGTGGACGTAAATAGGATAATTGCAATTTCAAATCGAGCAACGGGACATTCATCATAGCAAGGTAATGGGGATGGTGTTAAAAAGAGCGAGGCGTTCAGGAGGTCTGATCTGTCGGTCCAGCGGCGAGAATCACACTGTCGCCACTAAGAAAGTCCTGGATATCAGGCATTTCTTTTTCTAACTGTTTTCTTAATTTTTTTAACAAATTGGCTTCAATCTGGCGGACCCTTTCCCGAGAGATGCTAAATTCATCGGCAATGGTCTGCAGAGTTTTAGGTTCATCGCTGAGGAGGCGAGTATTGAGAATGACCTGCTCTTTTTCGTTGAGGCGGTGACTGAGATCGGCAAGTATTTCGGCCAGACGCTCACGCATTTCCTGGCTGGCGACGACCTCTTCAATCCCTGGACCTTCATGAGGAAGAAAATTTTTCTGTTCGTCTTCCGAATCGCTGCGCACCGGAGCTTCCAGGGAGACATCCCAGTTATCCATGCGCTGGCTCATTTCAATAACTTCGCTTTCCTTGACGTTCAACCGTTCCGCTAATAGCTTGACTTCCGGTTTAAACCCCTGGGACTCAAGCAATTTTTTTTCTTTATTTAGGCTGAAAAAAAGTTTCCGCTGTGCCTGGGTCGTGCCTATTTTCACCAATCGCCAGTTATCCATAATGAACTTGAGGATATAGGCGCGTATCCAATAGGCTGCGTAGTAAGAAAATTTCACCCCTCGGTAGGGATCGAATTTTTTTGTAGCTTGGACAAGCCCAACATTACCCTCTTGGATGAGATCCATGAAATTTTGCATCCAGTATTTCTGGAAATCCATGGCTACCTTGACCACCAGACGAAGATTAGCAGAAACCAGACGATATGCAGCATCGGGATCCCCGGTTTCCTGAAAACGTACGGCCAACTCCTCTGTTGCTTCCCGGCTCAACAGCTCATATTGGCTAATTTCCTGCAAGTAGCGATGGAGAGCGGGATTACTTAACGCAGGAAGGTTGTCATCGGTACTGGTGAGCATTAAAGCATGTTGCTGCGGCTCTTCCAGGTCTAGACTGTCGATTTTGCTCTGATCTCTCATTAATCTCTGGTATATCGTTAGAAAATATAACCCTGCAAGGAGAAAACTCACCTGCAGGGCATTAGAAAAAAAGAGTACTCTAAAAATAAAAAAAAAACACTTTAATATGACTGAGATCGGTTGAAGAGTTTTTTTTTCAGGGAATCTATGCTATGGATACCCGGCTCTACTTCAGTAAACCTTCTTTTCCTCCCAGGTCTTTTTATTTGCATGGATAAAATACGAAATTTTAGCATTATCGCCCATATCGACCATGGTAAGTCTACCCTTGCCGACCGAATGATCCAACTCTGCGACATGGTCACTGACCGTGAATTTAAGGATCAAATGCTCGACACCATGGATATCGAGCGGGAACGCGGCATTACCATCAAATCACAGACGATCTGCCTGCCCTTTCAAGCAGAAGACGGCGTGACCTATACCCTTAATCTGGTAGATACACCTGGTCATGTGGATTTCAGTTACGAGGTATCCCGTGCGCTTTCTTCCTGCGAAGGTGCACTCCTCCTAATCGATGCCGCCCAAGGCATTGAGGCGCAAACCCTGGCCAACCTTTACCTGGCCATGGAGAACAACCTGGAAGTCATCCCGGTCATCAATAAAATAGATCTACCCGCCGCCGAGCCTGCTAAGGTAGCGGTACAGATCGAAGAAGACCTCGGCCTGGATGGCGCCCATATCCAGATGTGTTCCGCCAAAACCGGCGAGGGAGTGAAACAACTGCTTAACGCCATTGTCCACCTGTTACCACCCCCCAAGGGTGACCCTGACAAACCATTGGAAGCATTGATTTTTGATGCCAGTTACGATCCCTACCGTGGAACCGTCATTTCTGTCCGGATTATTAATGGCACCGTCAAAACCGGCGACCAAATCATTTTCATGTCCAATGGCGCCGATTATCGAGTTGAGGAGATAGGTGTTTTTCACCTGCGTCGAAAACAGCATTCACAACTCGCCGCTGGTGAGATCGGGTATATCGTTGCCGGGGTGAAAACAATTTCCGATACCCGGCCCGGTGACACCATCACCCTCAAAGACCGTCCCTGCGCTGCCGCCCTGCCGGGTTTCAAAGAAGTTCAGCAGGTGGTTTTTTCATCACTCTATCCGGTTTCTACTGATGATTACGAGGATCTGGCCACTGCTCTGGAAAAACTGAAGCTCAATGATGCTGCTCTGACCTTTCAAAAAGATTCTTCAGCCGCCTTAGGATTTGGCTTCCGTTGCGGTTTTCTAGGCCTGTTACACCTGGAAGTGGTTCAGGAACGCCTGGAACGAGAATTTGACATTTCCCTCATTCTCACAGTGCCTACGGTTAAGTATATTTTTTATCTTCACAACAAAACCGTGGTCGAAATCGACAACCCCTCGTACTTCCCGGATCCTGGCTCCATTGACCGCATCGAGGAACCATTTATAAAAGCCACAATCCATATTCCCGAGCGTTATATGGGCGTGGTCATGACCCTCTGCATGGAGCGACGCGGCGAAAACACCAACTACCACTACCCCATGCCCGGACGAATTGAATTTACCTGCGAACTCCCCTTGGCCGAGGTAATTTATGATTTCTACGATAGATTGAAATCTGTGACCCAAGGGTACGGGTCGTTTGACTACGAACTGACCGACTACCGGACCAGCGATCTCGTCAAACTCGATATCATGGTGAACGGCGAGCAGGTCGATGCCCTGTCGCAACTCACCCATCGTGACAGAGCGAGAGAGAGAGGTCTTAAGGCCTGTGAAAGCCTGAGAGAAGAAATTCCACGCCAGATGTTTAAAATTGCCATTCAGGCGGCCATTGGCGGCAATATCATTGCGCGTGAGAATATTTCCGCGCTCCGCAAGGATGTGACAGCCAAATGCTATGGCGGTGATATTTCAAGAAAACGAAAATTACTCGAAAAACAGAAGGCAGGGAAAAAACGAATGAAAACCGTCGGCAACGTCGAGATACCGCAACGGGCTTTTCTGGCGGTTCTCAAATCAGACCAATAAGTTCAAATACTTTTCCTGAGACAACCCTACTCGATCTCACAAGGATGAGGCACCGTGTAGGCAGCGATCCGGTTCTGGAGAGTATCGCAGCCCAAACCGGTTTTAGCTGAAAAGATGATACGCTCATCGGCGGTGATTGTCAGTCCCGCATCCAAGGCTGCGGCATTTTTGAACTGATTGTTGCGAGTTAATTTATCCGCCTTGGTATACACAGGGAGAAAGGACTTTTTTTGATATCGGAGCCAGTCGATTAAATCCCGGTCCAAGGCCTTGAGCTCATGCCGCAGATCGATGATAACAATCACACAGGTAAGCGTTGTTCTGGTTTCGACATATTCGGTGATCAATCCCCGCCAAGAGAGGCGTGTTTCCTGGGAAACCTGGGCAAAACCATAGCCGGGGAGGTCAACAAAATAGAGGGCATCATCAACGAGAAAGTAATTAAGACTTTGCGTCTTACCTGGCTTGGAACTGGTTTTGACCAGATTGGTCCGGTTTAGCAACCGGTTGATCAGACTCGATTTGCCGACATTGGAGCGACCGGCAAAGGCGATGTCGGGATATACAGGGTCCGGCAGTTGCTTGATCGTGAAGGCGGAGAGGAGAAAGTCTACTTTTTGGAAATTCATATCTGATCTCCGCCCATTTTCTCAGGCTGTAATCGGCTGAAGTCGCCGGTTAGATAACTTTGTTGAGCGAATATTCTATAATGCCTTCCGCACCATTCTTCTTCAGCTTCGGTACCAGATCACGGACTTGGTGCTCGGAGATAACCGTTTCTACCGAAAACCATTCCTGCTTGTAGAGCTGAGCCACGGTTGGGGCATGCAAGCTGGGCAGCATGGCGATCACTGTATCCAACTGCTCCTTGGAAACGTTCATTTTCAAACCAACGATCCTGTCAGCCCGAAGTGCACCCTGGAGCAGCATGGCGATATTTTCAATCTTTTCCCGTTTCCAAGGATCGGCCAGAGCTGCCTTGCTGGCAATCAGCTGGGTGTTGGACTGCATCAGTTCGTGAATAACCCGCAGACCATGGGCACGAATCGTGGACTCGGTTTCTGTGACCTCGACAATAGCATCCGCCAAACCAGAGACTGCCTTGGCCTCGGTCGCACCCCAGGAAAAAGCGATATCTACCTTAAGGCCCCGCTGATCAAAAAAACGCTGGGTAACGTTGACGAGTTCGGTGGAGATTTTTTTTCCATCCAACTGTTCAACCCTGGTGATGTTCGAATCACCGGGTACGGCAATCACCCAGCGGGTCGGTTTTCTGCTGACCTTGGAATAAATGAGATCAGCCACGACCTCCACATCCGACTCGTTTTCCAGGGTCCAATCCTTGCCGGTTATTCCAGCATCCAGCATACCTGATTCAACGTATCGCGACATTTCCTGCGGCCGGCAGATGGAGCAGGAGAGCTCCGGGTCATCAACTTCAGGAAAATAATTCCGTGACGCCAGCTTGATCCGCCAACCCGATTTCGCAAACAAGGCAATGGTGGCATCCTCCAAGCTTCCCTTGGGGATTCCCAACTTTAACACATTCATTTTCTACACCTTTATTGTGTGTTGCTATTTGTTACCATACACGGCAGCCGGATCAAAAATCCGTTCCTGCTCGTGGATAGTCAGTTCCTGTCCTGTCACCTTGCGATAAAAACAGCTACGATAACCAGTATGACAGGCTGCACCGCCAAGCTGTTCTACCTTGAATACCACTGTATCCTGATCACAATCAACAAAGATATCCTTTATAAGCTGAACGTGGCCGGAGGTTTCTCCTTTCAGCCACAGGCTGTTCCTGGAACGACTCCAGTAGTGGGCCTTACCGGTTTCCAGTGTCTTTTCCCATGCAAGCCTGTTTATATAAGCAAGCATCAACACCTCACCTGTCCGATAATCCTGGGCAATGGCAGGCAGGAGGCCATTCGTATCTTTCGTAAAAGCAAGTTCTAACATTGGTTTGTTTTTTCAATCAAGAGTTATGTGTCCTTTCACCTTGAGCATCCAAGCTTTCTACCTGATCTCAAGCGGAGATCCATCCTGAAAGGAAATGCGCCGCACCTCTCAGAGCGTGGGATACAAAAAATAACAAGGATTTTGAGACGACCAACCATTACCAACAAGGGAAAAATTTATTCAGTCTCCCTACTGTAGATATATCCACTCTACAAAACCCGCCTTGTTAAAGTTCCGCAGACTTGGGGTTTGCACATTTATGCGTTCAATGTCACTTTGTCAAGTCTTCAGTCAGGAGGTGCCAGCTCTTGTCAAATCCAAGGGCATTGAGTATAGTTTTACCAAAAAATCGTCAACCACTTACTTTGTAAAGGATATTTTCCCATGAACTCAGTCCAGCTTTTCGACACAGTTTCAATCAGTTACGCCGCGTCCCTTCCTTCAGGCGAGGTCATTGAAAGCGTTCCGGAAAACAAACCCATCACCCTGGTGATCGGCTCCGGGCGTATCTTCAAGGCGGTAGAGGCCTCATTGATGGGCATGGAGCCTGGACAGAGCAGAGCCGTCAACATTCTACCGGAAGACGCTTATGGGTCCTATCACAAAGCTTTGGTACAGGAGGTAGCACGCTCCTGTTTTGCCGGACGGATCGATCCTCAACCCGGTATGATTCTTTCGCTCGCCATTGAAAAAGACGGAACGGAACAACAGGTTCCAGCCACGGTGCTCGCAGCCAGCAGCGAAACTATCACTATAGATTACAATCATCCTCTAGCCGGGAGAACTATTACTTATACGATCAAACTCCACGCAATCGGCAATTAAACACTGTCCTTTTTTGTAAAATTGCAGCCAAATTTTATAAACCCCAGGAAAGTCTGTCTATAAGATACTAGACGCCTACGGATCAACCTTCTCGGTCCTTGGAATCAGAATATCCAAATTTGATTTTTTCGTTCCTTCGGTCGATTTCCTCCATTCAGCTGCCGGGTGAGTTCAGGTCTTCGGTATCAGAACTAATCGGATTTTTGTCAATAATACTCCATCCCTGAAAAAAAACTGTACAATCACTTTGGGAAACGTACAATATTCGTAAGACTGGAATTGAAACAGATAAAACGTGTTTACCGGATTATCTTCGGCTCCGGGGGTTCAAGAATCTTGGTCTTTGATCATGTCATGCCACCATCTTACAGAAGGAGAATAATGTATGTCTATAGAAGATGATGAAATATTGCAGGGTTTTATAGAAGAATCGCTTGAGCATTTAGCAGACATCGAAAACGATCTCCTCGCTATAGAAGAAGGGGGCGCCGATATCGATGTCGAACTTGTCAACAAGGTATTCCGTGCCGCCCACTCCATCAAAGGCGGGGCAGGCTTTATGGGATTAACCGTTATTCAAGATTTAGCACATGCTGCCGAAAATGTGCTAGGACTTATCCGCAGTAGTAAACTCATTCCCAATCCCGACATCGTCAATGTACTCCTGCTCGCCGCCGACGAACTGCAACATATGATCGAAGACGTCGGCAATAGTAACACTGTCGACATTTCCCGTCATACCAATGCTCTCAATATTATCTATGAAGGGGGGGAGGCTCCTACAGCAAAACCAAAATCTGAAACATCCCCTACCCCGTCTCCGTTAGCAACAGTTTCTCCGCAAAAGAAAAAGGTTATTGAACCAGAGGCAGAGCCTGAGCCAGAACCAGCGCTAGAGCCAGAAGACGAAACCTTCGACGAAGAAGAAACTGCCATTTGTGAGGTAGAATCGGCGGAAGAACATGAAGACGATGTGGATCAGGTCAGCACAACCACACAAGTAGTAAGCGGTGAGACCAGAGCCCGCAAGGCCGTGGCTGGACCCCAAAAGACAGATACCAGCATCCGGGTGACAGTCAGTTTACTTGATCAACTGATGAATCTTGCAGGCGAACTTGTGCTCTCTCGTAATCAGCTGCTCCAAACCATTACTTCTGGAGACGTTCGAAACGCCGAAGCAGTAGGTCAGCGTATAGACCTGGTAACCTCCGAATTGCAGGAGGCTATTATGCTCACCCGCATGCAGCCTATTGGCAACGTTTTCAGTAAATTTCCGCGTGTCGTTCGCGATCTTTCCAAAAAACTTGGCAAGCAAATGGATCTGACCATTGTCGGCAAAGATGTCGAATTGGATAAGACCATTATCGAATCCATCAACGATCCGTTGACCCATCTCGTCCGAAATTCAGTTGATCACGGCATTGAGACCCCAGAAGAACGGATCAAAAAAGGCAAGGATATACGCGGGCTCATCGTGCTGAAAGCCTACCATGCTGCCGGTCAGGTAGTCATCGAAATCAGCGATGACGGCAAGGGCCTGGATGGCGATATGCTTGCGGAAGTCGCTGTCAAAAAAGGCTTGATCACCTCCGATCAGGCCAAAGTCATGTCAGAGAAAGAGCGGATCAACCTTATCCTACTGCCTGGTTTCTCGACAGCCAAGAAAGTGACCGACGTTTCCGGACGGGGCGTGGGCATGGATGTGGTCAAAACCAATTTAGATCAATTGGGCGGCTCTATTGAAATCGAATCCGAAGTCGGAAAAGGTTCGACTATCAGCATCAAACTGCCGTTAACACTCGCTATTATCCCTTGCCAGATCGTCATGACCGGAGGGGAGCGCTACGCCATCCCCCAGGTGAATCTTGAAGAATTGTTGCGCATCCCGGCGGCAAAAGTCAAGGAACGGGTGGAACGGGTTGGTGATGCTGAAGTGGTCCGACTGCGCGGCAATTTGCTCCCCCTTATCCGTATGGCCGAGGTCTTTGAAATTGATCCGACCTATTATGATCCCGTCCAGGAGGAGACAAAGGAGGATAGACGGCGGAATATTGCTGATCGGCGCTCTAAAGCCTCACCCCTTTTCAGGGAGGAAGGGACCCCTCCTCCACAACACAGAGACAGCGAGCAGGATCGCCACAGAAAGGCGAAAGAACGACGACAAAGCGCCTCAAGTGCTCTAAATATTGTAGTTGTGTCCACCGGTGCCATGAAATATGGTCTTATTGTCGACCGTTTGCATGACTCAGAAGAAATCGTTATCAAACCGCTGGGACGACATCTACAGCAATGCCAGGGATACGCGGGAGCAACCATCATGGGCGATGGCCGCATCGCGTTGATCCTCGATGTCAGCAACATCGCCCGCATGGCCGGCTTGACCTCACTTGAAGGCTCCGCGCGGGCCGGAGAATTGGCAGATGCCGCCAAAGAAACAATCACCAAGACCCGGGACAAACAATCACTGCTTACCTTTTCCAGTTCACCCACTGAGCAATTCGGGGTGCCGCTCAATCAGGTCGAACGAGTTGAAAAGATAAAGCGAGCCAATATCGAAGAAATTGGTGGCCGACGGGTGATGCAGTACCGTGGTGGCAGTCTGCCGTTAATTAGTGTCGATGAAGTAGCCTCTGTGATGCCACTGGCCGATATGGATGACCTGTTGGTTATCGTTTTTCATCTTGCTGGAAAAGATGTCGGTCTCTTGGCCACCGGACCCATCGATGCCATCGAAATTTCCACCGATATCGATGACGTCACTCTTAAACAGCCTGGTATCATGGGATCAGCTATCATTGCCGGAAGAACAACCATGTTGGTCAACATTTTTGAAATCACACAAATTTCTAATCCTCAATGGTTCGAGGACCATGCCGCCTACGCCGAAATTGATACCAGCGAAGAGCTAGTGCCCACTATCTTGATCGTGGAAGATTCCAATTTTTTCCGTAACCAAGTTAAGGGCTATATGCAGGAAGCTGGTTTTAAAGTACTTGAAGGAGAAGATGGCAAATTAGCATGGACTGTACTCGAAGAGCATGGCGATGAGATCACCATGGTAGTCACTGACATCGAAATGCCCAATATGAACGGTTTTGACTTAACCGAAAAAATAAAAAATGATAAAAGATTCAAACATTTGCCTGTTATTGCCTTGACCACCCTGGCAGCAGACGAAGATATAGCCCGGGGCAAGGCGGTCGGCGTGGACGAATACCATATTAAACTCGATAAAGAACGGTTAATGGAAAGTGTACACAGGTACGCCAAAACCGCCATGGCAGCATAAATAGCGATTTTCCGTTCAGAGGAGAGCAAGACAAAAATGAAAATGTCTACGATGAGCATCCGATGGAAAATTCTGCCTTTGGTTCTACTCGGACCCGTTATAATAGGCGGTATTCTTGCGGGGCAATGGATCAATGACATCCGTTCCGGAGCAGAAGAAGCCATCATCTCTAAAAGTGCCGGGATAGTCCTAATGGCCGAAGCAACCCAGAGGTTACCGAAAATGTTTCCCAGGTCTCAACGGTTTCGAGTCTCGTTGCCCAAGATATTGCTGAAGTCAGTCAGTCCGCCGATTCCATCATGAAAGGAAGCGCTACGATGAAAGCAAACGCAGTCAACCTTACCCAAATGGCTGAGCAACTGAAAAGACTGGTGAAAAACTTCAAGGTCTGAAAATTACCCTTCCAAAATTTACAACTACTCTTATCTCAACGTTAGGCGGAGTTGAACAATGGCTGAACCAAAAAATATGACGAAAAGCATTATCGAACTGGCCACATTTTATGTCGGTGACGCCCTTTGCGGCATGGATATTCTCAATATCCAGGAAATCAACAAACTGATGGAAATGACCAAGGTGCCGCAAGCGCCAGATTACATGATTGGTATTCTCAATTTACGCGGTCAAATCGTGACCATAATCGACCTCGGCCAAAAACTCGGCCTCGGAGAGGTAGAGATCAGCAACGAATCACGCAACATTATTATCAATGCACCCGGCGAGCATGTAGGCCTCTTGGTCTCCCGAATCAGTGATGTAGTTATGGCTGATCCGGAAAAAATCGAATCAGCACCCGCCAATATGAGCGGCATCCAAGGTGGTTTCTTCACCGGTGTCTATAAAACTGAAAATAAACTAATCGGTATTTTAGATATCAAAGAAGTCCTCCGTCTTGAGTCAGAGAATCTAAGCAGGGGAATGGAGCGATAATGCTCACAACAGAACCATTGTTCATACATCAACTATAAAAACTCCCTCTTCATGCTTGGAAAAAAAATTAAAGTACTGGTGGTAGATGACACCATCGTTTATCGAAAGGCGGTCAGCGACATTCTCTCGGAAATGCCGGGAATTGAGGTCGTCGGTGTTGCCCATAACGGCAAAATTGCCGTCTCTAAAATCCAGACGCTCAAACCCGATCTTCTGACGCTCGACATCGAAATGCCGGAAATGAACGGCATTGAGGTACTTCAATACCTACAACAACAGGCTCCGCAAGTATCAGCCATCATGGTATCCACCCTGACCAGCGAAGGGGGCGATATGACTATGCGGGCATTGGAACTAGGGGCGTATGATTTTATTCTCAAACCTAGTACAACCAATATATTAGAGAGCAAGCAGCACCTTCGCGCACTGTTGATCCCGCTGATCAAAGCCTTTCAAACCGGCCGCACCACAGTAGGTTCCATGCAAGCAGGTACACGGGGTGGTGTTACTTCATCACGAACAATGGCTGTTGCTGTAAACGAGACAAGAACTCAAACAGCGCCCACTACCAGCTACGCCAGCCACAAGCCCGCAGTACCGATAACGGGAAATATTCGACGGCATGGGAAATCAGAAATTGTCACCATCGGTATTTCTACCGGTGGTCCGAATGCCCTTGCCAGGATGATGCCCATGCTACCCGGGGATCTTGGCGTTCCCATCGTCATAGTCCAGCATATGCCCCCTGTTTTTACCAAATCCCTGGCTAATAGCCTTAACTCAAAATGCGCCCTGACAGTTAAAGAAGCCCAAGACGGTGAAGCCTTACAAGCAAATATTGCATATATAGCTCCTGGTGGTAAACAGATGAAACTGGTCGCATCGGCAGACGGAACAAACCGGTTAATTAAGATTACCAGTGATCCTCCTGAAAATTCTTGCAGACCATCCGCCGATTACCTCTTCCGTTCCGTTGCTGATTATTATGTCGGCCGAGCAACGGCGGTGATCATGACCGGGATGGGTTCGGATGGAACCAAAGGACTACAAATTCTTAAACAAAAAGGCACATTGATCATAGGACAAAATGAGGCGAGTTGTGTGGTGTATGGTATGCCTAAAGCCCCAGCTGAACTCGGCCTGACCGATGTGGTGGTGCCTTTAGACAAGATAGCCGGTGAAATTGTCAAATCGGTTAAATAGCGGATTCCTTCAAATTACGGTTCTCATGCTTAAAATATCCTCTGAAGAGATCAAGCTTATAACCAAGTATATCTATGAGATATCAGGGATATATCTTGATGAAAGCAAAAAATATCTCCTTGAGACCCGGTTGAACACCATAGCCGAGGAACAGGGCTGTTTAAGCTACCAAGATTTTTTCAAAAAAGCCAAAGCGGATGGGACCAAGGTTATCGAGCGTAAGATCATTGACGCCATCTCCACCAACGAAACATTGTTCTTTCGCGACACGGGCCCCTTTCAGTTGCTGCAACATAAGATTTTTCCAGAATTAATAGATGCACGCACTTCTAAAAATTCCCCGCTGAAGACATCATTGAAAATATGGAGCGCCGCTAGTTCAACCGGACAGGAATTATATTCCGTGGCCATCGTACTTCAAGAACTGTTGGGCGATCTGTCGAAATACAATGTTAAGCTGTTGGGTACGGATATTTCCGATGCCGCTGTCGCACAGGCCAGCAGTGGGAAATATAACAAATTTGAAATAGAACGAGGGCTGGCTAGGGATAAGTTGACCAAATACTTTACAATGTCCGGCCAGACCTGGAAAGTAAACGACCAGATCCGCTCCATGGCCAATTTTCGAAAAATCAATCTGATGCTACCCTTCACCGGACTCGGAAAATTTGATATTGTACTTTGTCGAAATGTCGCCATTTATTTCACTCTTGAAGATAGAAAAAAGCTCTTTAATAAAATTGCCGATGTCTTGGAACCGGATGGCTACCTGATTATCGGTTCCACCGAATCATTGACCGGAATCTGTCCGCGATTTATTCCAAAAAGGCATCTCCGCTCTATCTTTTATCAGCTGAAATAAAAAGATACTGAGCCCCCCTTACTGAAGATCTATGGTGCGCCTATGAATACAATGACGATACTTGTTGCTGATGATGATCCGGTCATCCGGAAATTATTTGAAAAACGTATCAGTGACGGTGGTTACGAGGTGACAGTGGCTCGTGATGGCGTTGATGCTGCGAGATTGCTCGATGCAATGGCTTTTGATGTTGTCATCACCGATTTGGTCATGCCGGGAGAGATTGGTGGCATCGAACTGCTCAAAATCGCAAAGGAAAGAAGCACTGATATCGAAGTCATTGTCATTACTGCGCACTCATCCGTTGATACTGCAGTCGACGCCATGAAAAAAGGAGCGGTAGATTATCTTGAAAAGCCCATCAATTTCGATGAGTTGTTTCTTCGACTGGAAAAGATCTCAGAAGTCAAAGCCCTCATGAAGAACGCTGGTGATCTCCGTGAAGCAATGAATGTCACAGAATCCTCAGCTGCCCAAACCATTCAGAATCTAGAGATAATTAACAGCAATCTATCGATGCAACTCGAAAAACTCGAAGAAATTCTCAGCAATTCCCGTGAGGACGAATTCAGCCGGATCGAACAGGCCCTCCAGTTTCTCGAATCCAGGTGAGGCACATGGGATCGTCCGAGAGAGAAGCAGCCATCCCCCCCTTTACCCGGTTGCAACATATAGTATCCACCCTGCGCGGTGAAGGCGGGTGTCCTTGGGATATCAAGCAAGATCCGACGTCCTTGATAAAATATTTACTGGAAGAATCTCAGGAGCTTGCAGAGGCCATCGGCAATTCCGATGCAAAAGAAATCTGCGAAGAAATTGGCGATGTGTTTTTCATCCTCACTATGTTGATCGCAATGTTTGCGGAGCAGCAACACTTCACCGCAGATGATGTTTTTGAACAAATAATTGCCAAAATGATCAGGCGCCATCCCCATGTCTTTTCTGGTACCCCCCCCCTAGCCAATGAACACGAAATGCGTGTGCAATGGGAAAAGATAAAGGCATTAGAAAAGCAATCCCCGCCCTCCTCGCATCCTTAAGCAGCTTTTTCCTTGACACTTCCTGCCATTTTTTATTAATATATACGGTTTATCCACTTTAACCTTCTCGCTCTCACCGCCAGGATTGAAGCGAGGGCCACTTTTGACCACGAGGAGGAATCATGCGTCATTACGAAACCACGTACATTCTTCGTCCCAATCTGGGCGAAGATCAACTAACCGAAATCATTGATCGTACCAATGCCATTGTCACCAATGATGGCGGCGCGATTATTTGTCTTGACCGCTGGGGCGTAAAGCGACTCGCGTACGAGATCAACAAAGAAGCTCAAGGATACTATGTGTATCTGAATTACGCGGCTCCTGGGAAAACGGTTGACGAAATTGAGCGTATCTTCAGGATTGATGACAGGGCACTTCGTTATCTTACCGTTAAACTCGGCGATGCAATGAATGCAGAGACTATCGAAGCCGAGAAACAACGCATCGCAGAAAAAGCAGCTGCCATTGCAGTGGCAGAGTCTGAAGATGTCGACCCCGATGAGTTTGACAGCGAAACGCTGGAAGACGAATCCACTGAAGATTAAAACACGCCCCAAAGTCACTACGTATCATCGAAGGAGTACTATCTCATGGCACAACCAAAAAAAGTTTTTTCACGTCGTCGTGTTTGCCGTTTTTGCACTGATAAAGATGTAACCATTGATTATAAGGACTCAAAAACATTGCGAAGTTTTGTCACTGAAAGGGGAAAAATTATTCCACGCCGTATTTACGGAACCTGTGCAAAACATCAACGTCAATTAACCGAAGCAGTAAAGCGAGCCAGGCAATTGGCCTTATTACCCTATATGGGATCAACCCAGTTTTAACGTTGCACCCATATAATGGTGAATATCGGGCCAGGGTTGAGAAAATATATTTCCCCCTCCGGCCAGACTTTATTTTTTAGTGCTCTTTTTTTTGCCCCTTCACTGAGCCCTTTATTGTTTGGCTGGTTGAATGGGCTACTGGCTATCCCTGTTTTTTACTTACTCACCATCAATGGTGGCAAAACAGGGATAGCACAGTTACGCATAAGTCTCCTGATAGCCGGACTAGGCGCACTTCTGGCTCAACGGCTGGAGATATTTCTTTTTTCTCTCACCCTGATTCCTTTGGGCTACTCGCTGTTTAAAAGTGCGGGTACGCAGGAGTCAGCAGCATTGAGCGGCGGCAAAGGCGTTTTAGTTCTCAGCCTGACATGGCTGCTTTTCTGGGGAGTGTACGGAGTCATTGCAGGCACCAATCCATACAACTACCTGCTTGAGGTACTGGACTTAGGGTTCCAACAATCTCTAGAATTCTATGCCTCAAAAGAAGCTGGCCTATCGCAGGAAACGATTTATACCCTGCAACAAGTCACTAACGGAATGAGGAAGACCATTCCCAATCTGTTACCGGGATTGCTCGCATCGGCACTGGTTATTACTGTTTGGATCAACATGGCCTTCAGTAATACTTTGGTGGCCCGATTCCGTAATGGCGCCTTACCTTGGGGGGAATACTCTACCTGGAAACTTCCCGAACACCTTGTTTGGATACCCATTGCAGCAGTGATAGTCTTATTGATCGGCCAGGGTTTTGTCCAGCATGTGAGCGGCTGGATGTTGTTACTCTCGGGTTTGTTGTATTTTTTTCAGGGCCTAGCAGTTTGCATTACCTTGCTGGAACGATGGAATGTCCCGGTATTTATAAGAATCATGCTCTACTTCGTTTTGATCATCCAGAGCTATGGGGTGTTAATACTGACTTTTTTAGGGCTAGGTGATGTCTGGTTCAACTTCAGACAAAAAACAGAAGAACAATGAGAGACAGGTGAGAGCTTGACCTTGCCGAAAAAACAGGTCGTCTCGTTTTTTTACAGTTAATTGTAAATAACTGATACATAAGATACAGGAAGAGGGTTATATCAATGGAAATTATACTCAAAGAAACAATCGAAACTCTAGGCCAGGAAGGTGAAATCGTTAAGGTTAAACCCGGCTATGCGCGAAATTTTCTTATCCCGGGACAAAAAGCAGTTTTGGTAAACAAGGCCTCTTTGGCCCGTCTCGAGAAGGAAAAACAGGCAATTGCTGCCAAACTTGCTGATCAGAAAAAACGTGCTGATGGCCTAGCCTCGCAGTTGGAAGGAAAAGTCATTGCCATTGGCAAACGAGTGGGTGACGAAAACCGATTGTTTGGCTCGGTCACAAGCAATGATATCACTACGGCTCTGCAATTGACAGGTATCACGGTTGACAAAAGAACCATCGTTATGCCCGATGCCATCAAAACCCTTGGTGAATATAAAGTGGTGATTAAAACTGGGTACCAGACGACAGCGAACATCCTTGTGCAAGTAGTTCCTGATACCATCGGTGACTGACATTCATTAATATTACTCATCGATTTATTTCTTTTTCTCTGAAAGATATACCAACTCCCTCTGGCAGGGAATACAGGTTGGTACTCTCAGAAGGGTTGGAAATAGTTAGTTGGATGTTGATCAAGTGCCTTTTCTGTCCACAGAAAAGGCACTTTCATTTTCAACGTGCCATTCCCTAGCGGTGAAGGTATAGTTGTGGCAACCGAAAACAGTCTTCTTTCACCCCGTCATAAAATCAAGTTATGCAGTACACATTTCCTACGATCACTGCACCATCGACCAGAATGCTACCACCTCAAAACATTGAGGCGGAACAAGCCGTACTCGGAACCATTCTCCTTCAAGACAAAGCTCTACTGAAAATAGTCGAACTGTTAAAGGCAGACGATTTTTACCGCGACGCCCACAAAACTATTTTCGCAACCATGCTCACCCTTTTTGAAAAACGGGAACCCCACGACCTGATTACCGTCACGGGGTTACTGAGTGATCAAAAAAAATTGGAGAATATCGGTGGTGCTGCCTATCTTGCTTCCTTAACCGATATCATACCCTTTGCCGGCACCCTGGTCCATCACGCCCATATCATAAGGAAAAAATCCATTCTTCGGAAGTTAATCCAGACCACTTCCGAGGTTGCCGCCCGCTGCTATGACGCTCAAGATGATATTGAAACGCTGGTCGACGAAGCAGAAAAGACTATTTTCGAAATAGCTCATTCGAATAAAGGCCAAGGGTTTCAGCCCATGTCCTCCATCGTCCCCAAGGCCTTCGACCGGATTACCAAACTGTTCGACAAACAGGAGCATATTACCGGAGTGGCAACGGGATATGAAGAACTGGATCGAATCACCGCCGGTCTGCAGCCCTCTGAAATGATTATCCTTGCCGCCCGTCCCTCCATGGGCAAGACGGCGCTGGCCATGAACATTGTGCAACAGGCCGCGGTATTCGGCAGCAAAGTCACAGTGGCGGTCTTTAGTCTGGAAATGTCAACGGAGTCTCTTGCTTTACGTATGTTATGTTCTCTTGGCAGGATTGATTCACAGCGCATCCGTACCGGTAAACTCCATGAAAACGACTGGCCCAAACTGACACGGGCCACAGGCATGCTCGCCGATGCCCCTATCTTTATAGACGATACTCCCGGCCTTACGGCCCTGGAAATGCGGGCTAAGGCACGACGACTTAAATCCGAAAATAATCTCGGCCTGATTGTGGTTGATTATCTGCAGCTTATGCAGGGAAAAACTAATTCCGAGAACCGGACGCAGGAAATATCCGAGATCTCCAGATCGCTCAAAGCCATGGCCAAAGAACTTAACGTCCCGGTACTTGCCTTGTCACAGCTCAATCGTGGTTTGGAGAATCGAACCGACAAGCGTCCGCAATTGGCTGACCTGCGCGAATCGGGCGCGATTGAGCAGGATGCTGACGTGATCATGTTCATCTACCGGGACGAGGTCTACAACAGGGCTGAAGATAACCCGAACCGGGGAATGGCCGAAATTATTATAGCCAAACAGCGCAATGGCCCGACCGGTATGGTCAAAATGACCTTTCTCGGTGAATATACCACCTTTGAAAATCACACCAGCCGTCCGCCGACTCCACAGTACATGCCTGACCAAGGTATGGCGGCGGAAATTGATTTCAATTAAAACATATCTTCCTGTCAATCTTTTATTATATCTGCAACCGGACATGCTAACAAACGATAAATACGACTTTAAGGCCATCGAAAAAAAATGGCAACAATGCTGGGAACAGGAGAAGACGTACCGTGTAACCCCGCAGCCAGGACGGCCTAAATATTATGTCCTTGAGATGTTTCCCTATCCTTCGGGCCGAATCCACATGGGACATGTGCGCAACTATTCCATCGGCGATGTTATTGCCCGCTACAAACGGATGCAGGGGTTTAATGTTCTGCATCCCATGGGCTGGGATGCATTTGGCCTGCCCGCTGAGAATGCGGCCATGAAACGCGGCATTCATCCGGCAGCTTGGACCCAAGAAAACATCGATTACATGCGCGGCCAACTTAAAGCCATGGGCTTAAGTTATGACTGGGACCGAGAACTTGCCACCTGCCGACCTGACTACTACCGCTGGGAACAACAGCTTTTCCTCAAGATGCTGGAGCGGGACCTGATCTACCGGAAAGAAACGACGGTCAACTGGTGCGATGACTGCCAGACCGTGCTGGCCCGCGAACAGGTGATTGACGGAACCTGCTGGCGCTGTGATCAGCCGGTGCTGCCCAAAATCATGTACGGGTGGTTTTTCAAAATTACCGACTATGCTGATGAACTGCTGGCTGATCTGGGGACGCTGACCGGATGGCCGGAAAAGGTTGTCACCATGCAGCGTAACTGGATTGGCAAGAGCACCGGACTCGCTTGCGATTTCCGGGTAGAAGACAGCGACCAGTCCATCACTATTTTCACCACGCGACCGGATACCATTTTTGGTGTGACCTTCATGTCGCTTGCGGTTGAACACCCGCTCCTGAAATCCCTCACCGCCGGTAAGCCGCAAGAACAGCAGGTTAACGATTTTATCCAGCAGACCCTCATCGACAAACAACGGGCTAATCTCGAACTGGAACCTGAAAAAAATGGTGCATTCACCGGCAGTTACTGCATCAACCCCTTTACCGGTGAAAGAGTACCGATCTATGCCGCCAATTTCGTACTCATGGAGTACGGCACTGGTGCGGTAATGGCTGTGCCTGCCCATGACCAGCGTGATTTTGAATTCGCCCGAAAATACGACCTTCCGGTGCGGGTTGTTGTTCAGCCCTTGGGTGAACTCCTCGATCCCTCCCTGATGAACGAGGCCTCTGAGGCACCAGGGTTGTTAACGGCCTCGGGTCCATTCACCGGCCTCGACTCGATCACCGCACAGCAGGCAATCATCGATTTCGCCCAAAATTCAGGAGTCGGTCGGCCGCATGTCACCTACCGACTGCGCGATTGGGGCATATCCCGTCAACGGTACTGGGGAGCGCCGATCCCGGTTATCCATTGTCAAACCTGCGGTATCGTTCCGGTGCCGGAAAGCGAGTTGCCCATTCTGCTGCCGGGAGCCGGTGAGCTCAAGGGTAATCACAGCCCGCTCCATCAGCAGGATGATTTTATCGCCACCACCTGCCCGCGTTGCCACAAGGCTGCCCGGCGGGAAACCGATACCCTAGATACCTTTGTCGAATCATCATGGTATTTTGCCCGCTACACCAACCCCGGCCTGACCACCGGACCTATTGATCAGGAAGCCGCAGCCTACTGGTTGCCGGTCGATCAATATATCGGCGGGGTAGAACATGCGATCCTCCATTTGCTCTATGCACGTTTTTTCACCAAGATGCTACGAGATCTCGGTTATCTCACTGTTGACGAACCCTTCACCAATCTACTGACCCAGGGTATGGTCATAAAAGATGGCGCCAAGATGTCGAAGTCTAAAGGGAATGTGGTGGACCCCAACGACCTGATTGAGCAGTACGGAGCCGATACCGTGCGCCTGTTTTCCCTGTTTGCGGCGCCACCGGAACGCGATCTTGAATGGAACCCCCAAGGGGTGGATGGGGCCTCCCGTTTTCTCAACCGGGTTTATCGGTTGGTCGTCCAAAGCCTCCCCTGTTTTCAGGATACCGCCGCTGTCGATATCGCCTTGTTGAACGAACCGTCTAGACAGTTATACCGAAAAATGCATCAGACCATTCGTCGGGTGACGGAAAACATTGAAACCAACTTTCACTTCAACACCGCTATCTCTGGTGTCATGGAACTGGTCAACCTTGCGGCCACAGTTTCGGGAGATAAGGAGGTGATGGATGCGGCCGTGCAGAGGGAAACCTTGGAAACCATCCTCACCCTGCTGTTCCCCATGGTCCCACATTTCTGTGAGGAGCTTTGGCAGATATCGGGCCACGGACAACCGCTCAATAACGCCGTCTGGCCGGAATATAACGTTGAGGCTGCCAAGGAAGAAGAGATTACCATCGTTATCCAGGTCAATGGTAAGGTGCGCGCGAAACTTCAGGTTCCTGCCGACATTGATGATCAAACCCTGCAACAGATGGCTATCACCGAAGAAAAAGTTGCCCGATTCCTGGAAAACAAAGACCCACGGAAAATCATTGTGGTTCAAAAGAAACTTGTTAATATTGTTCTCTAATTAACCACACACAACTGTTGCTGTCCGCTTCGTGGAAACAACAGAACTGACTGCAAAAGGAGTGACATGCTGAAAACTGGAAAATTGGGCTGGAGCATCGTTCTCCTTTTCTCGCTGGTTTTAGGGGGGTGCGGATATTATTTTCCCAATGTGTACCAAGGCCCGCCCCGAATTGTCTATATGCCGACCTGGCAAAACCGGACTAATAAGCTGGGGCTTGACAATAAAATCTACCAATCCTTGGCCCGATGGTTTCAAAAATCCGAAGCCATCGCTCTGACCAAGGATAAAACTAAGGCTGATCTTATTCTGACAGGAGAGATTATTTCCATCTACCTGCCTAGCGTCTCTTGGGACGGGGTTTCGGATTCAACAGGTACCAAGGTTAAACTTTTTGTCCGTTATGTGCTTAAAGACTTCAAAACTGGTGCGGTACTCTGGGAAGTACCTAAAAAACTTTACACAGCTGATTATGCAATAAATAATAATGCGATCATTACGGATGAGGAAGCGCTGAGTACCATCATTGAAGATATGTCTGAGCACATTTACCTCGGCACCCTCAGTAAAATCAGAAAACAAAATCAGCAGACCTCACCCTCCGCCCACTAATTGTTGCTAAAAGCTTTCCCTAAAAGGCACTGCAGAGATTCTGGAGCGCCTTTTTTCTTTTTCGCTCTCCCCCTGCCATGATTACTGATGCTCTTTTTTGTCCGTGCCCCATCGTTACGGGAACGGTTCTCCCGCAGTCTGGTTTACTTCTGGCCCCCCTCGCCGGTTACACGGATCTCCCCTTCCGTCTTCTCTGCCGTGAAAACGGAGCGATACTCGCTTTTTCAGAGATGATCAGTTGCCACGGTCTCGTCCAGGCACAGAAAAATACCTTTGAACTGATGCAGACCATTGCCGCCGAACGTCCCGTTGGTATCCAACTTTTTGGCAACGATCCTCTGGTTATGGGCAAAGCGGCGGCCATCGTTTCCTCCTGGCCTGTTGACCTTATCGATCTCAACATGGGATGCCCAGTCCGCAAGGTGGTGAAAAAAGGTTGCGGTGCGGCCTTGATGAAAGATCCGCACCTGGCGGAATCGATCATCAAAGCAGTCTGCGCCAACACCCCGCTACCGGTCACCGTCAAATTCCGGAGTGGCTGGACGCATGATAGTATCAATGGGCCCCAATTTGCAGCCATGGCCGAGGCCGCGGGAGCCTCTGCGGTCACCATCCATGGCCGTACCTGGGCACAGGGTTTTGGCGGACAAGCTGATTGGCAGGTGATTAAGGCGGTGAAAGAGGCGGTCTCTATCCCGGTGATCGGCAACGGCGACATCCTCTCCTATGCCGATGGCATGGAGATGATGGCAGCCACAGGTTGCGACGCTGTGATGGTGGGACGGGGGGCGCTCGGTAATCCCTGGGTGTTCTCCCCTCAAGGACGGCCGACTACCTTGACGGGGCGGTTATCGGTCATTGTTCGCTATCTGGAACTGGCGGATCTTCATCTGCAGGCAGACCGGGTGCTCTTTAAAATCAAAAATCATACCTCCAAATTTCTGACCGGACTCACAGGCGCGGCCCGCATCCGGCAGGCGATCTATCTCTGCGTAACCATCGAGGAAATTGTCTCTCTCCTGCACCAAGAGAGCGACACGGGAAATGAGGCTGAAGTTTATTCTTGAGCAGCAGCGGGTGTGCTCTTCTTTGGCACACTAATATTTTCAATCCGGTGATAGAGTTCAACCGACAGGGCTTGCGCCCGGTTTAATTCATCCCAGTTCATCTCAAGCATCAGATTGTTGCGATTGATCGCCGCACGTGTATTCCCCCGGCTGGCGGCAAGGGAATACCAGGCATATCCTCGCGCCTTGTCCATGTCGGTGCCTGTTCCGGTGGCGTACATCAGGCCAGTATTGGCCTGTGCCATAATATCGCCCTGCAGGGCCGCTTGCTCGTACAACGCCAGGGCTTTTTTGTAATCCCGTTCACCTCCCAAGCCATTGAACAAGAGATAGGCCAAGTCATTTTGGGCCGGAAGATTTCCTTTTTCGGCCGCTTTGCTCAGCCAGCTTTTGGCCTCAAGATAATTTTGCGGAACATTGGAACCGCGGAGATACATGCCGCCGATGATATTGAGTGATTCCGCCGAAATTTTCCCCTGCTCCGCGGCCTTCAGCAACCACTTAAACCCGTTTGTTTTGTCCGGTACCGTTCCGAGCCCCTGGTACAGCATCCCGCCAGTAATAAACTGCGCCTCTGCATCGCCCCGTTCCGCTGCCTGGGTGTACAATTGGAGCGCCTTGGCATAATCAATCGACACCTCCTTGCCATAATAGTAGCGATAGGCCGCGACCTTCAAACGGTCAGCGGTCTCATCACTTCCTTGGGCATGACCCGCTGTTACCGCAACGAAAAACACCAAAATCAGAATACAAGTATCGGACCACCGCATGGCAAACCCTCTAAAGGATGATCAGGTAAAACTTTCCCTCACTTAAACAGCATGGGGGATAGGCATTCAAGGAGAAACGCAAGGTAAACGGTTTGGCGCCTTCATCTGTTACAATTCACAGTGTGATGACGAGGTGTTCAAGTGGTCAAGGTTCGGTATATTTCTGGCATTTTGGCGGGTAATCGACTGACCTCATCGATGAAAATATAGTTCACCTCACCGTACATATGCGCCATATAATCATGGGCCTGGCGGTCAATGGTGATGCAGAAAGGATGGATGCCTTTTGCTTTGGCCTCAAGCAGGGCATGCCGGGTATCCTCGATGGCATATTCCCCTTTGTAGTCATCGTAGTCTTCCGGTTTGCCGTCGGACAGAACAATCAACAACCTGATTTTGGCTTCCACCTGCGAAAAAAGGGAGGTCATATGACGTATGGCCGGGGCCATACGGGTATATTCCCTGGGCCCGATAGCACTGATCCGCTGGCGGACAACCCGGGAATACCTCTCGTCCATCTGCTTGACCGGAAAAAGCTCGCAACGCAAACGCCTCATCCCTGAAAAACCATAGATACCATAGCGATCATTGAGCACTTCCATGGCTTCACAGATTAACACCAATGATTCTTTGATGGCCTGACCGACCCAGCCTGCAGTGGAATTGGACATGTCGACCAGAAAATAGACGGCAATATCACGTTGTTCACGGGCAAGGCGAATGAAGAGGCGATCAGAAGGCGGTCGTCCGGCATGGATATCGGCCAAGGTTTCGACCAGGGCATCAAGGTCGATATCGTTGCCTTCCCGTTGCCTGCGGACAAAACGTTCGTTGGTCCTCATCAGTTCAAACTGGTGACGCAACCGTCGTATTTGGCCTTTGTACTGTTGCAGGGTCTGTTCAATGAAGGAAGATTGAACCGCTGGAATTGCTTTTTCCGTCACCACGCACCATTGTTTACGAAAACCCTTGCGGCGATAATCCCACTCATCATACACCACCGGCTCTGTACTCCCCTGTCCCTCGGCATCCGCAGGGTCGGAGAGCTGGGAGGGATTGTATCCCTGCCCGGCCTTTCCTGCCGCACTGGTGACATAGTCCTCCGGAAGGGTGCCGAGATCCTGCCGGATCTGTTCGGCCAGGGTGATGAGTTCCTCGGAAAGAGGAATTTCCTGATTATTGATCTTCACCGAGGTCATGGGCTGAGATTTTTGTTGTGTTTGATTCTCGGTTGTAACCACAAGGGCAAGATCCTGTCCCTGCTGGCCCGCAGCCGTGTCGCGGTTTTCCTCCTCCGTGGTGGCGGACGATTGCGGGGGACGCTGCTGAAGATGTACGGATAAGGTTTTGATAAAGTGTAATTCCCGCTCCTGTCGCCGTTTCCTCTGGATATTTTGTATCGCATGCAAACGCAGCGTTCCCTGAAAAACCAACGGCTGGGTGCCGGTAAAATCCCCGCTCTCCACCGCCAGCAGCGGGAGCAGATGACGCACCGCATCAAGGCTCACCTGATTATCAGCTCCTTGTTGCTGGCAGTCTTGCAACAGCTCGAACGCACGTGTATCCGCAGACAATCCATCAGTTGCCGCCCATTGATCCCGCAGTAATCGTTGCTGCAAGCGATCAAGCATATTCCTAGTGGCCGCCACAGTATCCCCTGATAACGGCAATCGTGGCAAAATGGTCGCTGCCTCGCGCATAAGACCGGGGAGTTCGGTTCGCAAATACGAAAGAATCCTCCCGGTTTCAAAAAAATGATAGAGACTGCGAGCGGTTGCCGGCAGGGTGCAATGCGAAAAAAACTGTTCCAACGGATGCAAGGGTCCTTCGGGGGAGAGCGGAACGTGAGGAGGAGCAAAGGTGCCGGCCTGGATAGTCGCCCACTGGAAGGACGCCATCAGTTTATACAGCAGAAAATTTTCTTCATTGCTGGTAAACAGCATAATTTCGCTGGGAAGATAGATGCATTCCGTATCCGTGGACGCGCCGTCGGAGGCAACCAGCGGCATCTCCCGGCCGGCAAGCCCGTTGACATAGGGCTGCAATCGGGAGCGGACTTCAGCCAAGCGTACCCCTCCCTGACCGCGCAGGTGGCGAACAAAATGATGGGCCACATCATCCATGAACATCTGTGCCCCATGGAGACCGCCGTTTTCATATCGGTCCAGGAGCGTATGCACCCAAAGCGACAGTTCTTCCACCGCCAGGCTGCAGAGGGCTGGGCCTGCTGCAGCAAGATAGGCAAAACACAGGGAATGGGAGACGGGCCAGATTGCAGGGATCTGGGCAAAAATATCGTCAACAGGAACGGATTCCGCTGTGATCAGGGTGGACAAGGCCTCCTCGACATCCCATTCATTAGGCAGACTGGGGTACACCATCTCGTAAAACTTGATTTTTAAAGTTTCCAGGTCCATGCTGATTCAAAAAAGCGAACTGACCATTTCATCAAGGGCGCCAAGAAGCTCGCGGTCATCGGTGAGGGCCTCACTGATGGCAGCCCGACAGGCCGTTTGTATCGGTATACCTCGGCCAATCAATTTACCGGTCTGGATGAGCAGGCGGGTTGAAGCACCTTCAGCCAGACCGGAATCCTTCAGGGTGCGGGTCATTGCCGCCAGCTTAACCAGCGACCGGGCGATCTCAATCCCCAGCCCCCCTTCCCTGCAAACGATTTCGACCTCCATTTCCGGGGCCGGATAGTCAAAGGACAGGGCAATAAAGCGTTGCCGGGTGGAGGTTTTCAGATCCTTTAAGATGCTCTGGTAGCCGGGATTATAGGAAACCGCCAGCATGAACTCAGGCGGCGCAGTCAGCAGTTCCCCTCTTTTTTCGATGGGGAGTTGACGCCGATCATCGGCCAAAGGATGAATAACAACAGTAGTGTCTTTACGCGCCTCGACAATCTCGTCGAGATAACAGATGGCGCCGGCCCGGACCGCCATGGTCAAGGGGCCGTCGGTCCATACCGCCTCGCCAGATCGGATAAGATAGCGCCCGACCAGATCGCTGGTGGAAAGATCGTCGTGACAGGAAACAGTGACCAGAGGCCTCTGCAGACGCCAGGCCAGATATTGCATAAACCGCGTCTTACCGCATCCCGTGGGGCCCTTCAACAGTAAGGGTACTCCCTCGTGATAGGCGGCCTCGGCAATGGCTAACTCCTCCCCTGTCTGTAAATAATAGGGTTCCTCTTCAATGCGGTGTTCATCTATCCGTAGTTGGCGTCCCAGCATAACTCTCTCCTTAAAAAGAATCTTTGCAACACTGATAAGAATGGATCCTGCGATTGACAAGCACCGCTTTTTCAGGGGATTTCATTTGGTTATTGCACAAAGAAGAGGCCATGATTACACTGCCCGTTGTAACTATCGGGGCTTTTCACACCCGAATATGCACCCCCGTTGCCCCTTACCCGGCCCTGTTCTCATGTGTATTGATCTCCATACCCATTCTATCTACTCCGACGGCATTTCAACCCCAGCTGAACTGATCGAAATGGCGGTGAACAACGGTCTCCAAGCCCTGTCGCTCACCGATCATGATACGGTCGAGGGCGTGGGTGAAATCCAGCAACTGGGGCAACAATTCGATATCACCATTATGACCGGGGTCGAAATAAGCACCACCCTGCGACAATACACCCTGCATATCCTCGGCTACGGTATTGATCCGACAGATCCGGCTCTGCATCAATGGTTGGTGCCGCTGCAGACCGGACGGGAAAAACGCAACAATGCCATCATTGGCAAACTGCAGGGACTCGGCATTGAGATCACCGCAGAAGAGGTCAAAAAATTTTCCTACTGCGGCCAGACCGGTCGACCGCACATCGCCAGACTCCTGGTGGAAAAAGGGGTTGTTGACAGTTTCGATGCCGCCTTCCGCCAGTTGCTCGGTCGCAACAAGCCCGCCTGGGAGAGCCGTTTCAGCTATTCCGCCTCGGAAACCATTGCGATGATCCATCAGTTCGGAGGGTTAGCGGTCCTCGCCCATCCTGGTCAGTTAGATCCTGAAATGCGTGTTCAACCACCGTTAATCAAGGAATTGACCCTGCGGGGACTCGATGGCCTTGAGCTCTATTATCCAAGCCATACCCGCAAAACACAGAAAAAACTGAAAGCCCTGGCTGTTGAACACGACCTGATCGTCACCGGCGGCAGCGATTTCCATGGTGCCAGCCGACCGTCCCACCGGCTCGCCGGCAAGGCCCAGGCATTTTGCCCGCCCTATTCGATCATTGATGCCATTTTGGCCCGTCAATCCGGGCAAAGACGGTAAACCTCTTCTTCTTTTGTAAAAGCTGCCATGCATACCATTCTCGTTGTCGATGACGAACCCAACTATCAGATTGTCTTATCGGAATTATTGAAGGATGAAGGCTATGAGGTCTTCACCGCCGACAGTGGTCTGGCAGGCCTGCCCATAGTCTACGGCACCGATCTTGACCTGGTCCTCTCCGATATGAAGATGCCGGGTATGGATGGCATTCAATTTTTGGCGAAGATTAAAGAGTTCAACAAGGAGTTACCGGTCATTCTCATCACCGCCTACGCTGAAGTGGAAAAGGCGGTCGAAGCCATGCGACTCGGCGCCTTCACCTACCTGGCCAAACCCTTTTCCAACCAGCAGCTGATTGCCAGCACCAGCAAGGCGATCGAGCATTACGGCCTGATTCGAGAAATTAGACGGTTGCGCGATGAAGCCACACCGCGCTCCGGCTTTGGCGGCATGATCGGCAAGAGCCCATCCATGCGGGCGGTCTACCAGTTGATCGAGAAAGTAGCCCCCACTCCCTCCTCGGTGCTGATCACCGGCGAGTCCGGGACGGGCAAAGAACTGGTCGCCCGTGCCATTCACAATCTCAGCCCCCGCAAAGACGCCCCCTTTATTTCGGTCAACTGTGCCGCACTCTCCGAACACCTGTTGGAAAGCGAACTCTTTGGTCATGAAAAAGGGTCCTTCACCGATGCCATCGCCATGCGCAAAGGCAGATTTGAGCTAGCCGATACCGGCACCCTTTTCCTCGATGAGATCGGCGAGATGCCGAGCCAACTCCAGGCCAAGCTGTTGCGGGTTTTGCAGGACAAAAGTTTCGAGCGGGTCGGCGGGAATGTCACCCAGCATGTCGATGTCCGCATCCTGGCCGCCACCAACAAAGACCTCAAAGATGAAGCCGACAAGGGGCATTTCCGGGAAGACCTCTACTATCGGCTCAATGTCATCCATATTCATCTGTCCCCGCTCCGGGAACGGTTCGACGACATCCCGGCCTTGGTCACCCATTTCATTGAAAAAAACAGCAGAAATTTAGGAAAAAATCTCGATATCTCCCCGGATGCGCTGCGTCTTCTCGTCAGCCTGCCCTGGGAGGGCAATGTGCGGGAACTGGAGAACACCATTGAACGCGCTGCCATCCTCTGCAACGGCAACAAAATTGAACCCGAGGATGTGCAGCCGGATTCGAGCCAACTGAGCAATACCCAAGAGTGGAGCAAGGGGCTTGAACTCAACCAATTCATTCCGGAAAACTTGAGCCTGGCGGATGTGTTGAACGGTATTGAAGAAAAACTGGTGCGCAAGGCCCTGGATGACGCCGCCAATGTTCAAGCCAGAGCGGCGGAACAGCTGGGAATCACCAAAAGCCTTCTCCAATACAAGATGAAAAAATATAACCTGCAACGACGCAAACGATGAACCGGGCGGTATCTCGCCGCGCTTGCTTTCGGGTGCTGCCACACGGTAGAGCAGGAACCTCTAACAGTGTTTACAAACCTTTTCCGGGAGCGGCACATCGACGCTGGCCCCGCCCCAGTTGAGTTTGCTGCGGAGAATGTTGAAATAACTTTTCCAGGGCGAACTGACGATCAAGAGCGGGTAGACCGCCTTTTTCACCAACAGGTAATCATTTTCGGTAATTGTCCACTGCAGCACCCCGTCGATAATAACCTTGACCTGTCCGGCCGGCGCCAGTAGTTGGGTGGTGATTTTGTGCTGGGACCCCAGCAGCACCGGTCGAGATTCGAGCATGAACGGGCAGATGGGTGTCACCACAATGGCATCAAGTTCGGCATGCACCACCGGGCCACCCGCCGACAGGTTGTAGGCGGTGGAACCGGTGGGGGTTGCCATGATCAGTCCATCAGCCCGGTAGGTGGTCACATATTCCTTGTCTGCCCAGCAGCGGAGCCGAATCATCGCCTCGGTGCTTTTCTTGACGATAACCACCTCGTTGAGTGCACGGATCGATTCACTCTTCTCGCCTGTCGCGCCGCTGACATAGGCGGCGGAGAGCATAATCCGTTTTTCCATGCGGACATCATCGGCAAGCAGGGTTGTCAGGGCGTCATACATCTCGTCGGCGGCCACCTCGGTCAAAAACCCAAGATTCCCGAGATTAACGCCGAGCACCGGTAATTGAAGCATGCTGGCCTCATCGGCCACATGGAGCAAGGTACCGTCACCGCCCAACACGATGAGAATATCCATTTCAGGCGCAATCTTGTTGAGGTCCGCTCGAATCTGACGCTCGGCAAGCCAGGCAACCACCTCCCGCCCTCTCTGCGCAACGTCCTCCCTCGCCGGGCGGGTGATAATGCCCGCATAGCCGATCTTCATGCCCCTAACTCCCTGGAACGGAGGGTCGCCGTCTCCACGGCTCCCATCACTACCCCCCGAAAGGCACCGTTTTCCAGTACCTGCAACCCTGCTATGGTCGTGCCACCGGGTGAGGTCACCTTGCCTTTCAGGACCGCTGCAGGTTCCCCGGTTTGCAAAGCCAGTTTGGCGGAACCGTACACGGTCTGCAGAACCAGTTGCTCGGCAATCGGCCGCGGCAAACCGGCAAGCACACCTCCGTCGATCAGGGCTTCAATAAAAGTAAAGACATACCCCGGCCCGCTGCCGCTCAAACCGGTCACCGCATCGAGCAGATTTTCCGTTACCTCAACACAGGTTCCCACAGCCGAGAAAATGGCGGTGGCGATCTTGCGGTCTTCGTCTGTAGCCTGCGGGTTCAGGCTGAAGGCCGAGGCGGCGGCGAGCACCAGAGCCGGAGTATTGGGCATTACGCGGATCAGACGAACAGGTTCGTTAAAAAATCCGGCCAGTACCTGTAAGGTGATGCCTGCCATAATCGAAATGACCAGATGTTCAGAGGTGATCCCCGATCGGTAGGAGCCGAGCACCTGTTCCGCTACTTGCGGCTTGACAGCCACCACGAGTACACGGCAGGTCCGGCTAAGGGATTCGGCGCTCTGGGTGCAGGTAACGCCATATTGTGTCTGTAAATATTGGCAGCGGGACGCATTGGGCTCGGCGATCATAATATTTTCCTTGGCAGTCAGGCCAGCCGCCAGGATGCCACGGACCAGGGCCTCGGCCATCTGACCGCCGCCGACAAAACCAACCGAATCAATTGATAAGGTCATAGTTCTCCTTCCATCATTGCAAAATTTCCAAAAAATTTAAGGTGTCAAACAAGCGCCCAATATACGCATCTTGTCCCCACCCGACAACTCCTCTTCTCATTACCCCCGTTCAAGGCAAAAAAAAACCGCCGAATACTATCCGGCGGTTTCAATCTTCCCGCATCCTCGGCAAAGAACATTCCAAGGTTGGCGAAGGTGTGTTTTTTCGAAAAAGGGTATAGGCTCGTTGTGGAGTCCTTAACGTGCCCGGCTCAAGATCCGTGCCGCTTCAAGCTGCACAGGGAGCAAGGACCTCACCCGCGGGTGCAAAGAAGGGGGAAAAACGATTCCCTGCCGACGGGGTGGTGTGCACCACCTGGCGACGAAGAGAATCGCCCCTCTTCTGAAAAGTAACATACTCCCAGCAGTCGGGATTTTTGGCAATGGTCTGCATGAGACCGAGATGCAGACTGTGACCGGAACGGTCCGCAATGACATGGCCAAGAACAGGAGAACCAAGCAGGGCGATGTCACCGATAACATCGAGCACTTTGTGGCGGATGAATTCATCGTCAAATCGCAACCCCTCCTCATTGAGGATGGAACGACGATCCCAGTGAATGGCAATGACATTGTTGAGGGTGCCACCCAAGGCCAATCCGTTTTGCCAGAGATACTCCACCTGCTCGACAAATCCGAAGGTGCGAGCCGTGGCTATTTCGTTGCAAAAACGGTCTTGGGTCACTTCAACCGAGTAGTTTTGTTCGCTGATCAGTGCATCGTCAAAATGAATACGGCCGGTTACCTTGAAACCGTCATAGGGTTCGATCCGTATGGATTTTTCACCAACGGAATAACTCAGCGGTCGGGTTATCCGCAGAATCTTGCGCAAGGCCTGTTGCCGTTGTCGCCCACCGTTTTTCAACAGATGAATGAACGGTCCGGCACTCCCATCCATGATGGGTACTTCGTGTGAATCAAGGTCCACCAGGGCATTGTCTATTCCGGATCCCAAGAGTGCGGCCATCAGGTGTTCGGTGGTCGAAACCTTATGATGGCCATCACCAATGGTTGTTGCCAAGGTGGTATCGATCACCTGTGCAACCCGGGCAGGAATGATAGGTCGGTCGATGAGATCTGAACGCAGAAACTGAATACCGGTATGAGCCGGCGCAGGGTTGATGGTCAGATTCACTGTACGGCCGGTGTGCAGACCGACACCGCAACAACTGACAGCGCGTTTTAAAGTATATTGATAAGGCTCAATCTGTGATGCCATGCTAATCTATCCTGCGTAGAGGGAATTGACGTCAAAACAACGAACTAAAGCGAGTATAGGATTATACTAGCAAAAAACAAGCCGTGTATTCTTGAAATCTCAACCAGCTGCCAACACATAAATAAACACTAGCAATTCAAAGAGTTACCACCAAATTGACACCTAGCACCATCGCCCCCCAAAGCCCGACGACTGTGGCAAAAAAAACACACTTCATGAAACCTACTGGAAATGTTGAATTTTCGACACATACCCGCAAAGAGCATCCCCATCAAAGGTTCCTCCGCCATGTGCGCAGATCGGTCAGAATATCCTGGGCAAAATGTTCGTCCGCCACCACCTCCATGCGCAAACCAAAAAGCGGCATAGGGATATCGGCAGCGTACCCGGCAAGTTTCACTAGATCCTTTTCGGTGGTGATAAGGTATTCCGCTCCTGCATGGCGTGCCTGAGCGAGCAATTTCTCGACAACTGCAGAGGAATATCGCTGATGATCTTCCAGGGAGGAAAAATCGGCAAGGTTGAAACCGTGCCGTTCCAGCGTTTGACGGAAGGATTGCGGATGGGCAATACCGCAGAATCCAAAACATCGGGCCCCGGTGAGGAGATCGGCGTCCACCGCTTCCATCCCCCCCTGTTCTGAGAGTCGCACCGGGCAGTCGACGCCATAACCTGCCAAGGTAACCGGAATTTCAGGGAACTTAGCCTGCAGCAGGGCGGTAAACTGATCTGCCCGTGACCGGTTGCCCTCATGAACCCCGGTCAGGATAAACCTGGTGGCGCGGTGCAGGGCCACAACCGGTTCTCGTAACTCTCCCCCCGGGAAAACCCGGGAATTGCCGGCAAGCCGGTCGGTATTAAAAAGGACCAGATTGATATCGCGGACGATCTGCAGGTGCTGAAAACCATCGTCGAGCAAAAGAACATCACTCCCCATATCCAGTGCCTTTTGCGCCGGCAAGCGGCGAACGATACCGGTGAGCACTGGAACACCGGGCAGGGTCTCAGCTAAAAATCGCGGCTCATCGCCAGCTCCTGCGGCATCAAGGAGCAGGTGGCTGCCATCTGAAACCAAATTGACTTTATTTTTAAGTGTTCCGCCATAGCCCCGACTGATGACCGCCGGATGAAAACCGTTGGCCTGGAGCAGGCGAGCCAGGTATTGCACCATCGGTGTTTTGCCGGTACCTCCCAGGGTCAGATTGCCGACGCTGATCACCGGCGCATCAAGCCGATATGACTTGAGGGTACCCCGACGATACCAGGCCTCCCGGAGACGCATCGCCGCACTATAAAAGGGGGCCAACGGCCTGCCCAAAGCAAAATAGAATTCTGTTGTCTTCATATCATCGAAAATTAAAGGGAGAGGGGGGAGAGCACAACCAGTGCTTGATTTGGTTGCCCACCAACACGAAACCCAATCGAGCATCACCAAAGTATCCATTCGTTTGTTGTGCCTGATGTAGCATGGCCAGGCCTATGCTTCCCCTGTCATAGTTAGTGCAAAACCAGCTGCTCCCGCTTTAAACGGGATGAGGTTGTAAAATTCACCAAAATCGATCCTGGCCGGCCAGCTTTCTTCCTTCAGGGTAAAAATCTGGCCTGGGCCACTGCTTTTCACTGGAGAAACCGGTGAAAATCCTGCT
>JBBRBT010000019.1:0-61558 GCA_038205495.1 Desulfobulbales bacterium
ACGCCTTTGCCCACTCCTCACTCGCAACGCCCCCAGCACAGCGCTGCTGCGCTTGCGGCTTGCTCCTTCGTAATGGATCAAAACCGCCTCATCATTCGGCGCGGCGGCCCACGGATAGCACACGTGTTGGCTACAAGTGACACCTGGTACCTTTAGCTGCCGGGGGGAGAATAGGCGTGTCCTCTACCAGTAAATAAAAACTCTAAAAACCCATAACTAAGGCAGGGCTATTTTGTACCTGTTTGGCTAGGTAATACATTGATATCTTGATATATTATCCTTGCTGGTGCTAAACCTAATTATAAGTGTAGTATATTTTTCGAGATGATCATAGGTTTCACAGCAAGGTGAAAAAACCTATGATCATCGACTATTATTCAAACAATTATTAAATATTTATAATATTTACAAACAGTTGAACATCTCAGCATCCTATGTATTATGGTGCTGGTTGTAATTTTTATATTTTGCTCAACCCATACTTGAGTATCTATTAATTTCTTTTTCTATCTCACTATATTTCGATAATGTCGTAGCGATGGTTAATTTTAGTTTATCATACTTATCTGTCTGAATTTTAATTGTTTTCCTTAGTTCCTCATATTCTTCTTTAGTTAGGTTTATGGCGTTATACTCTTTGAATATTTCATCTATCTTTGTGTCTTGAACAGATTTCACCTTTTTCAAAAAGGTCACAAAGTCTTTATGTTTTTGTGGATTTGCTTCTTTAATCAATTCTTTTAGTTTGCTGACGCTGAGATTTTCTTCGGCTGCCTGTTCTATAAGTTTTCTTTTTTGTTTTTCATCTTTTATCGGTAATAACAGCACTTTACAGCTATTGGATAAATGTCCATACGAATGGACACTACTTTTCATGACCTTGTCATATCTGCAAAGAATCCTAATTTTATAAGGTGAACTTGGGTGTGATTTTTCAGGAGGTATGTTTTGAGTGGCTAGAAAGCGAATAACTTCTAAGAAGTGGTTGGGATTATGTGTTTTTCTATTCATTTTTTTGGGTGTCATTCACTGTGTATATAACCATTAACAACAGGGCCGGTCATTTTTCACGAAGAATGTCCAAAGACTACTGTTAACCTTATAATATATTGGTAATTGACCGTTAGGAATTGGTGTGAAAAAAGATTTGTTGAATCATCATACGGCCCTTAGATCTAAATCTCTCGGCGCTCTTGGGGAGTTATTGGCTATAAAAGCTCTTGTGGATAATGGATTCAATGGTATCCGGAATTTAAATGATGGGAAACGGAATCATCCGTTTGCGGATTTATATGCAGAAAGAAATAATGAGAAATTTGTGATCAGTGTAAAAACCCGAAATCGCTACCAGAGTAATGGAAAACTGAATAGTCGTTACAACCTCGGAAATAATAGTGAAAATAAAGCAAAAGGAGCTGAAGCCACCTTTAATGCAAAGGCCGCGTGGATGGCTATTTCGATTTTTGACGATGTCTTTTCAATCTATTTTGGTGAATTCGCCGCATTAAAACTTAATACCGGTATCCCAATGAATGAGGCCAGTCTCAAGAATTACGAATGCCTTGTAAATGAGAGGTATCATGGAATCGATTTTTCCCATTATAAAAACGTTTACGAACCGAGAGATTGAAAAAGGTCTCGGGGGTAAATAAGCCTAGATTTTATTGAAATCATAGCAATATATCCCTATCATTCATAACCCTTTTTTTAATAAAAAAACCAAGGCATCCTGCTATCGAGCAATGCAATGGTTTCTTTTGGTGCAAATTACTCCAGCGCGCTCAAGATTTCTTTGGCTGTGTTCTCGGTAGCATTCTTTATCGCAACCTCGGAAACGTGGGCATACTTCTGGGTGGTTTTGTGGTCAGCATGCCCCAGCATCTTCTGCACCTCGAACAAACTAGCGCCTCCCGCTAGACTCAATGAGGCATAAGTGTGCCTCAAATCATGCATCCGCAGATTTCCAAGTCCTGCCTTCCGCTTCACCGCATTAAATGTCTTGTTTGGATTGGCCAGATGCATACCCGGTACAGCACCAGGAAAAACATAAGGATTCCCTGTTATCCTGACTTTTTTAAGCTCAAGCAATACCGACTGAGCCAATGAGTTCAGTTCAATAACCCTGGACTTGTTATTTTTCGCATTCTCCATCCTGATTCGAACCTGCTGCATATCAGGAGTAATGTCCTCCCACCTTATCAGCGCAACCTCCCCTCGACGCAGTCCAGTAAACAGCAAAAATTTGATCAAAAGAGCCGAAACGTTCCCTTTGAAATCATCCAGTACTCCCAGTAGCCGTTTTATCTCATCTTTAGCGAGAAACCGCTCTCGGCCTGTACTCTCCTGGAACTTCTTGATCCTGCTGCAGGGATTTTCACCTTCGTACACATCCAACTCGGTGGCCAGAGAGAAGATCTTGGAGAGTAGTGACAAATGCCGGTTACTCGTTGCCCCCGATGATCGTTGCTTGATCTTCATGATGTTTTCCTGAATACCCCGCCGGGTAACAGCATTCATCTGGATTTTGCCAAACTCCGGAAGCCAATCAAGGGTCAGCATTCGATCATCGTCTTTCCAAGACTTTTTGTGTGCTTTGGCCCACTTCAAATAGTGTTCCTCTATAAAATCACGAAAAGTTGGAGCTGACTTCCTCTTCAAGCGCTCTTCCAGGGGATCAAGCCCTTTCGCAATCATTCCTCGATAGTTTCTCGCTATAGTCCGTACCTCTGGAAGAGGGAGACAATCAGCATCAGCAATCTTAATCACCCGTTTTCGGTTATTGAGCCAATAACGGAGATGGAAACTTTTGCGGCCAGTTTTCGATACGAACACTCTCAACCCGATCACTTCGGTATCCGAATACTCCTGATCTGTTGCGGGTGAGTTACGATCATGTATGGGTAATGATTTAATATTTTTCGAGGTGAACTGAAACCTGCGCGAAACTATCTCTTTCTTGGGCATTTGGTACCCTCCTTAATGGTAGTTGATCTGGTCATGTTGCCGGTAAAGAAGGCAGTAAAAAGGGACCACTGGAGGGAAAGTCCGTAGGCCCCTTCTCATTTTGGATTGTCAGGGTTGAAAACCCCTACTGCTCTCAGCGCTTTCCTGTCACGCTCCTGTAGTTCAGTACGATTTTTACGCTTTCAGTTCTCGGCATTCGGAAACCTTTTTCTGGGTCGAGTAGATGTCCAAACAGGTTGGCACCTGGCGGACAAGACTAGGAGTTGACGCAAGCCCTCTTGTTGCCGTTTTTCTCTCCAGGCGTACTTTGGAGTGGACTGGTAACAGTATTCGCTACTGGGGGGCACCTGAGGGCTTCGGCCATTGCGGTCATTGCCTGGCCATTTCCTTGCGTCAGGAATCTGCATTCTCTTCTTCCAGATCTTCAGGAACCTGCTCGCCAGGCTCATCTTTGGAGTCGCTCGTCTCCTTCGGCTTACCTGCGGCTTTGGCTGTTTTCGCTGTCCGCATATTCTCCACAAGTTGGGCTCTCTTCTCAGCTTTCAGGTTGGCGGCAATAGCAATATGGTCAGTTAGGCTGACTCCCTTGTCTTTCAGTGCCTGTATCTTTTGCTGTATTTGGTCCCAATCCCCGCAACTCAACATCACCGGTTTTCCCGGCAGGACTGTTATCACACCTTCCGCCTTCAAAACTGCGGCAAGGTAACCGTAGTTGTTCGCTGAGCGCCGAAGGAACAAACTTTCCATCGCAACGGCGGAGAATGTCTTCTGCTGCTCTGTTTTGAGATCCAACAGGGCTCGTATGCGGCCCAGGGCTAACCATTCATTGCTGAAGGCTCCACTGCTGACATTGGCTGAGATGCGGACATACGAGTCACCGGTAACATCATCGATACCGAGTTCGTAAGACAGATCGCCTCTTCCTCTGGTGGTGAGTTTTGGGCAGGTGCCAAGGTAAAGTATCCTCAACCCTGTTATTGGGTTTTTCGCTTCTGCAGTTTGGAGCGTAGATATTCCCTCGGGATTGTCGGATGCCGGTGTTGAGCTGTCGGAAATTTTCGCTTTTTTCATGTCTTTTTCTCCTTTCAATAGATTGATATTCAAATGAAAAAAGCCATGAGATATCAGGGCACTATGCCGAGTTATCCCATGGCTCTATAAGAATAATATCTATTTGAAAGGAGCTTAGTTACAGGACCAGTAGTCCTGCTGTCCATTACGCCTTAACTACCTGCCCTTGCCAGTCCTTGTCTGTCCACTCCCTTGGTGACCATTTGCCATCTGCCCGTAATAACCAAATTTTCAAACACATATTATTTCTTTAGTAAGGAAACTGAAAACTAAAGAGGCCAGAATCAGGTCAACCGTGTCCATTTAATTCTAAGGAGGTTGAGTATGTGGAACATTCCATCAAAGGAACGCCTTGATCGAATACCGAGGCTGTACAGTACAGAAAAAATCCCGCTCAAGGATAAGGTCATTGCCCTCCATTTCTTTTTGGCTGGTTCTGACTGGTACATCGTTGAATACGATGGTGATGACCTGTTTTTCGGTTATGCCATTCTCAACGGAGATCTTGAATGTGCAGAATGGGGATATATCAGCTTCGGTGAACTCAAATCACTGAAGATAGGCTTTCTCGAAATAGATTGTGAACTCGAAGAACATTGGGGGCTCAAGAAGGTTTCAGATGTACCAAAAATCAAGGTCTGGGATGAGTTATGAGTATACCAAATAACCCCAAAATATCTGACCGTGATTTTCTGAAAAAGATTGCTGGAATGCCGAAGCAAGCGGGATGTGCTGTTATCCGAAGTGCTGTCACGCTTTATGTGCTGTTGGGAGATTCTGATGTACCGCTGTGGGCCAAGGTGAGCATTGTGGCAACGCTTGCTTATTTCATATCACCAATCGATGCTATCCCGGATTTCTTACCAGGGGGGTACGTTGATGATATGGCAGCTATGACGCTGCTGCTCGGTCAGCTAGATGTATTCCTGGATGCAAAGTCGCTGGTACGTGTTGAACAGCTTCTTCCTAAATATTGCCGAACCGAACTGATCGAGTCCTCAGGCTGATAACTAGTTATTATAATAATATAAAAAGGTCGATTCCCTTCTGGGAGTCGGCCTTTTCTATTTTGGAGACAATAAAATGGTAAGAAAAATAGTTACTGAAATTGGTTTGGCAGAACTGGAACAGGCTTTTGCTACAGCGGAAGAAGATTTGGAAAATGACCTATCAGTGATTCGAATCTCAATGATACGGGATATCCATTACGACAATATCGAATTGTACGTTGCTGTTTTTGGGAAAGAAAGCGGAGAAGACGATGCTCCAATTGCAGAGATTTGGGTAGAGCCTGACGCGGTTGGAACTGAGGAAGAGTTCAACAACGGTGGGGTAGAGACCTCACGTTTACGCGCCATTTTCAGCAAGGATACATTCCACCTCATCTTGGGCTTAAATGTGCTTATACAGTGGCTCTGTGAGGATGGTGATCTAATGACAGTGAGTTTGTTTCCGGGCGAGGATAGCGGAATCAGATTGCTACCGGTTGACCAGTAAGCGCGGGTAACGAAAAAGCCATGAAATAACAGAGCACTATGCTCGGCTATTCATGGCTCAATATAAAGAATTTTAATTGGTTTTTTTTACATGATCACTTGAGCCTTAGTTCTTCTGGCTGAAGAGGTGGGAACCCTTTGTGAAATGATTATCAGCGGCGATATTCTTCAAGCTGGTAATCCATGCACCGTTCAAAGCGATGACCGCCGATTCGATAGCGGCTAGCGCAGTGGTCATAAGCGCGCCTATAGCGGTGGTGGTGATCTCTATGGCCATTATAGTAGCCATCACCGTCAGCAGAAGCGTTTGAAAATATTCCAGCCCCACTTACTGTAAGTAATGCAAAACCCACGATGCAAATAACTCGGACAAATCGTTTCATGAGTGACCACCCAAAAGAAGAGTTTTTCTGATAACATCGCTTCCTTGACATGAGCAGAACTTATCTTCTTTCATGATACCCCCTGTCGCTATAGTGGTCATACCTCTGCTGGCCACCACGACCATATCTATCATGCCCACCACGACTATACCCATCATGGTAATAGCCTGGCCAACAGCAGCCTCCAAGCGATACAAGCATTGTCAGCAAGACCGCGCCCAATATAATTATTCTCTTCATTTCGCTCACTTTTGATTATTTGTTGAAAATCTATTTCGTCAGCTGAGGGAATAGTGTTTGGAGCAGGCGGTGTCATGACAGTTTTTTCAGTATGAGAGGAGGAGTGAGAACCACTTGAGCAATCTCATTTAATAACAGGAGATAACTATTATTAAGCATACTGTGTGCCATTTACTCGGATTAAATCTGCGCAGTACATACACAATACAATCAATGCATTAGTGTAACAGCCGAAACTCATTTCAGATTGATAACGGGGTGTGCTGTATAATTATTTCTCGCGACTGTCTTCTATGTGTATTTTTTACCCAATGGCATCAAAGGAATTTTCTGATGGCCTGTTTTGTTAACAAATAAAACAGAGGATTTCTTGACAATACTGTCAATATATTCTCAACTGGCAGGGTAACTGCTCAGTAAGGTCTGCTGCTTGATACCACAATGTGGTTTGGTGACGTATATTAAATAATAATCGATATTTCATTTAGTTAAATAATGTGGTATGTGATAAAAAAAGGTCAATCGTAATTAAACTATTTGTTTTAATTGCAAATATTAACTTCAATAAATCAATTCTTATGAAGAAAAATAATGTATTTTGTGTTTTATTCTTGGCTGTTTTATTATTTAGTGGGTGTGCTACAGAATCTTCACGCGTAGTTGAAGTAGAGAAGGTCACATCTTATGGAACAAATTACAATGGAAACAAAAAAATTGTTTCCATTGGTAAATTTGAAAATCGTTCAAGTTATATGAATGGTATATTTTCAGATGGTGTCGATAAATTAGGAAATCAGGCAAAAACGATTCTAGTTAGCCACCTTCAAGAAAGTGGCCGTTTTAACGTTTTAGATAGAACGAATATGGAAGAATTGAAAACAGAATCAGTAATAAAGGGAAAAACGCAAAATATTAAAGGGGCAAATTATGTTATAACTGGTGATGTTACAGAATTTGGTAGAAAGGAGATTGGTGATCATCAGCTATTTGGTATATTAGGACGCGGTAAAAATCAAATTGCCTATGCTAAAACTACCTTAAATGTAGTCGATGTGCAAACATCAGAAGTTGTTTATTCAGTCAAGGGTGCTGGTGAATATAACCTGTCAAACCGTGAAATTGTTGGCTTTGGTGGTACCGCAAGTTACGACTCAACATTAAACGGAAAAGTGTTGGATCTGGCTATACGTGAAGCAGTCAATAATTTAGTCGCAGGTATTGAAAGGGGTGATTGGCATCCTACTAACTAATGTGAAGGGGTAAGTTCCATGCTGCCTGAGAAAAAAAATATTTTTCTGCTAATTTTCATTATGTTGTTAGGTGGGTGCGCTGGCAATAAAAATATTTATTATTGGGAAAATTATCAGTCAAATATTTATCAGTATTACCAGAAAGAGAAGACTAGCCCTGAAGAACAAATAGCTTCTTTGAAAGAGTCTGTGGAGAAATCTCGAGCCCAAGATAAGTCAGTGCCTCCTGGTTTGCACGCCCAGATGGGATTGCTTTATGTCAATACCGGGAATGGCGTTGAGGCTCTCCGGGAATTTGAGACAGAAAAAGAGCTGTTTCCGGAGTCCGCACAGTTTATGGATTATTTACTGAGCAAGAATAAAGGAAATAAAAAATGAATCGTATTGTTGGACTAATTGGATTGTGGTTAGCTCTAACGCTAACTGGGTGTGCGAAACCTCAACCTTATGATTACACAGCATTTAGACAGAGTAATCCAAAGTCAATTCTAGTACTTCCTCCAATTAACGAATCTGTTGATATTAATGCAAGTCACAGCTTATTATCACAGGTAGCTTTCCCGTTGGCTGAATCAGGGTACTATGTGTTTCCAGTGGCTGTTGTTGAAGAAACATTTTTACAAAATGGAATGACAACACCTCAAGATATCAACTCTGTATCTATTGATAAATTATATAAAATATTTAGTGCTGATGCAGTTTTATATTTAACTATTAAGGAATATGGTACAAAATATTTGGTAATTACTAGTGATACTCGCGTTACTGCTGATGCTAAGCTTGTTGATCTAAAGAACGGTCAATTGCTGTGGAGTGGTAGCGCTACGGCATCTAGTAGTGAGCAGCAATCCAATTCTGGAGGTGGGGTTATTGGTTTGTTAGCTGCGGCAATAGTAGACCAGATTGCCAATACAATAATGGAAAGAGGTCATAATATAGCCGGTATCACTAGTGTCCGATTACTGTCGGCTAGTACACCGCGAGGTATGTTACATGGCCCTCGTTCGCCGTTGTATGGTAAAGAGCATTTATAGACGACTCGTTTTTATTCAAATTATTCCTTTTCAGGATTAAATCTTACTGTTTAACCCTAAGTGTCGGTAAAAAGGATTTGATGAGATCCCCGGGCTGGCTTCGGGCGAAAAGTGTAAAGATTTAGCTCAACATGCTATTCCTTTGAGGATGTTCTATAGCATGCAGCCGGCCATCCCTGACTTACCTTGCTAATCTTCTGTTTTTATCTTCTCCTCAAGTATTCTACGCATAATATTCTCCTAGCTTATAATAAACCGAAGGTGGTTGTCTATTGTTTCGATACGCATCACGGATTCTTGTAAAAAGGGGGTTCCTTTATAAAATTTTCAACGGGCAGAGATAATGAGCTCCAAAATCAGCCCGTTGAGGTTTGAACAGGTAAAAACCGAGTTGTGGTGCGGCGAGGAATTATACCCTGCTCTTGTTTTGACTGACCGGAGGGTGACAGGAGTTATCAAGAAAAGGAAGTTTTGAGGATAAGGTTATTCCAACCATATTGGTCCTGCTGGTTGTTTTTGAATTAGGGGGCCAAGGCTGGCGATAACCCTTTGCGGTAAAGAATCTATGAGAAGCAGGAGAGGGAAGCTGTAAGGTGGCTTGCCTTTATGCAGTCAATTCGGCATGTTGAGCCTTGAAAATTGTCTTGGGTGAAAAAATCTGCATTCAGACCAGAAGAGGACCGTAAACAAAAAAGGGGTCACAGCCAAAAAAGCTGAAACCCCTTGCAACTGTTGGTGCCGAGACCAGGATTCGAACCAGGGACACACGGATTTTCAGTCCGTTGCTCTACCGACTGAGCTATCTCGGCACCCAAACTTGAAGATCTGCATATCTATCAAAAACAGAGAGTGTTTGTCAACAGTATTTTACTTTTTATTCTCTGTGAACAATTCTCCCAGATCGACATCAAATTTATCCAAAGCAGTGCCTGTCTTTATCGACGGATAATAACGCTTACCAGCAGCGCTGCCAACGACGAACTTGGCCGGTGCCTCCAGGTTCAATCCGTTAACGTGAAGGTCCTCAAGACCTATTGACCGTGCAAGAGGCGATTGCTGTTGCGTGGGTAAATCTTCCGATAACGTTGCAACCGGGCTTGTGCTGACCCAATCTGAGTCTTCCTCGAAGGGTGGGGAGTCGCTTTGCTCCTGAGTCGGTGGGGCTAAATCGGAAATATCCAGGTCGCCAAAATCCAGCGAGGGCAAGTTGGACTCGACTTTACCGCTCTCTTCGCTCAATTCGAGGGTGTATTCTTCCCGGGGAGAAACCTCACTAAAGTCATCAAGGTCCATGACGAGTTCTTCACTGTCATCAGACCAAGCGATATCTTCGTCGCCAAGGACAAACTCAGTGTCGATCCCTTCTCTGACAGCTGTATCGATTTCACTGTCCGCAACTCTGCCCTGTGTATCAGTGATTTGTGAGGAAGAAGGCAGCGGGTATGAATGCTCTTTAATCGTTAGTTGCAAAAATGAGGGGGCAAAAGCGTCATATACTGTCCCGTTGACCTCGGTAACGGTATCCCCGAGATACTTTTCACATTTTCTGCAGGTTTCCAGATGGTCAAATGAGATATAACCACATTTAGGACAACGCATAGTCTTCGCCTTTTAAAAAAAGTTCTCACCACTGAGTGGCGGATAGAAACCAAGTAGTAACTATTGGGCTCATTATCGCATAGCGATTGAGATAAAATCAAGGTATGAAAAAAAAAGTTATATAATTTTCTATTTTCTCGGTAGGAACGAGTGTTAAGCACGATTACGGCTTCATTGAATAGGTTGGGTGACATGAAGAACCAAACCTGTCGCATCTCCGTTAAGGGTCATTGCATCTTCTGAGCCCTGCATCCAATATCGGGCTGTAGGTCAACCTGTTTTTCTGATGAGGTGTTTTTGTTCATGAATACGCATTTACTGGAAATTCGAGAACATACCGGAGAAGGGTATCTCCCCCTGGTCGATTTTGAGAGGTGGCGGGTAGCTATCCTCAATTACAGCCCAACCCTGCTGCCGGAAAACCTAACACGGATGCAGCGTCACAATGAAACCGATGAGGTTTTCGTACTCCTCCAAGGGCGCTGTATCCTCTTTGTCGGTGAGGGGCAAGATACAGTAACCCACGTGCATGCCGAAAATCTGCAACATCAGCGGGTCTATAACGTCAAAAAGGCGGTCTGGCACACCCATACCCTGAGCAGGGATGCGATGGTCCTGGTGGTGGAAAACAGGGATACCACCTATGATAATTCTCCCTTCACCGAACTTACGGCAGCACAGCAACAGCAAATCATCCAGTGGACACGATCTCTATGGAACGAAATCAATGAATAAGCCGTAACCCCGTTCGCTACGGTGACCAAGCGACTCTTTTGCATAAAACAGGATTGTGCAGCGGTGCCGACCGCCGGGGATCAGGACAAGGGCAATTCCCTTTGAGCTTTTCCTCTTTTTGAAAAAAATCAGCAGCTTTTGCTTGATTTTTTCAGAGAGCCCGGGGTTGTAAAGAAGGGGGGGATCGAGTATATTTTGTGCCCAGCCCAATCAAAGGCAGCCCCAAAAGCTGCCTTCCTCTTTTTCCTGCGCCAGAAAGGTACCAGAATGAAAGCTCCCCTGAGTAAACGAACGAAATTTATTTTTATTACCGGCGGTGTCCTTTCCTCCCTCGGCAAAGGACTGTCCGCTGCTTCCATCGGTAGCCTGCTTGAAGCGCGGGGCTTGACCGTCACCTTTCAGAAGCTCGATCCGTATATCAATGTCGATCCCGGCACCATGAATCCTTTCCAGCACGGCGAGGTCTACGTCACCAATGACGGGGCCGAGACCGACCTGGACATGGGCCACTATGAACGCTATACCAACGCGGTCATGGGCAAGATGAATAACTACACCTCCGGCCGCATTTATTATTCGGTGATCATGAAGGAGCGGCGCGGCGAATATCTCGGCGGGACAGTGCAGGTGATTCCCCACATCACCGATGAGATCAAGGAGGCCGTGCTGCAACTTGACGGTTGCGCCGATGTGGCCATCGTTGAAATCGGCGGCACGGTCGGCGACATTGAGGGCCTGCCCTTTATTGAGGCCATCCGCCAGTTGCGCAGCGACCTTGGCAAGGATTATTCCCTGTTTATTCACCTGACCCTTGTTCCCTACATCAAGACCGCCGGCGAGGTCAAAACCAAGCCGACCCAGCATTCGGTCAAGGAATTGCTGGCCTCGGGAATCCAGCCGGATATCCTCATGTGCCGGTCGGAATCGTTGCTCACCGATGAGCTGAAGAAAAAAATCGCTCTGTTTTGCAACGTTGAAGCCAAATCGGTCATTTCCGCTGTCGATGTCGAGAGCATCTATGAGCTTCCCCTCCGTCTCCACAACGAGGGGGTGGATGATCGCATCCTCGAAAAACTCGGGATATGGACCGGAGCGCCGAACATCGAACCCTGGGAGCAACTGGTCTATAAAATCAAAAATCCGAAAGGGACGGTGACCATCGGCATCACCGGCAAATATGTCGATTTGACTGAGTCCTACAAGAGCCTGCATGAAGCCCTGATCCATGGCGGCATTGCCAATGAAACCAAGGTGGAATTGCAATATATCAGCGCCGATGGCCTTGAGGACGGCTCGGAATTGGAGAAACTCGATAGCTGCGATGGCATCCTGGTCCCCGGTGGTTTCGGGAGCCGCGGCATGGAGGGTAAGATCAGGGCTGTGACCTATGCCCGCGAAAAGAAAATTCCCTTTTTCGGCATTTGTTTGGGCATGCAGCTGGCGGTCGTGGAATTTTCACGCAATATTGCTAAAATAGAAGGGGCTCATTCCGTCGAGTTCAATCCTGGCACACCCCATCCCGTGATCTACCTGATGACCGAATGGTTCGACTTCCGCACCGGCAAGATCGAAACCCGCGACGAAAATTCGAACATGGGCGGCACGCTCCGACTCGGTGCCTACCCCTGCGCCCTCAAGGCCGGCACCCTGGCCGCTGCAGCCTATGGGAAGGGGCCGGTCAGCGAACGGCATCGGCACCGCTATGAATTCAACAACAGCTACCGCCAGCAATTGGAAGCGGCCGGGTTAATCATCAGCGGCACCTCCCCAGATGAAAACCTTGTTGAGATTGTTGAACTGGTCGATCATCCCTGGTTCCTCGGTTGCCAGTTTCATCCGGAATTCCAGTCCAAACCCATGAAGCCGCATCCCCTGTTCCGCGATTTCATTAAGGCGGCCATAGCCCACAAGCAAGGAAATATCCTCTAAACTCATGAAGACCGTCGAACTGAACATGACCCCCGCCGGGTCGATACTGATTGGGCCAGGAGCACCGCTGTTTTTGATGGCCGGTCCCTGTGTGCTGGAAAGCGGTGAGCTTGCCTGGGAAGTCGCGCGCGAAATGAAGGCGATCTGCGCCCGTTTGGGGATCTCCTATGTATTCAAGTCCTCCTTTGACAAGGCCAACCGCACCTCACTGTCCTCATTCCGCGGACCCGGGGCGGAAAAAGGACTGCGTCTGCTGGGCCGGCTGCGGGAAGAAGTGGGCGTGCCAGTGGTTTCGGATATCCACGAACCGGCCCAAGCCCAATTGGCCGCCGATTATCTCGATATCCTCCAGATTCCGGCTTTCCTCTGCCGCCAGACCGATCTCCTGGTCGCCGCCGCCAAAACCGGTAAGGTGGTGAATGTCAAGAAGGGCCAGATGGTTTCACCCTGGGATATGGAATATGCGGTCAACAAATTACGCAGTACCGGCAATGAACGTATCCTGCTGACCGAACGCGGTGCCTGTTTCGGCTATAACAATTTGGTGGTGGACATGCGATCCCTGCAGGTCATGCGCTCTTTTGGCTACCCGGTTATTTTCGATGCCACCCATTCGGTGCAGTTGCCGGGAGGCGCGGGGGGCAGTTCCAGCGGACAGCGTCAATTCATCCCGGCCCTAACCCGGGCGGCAATGGCGGTTGGCATCGATGGCCTCTTCATTGAGGTGCATCCGGATCCGGACAAGGCCCTCTGCGACGGCCCGAACTCCTTGCCGCTGGCCGAAATGGAACCCTTGCTCAAGCAACTGCTGGCGGTGCGGCAGGCGGTTGCCGGAGTGATCGATGCATAAGGAAGGATGCGGGCCGGCGGTCGGTGGCTATCCCACGGACTGTGAATTGACCGAGGCCCTGCGGACCCGCGCCATGCACAGAAATCGGCCGATTACGCGCAGTGCGGCCTGGCTGGAAGCCCTGCCTCAGGCAAAACAGGTACAGCTGCTGCTGCTTGATGTCGACGGTGTTCTCACCGATGGCAGCATCACCTACGGCACCGGCGGTGGTGAAAGCAAAAGTTTTAACACCCAGGATGGCCTTGGAATCAGGCTGCTCCAGGACAGCGGCGTGGCGGTCGGCATCATCACCGCTCGCAGTTCCGAAGCCGTGACCCGTCGCGCCCAGGACTTGCACCTCACCCATGTCTACCAGGGCAAACAGGATAAGCTGACGGTATTCGAAGAAATTTTGAAGGAATCCGGCTTACGTCCGCCGCAGGTTGCCTACATGGGCGACGACTGGCTGGATCTGCCGATCCTCAACCGGGTGGGGTTTGCTGCTGCTCCCGCCAACGCCGTGCCGGAGATCAGGCAACGCGTCCATTATACGGCTGAACACAGAGGGGGCCGAGGGGCTGTTCGCGAGGTCTGCGATCTTATCCTTGAAGCCCGGGGACAACTGGACAAGATGCGGGCCCGATTCGACCGATGATCAGAAATCCACGCAATATTTTATGGATCTTGCCGCTGCTGCTGCTGATCACCAACCCACTTTGGCAACCGTCCGTGGCCTCCTTTCTCGCGCCCCGGGGGGGATATAACCCCAAACTGGCGCAGCTGGATCAGGAAACGCCTGTGCAAAATTTTATCATGGATTCGGTGGTCATTACCATGGCCAGTAATGGTAAGGAGGAGTGGCAGATTGATGCCAAACGTGCCTCCACCGGTGAACATGATCACGAAATCGACATGGTGGCTGTCAGCGCCAAATACATCGGTACCGAGAAAGAACCGATAAATATTTCGAGCAGGAAAGGAAAATATTACATCAATGACCGGCATCTGGTCCTCACTGACCACGCGGTGATCCTCAAACCGACTAAGGGCCAGCAGTTGATGTCGGACCAGCTCGATTATTACGATGCCACCAAGATGGTGGTCAGTCCGGGAAGAGTGGACGTGCAGGCCCCTGGTTTAAAAGTGACGGCGGGCCGAATGGATTTCGACCTTTCCACCAACGGCTATGATTTCAGCAACCGGGTCAAGGTAGACCTCTAACTCCTGCCGATCAAGAGGCAGGGTTCAATTTTGAAAGGACATTTTTCATGTTGAAAATCAATGAACATTATTTGAAATTGCAGGCCTCCTACCTTTTTTCCGACATCGCCAAACGGGTGAACGCCTTCCAGGCCAATCATCCGGAGCGAGAGGTAATCAAGCTGGGCATCGGCGATGTGACCAATCCGCTGCCCGCTGCCTGCATCAAGGCCATGCACGCGGCCGTGGACGAAATGGCCACCACCGCCGGGTTCCGCGGCTACGGCCCGGAACAGGGCTATGATTTTTTGCGCGAGGCGATCGCGGTCAACGATTTTCAGGCGCGGGGTGCCGAGGTCCATGGCGATGAGATCTTTGTGTCCGACGGTGCCAAGTGCGATACCGGCAATATCCAGGAGCTGTTTGCCACGGACGCCAGAATCGCCCTTCCCGACCCGGTCTATCCGGTCTATCTTGATACCAATGTCATGGCGGGTCGCACCGGTGTCTTCAAAGATGGACGCTTTGAGGGGCTCGTCTACCTTGATTCGACCAAGGAGAACAACTACGTTCCCGACCTGCCGACCGAGCCGGTGGACCTGATTTACCTCTGTTTCCCCAACAACCCCACCGGTTCCACTATCACCAAACAACAGTTGAAAGTCTGGGTCGATTATGCCCGGGACAACAAGGCTCTGATCCTCTTTGACGCCGCCTATGAGGCCTTTATCCGCGACCCTGAGCTGCCGCATTCGATCTTTGAGATCGAGGGGGCCCGCGAGGTGGCGATTGAATTCCGCAGCTATTCGAAAAGTGCCGGCTTCACCGGTACCCGTTGTGCTTATACCGTGGTGCCTAAAGAGTGCATGGCCTATGACAGCCAAGGCAACAAGCAGGCCATCCATCCGCTGTGGAATCGTCGCCACTGTACCAAATTCAACGGCGTTTCCTACCCGGTGCAGCGTGCTGCCGAGGCGGTCTACTCGCCGGAGGGTAAGGCCCAGTGTACGGCCCTGATCGACGGCTACCTGAGCAATGCCAAGATCATCGGCAAGGCCATGGCTGAGCTGGGCTATAGTTATGTCGGTGGTGACAACGCCCCTTATATCTGGGTTCAGGGCCAGCGTGATAGTTGGGAATTTTTCGACCTGCTCTTGAATGAGGCCGGGGTAGTCTGTACACCGGGTGCTGGATTCGGCAAATGCGGCCAGGGGTATATCCGCCTCTCTGCGTTTAACTCCGAGGCTAATGTGGTCAAGGCTATGGAGCGGATTCGCCAGGCTTTGGGATTAAGTTCCTCGATTCTGGAAAAACCTGCTGCATCCCGTGAGTAGTTCGGTTTAGTGCTGCGGATAAAGAATGGTTTTTCTGTTGTGTCGACGCACTGTTCTTTCTGCGTATCTTGTATTGGTACGTGATATACGGAACTGGATAATTACTTGTTAGGTCTATTTGAAAATAATATGAATGAACAAGATAAAAGTTTAGATCTGGTTGGAATAGGTAAAGTAGCAGAAGCGATACCAGAAGAAGTCTATATTAAGACTGCTGATACCGCACTAAATACATTCGAAAAAATCATTGCTCCTATAACAGAATCAACATCTGGCTTGGGAAGATATATAAAGCAAAAATTTGATAATATGGTTGAGGTGGAACGATTACTCCTTTCCTTTTCGATGGAAAATGCAAAAAAGAAATTAGAAAATAAAGGAATAACCGTTGGTAAAGTTACACATCCAAAAACTATTGTCAAAATAATTGAAGAAGTTTCAAAAGAAACAGATGGGTTGCTTAATGATCTTTGGACAAATCTATTATGCACAGAGCTCGAAACAGGCAAATCCCATCCTTTCTTTATTAACGTTTTATCTTCTATTAGTTCAGCAGAAGCAATTCTTTTGCAATCGATAAATTCATTTTCAAATATTGGTGGTTTTAAAATTAATGTTCTAATTTCAAATCAAAAAATTAATAAATTTATTACTGAAAATGGTGGAGAGGAAAATGATTGGACTATTTCTTGTAACTTACTTTTAGAATTTGGGTTAACAGCAACAGTAACCCCTGAGTCTCATAAGCCAGGCGGCAATACAGTAATATATTATCGAACTCAGCTCGGGGATGAGCTTCTTAATGCAGTTACAAATTAAAAAAATTGGCCTAGCCAGTGGGCCAACACGGACTCGCTCAAGCTCGCAGGTTATGCCCTACACGTTAATCGAGTAGGGTAGACAAGCGTCTTTTTGCTTGCCCACCATTTTGGTGTTCCAGAAAAAAATCATATAATTTCAGGCAATTCCTGCGGGGTTCCCATTCTTTTCTTTGCGTGCCCAAAGAAAAGAAGCGCCGTGTGGTCTGCGCCACACCGCTACGAAAGGGCAGCCCAGCCGCTGAGACACCCCGTTCGCCGTGCTCCGGAACCGGCGGGGCAAAAACTCGCTGCGCTCAAACAGTTTGCCCCTTTGATCCGGTCCCGAACCCCGCCGCCCGGCTCAGCGGCGAGGGCGCCCCGTCGTCCCCGAATTCCCTGCAACTCTCAACGCTACCTCCCGGCGGGGCGAGCAGTTTCTGTTTTTGCGCTGCATATACATAATTTTTGATTATTTCGCCCAAAATGGGAAAACACCCGTTTGGTCATATAAAGGCCACTGCCAGAAAAGCTTTTGCCTTGGAGAAGAGAGATTGTTGCACAAGACTGAACCTTGTTCGCGGGCATGGCCCGCTCCTACCGGCAGACGCGATACCCTGTGGGGTAGGAGCGGGCCATGCCCGCGATGAATCCTGAATTGTTGCATCTGCTCGGATGTCATCTCGACCGCAGGGAGAGATCTCTGGAACAAGAGAGAGATATTTCTCCCTGCGGTCGACAGAAATCGACTTGTGTTTACGCCCAAGCGGCCAAGAGAAAGCCTTGCACTCAACAGGAGGAATGGACTGATGGAGAAAGAACAGAAGATCGCCTTGCTGATTGATTGTGATAATGCCAGTTATCAGGCTATCGGCGGCGTCTTGAATGAACTGGCGAAATACGGGGTTACCAATATCAGGCGTGCCTACGGGAACTGGAAAACCCCCCATCTGAAAGGGTGGGAAGAGCAGCTCCATCCGTTTGCTATTCAGCCTATCCAACAATTTGCGTACACCCAGGGTAAGAATGCCACGGATGCCGCCATGATTATTGATGCCATGGACCTGTTGTACACACAACAGATTGATGCCTTTGCCCTCATGACCAGCGACAGTGATTTCACCCCGCTCGTCATGCGGATTCTGACCAATGGCCTCACGGTGTACGGATTTGGCGAACAGAAAACGCCCTCTCCTTTTGTCAACGCTTGTTCTCGGTTTATCTACACTGAAAAACTTATCCCGTCGGTTGAAACAGACGATGCGCCGGTTGATACCGCCCAGGATTTAAAAAAATCACGCAAGGAACTCCGGGGAGATACCGGTCTCGTCAAGCTTCTGCGCAATGCCGTTGAGCAGACGGCTCAAGAAGATGGGTGGTCTCATCTGGGTCGTGTGGGACAATATATTTCTAATAACACCTCATTCTCTCCCATAAACTATGGGTACAAGAAACTCAGTGACCTGATTCGTGAGAGTGAGTTGTTTCAGATTGAAATGCGCAATAATGACAAGGTGATGTATGTAAAAGATAGCCGGAAAAAGGTGACTGAATAGGAGGCAAAAAGAACCTTTCTGCCTGAGAATGTGTCAGGATTCCTTGATGAAAAGAAGAGGGGAATCCGGGGACACGAGATGCAACTCGCAAGGTTCAGGCGGCCAGGAACCTGTCTGCGATGCTGTCGGAGAATTGGGGACAACCGGGACAGAGGAAGCAAAGCATTCTGCCCCGGGGGTGACAGGAAAGCGGCTCAGCAGGCCAGGAGCCGCCGGGCGTTGCTGCTGGTTATCTGCTCAAAGAGAGCTTCCGGTAAGCCCAGCTTGCCCAGCATCTTGAGGGTAGTGGCCTGATCGGTCCAAGGGCTGTCGGTGCCGAACAGCAGATATTCGGGCGGATGGGAGAGGAGCATATCCCGCAGGCGGGTTTGATCAAGAAAATCCAGGGCAAAGGAGAGTTCCATATAGATCGGTTCACCGGTGAGCAGGCGCCGCACATCCTCCCATTCATCCCAGCCGCCGAGATGGGTGGCAATCAGTTTGAGCTCGGGAAACTGGCGGCAGACCTCGAGAATCCGCTGCGGATCCGCCCGACGGATGCGGGGGTAGGCGATATCATAGCCGGCGTGAATCACCAGGATCATGCCGAGGGCACTCATCCTTGCGTACAGTTCATTGAGGGCGGGATCATCCAGGAAAAAATCCTGATAGTAGCAATGCATCTTGATGCCTTTGAAGCCCTCGTCATGGATCACTTGCAGGTGCTCCAGCAGCTGTGGATCGGCGGGGTGCAGCGAGGGAAAGGGCACAATCTTGTTTGATCGTATCGTCTTGGACCAGTTCAGGATGGTGGAAAACTGTTCCGGGCGAGTGGCGATTGAGCAGAGTACCGATTGGTCAATACCACTCCGATCCATGGAGGCGAGGAGGGCGGCAACGGTTCCATCCAGGTAGGCCTTGATATTGCCCTCTTTTTCCAGCGCCCGAATTGCCGGCGAGGCTATATGATTGGGAAAGGCGTGGGTGTGGATGTCGATGAAACCGGCCATGAATGCTCCTTCTCGTGCAGCTTATTGTGTAGATCCGCCACTTATATCCCGTACAGCCGGAGACCGAGCTGCAGCACCAGCAGGGCGAAGAGACCGGCGACGAGATCGTCCAGCATGATACCGAGGCCACCGTGCAGGTGCCGATCGATCCAGCCGATCGGAAATGGTTTGAGTATATCAAAGAAACGAAACAAGAGAAATCCTAATACCACAGGCACCGGATGAAAAGGCACCGCCGTGAGGGCGATCAGCTGCCCTGCGATCTCATCGATGACCACAAGTTCCGGATCACCCCGATCAACTATCTTTTCCGCAGCCCCGGCGCTGAAGACGCCGACAATGAAAAGAATCCCGACTACGGTGAGATAGGGGATCAACTCCATCCGACCGATCAGCAGCCAGAGGAGCACACCCACCGCAGACCCCCAGGTACCCGGGGCTTTGGGAAGATAGCCGCTATAGGCCCCGGTGGCGATGAACATCAGCATACGGTCCATGAGCACTGGATTAAAAAAGAGGAGACGACGACTGACGTCTGATCGCGGCATACACCGACTGGAGCGATATCTGATGGGTCTCGGCAACCACCCGGCAGGCTTCGTATTCGGGCGTGATGACCGTGCCGGAGGGGGTAGTGATCTTTTTAGCCGCAACCGGACCCCAGGGCGTGGCCACCGTGACCATCTCCCGGGGCAGGGTCATGCGCTGCTCCCTTCGGATCCGCAGGCCGATTGTACTGGTTTCATTGAACATCAGGGTGGTAACGGTCTGCCGATGGGCCGGATCGACGACCACCCGCAGGAGAAATCCGGGCCGTCCTTTTTTCATCTGCATAGGAATCAGGCAGACATCAAGGGCACCTGCAGACATCAGCAACTGGCTGACATGCGGCCAGAATTCGGGATTCCAGTCATCGAGATGGGTTTCAATCACCTCGACCTGCTGGGCTTCCTCCACCTCCGTGCCTTGGCCGAGCATCAGCCGCAGCAGATTGGGCCGACCATCGGACCGCTGCATGGAGCCAACACCATATCCGGTTCGCTCAAGCAACATCGGCGGCATGGGCCCGAATCCCTGGGCCAGTTCCCGGATCAGGGCTGCCCCGGTGGGAGTGACCAGTTCTTGCTCCAGGTTTTCGCCATAGACCGGAACCCCGGCAAGCAAACGGCAGACCGCAGGACCCGGCAGGGGAATCTCACCGTGTGCGCAGGTGACCCAGCCACGGGGCATGGGCAGGGGCGAGCAGATCAGGCGATCAATGCCGAGATAGGCGAGGCCCGCCACGGTGCCAATAATGTCAACCAGGGCATCCACGGCCCCGGCTTCATGGAAAGAAACCTGCTCGGGTCGGCTGCCATGGACGGCGGCCTCTGCCTCAGCCAGTCGGGTGAAAACGCCGAGGGCACGATTCCTGATCGAGGCTTCGAGGCTACCGCTCTCCAGAATTTGTTGTATTTGGTCGAGATGTCGATGCTCATGACCGTGGTGGTCACCTTCCACCTGGACCCGGGTGACGGCGAAGCCCTGGACAATCCGACGGTCAACCCTGAGCGTATAGCCGTGAAGCGGTACACCCGCCAGCACCTCCCTGAGATAGGCCTCCGGGACGCCCACATCGAGGAACGCACCCAGCAGCATGTCGCCGCTGACCCCGGAAAAACAATCGAGATAGGCGGTGTGCATCAGGTGAGGAGGATTCCTGGGGCAATGCGGGCGCCACGAAGACAGTCGGCAACCGGCATTCGTTTTTTACCTTCAGGCTGGATTGCGCGGATCAGCAGACAATCATCCCCGGTGGCAATCAAGAGTCCTTGATTGTCGGCACGGCAGATTGTCCCTGGCAGTTCAGGGGAGCGGATGGGGACGATCGCCGGGTTGAAAAAACGGTAACGTTTGCCTTCAAGAAAACCATAGGCGGAAGGCCAGGGATCCAGACCGCGAATCTGGCAATGCAGTTGCGCTGCTGGCAGGCTCCAGTCGAGATGGCCCTGCTCCTTGGTCAGCATCGGTGCGGCGGTGGCCAGGGCGTGGTCTTGCGGCTGCGGAATCAGTTGCCCCTGTTTGAGCTGATCAACAGCGGCGGTCAGGGACTGGCCGCCCAGCACGGCCAACCGGTCAAAAAGTGCGCCTGCGGTTTCCTGGGCACCGATCGGCACCGGGATAACCAGGAGGATATCGCCGGTATCCATACCTTCATCCATCTGCATGATGGTGATGCCGGTTTCGGTTTCCCCTTTGATGACCGCCCATTGAATAGGGGCGGCGCCCCGGTATTTCGGCAGCAGCGAGCCGTGGACATTGATGGCACCGAGAGGTGGCAAGCGCAGCAACGAGCCGGGCAGAATTTTACCGTAGGCCACGACCACCAGGAGATCCGGGGCCAGTGCCCGAATCTGCTCAAAAAAAGCCTCTGTTTTTACCGACTCCGGTTGCAGTACCGGAATGCCCTGCTCCTCGGCCAGAACCTTCACCGGCGGTGGGCTCAACACCTTGCCCCGGCCCCGGCCACGGTCGGGTTGGCAGACCACGGCCACCACCTGATCCGGCCCGTCCACCAGGGCCTGCAGCGAGGGTACGGCAAAATCCGGTGTCCCCATGAAGATAAGGCGGAGCGGTGGGCTCATTCCTGCTCCTGGAGAAGCTTCTTCAGCTTCTTTTTATAGAGGGCACGTTTGAGAGAACTGAGGTGGTCGATGAACAGGGTGCCGAGCAGATGGTCGACCTCATGCTGAATGATCCGGGCAAAGCGTTCTTCGGCATCGAATTCCAAGTGCTTGCCCTCCACATCCTGGGCCGTGACATGGATCTTGCGAAACCGCTTGACCTTGGCCGTGCACTCAATGACGCTCAGGCAGCCTTCTTCGTCGACAATGCTGCCTTCCCCGGCGGAAATCACCGGATTGATCAGGACGATATATTTTCGTTCGTCGTCCTGGGTGGAGCGGTCCACCAGCACCATTTGGCGGGCGATGCCGATCTGGTTTGCCGCCAGTCCGACGCCGGGGGCATCGTACATGGTGTCCGCCATATCCTTGACCAGGGTCTTTAGTTGCTGGTCAAATTCGGTTATTGGTTGTGCCTTTTCCCGGAGAACCGGATGGGGATAGGTAATGATTTTTCTGATAGCCATAATGCACGTATTTTTCAATGGTGTCTGAGCACCGATTTTTTAGGAAAGAGACTCCATGGTATGTAATCAGTTTACATGGTATTGTAAAGACGTCAGCGAGCCCTTGCGCTGAGACAAGAGGCGGTGCTGTCTTGTTTTTCGGTTTTTTTTTGTGTAGGGTGCAGGCCAAAATGTTCATGGGATCGGGCGAGGATGATCAGCAAAGAAATATTGAAGGCGGGGTTGGACGGATTGCACAGGCCGGTGCTGCCCTTGGTCGGCATTGTCCAGTTTTTGTTTATAACCGGTGACTTTGCCACAGTTGATGAGGTCATAGCCCAGTTGCCGGAGACCATTGAAACCGGATATGCCCTCTACGAGCATGCCGCCGCGGATCTGGCCCCCTATGCCGAATTGCTGCAGCCGTTTGTCGATCTCAAGGCCGGAGAAGCCGGAGAACAGCGGGTTGTGAGCAGTGAAGGTGCGCCGGTGGATGTGATGACTGCGACCACAGCCCTGGTGAGCCAGCAGGTGTTGGCCAAAGAGATGGAGCGGATCAACAGCCTGCTCTGTGGACCTTGCAACTGCACCCTATGCTGTGTCGGGCCGAAGGCAGCTATGGCCCAATCGTATTTTGAGATCCCGCTGCAACCCGGCGAAGTGGAGTTCTTTCCACTGGAACGCATTGACACCGTCGCCTCGAAATCGCAGCGGGTTGAGGATGAACCGCCGCTGCAAGTGGGAGGGCGTGATTTCTTCAATCGTCCCGACCCGGTGCTCGTCCATTGGCGTCACGGCTGGAGCCTGATCTTGCCCAGGGAAAGCACCTGCCCGAATCTCGAATCCACCGGGCGCTGCCGGGTCTATCCTCACCGGCCGGAGGTCTGCCGCAGACCGCAGATCTTTCCCTACGTGGTGGAACCGGTTGCAGGAGACGGGGATGTGCCGCCGCTGTTCCGCCTCCGTCAGGCCTTACTCGCGGTGGTGGATTGCCCTTATGTCCGCCTGCTCCAGGATGATATTGCTGCCTATGCCGCAGCCTGTGAATTGGAGATGGTCTTCCGGCACAACAAGGCGTAACAAGACGGGTGTGAGAGGTGCGTGTCCTCGACGACCTTGACCGCCTGAAATAATGAGTCACCGATACCTATGAACCTCACCGGAATCTTTTGTATTTGTATTGCCTACTGCATAGGGGCCGTGCCCTTTGGCCTCCTGCTTTCGCGGGGGAGCGGCATTGATATCCGCACCCAAGGCAGCAAGAATATCGGGGCCACCAATGTTGCCCGGCTGCTCGGTAAAAAAATGGGTTTCCTGACCCTGGCCCTGGATATTTTCAAGGGGTTTATGCCGATGTTCCTCGCGGCTCTTCTCGTCCAGGATGCGCCCCGACGTGATCTGATCATCGCCCTCTGCGGCGCGGCCTCGGTCCTTGGCCATATGTTTCCGGTGTACCTGGGCTTCAAAGGGGGCAAAGGCGTGGCGACGGCGCTGGGTGCCTTCCTCTATCTTGCCCCCCTGGCGGTTCTGGGCTGTCTGTCGATCTTTTTGCTCACCGTGCGGTTGTCGGGCTTTGTCTCCCTGGGATCGCTGCTGGGTTCAGCCTCAATCCTCATCTGGCTCTTCCTCCTTGAGGTCCCTGGTTGGAAACTGTGGCTGGCCGGATTCATCGTCCTGATGATCTGGATCAAGCACTATCAGAACATTGCTCGTCTGCTCAGCGGCACGGAAAAATCATGGAAGAAGAAGGATGAGGCGGCGTGAATCGCAAGGAATGGCAGGCCATCGAACAGGCACGGGATCTACTGCAATTGGGAGACCGGGCAACGCTGGCCGAGATCAAGCGAAGCTACCACCGCCTGAGCAAAATCCATCATCCTGACACAGCCACGACCGCTGGCGGACAGCGCGGCGAACAGATGTACCGGCTCACCGCCGCCTACGAACTGCTGCTACGATATTGCAATGAATACCGTTTTCCATTGAAGCTGGAGGATATTGCCGCCGAGGGGCTTGATCCCTATGACCCCGAGGACTGGTGGCAGGCCCGTTTCGGCCAGGACCCCCTCTGGGGCGGTAAAAAAACCCGACAGCGCTAAGCGTGTGAGCAAAGGCACTCCCAGGAATGGGGGTGGAATTGCAGTGGCAGAATGTCAGCTGTTTTTTTTCCGTTCCAGGGTGAGCTGTTGCCAGACCGCCTCGTAGGAGGCGCAGTATTCGCGGATCAACTGTTTTCGTGCCAATAGATTGAGCCGCCAGTAACAGGGACTGAGCATCAGGATACGGATCGCTTGTTTTGGTGTCATGGTTCACCCTCCGTGGTAAACAACAATGCTTCCTGTTACCTTATCGGCTTTTGTTTGCCTAAACTTGGGGAGATTTTTCGAACCGACCGGCAGAGTCCTGTATTTTGACGGTTTCAGCCCCGGAGAATTAAGGTCGATTTTACTGTAACCATCCGGTTGCATGGATTTTTTTAACCAAGGAGTACGGGGATGCACATTCCTCAATTGATCCAGAAACACAGTCCTTTTGTCTCGCTTGAATTTTTTCCTCCCAAGAAGCAGGAGGAGTGGCCGGGCTTCCTCGAGGCCGCCAAGGAACTGCAGCAGTTGCAGCCGCTGTTCGCCTCGGTGACCTATGGCGCCGGCGGTTCCACCCAAAGCAATACCCTGGAGATCTGCGAGCAGTTGATCACGACCTGCGGTTTTGAGATCATGCCCCATCTCACCGGGGTGGCGGCCAATCGGGAAAAAATAGACGGTTTTCTCGAGGCGATTAAATCTTTGGGAATTTCTAATGTCCTGGCCCTGCGCGGTGATCGTCCCGCCGGGTTCACCGGTTCGGATGCGGAGCTGTTTGCCACCTTTCCCCATGCCTCTGACTTAGTGGCCTATATCCGCAAACACCATCCCGACCTGGCCATCGGGGTGGCCGGTTTTCCCGAGGCCCATGCCGAGGCGGTCTCGTTTGCCGCTGATCTTGAGGTTATGCGGCGCAAGGTGGAGAGTGGTGCTGATTTTATCATTACCCAGCTGTATTTTGATAACCGGGTGTATTTCGACTATGTGGCGCGTTTACAGAACCAAGGGGTCATGGTGCCGGTCATTCCGGGCGTCCTGCCCATCCGCAATCTGGCCTCCCTGCGCTTCACCCTGCAACTCTGCAACGCCCGAGTGCCGGGGCAGTTGATCAACTCCCTGATCAAGGCCAACGAGCAGGGCGGCGCCAGCGCAGTCTATGAGATCGGCGTTGCCTATGCCCGCGAACAGATCAAGGGCCTCCTGGCTGGCGGCGCTCCCGGCGTGCATCTGTATACCCTGAATAAGGCGGACATGTGCCTGGAGGTCATGGACGGCCTGTTGTGACCGGTTGTCCCCGCTTCCCTTCAAGCCTGCGCAGTATGACCAGCACCCGATAACCGAGCAAACCGGCCGCGACCGTCAGGGCCACGATCAATCCGATCCAAAAGCCCTGCGGCCCCGGCTCCATTCCTGCCCATCCGCCCAGCCCCAATCCGTATCCCATCGGCAGACCAATGCCCCAATAGGCGAGCAGCATCAGCAGCAGCGGGACCTTGGCATCCTTACATCCCCGGAGAATGCCGCCGCAGTTCACCTGAATGGCATCCGGGATCTGAAAGATCGCGGCCATACACAACAGGGTGGTGGACAAGGTACGGACATGCGGGTCCGGGCTGTACATTGCCGCGATCTCAGGGGCGAAGGTGAGGATCAGGGTACAGGTCAAGATCGCACCGAATAGCGCCATTCCTAGGCCTATCCGTACAATCCGTCGCACTCGTCTGAGGCGTTTTCGGCCGATGGCAAAACCCGTGCGCACGGTCAATGCGGTGGCCAGGCTGTAGGGCAGCATATAGAGCAGCGAGGTAAAATTCAGCGCGATCTGATGTGCCGCCACTACTTGGGCCCCCAGTTTGGCAATGAACAGGGCAATGACTGCAAAGACCGAACATTCGATGAAAAGGGTCACACCCATCGGCAAACCGAGGCGCAGGAAGGTGCCAAGGGACCGTCCCGTCTGTTCGGGCGTCAAGATGAAGAGGCCGTCGGTGCCACCGAGTCGGCTTTTCTGGAGAAGAAAAGCCATAAACAGGAGCATGGCCAGCAGGGAGAGCGAGCTCGCCCAACCACAGCCGACGCCGCCCAAGGCCGGAAGCCCCATTTTGCCGTAAATGAGGATGTAGTTGGCGCCGATATTGACCAGCAGGCCGAAAAATCCGGCAAACATGGACAACCGTGGCATCCCGAGACCGTCGCCGCCGTTGCGCAGAGCGAGAAACACACCAGCCACCGGCAGGCCCCAGGAGATGGCAAACAGATACCCCCCGGTGAGCGGGATGACCTCACTGCTCACCCCCAGCCAGGCCATGACGGGCTGCATCAGCCACAGGACCGGCATGAGGAGGACACCGGTGACGAGGCCGATGGCCATGCCTTGACGGATGGAGCGACGCACTGCTGCCCGGTCGCCGCGCCCGTGCGCCTGGGCGACCAGCGGGGTCACTGCAGTCAAGAGACCGACCATAAAGAGGAAAACCGGAAAAAAGAGGGAGGAGCCGACCGCCACCGCCGCCAGATCAACCGCGCTGACCCGCCCCGCCATGACCGTATCGACAAAACCCATGGAGGTCTGCGCGAGTTGGGCCAGGACTAGGGGCCCGGTCAGCCTGAGAAGGGCCGCGGCCTCGTGCAACAGAAGCGAGGTTGATTTCATGGACAGTGCTGGGGAGAGCGCGAGGTGCTAACCGCGATCCGCCCCCTCCCGATGTCGGCTCTGCCGTTTGCTCAGGTTTTCGGCAATGATGCGTTGCTCTTCAGGCCTTTGGGTCACATGGGCACTAATGGCCGGCGGCAACACCCGCCCCTTAATCACCAAGATATCCGCAGCCAGACTGTCGGCCACCGCAGACTTTGCAAACCCTAGGTCCTCCACCAGATAACGAAACAGCAGTTCGGCCAGGCGCGGTAGAGAGATCTGCCAGGTGGAACGCGTTTCTCCGTACAGCCAGAGAGAAAAGGCGAGAAAGCCGTGAAAGACGTCGCCGTCGGGCCAAAGCAGTGGGGCGGTGTGTTTGAAATTGCCGCTATTGTAGACCAGATCCCAGAATCTGGCCAACCGCTTCATGGTCTGCATGGACGCGAACGGAATGAGATCGTTCGCCAGGATTTCATAGGGCGGGAAAAGGGAATAGATCATCCCGTGCTGTTGGTCGTGGCGATTAATGGTAGTGCCGGATAGCTTTTTGAGGACCCCAAGTTGGATTTCGCCACGGGTCAGGGCGGCGAGGCTGTTGAGATTCTCTCCAAATTGTTCGACGGATTCGCCGGGCAGGCCGATGATCAGGTCAACATGCAGGTGGGCCGTGGTTTTGTGTTCGAGGAAGGTAAGATTTTCCCTGATCTTGGCAAAATCAAGCCTGCGGCTGATGTTGGCGGCAGTACCGGAATGCAGGGTCTGGATGCCGACCTCCAGTTGCAGGGTACCAGCGGCAAAGTGTTGCAATTTTTCTTTAAGGGCTTCGGGGAAATGATCCGGGATGACCTCGAAATGGACATGGAAGGGCGGCTCCTTGGCGAGGAAAAAATCAAGGATGCGACCCGCGGCTTCCGTGTTGCAGTTGAAGGTCCGGTCCACGAATTTTATCGTCCGCGCCCCCCGCTGCCACAGGCTTTCCAGTTCATCGAGAAAGCGCTCGAGGTTAAAAAATCGGACTTTTTTATCAAGCGAGGAAAGGCAGAATTCGCAGGTGAAGGGGCAGCCCCGTGAGGCCTCGACATAGGTGAGGCGATGGGCGAGGTCCTCGTCGGTGTAGAAGGCATAGGGTAGGACCAAATCCTCGACCTCGACCACGGTGGCCGGGACAAGGGTCTCCGCAGGCGGATTGCCGACCAGGATGGCTGCGCAGAGATCGTGAAAGGCAATTTCCCCCTCCCCTTGGATGATATAATCGGCCTCGCTCAGATCGATGCGCAGGGGCAGGTGACTGACCTCCGGCCCGCCGAGGATGATGCGGGTGGCAGGGGCAACCCGTTTGAGGATGCTCACCAGCTGTTGCACCAAAACCGCGTTCCAGATGTAAACGCCGATGCCGATGATTGCAGGTTCAGTGGCCAGAATCTTTTCGGCGATATCCCCCACCTGGTCGGTCAGGCTGTATTCCGCAATGCGGGCCAGGGGCTGCAATTCGCGCAGATTGGCGTACAACCAGCGCAGGCCGATGCTGGCGTGTATATAGCGGGCGTTGAGGGTGGTGAGCACAATGCCGGCCATGGGCTTACACCAACTCCGTTTCGGTCATCGTACTGCTCACTGCGCTGCCAACCGTTGCCGCAGCACCTTGTGGAGGATGCCGCCATGGCGGTAGTATTCGATTTCCATGTCGTTATCCAGGCGCAGATGCAAGGTAACGACCGCTACGCTGCCGTCGGCGCGGTCGATGCGCAGTGGCATCGGTTGTCCGGGTTGAAGGATACCGTTGATTCCGGTCAAGGTGATGGTTTCGCTGCCGTCCAGACCCAGGGTAATGGCGTCCGTGCCCTCGGGAAATTGCAGCGGCAAAACCCCCATGCCCACCAGGTTGGAACGATGGATCCGTTCAAAAGAAACGGCAATCACGGCTTTGACCCCGAGGAGCATGGTCCCCTTGGCGGCCCAGTCGCGGGAGCTGCCGGTACCGTAATCCTTGCCCGCGAAAACGATCAGCGGTGTTTTGGTCGTCAGGTAGCGCATGGCCGCATCATAGATCGGCATTTCCGTGCCCTCTGGCATCAGTCGGGTCAGACCTCCTTCCTGGCCCGTCATCCGGTTGCGGATGCGGATATTGGCAAAGGTGCCCCGCATCATAACCTCGTGGTTGCCGCGCCGGGAGCCGTAGCTGTTGAAATCCTTGGGTGCAATCCCTAATTGCTGAAGATACAATCCTGCCGGGGTCTGCGCTCCGATCGAACCAGCCGGGCTGATATGATCGGTGGTGATGCTGTCGCCGAATATGGCAAGAATCCGGGCGCGTTCGATGTCAGCAAGCGGCTGCGGCGCACTGGCCATGTCTTGGAAGAAAGGCGGTTCGCGGATATAGGAGGAATCCTTGTCCCATTGATAGAGATCGTCACTGCCACCCTGCAAGGCGTTCCACTGGTCATCACCGGCAAACACGCTGGCATAACTGGTAGTGAAAAGATCCGGGGTCACGGTCTGGGCAACGGTGGTTTGGATTTCCTCGGCCGTCGGCCAAATATCGCGCAAAAAAACCGGCCTGCCCTGTTCATCGAGGCCCAGTGGATCGGTTTCCAGATCAACCAGCATGGTGCCGGTCAGGGCATAGGCGACCACCAGGAGGGGTGAGCCGAGATAGTTGGCTTGAACCTGGGGATGGATGCGGGCCTCGAAATTGCGATTACCGCTGAGGACAGCAGCAACCACCAATTGTTTTTCTTTGATGGCAGCGGCAATCTCGTCGTCCAGCGGTCCGCTGTTGCCGATACAGGTGGTGCAGCCGTAGCCGACCACATTGAAACCCAGAGCTTCGAGATCAGGGAGGAGGCCGCTCTTTTCCAGATAACGGGTGACCACCCGGGAACCCGGTGCCATGCTGGTCTTGACCCAGGGTTTGCTCTTCAGGCCGCGTTCTCGTGCCTTGCGGGCGAGCAGGCCAGCGCCGATCATCACGTCGGGATTGGAGGTGTTGGTGCAGCTGGTGATGGCGGCGATGACCACCGAACCGTTGGCAAGGCTGGCACCCTGTGCGGTGGTAATGGATTCGGTTGCGGGGCTTTTCACGCAGCAGGGGCAACCGTTCATATTGCCGGCCTCAAGAGGAGGCGGACCCTGGTGCAGTTTATGAGCAAATTGAGTGGTGAAATCCTCACTGACAGCAGCCAGGGGTAACAGATCCTGGGGCCGTCGTGGCCCGGCCAAAGAGGGGACGACTTCCTCCAGCGCGATGTCGTAGGTTACCGTATAGTCGGGCTCCTGACTCTCCGCTGCAAAGAAAAATCCCTGTTCCTGGCAGTAGGCGGCCACCAGCTCGACCTGTTCAGCCGACCGACCGCTTGCCCGGAGGTAGCGCAGGGTCTCCGCGTCCACCGGGAAAAAGCCCATGGTGGCGCCATATTCCGGGGCCATGTTGGCCATGGTGGCCCGGTCGGGCAGGCTTAAGGCCTTCAGGCCCGGACCGAAAAACTCGACAAACCGACCGACCACCCCTTTGCTCCGCAGGAAGTGGGTGAGGGTCAAAACCAGATCCGTGGCTGTGGTGCCCGGTCGCAGTGTGCCGTTGAGCCGGACACCCACCACCTCAGGAATCTGCAAAGAGTACGGTTGGCCGAGCAGCACCGCCTCGGCCTCTATGCCGCCGACTCCCCAACCCATGACCCCCAGACCATTAATCATAGTGGTATGGGAATCGGTACCAAGGACACTGTCCGGGTAGGCCAGCAGATGGCCGTCTTCTGCACCGGTCTGGATCACCGAGGCAAGGTATTCGAGGTTTACCTGGTGAACGATACCCGTGCCCGGCGGCACCACCCGAAAATTAGCGAAGGCCCGCTGGCCCCAGTGGAGCATGGTATAGCGCTCGCGGTTGCGCTCCATTTCCAGACCGACATTGACGCCGAAGGCCTCGCTGCTGGCGTATCGATCCACCTGGATACTGTGATCGATAACAAGATCGACCGGGATGAAGGGATTCATGGTGGCGGGATCACCGCCATGACGGGCCAGGGCAGCCCGCATCGCCGCTAGATCGACCAGGGCCGGGACCCCGGTGAAATCCTGGAGGATCACCCGGCTGGGCATGAAGGGGACAGCGGCGGCACTGATGCGGCCGGGTTGCCAGGAGGCAAGATTGTCGATGTCCTGTCCGCTTGCCAGCCCTTGAGGGAAATGGCGGAGCAGGTTCTCCAGCAGGACCCGCAGGCAAAAGGGGAGGCGCTCCATCGGCCCGTAGCCCAGTTGTTCCAGGGCTTTCACGGAATAGGCGGTGTAGTGCTTGCCCCCCACCTGCATCGTTATTCGGGGATTGAAACGAGTAAAATCCGTCGTTGCAGTCATGTTAGTATCCTTTTGCTATGGAAATGGAGGGTTGGACCAAGGGAATTACCCCATGATTATGCCAGATTTAGAGAAAACTGGAACGTTGTTTTTTGCGCTCAACAGGTCTGGCAACTTGCTGTTTTTTTGCAGACGTCCTATAGTAATGCCTTTTTAAGGTGAACCCGAGGGACCTCAGCTGTGAGAATGCGCTATGAGCAAGACCTACGCAGAAATTAACAAGAAAATCGAAACCGGTAAGGCCGTGGTGCTGACGGCCGAAGAGGTCATCGATTATGTCGATAAACGGGGGCTGGAGGCCGCCGCCAAAGAGGTGGACGTGGTCACCACCGCCACCTTCGGCCCGATGTGCTCCTCCGGCTGCTTCCTTAATTTCGGGCACAGCAAGCCAAAGATGCGGATCTCCGAGGCCTGGATCAACGATGTCCAGGCGTACTGCGGCATTGCTGCGGTGGATGTCTATCTGGGCGCCACCCAGTTGCGCCAGAACGATCCGGCCAACATGTACCATCCCGGTGAATTCCGCTACGGCGGGGGCCATGTGATTGAAGATTTGGTTGCCGGCAAAAAACTGCAACTGTTCGGTCTTTCCTACGGCACCGATGATTACCCCCGCCGCGAGATCCGCACCCTGTTTGATATCAACGATCTCAATCAAGCGATCATGGTCAACCCGCGCAACTGCTACCAGAACTACAACGTCGCGGTCAATGTCTCGGACAAGCGCATCTACACCTACCTTGGCATTCTCAAGGCCCGGATGCGCAATATGACCTACAGTTCCGCGGGACAACTGTCGCCGCTCCTCAATGACCCCTACTACGAAACCATCGGCGTCGGAACCAGCATCTGGCTGGCCGGAGCCCGGGGCATTGTCTACGCCCAGGGCACCCAGCACGCCTCGCTGGTGGAACGAAGTGACAACGGGGTGCCGGTGGAAGGGGCCGGGACACTCGCTCTGACCGCCAACATGAAGGAGATGCTGCCGGAATTCGTTCGCGGCACCAGTTTCAAAGGGTATGGTGTTTCGCTGGCCCTGGGGGTCGGCATTCCCATCCCGATCCTCAACTCGGAGATTCTGCGGCGGACCACGGTCCGTGACCGTGATATCATCGCCTGTGTCATCGATTATTCTGAAGACTACCCGGAAAAGACCGGCAAGGTCCTCGCCCGCTACAACTACGAACAGTTGCGGTCCGGCGAGGTCGAGCTGAACGGCAAAAAGGTGCCGGTCACCTCCCTCTCTTCCTATAATAAGGCATTGAAGATCTGCGGTCTGCTCAAGGCGGAGATCGAGGAGGGCCGTTTTCTCCTTTCCGAACCCAGCCAGCGCCTGCCCCTGGGCCAGGCTATGAAATCATTGAACATCACAGGACCGGCTCGATGATCACCAAAAAAATCTATCTCTATTTTCCCAAGAGCGAAACCGAGAAGCCGATCGTCTATCAACTGGTCAAGGATTTTGACCTGATCGTCAATATTTTCCGTGCCAAGGTCACGCCGGAGGAAGAGGGCTACCTCAGCCTGGAGGTGACCGGCAGCCAGGACAATATTGATCGGGCTTTTGCCTATCTGGGCGGGTTTGATGTTGTCATTCATGCCGGCAACAAGGGCGTACGCTGGGACGAGGGCCGCTGCGCTCAATGCGGTGCCTGTGTGGTCCACTGTCCGACCCAGGCACTTTCCATCGTCGACCGGGACACCCGGACCATCGCCTTTTGTGAAGAAAACTGTGTCGAATGCCTGGCCTGTGTCGCCGCCTGTCCCTTCGGGGCCTGCTCATCAGCCTTTTAAACACGGGGCTTGGTTCGCAACGGGTTGCTTGGGTGCCGTGAAGACAATGCGCGTCTATCGATCCTTTTCCTGGAAAGACACCAACCTGCGGGTGGCCTGCGAGGCCTTTGATCTGGTCACCGATACCGTAGTTGCCGAACGCAGGCTGCTCGAGCGCTATATCGCCCGTCACCCCGAATTTCAAACCTCGCTCGTTCCCGTTGTCCTCCTGGAAGATGCCCCCGAGGTGGCACGCCGTATGGCCGCCGCCGCCGCCCTGACCGGCTTGGGGCCCATGGCCTCGGTCGCCGGTACCCTGGCGCAGTTGGGGGTCGAGGCCGCCAGGGCCATGGGCTGCCGGGAGGCCATCGTCGAAAACGGCGGCGATATTTTCATACTGTCCGATACCGAAGTCACCATCGGTATCTACGCCGGTAACAATGCCATCGGCAATAAACTGGCCTTCCGCATCCCTCCGCAGGACCTGCCCCTGAGCCTCTGTTCCTCTTCCAGCAAGATGGGCCATAGTTTGAGTTTCGGACGGTGCGATCTCGCCACGGTCACCGCCAAGGATGGTGCCCTGGCTGATTCGGCCGTTACCCTGGTCTGCAACCTCATTCGTTCGGAAAAGGACCTGACGCCGGTGCTGGACGATGTCGGCGCCATCGCCGGCATCGAGGGCATCTTAGCGGTAAAAAACGGCAAGATCGGTATGTGGGGGCACCTGCCCGACCTGGTCCGCAATCAGGATATCGCCACCCAGGATAAAATCACCCGCGACCTGCGATCCGATTTCCAAGGAAAATAACCCCCTCCCCTTTCTCTCTGGCAACACCGACAGAGTCTTGTCTGATACCCCGAGAGTAGCAATCTCTCCTCTTTAAATAACAACAGCCGGTACAGATTGCACTGTACCGGCTGTTGTTGGTTGAGAAGAAATTGGTACTATTCGGCCTGCAGTACTACATACTGGCTCTGCTCACCAAAACGGACACGCAGCAGGACCTGTTTGGGATTATTGGATTTCTTAAGAGCCTGCTGCACTTCCTTGAGATTGCGAACTCGGGTGCGGTTGACCTCCTCAACCAGTTGCCCGGCCTGCAGTCCCACCTGGGCAGCCGGGCTATTGGCCTCGACATCGGCAATTAAAACCCCCTGATCCTTGGTGTAGCCGAACTGCTTGGCAACCTCATCGGTCAGGTCCTGCAAGGTAATCCCCATTTCGCTCAGGGTCGTCGCGGTCATCTTCTTGGCAACGGAAGCCATGTCGGCGGGCTGTTCCCCCACGGTCACCACCAGGTCCCTTTCCTTGCCATCGCGGAGAATCCGTAGGGTCAGCTGGGTGTTCGGTGCAAACATGGCGATTTTATTGCGCAGGTCAGCCACATCGGTCACCGGGGTTTCGTTGATGGAGGTGACGATATCCCCCTGCAGCAGGCCGCTTTTTTGCGCGGGCGAACCTTCGGTCACCTCGGAAACAAGAGCGCCACCACTCGTTTTCAGGTCAAAGGATTTGGCCAGGTCTTCATTGACGTCCTGGATGAGGATACCCAGCCAGCCTCTGGTCACCTTGCCGCTTTTTCGCAACTGCTGTTCGATACCCTTGGCCATATTGATGGGAATGGCGAAGCCGATGCCCATATAGCCGCCGCTCCGCGAAAAGATGGCCGTGTTCATGCCCACGGCTTCACCATGGATGTTGAGCAGCGGTCCCCCCGAGTTGCCGGGATTGATGGCGGCGTCGGTCTGGATAAAGTTTTCATAATCGGTGATCCCCATCCGGTTGCGGCCCTTGGCGCTGACCACCCCGACCGTCACCGTCTGGTTCAATTCAAAGGGGCTGCCGATAGCGATAACCCATTCACCCACTTCGAGAGCATCCGAGTTGCCCAGCGGGAGAATCGGCAGATCCTTGCCCTCTATTTTGATAATAGCCACATCCGACTGGGGATCCGTTCCCACCACCTTGGCAGGAAATTCCCGTTTATCGGCAAGGCGAACGGTGATTTTATTGGCATCCTCCACCACGTGGTTGTTGGTCAGGATGAAGCCGTCACTGGCGATGATGAAACCGGAACCTGCGGCCTGCTGCTTGAAGGATCGTTTATCCTGTTTGGGATTGGTATGGGGGTTCCGGAACTGTGGCCCGAAAAACCGTTCAAAAAAAGGATCGTTAAACAGATCGGAAGGAAGTTGCCCGAGATTATTCCCGGTTGTCGATTTTTCCACTGCCACATGGACCACAGCCGGGCCCGCTTTTTTCACCACCGAGGAAAACGCCTTGGAGGTCCGGTCAAGCAGGGCCAGGTCTTCCTCGCTTTGTGCATAGGAAGGGTGGTAGCTGCCTGCCAGCAGGGTCAGGCAAAGAAAACAGGAGGCCAGGACTGCTCCTTTGGAAAAGGATGGTGTTTTTTGCATGATTCAAACTCCATGTTGAAACAAAAGATAGATTGGTCATCCGAAAAGAGATGGCGGTAAAAAAGTGGCAACAACAGGCACTCAACACTGCCGAAACAATTGTACCTGAGCCTCCGTTCGTCAAGTGCGAGTTCATCTTGGAGCGACAGCGCTGGAGCATGCCTTTTCTATGGCGGAAAAAAATTCGGGAAATGACTTATCTGTAATCCGAATCTCAATGATCCATGATGTTCATGATGACAGCAGTGCGTTGTACGTTACTGTTTTTGGAAAAGATGGTGAGGAGGAAGATGCCCTGGTTGCATAATTTTGGGTGGATCCTAACAGGTCGGCACTGAGGAGGAGTTTAACAACGGCGGCGTTAGGAACGTCACGTTTACGCGGTATTTTTAGTGAGGATACCTTTCACCTCATTTGGGGATTGAATGTGCCTCTACAGTGGCTCTGTGATGATGGCTGTCAATGACAGGGAGTTTGTTTTCAGATGAGGATGTCGGGGTCAGATTGCTGTCTGTTGACCGATAAACGCGGGTGAGCGCCTTCTGATAGGTATTCCAGCTACCCATTAAATGTACAAAATGCCTGTATTGAACATTTGTTAGAACCTCTGCATACTATCCCCGAAAGTTCTCTTTTCTAAAGAAACTCGGTGAGAGAAGAAACTGTGTGATGATAGGCAATTAAGTTATTTCAAGACGGTCAAAAAAACTGGGAACATGGAAAGGAGAAACACCATGAAAAATTATGCGCAAGGTTTGGTAATAGCAGTTCAATTCCTTGTCATTCTTTCCGTGGGTGTGATGTTCAGGATCTCAGATGTTTGGGCCAAAGAAAAGGTGGGTGCTTTGGAGAAACAGCTCCAGGGAAGCTGGACCTTGGTCTCTCTTTACGTTGAACAGGATGGCAAAAAGATCGATGTGTTTGGTCCCAATCCAAGGGGTTCCATGATTTTGACTCCAAATGGCCGTTTCTCGGTAATCTTTATGAATGCAAGCCTTCCGAAGTTTGCTGCTAACAGCCGGGTAAAAGGCACCACCGAGGAGAATCAAGCCGTTGTTCAAGGTTCACTCGCCTACTTCGGGAGCTATAAAATATTGAGCGCAAAGGAGAAAATGGTGCGCCTAAATATAGAGGGAAGCACTTACCCAAACTGGGAGGGTGAAGAACAGAAGCTGGTAATGACTGTCACCGGAGACGAGATGAAGGTCATTAATCCCACCCCTTCCGTAGGCGGCAAAGGCTATCCTGTCTGGAAACGAGTCAAGTAGAGTGCACACACGTGACGATTGTAATGTCGTATAAAGGGCTTCGTCAATTTAGTGAAACCTTAAATTGCTCTTGATGGCCTCCAGGCAATCAAGACATCATTTCCTCTGTCACTGACGAAGCTCAATTTGAAGCTTCAAGGTCAACTGTAAGGTTTTGGCAAAGAATACCGAGACCTGTCCCCGCCCCAGCTAAGGTTATTGGCAACGATTGATTTCTATAAGGGGTTCGGTTGCGGTCCGACCGATCAAGTGAATAAACGAAGAGGGAGGCATTCTTGATTTTTTAAACGAAAGTTGAGGAGGTGATCTGAAAAAAAATGAACCTAATGAGGTTATGAATGTTTTTTTATTGAACTCAAAAAAAGGAGGAGAAGAAATGAATAACAAAACAAATTGTTTTTTCTTGCTGTTCTTATTTTTTACAATCTTATATTTTCCCGTCCCATCTGTATATGCCGCAGATATCGATAAAGTCATTTGTGTACCTTGGCAGGGTGATACCGCCAAGTATCATACCACTTGGAGCGGTCATAGTATTAGGCTGAAAGCAGTCGTCACCACAAGCAACACGACTCAATTCTGGTATAAATGGAATTTTGGTGATGGCAGCGAATCGGCAGTGCTGAGCCTTTCTGGCGCCACCAAGTACAATATCGAAATAGCTCACATCTACAACGGAACCGTTGGTACCCCCTTCACAGCCCGGTTGATTGCAGCGAATAATAATGCCTTGGCGGCCTCTGTCAGCGACCCCTACCTCATCAAAATTGAAGATGGTAAACTCGACAGCAAAATCAATGTCGCCATCGACAATGGGCTCTGGTACCTCTACAAATCGGGCAGTAACGCTAGTTCCTACTACCATACGTTTGACGGATCCCCTTTCATGGTCTGGTCATACGATTCATATTTTGCCTCCTCGACTGCCTCTGCCGTTCAGGCCTTTGAGATCAATGGCCATAAGGAAACTGGCAATCCTAATGAAGATCCCTATGTCACGGCTGTTGTGCAGGGGCTTAATTGGCTCTTCAATGGCTATTATTATTCGACATCATATCCGATGTTGAACCCCGTCAATATTGCATCGCAACATGGTGACAATCCAGACACCGACGGTAATGGCATAGGAATCGAGGTGCGAGATTACGGGTACCGTCCGGTCTATGAAGGAGGAATGGTAATGGATGCTATCATCGCGTCCAATACCCCCGATGCTGATTCAGGCCGTGATTTTGATGGCGATGGCAAAAACGATACCTACCGGCAGGTAGTCCAGAATATGGCCGATATGTATGCATGGGGCCAGTATGACGGAGCCTATAGTACCTACGGTATCCTGGGCGGTTGGCGATATGGTTGGGGAGATGCGCCGGACAACTCTGCCTGTCAGTGGGGAGCGATCGGCATGATTCCTGCTCAGGCCCCACCCTGGAACATCACGGTGCCTGCCTGGGTAAAGACCTACAATAACAACTGGTTGAATTACAGCCATTATCAGTGGAACTGGGACGGAACCAAAAACATCTGGGGTGGATTTGGTTACACCGGTCCAAGTTGGGGCGATGCGCTGACACCTTCCGGCATGGTACAGCTCGCCTTTGCTGGCAACAACACCGATGACCCCAGATGGGTGCGGAGTGAACGCTGGTTTGCGGACAACTGGAAGGACGTTGGTCGTGATTGGTTGGACCAGAATAATGTCTATGCCTATTACGCCTTTGCCAAGGCCATGCGACTCGCTTTACCAACTCCAGTTGCCACCTTTAGCCAGAACAATTTTGATTGGTACCGCGGTGATGGGATAACTATGGGACTTGCTGAAAAAATAGCGAACAAACTGGTCGCCGATAGCTCCTGGGACTATTATGGGCCAAACCTTGGTACTGCCTGGAGTGTGATCATCCTTAAGCCAGTTCTCTTTGCCGAAGCTCCCGTTGCCTGTTTTGACGCAGATCCAAACCCGAGCTATCCAGATCAGAATATTAGCTTTGACCCAAGTTGTTCAGGCCATTCCGAGGCTGGCAAAGATATAGGAAACCTGAATAAATTTGAGTGGGATTGGAACAATGACGGGGTATACGACCAATCGACAACTTCACCTGCCACCTCCCTGCATGCGTTTTCCTGTGCTTCCATCCCCTGTACCTATCCGGTGCAATTACGTGTCACGGATGACAGTGTGCCAGCCCGCACCGCAACCTATGTCCAAAACATCCTGATCAGCAATCCTCCTCATCCACCGGTGGCCAAGGTCCTCGGTCCGTCTCTTGTTTCGACGTGCGGGGGGGATACGCTCTCCTTGGATGGCTCACGTTCATATGATCCGGATGAAGGTACTCATGAGGCTGGATGTAGCTCCTGTCCTGATGACACCTTAACCGCCTGGGCTTGGGACTTAAACGGCGCACCTTGGAATTTCGATGGTCCAACCGGTGAAACCGTTGACCTCTCTTCGGCAAATTACTTTGGCTTTGGATCCACCGGTAGCCACAACATAGGCCTCCGGGTTTCGGATAACACAAAACTTGCGTACCCTGGTAGCGGTCAAGAGAACCTAACTGACGAAGAATACACGTCTGTTGAGGTTTCTGAAGGGTGCATTTGCGAAGTGACAGCCACACCTGGATGCAACTACGTGACCCTGTCATGGGATAACATTGGGGCAGAAAAATACGTGGTCCTCAAGAGCACCACAAGCCCTAATCTTGGGTTCGAAGATATCGGCGTCACTACTGAGAATTCAAAGAGCCTGGGGAGTTTTGTGATGGGGCAGACCACCTATTACAGAATTATGGCCATTACAGGGCAAAAAAGTTGCATGTCCAAGGCCGTTGCCGTGTACGCCGACCCGCAAATCTGCAACCCTACAGCCGACCCGAATGGACCATACCAAGGTTGCATTGGAAAGCCAGTTACCCTGGATGGCTCAGGATCTACCGCTCAGACAGGAACAGTTGTAACCTGGGAATGGGATTTGGATCATGATGGTCAATATGATGATGCTCTTGGAAAGACAGTGCAACATACATGGAATGCTCTAGGTATATATCCCATCGGGCTCAAGGTTGTCTCCTCCGATAACCTGATCCTTAACGATGAAGGGGCCACTACCGTGGAGATTAAGGATTGTGCGAGTAAGACTTGCGATGTGAATAGTGATGGCAAGATAAATATTAATGACATTAAGATTATTACCGCCGCTCGAAATACGGTCAATCCCGTCCTCGATATCGACGGCGATGGTACCGTTACTGTCCTTGATGCCCGCAAGTGCGTCCTTCAGTGCGATAACGCACAGTGTAAACCTTAATGCAGGTGGGAGGTAATCATGAAGAGAATTCTTTTGCTTACTGTTTCGTTTCTGTCTCTGGTGGCAAGCACTGGTGATGCTGCCATGCTCTATTTTAACCAAACGTCAATGACTGTTATCGAAGGGAACAGTTTTTCAGTGGACTTGATGGTCTCGGGATTGGGTGAAGGGCAAACTCCTTCCGTTGGCGCGTTTGATGTTGATATTCTTTACGACGCGAGCCAAATGATGTTTACCGGCTACACCCTAGGGAGTTTCCTCGGAGATTTAAGTACTGAGATACTGGACGACTCGTCGGGGGGGGCAGGAACCATAGATCTTGCCGTAGTGTCCTTACTTTCCTCTGCTGAATTGGACACCTTACAGCCGGGTACCTTCGGCTTGGCAACTCTTAATTTCAAGTGTATCGACCTAGGGGTGTCTACTATCAGCATCGATAAAAATGATCCTTCGTTGGTCCTGGGGGATGCTTTCGGTGATCCACTCTCTTTTCAGGTTGGGGAGGGAGTAGAGGTTACCCAAACTCCGGTTCCTGAGCCAGCTAGCATGTTGCTTCTGGCCACTGGCTTGGTAGTGTTAACCGGGTTCGGTTCGAGAAGAAGAAACAATAAAGCTTAAATTGAGGTGAGTCTTCTGCGAGGAGACCGGTCGGGTTTTTGAATCACCCGGCCGGTCTCCTCTGCTCAAGTGGCGAACAAAAATGAGTTAGTGAGGGGGCAGGGTGAAAGGCATCTCAAATTTCGAAAGGTAGGGAGGTTTATCAATATTGGCAGGGCATCTGTCCTGGCTATCTCAAACTCGACTTCAATACGCTGGTTAATTTCTCAACATGAAGCGGTGAAAGGTTTTTGAACTCTACGCCTATACCGGGAACTTGCCGACTCTCGCCCCATTTTACCACCGTACGTATTTGAGCATGGATCAGGTTGGGATCGTTCATCTCCTCAAAATGGATCCAAATATAATTTCCTTCTTTCCAGCGTCGGGTTGAAAAGATAAAGCACCCTCCGGAGGAAATGTTTTTCGTTACTGAGCGCTCTGGCCGCTTATCATCTTCATGTTTGTACACCGTCAGATGGAGATGTATTTCTTTCCTGTTTTCTTCTCTGATCTTCTGAGGGATAAAATTCCTGCACTGAGTGTTGATGAAATTAGATAAGGTGCAACCTGAGTTTGTATTAAAATGAAAACAGCGTATGTTCCCTGTAATATCATCTACATGCAAGTGAGAAACAGGGAATTTCTCCACCAGGCGATAGACATAGGATTTATTTTCTCTAATAGCCTTCATCTTGGTCGGCAGGTCAAGAAAAAGTCCATGATAGGTCTGGCTGCAGATTTCTTCGCTCAAATCACTAAATGACGAGGTTACGAAAGCCTGAACTCCACAACCTGTAAGCGCATCTAGATATTTTTGCTTAGCGCTACCTTCCTGAACAAAAAGCAATACTCGGATTTCCATCCTGCTGAATTCCTTAAGTGAGAGAGAAAACTGTCCCCATCAATAGTTCTCAGGATTTGTTGTGATAGCTAGCATTCACTTTTTCGCGTAACTCCTTGCCAACCTTAAAGAAAGGTAATCTCTTCGGAGTAACTTTTATTTTCCCCCCGGTCTTAGGATTTCTCCCGGTGTAGGTTGCATATTCTCGTACCTGAAAACTCCCGAATCCCCTGATCTCGACATTTTCACCGCGGACCAAGGATTCTGCCATAGTTTCCAGGATAGTTTCCACTATCCCCTTTGCATCCCTCACTGACAAATTTTGTTGTTCAGCCAGGGCTTCGATCAGTTCCGATTTCGTCATTGGTAAACCTATGCGGTTTTTTTGATTTTAAATTATTATCCATGATATCATGGTGATGTGAAAAATGGCAAAGCTAATAATTGTCAAGAATGTTTTTTGTAAAATGATCTCGACAAGATGTGCTCACGTTCAGGCACTTGATTACTCAATCGATATTTACAATGATAGATGTATTTTCAAAATAGGTACTATTACCTGCTATGTCATGGGTAAAAATACCTATATTGCAAAGGGTGCAGTACCACAAGCGCCTTCCAAGTCAACCGACCTCAAAATTTTACAAACAGTGTTGCCCGGCGACATCAGATTTTCTTGACTCCTATTCCTTCACATACTGGTTCAACGCCGCTATCAAATTCCTGACGGGGACGTAAAAGGTTTCAGCGCCCCCTTCCGAAAGCCTCCAGTATTTGAGTGTCTGACTTTAGCAAGTATGCCGGGCACAGCCAATCATAAATTTATCTGATTACCACTGAAACTCAGCCATCTTTTTTTCGTGATCGGACGCTATTTGTCCTACCAGTTATGTCATAGTACTCCAAACGTTATCTACTAAAGGAGTACACCGTGGCTAAAAATAAAATCCAGTTCCAAAAAGGTTTAAGTTTGCCTCGATTTCTCTCTCAATACGGCACGGAAAAGCAATGCCGAAAAGCCTTGTTCAAAATGCGCTGGCCTCAGGGCTATCGTTGCCCGAAGTGCGGTCATACCGGCTATTGCGAAATCTGTGATCGCAAAGTGTACCAGTGCCACAAGTGTCACTTTCAGGCTTCCCTGATCCAAGGGACTATATTTGCCGCTACCAAACTCCCTTTTACAGCTTGGCTTTTGGGGATCTACCTCGTTACCCAATCAAAAGACGGCATCTCCTCTCTCCATCTGGCAAGAACCGTCGGGATCTCCGCCAATGCCGCTTTGCGTATGAAACATAAATTGCAGCAGGTCATGAAAGATCGAGATGAATTCTATCGGGGACGAAACCACGCCCCGCTCTGCAATGCGGCTCAGCCTCAACGAGTGGACACCGGCCCAATCCATGGTTATCTGCAATATGTATTGGACCCGGAAAATTTTAGAATAGACGGACTCGCCGCGCCGACCCCGAGGTCTGTTCCTGGACGCCGGGACAGCGCTCCCTCTTGCAGGCGTTTGGAAGTCGGTGAACAACACAACATAACGAGGTGTACCAATGCAAGGCATCGATCAATACAGCAGGGCAACCGTGGAATTCACCCTCACCTGGGAAAGTGAAGATGCGATCCATACAGAAAAAATCTGGGCCGATCCTGTCAGTTTTTGGCGGGATGTTCTCCCTTCCGAGCTGGTCAAAAGTTTGCTGGGCAAGGGTGTGGGGGAACGGGTCACCGTGGAGATTCCGGCGGCACGGTTTCAGGCACCCTCTGATCCGCGAAAGAAAATCTTCCTCCGGCCCAATCAGTTCCAGGGGCTTGATGGCAAGGGCAACAGTGTACTTCCCGGTGCTGGCCGATTTTACCCGCAGGGATTACTGAGTGGCGTCGGCGGTGTCTATCGGGAAATAACCAGTCCTTGCCGCTATCTCGGCCAACAGGGAGACCTGCTGGTTTTTGATCTCAACCACCCCCTGGCGGGGCGCGATCTCAAGCTACAGGCTGAAATTGTGGCGGTCCATCTCCGGCAGAAGGAACGGGGTGGGCGCTGTGAGGACTGGCTTGAGCGGGTCAGTGCCGATGGACCGGGGATGCAGACCCGGTTCACGGGAGAGGGTGGGATCCTTTTTGCTGAGGAGAATTTTTTACGGGCCGATGATCGGGCGGATGCGGACTTTTATCAACAACCGCGCCTGGTGTATCACCTTGACCGTGCGGCTCGGGACGAGATTGGCCGTCAGTACGCACAGTTGATCCGGCCCGGAGCAAAGGTGCTCGATCTCATGGGGAGTTGGACCTCGAATCTTCCGGAAACACTGCAACTCGGCAGCCTGACCGTGCTCGGCCTGAACGCTGAAGAGCTCCGGCACAATAGCAGGGCCGGGCAGACCCTGGTGCATGACCTCAACGCCCAGGCAGATCTCCCGTTTGCCGACGCAAGCTTTGATGCGGTCATTTGTACCGCTTCGGTGGAATACTTGATCAACCCTCTGGCCGTGGTGGCAGAAATAAGAAGAATACTTCGACCTGGTGGGGTTCTGGCCCTTGCTTTTTCCAACCGCTGGTTCCCGCCCAAAGTGATAGGGATCTGGCCGGATCTGCATGAATTTGAACGATTGGGCCTGGTGGCGGATCTACTGCACACCATCGACGGCTTCAGTGGCATCAACACCCTCTCACGCCGAGGCCTGCCCCGGCCCTTGGATGATCCCCATCAAGACCTCTGGGTGAGCGATCCGGTGTATATGGTTTGGGGAAATAAAGTATAAGGTCCCGAGGGGCTGCATCAGGTTACGGATGCAGCATGGAAAGAGAGGGAGAAGAATGTACATCTTAGAGCGACAGCAGCGAGTACCGGCATCCCTGGAGCAGGCCTGGGAATTTCTGCAGCAGCCGGCAAATCTTGACCGGATCACCCCGACCGATCTCCGTTTTCGTATTGTATCCGAGATCCCGGCGATTATGGTCAACGGGCTCATTGTCCAATATCGGATCACCATTCCCCTGCTGGGTACCCATACTTGGGTGACGGAGATCAAGCATATCCGCGAGGGCCATTCTTTTGTCGATGAACAGCGGCTGGGTCCGTACCGCTTCTGGTACCATTACCACGAAATCCGCCAGGAGGGAGAAGAGGTGCTGCTGATCGACAAGGTTTCGTACCAGCCGCCCTTTGGCCTGCTGGGGCACCTGCTCCATGGGGTGTACATCAGGAAGACCCTGGAGCGGATCTTCGATTATCGGCGCGAGCGGTTGGATCATTATCTTTCCGCTGCAGCGACCGATCGTTAATTGTTGAGTTTTCGTTTGCGGGCCGCCAGCCGGGAGCGGAGGAACCAGGCAATGCCGATAACCGCCAGGATGACGATGACAACATCGATCTGGTGCGAATATTTCTGGACCACGGTCCAGTGTTCGCGTAAGCGCATGCCCAGGTAGAGGAGAAAACCGTTCCATAGGGTGGCTCCGATAAGTGTCACCAGCATAAACGGTAGGAGGGGCATCTTGCCCATACCGGCGGCGATGGAGATGAAATGGCGGACCACCGGGATGAAGCGGGCTGCAAAGACGGTGAGCAGTCCCTGGCGCTGGTTAAAATATCGTTCCGTCAATTCGAGGTCGTGGCGGTTGAGCAGCAGATATTTGCCAACCCTGAACACCAGCGGTTTGCCGCCGTAATAGCCCATCCAATATGAGATGAGCGACCCTGCCAGCGACCCAAGGCTGGTGGACAGCAGGGCGAGCCACAGGTTCCATTTGCCATCGGTGACCAGAAAACCGACAAAGGGCATGACTGCCTCGCTCGGCACTGGCGCGATCATGCTTTCCAGGGCCATGAGGATGAAGGCGCCCAAATAGGCGGTGGCATCCAGTATCTGGACAGCGATTTTACTGATAAGTTCGGTGATCATAGTGGCTCAGCGCAGAAAGTAGACGAGGGCGATTGTCCCAAAGATGATGCGGTAATAGGCAAAGGCCCGGAAATCATGGTGGGCGACGTAACGGAGCAATGCTTTGATGGCCAGCAGGGCACTGAAAAAGGCGGTGATAAAACCAACTGCAAAAAAAGCGAGATCTGTTGCCGCCAGATATTGCCAGGATTTATAGACATCGTAGCCGGTGGCCATGAACATGGTGGGGATGGCGAGGAAAAAGGAAAATTCGGTTGCCGCCTTCCTGGAGAGGCCGGAAAGCATGCCGCCAATGATGGTGGCCCCGGATCGGGAGGTACCGGGGATCAGGGAAAACACCTGGGCAAGGCCGAGCTTGAGGGCATCGCGCCAGTCCATCTCGTCGACCTCGGTGATGCGGGGCTCGCGCTCGCGCCTTTCGACCAGCAGAATGATAAAGCCGCCGACGATCATGGCAATCGCCACCACCACGGAATTGAACAGGTGCGCCTTGATGAGACGGTGCAGCAATAGGCCGAAGATTGCCGAGGGCAGAACCCCGACGATCAGATTAAAGACAAAGCGCCGGGCGCTTGCCTGGCTCGACAGATGGGTAACGACCTGGGTCAGGCGCGTCCGGTAGAACCAGCAGACTGCGAGAATTGCCCCGAGCTGAATGCAGATCTCAAAGGTCTTGGCCTGTTCCCCGGTGTAGGCGAGCAGATCACCGGCAATGATCAGATGGCCGGTGGAGGATATCGGTAGAAATTCGGTGAGGCCTTCAACCAGGCCAAGAACCAGGCTCTGGATCAGTGCAAGAAAATCCATAAAAATAACGCTCCAACTCGATAAATAATAAGGGGGTAGGCGTTCAGGGGAACCGCAGGACGTCGTGGTTACAACCCTGCGGTTGTCAAGGGGACGACTTCGCCTGGGGCGGCTGCCAGCCAATACGGCGATGTTGTTCCGTTGCGGGAGGTGTGTTGCCTCTGAAAGCCGCCTGTCATCGGTCGAAGCTGATACCTGAAATACCGCTGAGTGTCAAGGATATCGCGTCCTCCCAGGCGCTAGGCAGGGCTAGTCCTGGTGATCCATGGTCTGTTCGAAATAGGGTTGGTATTCCCGGAAGTACATATCGGTCATGGTCAGAAAGGCGGTGACCGCCAGCGGCCCGTAAATGATCCCCATAATGCCGAAAAGGCTCATACCCCCGATGATGGAGAGCAGCACCAGCAGGGGCGGCAACTGCGCCTGGCCGCCGACGAATTTGGGTTTGAACAGGTAGTCGACCAGGAAAGTGAGGAGCAGGTAAAAGCCCACAGTAATTAGTGCCTGCCACCCGTGTCCCTTCAAATAGAGAATAAGCGCCGTCGGCAGCAGGACTAGGCCCACGCCGACGATTGGCATGAAGGCGACCACGGCCATGACAACGCCCCAGAGGACAGGTGAGATCAGACCCATGACAGCAAAAAATATTCCGCCACAGATGCCTTGAATAATGCCGCTTAAGCTGTTGCCGATGAGAATGGCACCGGAGATGGTGGAAAATCTTCGGATAAGAAATCGGTTTTGTGGTTCGGGCAGCGGCGAGAGCCTGATCATAAATTTGGTCAGACGGTCGAATTCGATCAAAAGAAAGAAAACACCGGAAATGAGAATGCAGAACTGGAGAATGAAACGCAAGATGTCGGCGGCCCAGGCGGAAATCTGGTTGTAGAGAAAAAGGCCGACGGAGGTGGTGAGATTGGTGATCAGGCCCGGGAGTTTGTCGAGTTCAATATCGATACCGAAACCGGCCAGCATCGCATTGGCCCGGCTGATCAGGGTATTGTTCTGAAGGGTTTGCTGCAGCAGGAAGAGGACGTCGTTTTTCTTGAAGAGTTGAATAACTCCGGGGATTTCTGCGGATATGGTCCCGATACAGAAAAGCAGCGGGATAAACACGCAGAGCGTAATGAGAAGACAGGTGATGCACGCAGCGACCCAGGGCCTAGTCTTGGCGCAGAGTCGGCTGTAGGCGGGATGAAAAACGCTTGCCAGGAGAAAGGCAAGAAACAGCTGGGTCCAAAAGGGCCAGAGCACCAAGGCGAGCATCAGGAAGGCAGCGAGAAAAAAAAGGGCAAAGGTCCTGCGCTGAATCGGGGGAGGTGTTACTGGCATGCATACTCCTGGTATTGCTTTTGTTCAGGGCTGGTCAAAAAAATGACTGGGGCTGACTTCTCACCTATTCTAATGTGAGGCTGTTGTTTTCGCCAGAGTAATATGGCGGTCTCACTTCTTCCTCGTTGAGATTCGAAAGTATGATATGCACATATTGAAAATACGGACTCATTATGCACGGTATCCCCCTTCCTTACTCAGGGCTCTGGGAAAAGTGTTGCAAGCAGTGGCGCAATGGTGTAGATAGTTTTTCCTCAAGTAAAGGAAAGTTTTGAGTCGGGGCGTAGCGCAGCCTGGTTAGCGCGCCTGCCTTGGGAGCAGGAGGCCGAGTGTTCGAATCACTCCGCCCCGACCATCGAAATATAACGGAAAGCCAAATACCTACAAGGTGTTTGGCTTTTTTGTTTTGTGCTCACTTTCATTCTTGGTGGCGGGTCTTGGTGGCGGTTTTGATTTCTTCCGTTGAAAATCGGCCTTCCAAGCCCTTCATTGCCGTCATTTGAGAATCGCCGATTGAATGCAAATAGATTTCGGTTGTGGCAAGAGACTTGTGACCAAGAATTTCGGAAATAGTCTTCTTACTTATGGTGTTGCTGTCAGCCAGAATGCTGGCAACGAAATGCCGAAGCTCGTGGTAATGAATCGGCGGATCAATCCCGGCTCGCTTACTGATTCCGTAAAGCATCTTTCGACGATTCCTGAATCGTTCGCCTGTTTCCTCGTTTAAAAAAACCCATTGTGCATGCTTCTGATTTTGAAAAAGAAACTGCAGGCCGATTAATAGATCATCATTCATATAGGTTATGATCGGCTCGTAATCACCACCACGGCGTTTCTTGGTCCATCGAGTGACCGTTCTATTTTTGAAATCCACATCGTCCCAGGTGAGCCTTAAAATTTCATCGATTCGCGCTGCCAAGTGAATCAGGCATAAAAGAAACGGCCTTTCATCCACCGGGTCGGCGGTTTGGAGCAATTTGACAACATCTTCCTCGGAAGGAATCCTTTTTCTGGCTGCTGTATGGGGTAACTTGTCAATTCCGGAAACGGGGTTGTGTGTGATAACTCGTAAATGATCCCGAGCATAATTGAAAAGGGCGGAAAGGTCTTTCCGGTGAACGTTATAATTGTTATTCGTCTGCCGGGTTTTGAGATACGAATCAACGATAACGGGCGTTATTTTTTCTATTAAAATGTCACCATGATAGTCAAGGAAAGCTTTGTAGACTGAAACCTTGTACTTGTAAGTTTTGGCTACAAAACGACGTTTCGCATCATCAAGATATATGCTGGCTACCTCCCTAAAGCCCATGCTCTTGAGGGTTTGTCCGGTACTTTCCAATACTCGCCGTCGATGCTCCGCTCTGGCTGCTACTGCCTCTTTTTTGGTTGAGAAGCCCCGGCTTCCGTAATTCTTCAGCTGCACCTGGAACTTGTAACACCAATCCTTCCGATTTTTGTCCTTCCATAATCCCATAAATTATATCCTTCCGAAATCTGAGCCTTTTAATCCCTGCAGGATAAAAGCCGCCAAGGCGCTTGTAATTGTCATAAATTGTGCGAGTAGATACCGATAAAAGATCGGCGACATTTTTCGGCGTTAATAAAGCAGTCATATACAAAACCCCGGCAACAGACGTTGACGTTTGTCGTCGGCGGGCTGCTCCGGATCGCGAAGGGCAGCTTCCATCTTCCTGGCGCGTTCGTTCACATCCTGCATGTACTCAGCGCCCTGGGGAGTCTGGCCGAGCCAGCCGCGACGAGGTGTTTTGAAAATCTGTCGTTTCATTTCGTCACCCGGCAAGGGATGTTTTCGATTCGTTGCGTTTGGTCTGCATCTTCTTGATGAAGGCCTGTTCATCTTCAAATAAATCATGCAAGTCTTCCTCAATGAGATCCTTGCAGAGGTGTACGATCTTGTCGATGTCGTCAGGCTCTACTTCCAGGCAGGCACAGACCGACATCAGGATGCCGCGCGCTTGTTTTCGGAGCATGCCGATATCCTTGTGCTTGACAGGATGATTGCGGACCAGGCCGAAGACGCCAGACCAGACAACAGAACGGACCTTTTGCCAGAATTCAGAAGTTTTGGCCTTTGACTGGTTGTGGTTCCGGTTGACCGTGTTTTCCGTGTGCCTGGTCCATTCCACGGTCAGGTAGTGCCACAGCGATTGCAGGGAATTGACCAAGTCGTCAACCGTATCGATTTTGCGTTCATTCTTGGCATCTGCAAATTCTCGAAGATTTGGACGGCGGATTCGATATTCAACGCGGGTAACGGCGGTCTCGTTGAATTGATTCAATCCCCATATTTCAGCGAAGATCTCCTGTTTATGGGCCGAACGTGGGGTTTTCAGCTCCGTTACCTTGTCGTAGATGTTGAGCACGATCCCGCTACGAGAGCCTATGGTGCAGCTGGTGAATTTGCGATGCATGAAATGAGTGCTGAAAGCGACAGTTTCTGCCTCGGATTGAATATCATCACAAACCGGGATTTCACCGCGAGGGTTAAAGCTGGTTGACTTGGAAATCCATTTATCCTGATTGTCGAGGTCAAGGGTTTTGATGTCGATACCGATGAAATCGGCGGCAAGGTGGACCTCAGAAACCCGTTCCTTGACGATCTTCGCGCCGTAGCATTTGAGAAAGGTCTTTACCCGGTCGTAGATCGAATAGAATCCCGGCGACCAGCAGGAAAGCGAACCGATTTCAAACCGGCAGTTCGGAATCTTGCCGTCAGCCTTGCGGCGGTTGAACATCAAGGTCACGTCGCCGGAGGTAATGCGGTAGCGGTATTTTGTTGTACCTGTTCGGTGGAGGTTCCAATCAAAGCCCCTTTCCTTAAAGACCGGGATGGAATCAAGTTCCGTTTCCTGAACCTGTTTTTTCATGAACTCTAGAATATCCAAGAAACTGCTCATTTCCGGATTCCATTCAAGATGAAAAGAAACTTTCAAAAAGTCCAGCCCCCTTTCACAACGTAAAGGGGAACCTTGTACTACTGGCAGGTCACATATTATTCGGGCTTGTGACCTGGACCCCAACTCCGGCGCGGCCTTCACAGTTATGCGGCGGGCGTCGGTATGGCGCAGGAACGGCGCATAGTTGCCATTCCGCAGGGTGTATGGGGAATTATCAGGGCGAGGCGTTGCCTTGTTCATGACGGTTGATCCTTTTTCGATTGCCAGCCGGTGGCGGATAGGGTGATTTTATGTTCACACGCCGAGCAGAGACTCGGGTGCAGATCCGTGGATTCGTCAATCTCGTTGCCACAATCGGCGCAGAGCGGGGAAAGGGTTTTTCTTTGGGGGGCGGCGCGATCCGCCACCGCTGGGAAGAATAGATTGGAGGAATATCCTTTCCTGACCGTCTTCACCAATAGGTTAAGGGAAACTTTCCCCGTAGCCGCCCCAAACCGCGCCGCCCCCTGATTTCCTGCTGCGCAGAACAGATCAGATTGAGCGAGTTTCGCCGCGAACCGGCGAGGAGGTACGGAAGAAGACGTAGAGAAATACCTGGTCGGATATAATGGGGACGAAAAAACAGCCGCTTCATTTTTGGGGGCGCTTACCTGTTTTTTCGTTTCGGTAGAGCTGAGAGCAGCCTGCTGACGCAGAACAACGAGAAACTGCAGCGCGGTGGTCCTGGCCGCCGCGTCGCGGCCGTGTCTTCTAGATCTTGGCATTTTGCTTTCCTTCCGTGCTGGTCATCTGATCCGCTACGCTCTTGGGGATCATGGCGAACCACGAACCGGCCTCGTATTTGACTGAGAAGGGGAACTGCTCTTTGAGGTAGACTGTGGAACCGAGGAGAAAGAAGGTGCCCCGCTTGGAGGTGGCGAAATTGAGCTTATAGGGAACCTTGAGTTCTTCGGCCTTGTCGACGGCGAAGACGGTTTTCTGTTCGGTGGTGGGCTTCAACACCAGGCCGGCAGCGGTCAGGGTATGGGTGAAGGAATCAAACAGCTTGTCCCGAGTGATGCTGTATTCAATCCAGGAGATCGGCACGGACTCAGAACCGTTGAGGATGAAGCCCTTGCCGGTGATGCCGGTCACGAACTGCGCCACATCGGCGAGCGGCACCTTGTCGAAGTCAACGGAAACCGGGCCGTCTTTCCTGACTGGCGGTGATAGAGCCGTTTCGGTTTGAGGTTGCTGACGGGCCGCTGTTGGCGGTTCTTTTTTCTCCTGCCGCGAACAGCCGGAAAGGCCGAGAACCAGGGCTCCGGCCAGGAGCATGGAGGCGAAGAAGAGGAAGGCGGAGAATGATTTCATAACCGGAGCCCTCTTTTTTCAAGAGCCGCTTTAATCTGCGGGATGGTTGCCTTCTCCCAGGCTTCGAAACTGGTCAGCGTCAAATCTCTGTCTTTCGGGCAAGGAGAAGGAACGCTTTTTCTTGTCAAACCTGTGGGGGTGTCCTGGTTTCCCTGGATAAAGGGCAAAGGCCGTGACGGAGAATGTACTTGAAGTGTAGCGCCTTGTTTCATGGAGTCTCCTTTTTGCGGTTGGTGAAAACGGTCATGCCGCCGCGATCAATGGGGGTGATCGATTCAAGTTGGGTCGCCGCCTTTTTGGCCGAATCCGTCTTTCCTTTCTTCTGGTCGTATGCGGTCATGACTTTTTTGGAACCAAAGACATCGCCGGTCGCAAGGCTGGACTTGGCAAAGAGCATGTACAGGGTGAAAAAGAGTACAATCGGGATGGCAAAGAAAACCGGATGTTTGAGAACATTGACATGCTGCATGATCCCGAGCTCTTTGACGTTCTTGCCGACATAGGACTTGTAGCAGCGGAAAATGATTGCCTTGTAGGTCCGAACCTCTTTCTTGAGCGGCGCGCCGTTGGTGTCCTCGCCGCCGTAGGAATAGCAGAGGTATTTTTTTTGAATGGCACCGCCGAAGAAATTGACCTTGCGGTACACATAGTTCCATTCCAACAACGAGCGGACCGCTGAATCAACCCGTTCCATGGATTGAGAAATGAGCACGAGATCAAAACCATTATGGCGATGCGTCGAGGCCCAAGAGGCGAATTGATTGTTTTTCACGGACTGCCATTCCCTGGACGAGAAAACCTTCTGCACCTCGTCAAGCACAACCAGGCAGCCGGGTTCGATGTGCCGCCAGAATTCAGGAACCTGCAACTCTTCGAGAAAATGAAGCAGGCGGGTGATGGCCAGGTCGGAAAGCCCGCAATAGCACTTGATCATTTCCAGGCACTCCGGATCGGACATGCCGTCGATGTTGGTATACACAACCCGACCGATCATCAAATTGTCGGTAATCTTCTTGACCGCTTCGTAGGTCTTCCCGGATCCGGGAGTTCCAGCAAATCCGATAATCATAATAAGGTGTCCATTTTCTGAAGTTGAGAGGTGGGGGAATCGGTAAGGATAAGCGGAAGGCAGAGTATGACATTCCGGAACCTGGCGTTCCCCTGTAGGTAATGAGCATGATCAGACCCTCGTGAATACGCCGGGGATGAGGTTCAAGGTCAGCCGGATGAGATAGGCCGCGCCAAGCAGAGCGAAACATTGCGGCAGTCCGACGGCGTTGATCAACCAGATCAGCTGTTCCGGCAGGCTCGACCAGGTGGCCGCATAGTTGAACAGCATGGCTGAAAAGTTCAGGGCAGCGAAGAAGCCTTCCACCACAGTGAACAGGCCATCCAGCAGAGTGAAGACAACGAACTGCAGCAGGAGGATGAAACCGTCGAGAACCCACTTGAAGGCGGTTTCAATCCACTGCCAGAACGAGGAAAGCCAATCGATGATGACGCCGAATCCGGTCATTGTTCTACCTCTTCATGATGACTGCGCGGATAGACAGAAAACCGAAGATCGCGAGCAGGATGGTTTTCAGGACAGCGAGTCCGACGGACATGGTTAGACTGAGGTCAACAGAATGATGGCCGTACCGCCCGGCCTCGATCTCGTAGATCGGAGATCCGCCACCGGGCAGGGAGTTGAAAAAGCTATTCGAGAACGAAAAGAGCGGAGAGGATTTGACGGTATCAAGAAAGGTCGTGAACCGGGACGGGATGTCGAATTCACCAGGATTATAAGCCGTGGTAAAAGCAATGGAAGAAATGGTCGGGTAAGTGTCAGCGGCTTTCTCAGCTTGATCCTTTAATTCAGTAGCGGCTTTCTCAGCTTGATCAGCAACAGCTTGATCATAGGCACGTTGAGCGGCTAAATCAGTAGGATTAGCAATAGCAGCGGCTTTCAGTTTATCAATTTCAGCTTGTGCGGCAGTAGCGGCAGCGGCAGAGGCATAAACGGCAATATCAGCGGATGTTATCGGAACAGGTGCAGCAATCAGAGCAGCGGGGGAAGATGCGATAACAGCATCTAACTCTGCCCTAGTCGCAGCATCAGCAGTAGCGGCCATTGCAATCTGACCGGCAAGGCCGAGAGCTTGAGCGGATGACAAAGCGGAGGGAGGGCCGGAAACAGGCACGGGACCGGGGTTAGAAGACAAGGCTATATCACGGTATTTGTAATAGCCACCATTGTCACCGAAAAGTTCGAGAACCTCGAAATACCGCCAGACAACCGAGGGCGGGCCGGTCAGTTGATACGCCATGACAGTCAGGCGAGGAGCAACCATGCCGGTATATTGCCAAATACCGAGAGAGGTAATCTGATAGATACCGCCAAGAGAAACACCGCCTAGCTTGTCGGTAATGGCATTAAGGGCAGGTGCCGCAGTCGTAGGGAAATAGGAGTTAATGAGGGCCTGAAGTTTGGGTTTGCCTACCATCATGCCATCGGCATACATTTTTTGTAGATTAACTGGTACACGGGATAGATAGCCAAGAGCAATTTGAGCGCCAGCCATAAGGCAGGTGTTATACACAGCAACCGGAGCAGTCAAACCGGAAGCATCGACAGAATAGGTGCCGGTAGGCTGTTGCGACATGTGCGTAACCAATCCACCAGCAGTAACACCGAGAATAACGGCCCCAACGGCAGCAACTGGAAGGACAGCAAGGGCAGGATTAGACCTAGAAGGTACCGAAGAGCAAAGGATTAGAACAAGAACAAGAAATAGTTTCATTTCACCGGCACCGTCTTGGCCACCTGCTTCACTTCCTTGGGCTCATCGCCGCACTGGCAGCGGTAACGGTCCAGATCCGGGTTGAAGTCTTTGCCGAGGCAGACAAAGCGAAACATGCCGCCGCGATGGTTGCAGGAGCTATCGCAGATTTCCAGGTATTGCTTGCAGGAGAGAGCGGGCTGTATTGCCCTGGGGGCATCAATATGCTTTTCATAGGGAAAGCCCTCTTCGCCGTGGGCGTTGTTCAAATAAATACCAGCGCAGATAGTCACGACATACAGGCAGATGATGTAGGCAATGATTCGTTTCATAAGAGAATCCTTTTCACCAGGCCGAGAATGAAGCAGATGCCGACAAAGCCGATCAACAGCACCCAGCGCCGGATCAGGGGAAAAGAGGGCATGATCATTTGGGGGCCTTCTTAAAGATGGTGTTGATGAGGAAGCCGCAGGCAATCAGTGTGGCGATCCCGGCAAAGGGTGCGGCGAGATGAAAGAAATCGGCAAACAGCGCGGCGGCGTCAAAGCCTGCGGGTAACTGGATCATTTGTCCCACCTCATGTGTGCTGAGATGACAAAGGCAATGGCACAGAGAGCGCCCAGGCCAAAGGACATAATATCCCCGAGCTGCAGGACGATATTGCCGAGAATGGTGGTCAGTTCTTCCGGTGTCATCCGAGATTGCCTATGTTGCGGATTATCGAAAATACATAGCTGACCACAAGGCCAGCGATCCAACCAACCATGACAACCCCGAGGCCGGAGCCGAAAGCAACAAGGTTCAGTGTCATGATCAACGTCTCCTCATGGAATCAAACATTGCTTCAACCTCGCCGGAAGACATGCGGTGTTTTTGCCGTTCGTTGTATTCAGATTCCTGCATGGCCAGATCAAGCTCTTGATAGCGATCAGCAGGCAGTGTGACGCCTTCCCGTTCCCAGTTATTGGCAGATTGGTCATAGATGGATTCCGAGGATTCGGGGAGGCTGTCAACGCCGCGATAAGCAAGATCAAGCTCATATTCCCGGAGCGGTGAAATCTCCACTTCTGCACGGCTGGAAGCATTGGGGCTGCTGTACACGGTGGGGCCGGTCGGTAAGTTATTTACCCTATGTTCGTTGTACATTTCGCGGACACGGCCAAAAGTCGCAGCCGGTGAGAGCAATGCATCTTTGAGCAGGTCCAAAGCCATGAGTATGAAAGAACAGACCAGTAAGCCGAGGAACAGAGTCTTTAAATCGTTGATCAAGCCACCGGTCAGGATACCGATTGCATCCATCAGGTATTTGAAAGGGTCAACTGTCGGCATGGTCGTCTCGTGAAGGGGTTAATGGGGAGGGTTGCCCCTCCCCGGTGGGATCAGGCGCCCTTGCCTGCGTGCATGGTCCGTTTGACATAGGCATAGCCCAGGAACAGCAGACCAATGCCGATAAAGCCGATCATGAGCGTGCTTACATTGGTGTTGATTCCGGTGATGTCTACGGCGTCGAAAAGTGCTTGCATGGTGTTCTCCTTCTTGTACGAATTAAAGTTGAGGCGATGTTATCTTCCGATGGTGCGCATCAGCATCGCCAGGCCAAAAATGATGAGAACGAGACCGAGAATGCCCGTTGAACCGGTGAGCATATCGGCCCGTACTCCATCAAAAAACGTGGAACTAATCATCGGGGTCCATTCCATTGAGGTTCCTCCTCTGTAATGGGGAAAAGGTGGTTGCCGATCTCGATAGCCTGATCCCTGGTAATCACACCGGAATCCACGCACTCGACCAGCCGTTCGCCAATTTCCTCATAGGTGAGCGAGGGGGTTTCCTGTGTTTCTGCCATGGGTTCAGAGCTCCAAATGATCAGCGTGAGCAACATCAACCATGGAGAACCGACCGGCACCGGCAGACGCCGGAAGCCGGATCGGCCCTCCATGGGTCCGGGGTATAACGACCCCGCCATCAGACCGCCCAAAGGTAATGGGGGTAATGCCAGCGGCCCTTGCTGTCTTTCCAGGGGCGGCACTGGATTTCTGCCTGAATGGTGATGTCTTCGTTCGGGTTGCCGAATTTCGAACGGGACATGACGCAATATTTGTTCGGATGGGAGTAGTTATCCACCGCAGGGGTCACGATGACGTTTTCGATAATAGGAAAATTGTCTTTATCGGTGCCGACCTGCTGGGAAGACTGGATGCGGCCCGAGAGCCAGATGGTGGGTGCCTTTTCGTTTTTTTTGTCGGCTGCTTTGTCGGTTGTCATGGTTTTTACTCCTGATTTTTCTTTGGATTTTGATGGATTGGTGGTCTATAAGTTATTGAATGGTTGCAAGTTCCAGTTTGGGTTCAGCCCGTTCAAACGGGATGCTGTAATAACAGGTGAAGCATTGATGAAATTCTTCGCGCTTGCCGTTCGGTAAGAAAAAGACCGTGATGTCAAAAGGGTTTCCGCAGTTGGGGCATTTGTGTTCGGAAACGTCTTTAAGTTCATGGTCATGGTCTTTCATTTCGTTGGTGCTATTGGTTGGAGTTTCCAGATCAGGCGGCAATCGATGCATTGCATAGTTGCCGAGCACTTGCCGTGTACCAGCTCAAAAGAAAGTTCGGTGAGCCGTTTGCAGTGCGGGCAGAGCACCGGGCCTTGAAAATGATGTTCAGCGTTTGGGCTGGCCATTGTTGCGTATCCGGATGGTTAAATTGCGGTCTTTGGCTCGCATTTTGGCTTCAACAAGATGGACATGACCGGAGAAGAGCAGCCCGGCGACCAGGTTTTCCTTGCAGATGGGTTCTTTTGCATCGTTATAGGTAGGGCTGGTTAGTTTCATGGTTTGGGTTCCTGGGTTTGGTTCGCGCTGAGTTGAGTTTTGCAGTTTATACGGGTAACGCTTCGCTTTTGTGCCAATGCCTTGATTGAAGCTCGTACAACCCTAACGTAGTGACTGGAACCAAGGCGAACGAGGAAGAGCATTTTTTGCACTGGTGAACAAAATGAAAACCTTCACCGACACAGCGAACGACAGGAGCCTCAAAGTCTCCTTCGCATTTCGGGCAATGGGTTAAAGGAAAGGAATCAGAAAGTAGCGGAATTTGTTTTGTTTGAGGATTGAGCGCGTTTAGCATGGTTTTCATTTTGGTATAGTATTATTGAAATAAATTAACTGTTCCGTTAACTCATTAATATACTATACGGTTTACTGGGTCAAGATAAAATACACGATATGGTTAATTTTGATGATGTGATCAAAAGACTGCTTGAAATTAAAGGGAAATCCCAAGGCAAGGAAGCTGCGCAATTACTAGGGATTTCCCCAGCAGATTTAAGTAACAGGAAGAAAAGGGGAACTTTATTGCCTTTACTAATTGAATGGGCAATGCAAGAGGAAGTGAACCTACATTGGTTTATAACCGGTGAGGGGCCTGAAAGGTTGGAAGCTGTACCACAAAATAGACAATTCGATATGCTGAACGAGTTCGAGGTATGGCTTAACGAGGAAGTGCGAAGAAATCCAGAAAGGAAAATTTGGTTTGAATTGCATTTGCTGGATTCATTCCAAAAATTTGCAGAATGGAGACGAAAAAGAGATGAGCAAGAAAGTGGTGAGGTTGAAGGCTCTAAAAGAAAGGTAGCATGATTTTTTTTCAAAAACTACAACGTAGGCAACAATTTTTTATTTCGATTATTATGCAAATAACAATTTCCAGTTACATAGTTAAAAAATCATCAACAGGAGAGGGATAATGGATAAAAAAGAATTCATCTACAAAACAGCGGCAGAAATCTACTCCGCAATGTTTACCAGAGAAGACAAGGATGAGAATCCTAAACAGGCTATCGAATTCGCAGAAGAATTATGGGATCTTCTAGAAGCCAAGTATAAAGATTGATATGATCGGTGGAAGTAGGTTTCGTGACGATCGAAACAGAGGGCAGATTACATTTTTCTATTTTTCCTACAAAATAATGAATCGTATAAATCGGTGATTATCACCGTTATGTGTTACATTAATTAAATAGCAACCAACTTAAAAACAACCGAGGTGAAAAATGGCAGATAATGTGAACATTGATTCTCCTGTGCAAATTCAAAGCGCATCAAAACAAAGTGTAGCTTTAGATCTTATGAAAAAAATTGCGACCGCAGAGAAGCATGCGGAATCGGGCGATAGAAAATATTGGCTTGCTCTTTATGTCCAGTGCTTGAAAGCAACTAATGGTTCAGAATTAAAATACATTCTGAAAGAAGAGTAAAGTTAACGGGAACAAGCCATGCCCCAGTGGGTATCCCGGATGTATCTCGGCGTACCCTAGAATCCTTGGTATGCAGCATGGAATATGGGCTCAACTCCCGATGTTAAAATGAGCTTTTCCCAAGGCAAGGAAAAATCGGATGATAGATAAGCGTGAAAACATGCTTGACATTGACTTACGGTTGACAATGCTATATCCTTGTGTTAGGCAATCATGGTTTTGAAATGAATCAATATTCAGTTATGAAGCATAAAAATATCATAATGTTTTTATGCATCTCTTTCCGACAAACGAATTCAGTTAAGTCAGTAACTGGCAGTCACGTTTAAATTTAACTGTGTTTCCGCAAAACAATTCATAAAAAATTTATAATTATTTACTGTTAGGCTGAGCGAGTTCAAGGGAAGCGCCTCGGACGGTAGGTTATTTCACCGTGTTTGTTGGAAAAGGCAACGTATCGTCTCAACTATTTGAGCAGTAATTCTTTTTTTAGGGTGTGGAAATGAAAATCAACGCAATAAACTTAGCCAAGTTTATATTGATAACATATCCCAATGTGCCCATCTCCCCAATGAAACTTCAAAAATTGGCATACTATGCTAGGGTCTGGTCTATCGTGGCCAATAAAGACTTTATCGATGCCAATTTTGAAAAATGGGATTTCGGACCGGTCAATTACGATATCTATAGAGAATTTCGTAATTTTTCCCGAGATGTTATTCCGGTTCCCAGGGAGACAGTAGCTTTAGGAGCGATTCAGGAAGATTTTATAAAATTTGTTCTCCAAAATTATATCGATCAATCTGCTGTTTCCTTAAGCATTCAAACGCACAACGAAGATCCTTGGATTGAAACAGGCAAAAACCAAATAATCTCCGAAGATATGATCAGAAAATATTATTCGAAACAAAATTTTGCCAAAAATTTTCAGCGAACGAATTACAAAGATGCTCCTTTTTTCGTTTTAAAAACGAATGCATGGCATTCCTTTACTATGGATATGGATTCAAAGGAGGCTGAGTTTTATGAAACCTATCCTTCGTATGATGAATTCGTCCAACGATCTCAACGAGCAAAGTCAGAGTTTGACGATTTCTTAAAAGAGTTTATTACCAGTGATAATTAAATTCGTTGAGAAATCACCCCTTCGATACCTATGACAGGGAATATCTCGCAGAATTAATCCGAGATTTCCCTGTTTCTCCTTCGGTCACACTTGACCAAGCATTGCAACAAATTAAAGACAGGAGCCAGCAATGGAGCCCTTTTGGATTTGTTGAACAAATCAGACTAAACTCCACTGCCTTTTCCCTCGAAGAGATACTGCCAGATTTACCCCTAATCCTACATCGTATAATATTCAATGGCATTTTGGGTAATGCAGGATGTTACAGAAGCAGTCATGATAAATACGAGGGACGTGTTGAATTTGGATTGCCTGCAAAGAAACTCAGTGATGAAGCGGATAGTTCAAACAGCAGGTTCTCGGGTATAGACTCAGCCCTCATTGAAGAAAATGTGGGTATTGCCATCCAGCAGCTTGCTTTCGACGGAAGTGATCCGATTGATAACGCGGCAAGGTTTTACCAACAATTCGTTAGGATACATCCTTTTTACGATGGGAACGGCAGGGTCAGTCGATTCATAGTAGAGTCATATCTTTATTACCATGACATGTATATCAGATGGGGAGATATGAAAAATAATAGCCGATGGTTAAAACAGTTGAATTACTGTCACAGAAAAATGGCTCCTCAAACTCTTGCAACATCATATCTGTTTGCATTAAAATGGTGGATTCATCATTTTAAAAAATTTGTTCACACAATAAAGCTAGACCCAGAGGAAACGCCTGAAATATCTAGCGGGTGATTTTTTTGGTGGCGGAATTGGTGGCGGTTTTGCTTCCTTTAAAATGCTTTTTACGGTGTTTAACGCAAAAAGTGTGTTGTAACTTCAGTAATATCGATAAAATTTATCCCAGCGCGGTTGCCTTGGGAGCAGGAGGCCGAGTGTTCGAATCACTCCGCCCCGACCAACAATATTAAGGAGTTACGAGCCATCGTAACTCCTTTTTTTGTGCCAAAATTTCAGCGGGGTACAAATTGGGGTACAAAAAATTCTTTGATTAGGATGCATAAAGGTGAATAGCGCTGGGGAGGGCAATGTAAAATTTTTCCTGCTTAAAATCCATATGCCCCCTGTCGAAACCCTGGCCTCGGCACCATTAATAATAAACTCAAGTTTCGGGCTTGGTACTGCCAGCGAAGAATTAACGACCAACATCTCGAAATCATGTCGTTTTAACGTGAAAAGCCTTTTGCTTTCTGATACATTGGATTTGCGAAAATCCTCAATAATATCAAAAAGAAAAGGCTCAAATGAACCATACCCAAAACTACCAAGAGCAACAAGAGGCAAAGCGACTGC
>JBBRBT010000020.1:0-58450 GCA_038205495.1 Desulfobulbales bacterium
AGCCTTTTCTTTTTGATATTATTGAGGATTTTCGCAAATCCAATGTATCAGAAAGCAAAAGGCTTTTCACGTTAAAACGACATGATTTCAAGATGTTGGTCGTTAATTCTTCGCTGGCAGTACCAAGCCCGAAACTTGAGACAAAACAAGAAGGCACATTACTGGAAAAATACAATATTGCCCTCCCCTAACCGTCAGAACCCATTTTTTCATTCCTCAATCCAACCAAGTTGTTATATAAAGAGAAAGCAACCACTCAGGTGGATAGTCTGCAGGCCCATAGACTTACCCACCTGTGCTATACCAGTTTAATCACCAGTCCATCTCATTCTCACAACGGGGTACTCATGCAATCTAAAAGATCACTGCTAGCCACCGCCGCGATTCTCCTCCCGATTCTCTCTCTGCTCCTGTTCTCCGGATGCTCGGACGGTGAGAAAAACAAAGAGCAGCATTATAAAAAGGCGATGGTCTACCTGGAGCAGAAAAAAGAAAAAGAAGCCACCATAGAGTTGCGCAACGCCATCCAGATCGACCCGAAGTATGCCGAAGCCCGTTATCAACTGGGGCTGCTGTATCTCAAAACCGGAGAAGTCCGCCAGGCCTTTGAGGAACTGCAACGGGCGGCAACATTGGATCCCAAAAATCTCGACGCCAAAATTAAAACCGCTGAATTTTACCTGCTCTCCAAGAAAAAGGATGATGCCCGGAAAAATATTGAGGAGGTCCTCAATCAGGCACCCGAAAACAAGGATGCCCTTGCACTTCTCGCCAACCTGGAGCTTATCGACGGTAAATATGATGCTTCCCTAACAGCCATTGACAAGGCCATTGCCGCATCGCCTAATGAAGACCGGTTCTACACTATAAAGGGCCATGCCCTCGCAATGAAACAACTGTACCCGCAAGCGGAAACAGCCTTGTTAAAGGCTCTTGAACTTGACGGAAAACAAGCCTCCAACTATTCCACATTGGTTGCTTTTTACGTTGAGCGCAAAGAACTGGGTAAAGCCAAAGCCACCTTAGAGAAGATGGCAGCCGCTCTTCCTGATTCCCCCCAACCTTTCCTGCAGATGGCATCGCTTGACCTGACGCAGAACGATCAGGAAGCCGCCGAACAGCATCTCACCCAAGCTCTCAAAATAGATCCCAAAAACAGCAAATTAAAAATATCCGTTGCTGAATTTTATTCAAGAAAGGGGAAGTACGAGCAAGCGGAACAACTCTATAAAGAGGCCATCGAAACCGCTGAAAAACCAGAAGATGTCGAAGCAGAACTCGGTAATTTCTACTTCGACCACGGCAAATTCGACCTGGCCAAGACTGCATTGGATAAAGTCATTGCCAAAAATGACAAGAACGCCACCGCTAAACTGGTTAAAGTTAAATTTTCCCTGAAAGACGGTAAGAATCAAGAAGCATTGGATGCTTCGACCGCACTCATCCGCGATTACCCCAAATGGGGTGAGGTCTTCTTTGTCAAGGCCTTGGCACACAGCAATCTCAAAGACCAAAAACTCGCCAAAGAGGCCTCGCTTGAGGCTATCAAGTTGAGTCCAGGATTAGGCAAGGCCCATTCACTGCTGGCTCTCCTTTCACTCCAGGAAGGCGATTTTGAAACCACCAAAAAAGAAGCAGCCACGGCTCTTAAAATCAATCCCCGTGATTTCCAGGCAGCACTCACCCTTGCCAAGGGAGTCCTTTTTTCCAAGGAATTTGAAACCGCTGAAAAAATGTTCAGCGAACTCTATGCAAAAGTTCCCGATAATGTCGAGGTTATCGGCAATCTCGGCCTGACCTACATGGCCCTGAAAAATACCGCCAAGGCCAAACAAACCTTTGACAAACTCCTCACCCTGCAACCCGATAATGCCAAGGCCTTCACTTTCCTGCTCCAAATTGCGCAAAAGGACGGAGTGCAAAAGGACGCGCTTATCAAAATGACCCAGGCGCAAATCGCGAAAGCCCCGAATAGCGGCGAACTGCAGATTCTGCTGGCCAACCTCCTCCTCAGCGCTGATCAACCTGATAAAGCACTGGAAATCTACAAAAAGGCTCAGGATCTGGCTCCGGAAAATCCCCAAGCCTATGCCATGAGTGCGCTCATCCTGACCAAACAGGGGAAAACAGACCAGGCGATTACCGAATACAAGGAACTCCTGGAAAAGCAGCCTAAGGCAATTGGCGCCTACATGGGGTTGGGTAGCATCTATGAGCAGACGGGGAAGAGTAATCTGGCCAAAGAGGCCTATGAAAAAATTTTGACGATCAAGCCGGATTTTGCCCCGGCGGCCAACAATCTCGCCTGGATGATAGCCGAAGGCAAGGACCCCGATCTTGGCGAAGCCTTACGCCTGGCCATGACCGCCAAACAGCAATTGCCCGACGATGTTCATATCATCGACACCCTGGGTTGGGTGCATTACAAACGTGGCTCGTTCAGCCTGGCCCGCAGTGAATTCAACCAGGCGGTTCAAAAGCAAGATGACATGCCGATTCTGCGATATCACCTGGCCTTGGCCTTGTATGGCGAAGGGAAGAAACAGGAGGCCATCAAAGAGGCCGAACAGGCCTTAAGCCAGAAGCAACCTTTCGCTGAAAAAGAAGAAGCGGCCGCTACCCTGAAAAAATGGCAGAATGAGAAATAAGCGCCACTCACCTGCTTAACATTAACCGGACAATCTTGTGAAACCATCACGGCAAGAAATCGTCACCACTCTGCAACTACAGGCAAGAGTCGAGGAACTGGGTTCGCGGATTACTAAAGATTACCAGGGCAAGCAACTGGTGCTGCTAGGTGTACTGAACGGAGCTTTTATCTTTGCGGCTGATCTCTGTCGGGCCATCGACCTGGATCTTGAAATCGATTTTATCAGGGTAGCCAGTTACGGCACCGCGACCCTATCCTCCGGAACGATTCGTCTCCTCAAGGAGCCGAGCATCGACTTGACCGGCAAGGAGGTCTTGCTGGTCGAGGATATTGTTGATACCGGCACCACCATGGCGTGGCTCCAGGAGCATTTTCGGCAAAGCCCGGCAAATACAGTTCGGATCTGTTCGCTGATCGACAAGAAGGAACGCCGGTCTGTTCCGGTTGATGTCGATTATATCGGTTTCTCACTGGACAAGGGGTTTCTGGTGGGCTACGGCCTCGACTGTGCCGAAAAATACCGTAATCTTTCGGCGATTTATTCCCTGGAGTAGAAGAAACTCGGCCTGTCTTTTTCAAGACAGGCCGAACTTGTTTGCAACCTGCTGCAATGGAGATTCTTATGCAAAAGAAAAATTTTGCCGTGATCCTTTCCGGCTGTGGCCACCAGGATGGTGCAGAAATTCACGAAGCGACCCTCACGCTCTGGGCGATCCATAAAAATGGCGCAGAATTTCAATGCTATGCACCCGATATCAAACAGCATCATGTGCTCAACCATATCACCGGCAAGGAGATGGGCCAAGAGCGCAACGTGCTGGTCGAATCCGCCAGAATCGCCCGTGGCAAAATCGCACCCCTCTCTTCCTTTTCGGCCGACACCGTTGATGGCCTGGTCATACCCGGTGGATTTGGAGCCGCCAAGAACCTGAGCAGCTATGCCTTTGAGGGTGCGGAGTGCACGGTCAACGCCGATGTCGCCAAGGCGGTGCAAGCCATGCATGCCGCCGGCAAACCCATCGGCGCCCTCTGCATCGCCCCGGTCATTCTCGCCAAGGTGCTGGGGGACGTCACCCTCACCATTGGCCAGGACAGCACCACCGCTACCAATCTGGCGGCCATGGGGGCGCACCACACGCCGACCCTGCACGGCGAAATCGTCATTGACCGGAAACACAAGATTGTCTCCACTCCTTGCTACATGCTCAATTCAAGGATTGATCAGATCGCCGATGGCGTTGACAATCTTATCCGGGCGATGCTGGAGATGATGACGTAACCCTCCGAAGAACAGCAGGTTTCTCTTATTTGGGGAGGTTAAATTGAGGGTGATTCTTTTGTATCTCTACTTCTTGACTGGGTTTGCAAGCGGATTATCGTTTAACCGCGACATCCGGGGATCAACGATTCTCACCGGAGCCCCCTGACTAAGCTACCAAGAGGAACCGTTCAATGAATACCATGAAAACCTTCCTGTTCATGGCGGCGCTCACCGCTCTGTTCATGATTGCCGGTCAGGCCATGGGCGGCCAGCAGGGCATGACCGTCGCCCTGCTCCTTGCCGTTGGCCTTAATTTCTTTGCCTACTGGAATTCCGACAAAATGGCGCTGGCCATGAACCGGGCCCGCGAAGTGGCGGTGGCGGAAGCACCCGACTTGCACGCCCTCGTCGCCTCGCTGGCGGTGCGTGCAGGAATCCCTAAGCCCAAGGTCTACGTGGTTGATGATCCCACCCCCAATGCCTTTGCCACCGGACGCAATCCCGAGCATGCGGCGGTGGCAGTAACTACCGGCATCCTCCAGGTGCTTGACCGCAATGAACTGGAAGGTGTAATCGCTCACGAGTTGGCACACATCAAAAACCGCGATATTCTCATCGGTTCGATTGCCGCGGTTATGGCCGGAGCGATTTCCTATCTGGCGACCATGGCACAGTGGTCCATGCTGTTTGGGGGCAGTCGCAGCGATGAAGAAGGCGGCAGCAATCCTCTGGTCATGCTGGTGACCCTGATTGTCGCACCGCTGGCGGCCTCGCTCATCCAAATGGCCATTTCCCGGAGCCGCGAATATGTCGCCGATGCTACCGGAGCCGAGATTTGCGGGCATCCAAAATCGCTGGCCAGTGCTCTTAACAAACTCTCAAATTACAATACGCAGCGACCGATGGACGTTAATCCAGCTTCAGCACAGATGTACATCGTCAATCCCCTCAAAGGCGGCTCCATCGCCGGACTATTTTCAACCCATCCCCCCATGGAAGAACGGATTCGGCGCTTACTGACTATGTGACCCCGTAGTGGGACGAGTTTTGCGGCCAGGTATTAAAAACCTTACAGCTGGCCGACCAGCTCAGCAAAGGATCGGGCATCAAGACACCCCTGCCCCAGCATAATCCCTGAGACCCCGGGAATCTGCCAGATCGTTCGGCCGTTGGCCACAGTTACCCCGCCACCGTATAGCACCGGTCGATTGTCTGTCTTTTGGGCAACCTGCGCTACCATCGTACTGATCTCTTCCCCGCCCCGGGCCATCTCCAAATCCACCGGTGTTTCCGGGGTATAGGCCCAGACCAGATGGTCCAGCTCCTCGACGGCCATGGCAGCGGTCTGCTGCACCAGCACCTCCCGATCAATGCAGACGATGGGCTGCAGTTCTTCCGCCAGCGACTCATAGACCTGCCGGGCCACATCCTGAACGGATTCATGGAAATAGCGCCGTCGCTCCCGATGCCCGAGCAAGGTATATTGCACCCTTCCTCGCAGCCAGGCCGCTGGAAGTGAACCGGTATAGCTCCCTTGCGGAAAGGGTGACACCCCCTGGGAGGCCAGGGAGATCCCGGCAAGATTTCTTATCCTTTCGGAGACACGCTCGAGATAGAAGGCCGGAACAGCGAGAACTACCTCAACACTGCTGCGTGGCTGATACGCCGCGGCAAAAGTGTCGCACCACTGCATCGCCCTTTCCGGTGAGAGATGAGCCTTCCAATTAGCCAGCACTATTTTTTTCATGGAATTCTCCCTTTAATGATTATTGCCAATGGTGACAGCGGTGGATCAGGAGCCATTCCACAGTGTTCCCTAGTGCAGGCTTTGCCGATTAACCTGCCGCACCAGCGGAATTTTCCCTTTCACTTCAGATGGGTTCAGCCAGATGGTCTGCGGCATAAAGGTCACCAGCGCTCCGATGATCCCGAAGACCACCAATACCAGTACCAACACCAGCAGCGCAAACCGAAGGGGTGACATTCGCCTGCCCTGACCCTGGTCATTCTCGGCACGCATTTCAGCTGGCCTCTATGGCCAGAACGCCGGCCAGCAGGGTTCGCACCTGCTGCTCGTCGGCACCTTTGATGGCTACGATTTTGAGGCGGCTTTGCTGACCGCTTTTGATAAAAAACGCAGATTTAGGCAGGTGAAAGAACTTGGCCAGATAGGCAATCACCGCCTTGTTGGCCTTGCCGTCAACCGGTGGGGTGGTCAGACGAAGCTTGAGTGCGTCCCCCTGCAGCCCGGCCATGGCATTGGCGGAGGCACGGGGCTGGACGTGCAAGCGCAGAAGCAAGGAGCCATCCGACAAGGTCTGCAAACAGAGAATTTCCGCGTAGGGCGGCATCTTCTGGTTAAAAATAGTCCTTGCTCATAGGCCTGATCAAGGGGTTACTTACTGCAGGCTCAGGGCGATCTGCTGCAGGGTAGGTACTAGAAAGCTCTGCAGAAACACAATGATCAGGATGAGAATCATCGGGCTCAAATCGAGACCGCCCATCGCCGGCAGCACTCGCCGGATTCGCGACAAAAGCGGATCCGTGGCCTGGCGGAGAAACCGGACAATGGGATTATACGGATCAGCATTCACCCAGGAAATGACGGCACTGCCGATAACCACCCAGATATAGGCACTGAGGGCATAATTAATCAATTTGGCAATCGCCATGATGAAATTACCGAGCATAAACATAACGATATCCTGCAAGGAAGAAGAAGGGAGACTGAAAGGTTGTATATCCGAGGCGGGATGGGGGCACGGCGACATTCATCCGGCGGTGGCACTTGGGCAGAAGACCCATGTTCAAGCCACCCGGCTGCCAGCAGCAATGGGTCCGGCGACCGTTGTCAAAACAAGTTTTTCCGTACCGTCCGCCTGCTGCTCCTTGGCCGCCAGCACCATGCCGTGCGACAGGATCCCCATAAGCTTTACCGGTTTTAAGTTGGCGGCAATAAGCACCCGTTGCCCGATCAAGGCCTCAGGACTGTAGTAGAGTGCGATTCCAGCAACAATGGTCCGTTGTTCCGGAGCCATCACGGTCAATTTGAGCAACCGCTCCGATTTCGCCACTTTTGCAGCGGCAACAATCTCCGCCACCCGCAGCTCAACGGCCTTGAACTGATCAAAGGTTATCAACCCCTCGTCCAAAGCAGCATCCGGTTCACTTTGGGCCGAGTGCTTGCCGACTGAAGGCTCCGCTATTGCCGCTTTCTTTTCCAGGCGCGGGAAGAGTTGTGTACCCTTGTCGATAAGGGTACCGGTGGGCATTTCACCCCACCGCCCCACGGCGTCCAGGCTCGCACTGGAGAATTCTGCCTGCATGCCCAGAGCATGGGCCATCTTCTCCGCTGTGTCAGGCATGATCGGTTTGAGGACCAGGGCTATCATCCATAAAGCCTCGGCCAGGTGATACAGAACCATCCGTAACCGGTCGGCATGACGTGTATCCTTGGCCAATTCCCAGGGGGCATTGCCGACGATATAGCGATTGAGCAAACCGATGACCTCCCAGATAGCCTGGAGGGCCTTATGAAATTTGAAGGTGTCCATGTTTTCCCGGTACTGCACCACCATGGCGGACATAGCACTCATCAGTTCGCGATCCTCCGGGGTAAACAAAGAATCAGCACCACATTCCGGAATCCGCCCCTCGGCATATTTGTCGATCATGGTCAGGGAGCGGGAAAATAGATTGCCAAGGTCATTGGCCAAATCAGAGTTGTGGCGGGCGAAGATGGCATCGCTGGAAAAGGAGGAATCAAGACCGAAACTCATCTCCCGCAGCACAAAATAGCGGACCGTATCGACCCCGTAGATGTCCACCAACTCCTTGGGCCTGACCACATTGCCCAAGGATTTTGACATTTTGGTGGCATCCACATTCCAATACCCATGCACATGGAGGCGTTTGTAGGGTGGGAGCCCCAGAGCCTGGATCATGGTCGGCCAATAGATGGCATGCGGTTTAAGAATATCCTTGGCAATAACGTGTTCAACGGCGGCCCAGTACTTTTCAAAATCAGGGCCGTCGGGATAGCCGATACCGGTCAGATAGTTGATGAGCGCGTCAAACCAGACATAGGTGACGAATTTGTCGTCAAAGGGCAAGGGGATGCCCCAGGTCAGGCGCGAGGTCGGTCGGGAAATGCACAGATCTTCCAAGGGCTCACTGAGAAAGGACAGGACCTCATTGCGGTAACGTTCCGGGGTAATGAATTCCGGGTGGGTCTTGATGTGATCGATGAGCCAGTCCTGATATTTCGACATCCGGAAGAAATAATTCTGCTCGCTGATCGCCTTTGGTTCGGTCAGATGATCGGGGCATTTGCCGTCCACCAACTCTTTTTCGGTCAGGAACCGCTCACATCCCTGGCAATACAATCCCGAATATTCGCTGAAATAGATATCGTCCCGGTCATACACCAGTTGGAGGATGTCCTGCACGGTCTTGATGTGATCCGCATCGGTGGTGCGGATGGTATAGTCCGGATGGATGGAGAGCAGCGGCCAGGTTTCCTTGAAGGCCACCGCGATCCGGTCGACATACTGCCGGGGAGTTTCCCCGGCCTTGGCGGCGGCTTCGGCGATTTTTTCGCCATGCTCGTCGGTACCGGTCTGAAAGCGCACCTCATCACCACAGAGACGCCGATAGCGGCTGTAGGTATCGGTAACAATCGTGGTATAAGCATGTCCGAGATGGGGCATGGCGTTGACATAATAGATCGGGGTGGTGACGTAAGTTGTCATAATGGAAATAAACCTGCTCAGGTTGGTTAGGTCGTTAGACTGTTCGTTTTCCAGACTTGAATTGGCCAGAACGATGGACAAGATACTCCCACATCACGATCAACAACTAAGAAGAAGACCCGCTTACGGTCCCCTGTTGTTCAACACCTGCAGACTCCCACGACACTTGAAAATTCATGGTTGCGCCTGCCGGCTTCGAATGGCAGCCTAGGTAGGTGCGGGTCAACCAGGTTAACTCTCGTCCGGCAAGTTTTGCTCATCGTCCTCAGGCACGTCCTGTACGCCCCAGATATCGATGGAGGTCTGCCGGGAACCAGTCCCTTTGCGCCCCGGCCCTTTGCGACCGGTACTTTTCGGCATGGGATCAGCAGCCCGCCATTCCTCTTCGGTGAACAACCGCTCCTCGCCTCCGGACGAGACAGCCACCACCTTGCCCAGCAGCGGAACCTGCCGGTTGACAGTGTAGGTCTTCCCCTCAAACTGCATGGCCCGTCCCACCCGCGGCATCCCTTTTTTCATGGTGCGGTAGGCCTCGTATTCGTAGGTCAGGCAACAGAGCAGACGATTGCACAACCCCGATATTTTAGCCGGATTGAGCGGCAGATCCTGGGTCTTGGCCATTTTGATCGAAACTGAATCAAATTTGGTCAAAAAAGAGGTGCAGCATAACTCGCGACCGCAGGCCCCAAGTCCGCCGATCATCTGGGTTTCATGACGAACGCCTATCTGGCGCATCTCCACCCGGGTGCGGAATTCCTGGACAAGCACCTTGACCAGTTCCCTGAAATCGACTCGGCTTTCGGCGGTGAAATAAAAGATAATTTTGGAGCCGTTGAAAAAACGCTCCACCCGGACCAGGTGCATCGGCAGATGCAGAATTTCGACCTGTTTCCGGCAAAGGCGAAAGGCCTCCTGTTCCAAATGGGGCAGGAGGGCGTATTTTTCTTTTTCTTCGTCACTGGCCCGGCGATGGATACGGTAGCTGACCGGCCTTTCTATCCCGACATCTATGGCCCCGGCTGAACGGATGACCACGACCGCAGGCTCCGGACCCTGCTCAGCCCGCACCATCACCTGATCGCCGCGAACAAGATCGGTAACATGGGCACTGGCGGTGAATTCCTGCCCTTGCTCGCGGAACCGGATTTTATAATAATGGAGAACCACGTCTTCCCTGCCGCTTTCCCCGAGAGGGGGAAGCTCAGCAGGCAGCGGCTCGGCTTGCACGTCTGTCATGTCGTTTCACGATAAGGGGTGCTGCAGTCAAAAAGATCCAGGAGAAGCACCTCGCTGGTCAGACCACGGTTGCAGTTTCTGGCAAGCGCTTGTTCCGCCAGGTCAATGGCGCTTATCTTAGCAGAAAGCTGCTGTAAATTCCAGCGTTCTCTTGCCCGCAACACCTCCGGGGCGAAGGCGGCGCAAGCAACTGCTGTTCGGGCAGCCATACCGTTCTTAAAAAATATTCTCAAGAGAGCAAGCAACGGTTCGACCCCCTCCTTGCATTCCGCCAGCTCGGCGGCAAGGGCCAGGGCTTTTTCGACCCGCTCTGCCCGCCCCCCCTGATCGGCTACTATGGCATCAAGCAGACGCTGATAGAGGGCAAGAATGCCGTCTGCCTCCATAGTCAAGGCCTGACCGGGACAACCATCAACCAAGGCCGCCAACGCCAGGCAACCGGCCCCATCCAGCTGCGGCTTGTGGCGCTGGATGATCTCGGCCGCCAATCGCAACGGCAGAGGGGTGAAGGGGATGACCTGACAGCGGGAAAGGATGGTGGCCAGAAGCGATCCGGTTGAGTTGCCCACCAGAATGAGGATGTTGTTCGCAGGCGGCTCTTCAAGGACTTTGAGCAGACTGTTGCCTGCCTCCCGCCGAAGGGTGTGGACCTCTTCAAGGAGGACGATCCGCTGACTGCTCTCAAACGGCGCAAAGTTGAGCGCTTTCTTCAAGTTACGGATCTGATCGATTTTGATTGCCGCGCCCTCAGGCCGAATCCGCACGAAATCCGGATGATTTCCCGACTGAAATTTGAGACAGCCGGGACAGCAACCGCAGGGACGGCCTGATAGCGGGTGGCGGCAGAGGAGCACCGCAGCCAGATCGAGCGCGACTGTGGTTTTCCCGACCCCATCCGGACCGGCAAGCAGATAGGCATGGGCCAGCCTGCCACTGCCTAAAGCCCTGCTCAGGAGGGTAAGGGCCTTGGTTTGGCCGAGAATAACGGAAAAGGCCATGGCTCAGAACAGGGTCTGCTGACGCGTAACCATTTCTTTTTTAGGCCGAGGAGGGAGGGAAGGCGCCTGATCCTGGACGGGCGCATCCTCTTGCTGCCCTTCCCGCGATTCTTCCGGTTCCTCTTCAACGCCACTCGCACGGAGATAGAGATAGCGCTCCAGGGGCCGCTGGTAGTCGGTCCACTGCCAGCCGGGACCGGTCAACTTGCCACGGAGCCCTTCCATGTAATTCATTTTGGCATCCATATCATCAAGATGATGCAGCAGGATGGCCTCGGGGGTCATGGGCAGGACCGGGGAGCCAAAGGCCACCTGACCGTGATGACTAAGGATGATATGCATCAGCTGGTCTACCCGGTCATCGGTGATATCGGTCACCATTTCCGCTGCCCGACGAACCATCTCCACCCCGAGCACAAGATGGCCAACCAGCCGGCCGCGATCCGTATACCCAAAGGGCGGACGGGCGAAATCGAATTCCTCGATCTTAGCGATATCATGGAGCAGGGCACCGGCGATGAGCATATCCCGATCAAGCATTGGATAATGCTCAGCCGTCTTTTTTGCCATGCCCACGATGGACAGGGTATGTTCGATGAGACCACCGATATAGGCGTGGTGCATTTTCTTGGCCGCCGGCGCACGCTGGAAGCGGGACAGGGTCTCGCCCTGGAAGATCTCACGGAGCAGAGCCTGCAGGGCCGCATCGGCAATACCGGCGATAACCGCGTCCAACTCTCCGGCCATCTCCGTCAGCGGCCGGATGCTGGCCGGCATGAAATCCGCCAGAGGCACCCCCTCCTCCGCCACCTGCTGCAGAGAATGGACAACCAGCTGCAGCTGGTTGCGGAAGGGTTTGGCAACGGCCTGCACCAGGACAAAGGCGCCTTCTTCGCTCTGGGCGTCGAATTGCAGGGCATTCTCCCAGAGCCGGGCCTCGATCTCACCGGTTTTATCCATCAGGGCAAGCGCCAAATAGGGCTTACCAGCCTTGGTTTCGGCCAGGGATTTCCTTGAAACCAGAAAAATATCCTGAACCTGCTGCCCGGCTATCAGTTGGGCTACAAAGAGTTTCTTTTCAACTGCATCCGTCATACGGTCGTCTCACCCGCCATTAGGCATATCAATCCACCATCCGTCATCCCACGACAGCTGTTTCGATGGCGGGACTGGTTACACATTAAAACGGAAGAGGATGCAATCCCCATCCTGCACCACATATTCCTTACCCTCAGAACGCATCAGCCCACGATCGCGGGCAACAGACTCCGACCCGCAGGTAATATAATCGTCATAGGCAATGACCTCCGCCCGGATGAAACCGCGTTCAAAATCGCTATGGATTTTACCCGCCGCCCCCGGCCCCTTGGTGCCTTTTTTGATGGTCCAAGCCCGGGTTTCTTTCTCGCCCACGGTGAAATAGGTAATGAGCCCGAGCAACTGGTAGCCCGCCTTGATCAAACGGTGCAGGCCCGGCTCAGTCATCCCCATTTCAGCGAGAAACTCCCGCTGCTCTTCGGCACTGAGAAGGCTCAATTCCTGCTCGATCGCCCCGGCAATCGTGACCATGGAGGCCGCTTCCTCGGCTGCGGCCTTGGCCAGCTGATCGACATATTTGTTCCCCGTGGCCAGATCTTCTTCGCTGACATTGGCGACATAGAGAACCGGCTTGGTGGTCAGCAGGCAGAGATCACGGAGTAACTCGCCCTGCTGGTCGGTTTCGACCACAAGGGTCCGGGCGGGTTTACCCTGGTTGAGCACACCCTGGACCTGCTCAAGAAAGACGGCCTCGGCCTGAAATTTCTTGTCACCTGATTTCGCCTGGCTCCGTGCCTTTGCCAGGCGTTTTTCCACGGTGTCCATATCAGCGAGAATCAGCTCCATGGAGATCACCTCCATGTCGCGCAACGGATCGACGCTGCCATCGACATGAATAATGTTGTCATCCTCAAAGCAGCGCACCACATGCAAAATGGCATCAACCTGGCGGATATGACCGAGAAACTGGTTGCCCAAGCCCTCGCCCTGGCTGGCGCCTTTCACCAGACCGGCAATGTCGACAAACTCCATTTGGGTGGAGACTTTGCTTTTGGTCTTTGCCAGAATGGCCAACCGGTCGAGCCGCTCATCCGGGACCGGGACGATGCCGACATTGGGCTCAATGGTACAGAAAGGGTAGTTTTCCGCGGCAATGGCGGCGGCGGTCAAGGCATTAAAAATAGTGGACTTGCCCACATTGGGCAGCCCGACAATTCCACAACGAAATCCCATCGAATCCTCAATATCGGTATCGGCAACGGCAGGGGAATCTGAGGCGGACATCGCCGTCTCCCTCTTGCTCAGCCCGGAAAATCGGGTATAGTTGCGCTGTTCTTTCCGGTCAAGCCGGTTCCCTGTGATACACTATCTCTTACGCCTTGCGCAAGCAGTTATGAACATAGATATCCTCATTACCAATTGTTCGATTCTCACCCATCCAGGAAAAGAAGCCCTTATTTTTCCCGGATTTATAGCTATCAGCGGTTCAACTATCGCCGGAATTGGTCCGATGGACGAATGTCCGCCAATCGGGACCGGGACGCTGGTGGACGCGCTGGGACAGTTGGCGCTGTCCGGCCTTGTCAATGGCCATTGCCATGCCCCCATGACCCTGTTCCGGGGCATGGCCGATGACCTCCCCTTGATGACTTGGCTCCAAGACCATATCTTTCCGGCCGAAGCCCGGCAGGTCCATCCGGAGATGGTCTACTGGTGCGCCCAACTGGCGGCCGCCGAGATGCTACTGGGGGGCATTACCACGGTTGCCGACGGCTATTTTTTTGAGGATGCGGTGGCCCGGGCCTGTGCAGAAACTGGAATTCGTTGCGTTGCCGGCCAGGCGGTCATCGATTTTCCGGCCCCCGGCGTCGCGGACCCGAGCCAAAACATCGCGGTTGCGGAACGCTTTCTTGATGACTGGCAAGGTCGTCACCCGCTCATCACCCCGGCAATCTTCGCCCATTCCCCCTATACCTGCGGCAATCAGACCCTGCAGCGGGCCAAGGAACTGACCCGAAAATACCAAGTCCCCCTGTTTCTCCATGTGGCCGAGACCCGGGATGAAATCCGGCAGATCGCCCAGCCGCTCGCCGCAACACCGATCCGCCATCTGGAGGCCCTCGGTGTGCTGGACCGGGACACGGTCTGCGTCCACTGTGTCTGGGCAGATGACGAGGACCTCAACATCCTCGCAGGGAGGGACGCCGGGGTAGTGGTCTGCCCGCAAAGCCATCTCAAACTGGCCTCCGGCAGAGCACCGTTGCTTGCTCTGCTCGCTCGGCAGATCCGGGTCGGCCTGGGCACGGACGGGGCTGCCTCGAACAACAGCCTGGATATGTTCCGCGAAATGGACCTCACTGCGAAGCTGCAGAAAGTAAACGACTGCGACCCGGTTGCCGTACCGGCCTCCCGGATCCTTGAGATGGCCACCTGGAGCGGTGCCGCGGCCCTGGGATTGGGTGCCGGACATGGACTCCTGGCGCCCGGCTTGCCTGCTGACCTGATCCTCATTGACCTGCAGCAACCGCACCTCCAGCCCTTTTACAACCCCAATCTCCTCGTGTACAGCGGAGGGGCGACCGATGTCCGCACGGTCGTTGTCAATGGCCAGATGGTTGTCCACAACCGGAAGATTCTGACTATCGATCTCCAGGACACGATGCACCAGGTCCGGCGTCTTGCGGCCCGACTCTAAGTCCTTGCAGCTACTAACCGGCAAATACCTGCTCAGCCTTTTTCAACCCGGATCACCTGGACCGCTGCCAGCTGACTGATGCCGCTGCGAGTCAGGCGTGCGCCCTCGACCACGGCAACCACCTCGCCGTCATGGATATATCCCCACTCCCGGGCCATGGCAAGAGAGCGGAAGAGCATCTCGGTGCGACCCAATTCGTCACGGATAATAAGGGGAAAAATGTTGTTATACAAGCCGGCGTGCCGGGCCACATGCAAGGACTTGGTGACCAGCAGAATCGGCACCTTGCGATTCCACTTGGAAAGGGTCGGATAAAGGGTGCCGTCCGGATCCAGCAACAGGGTGGCGCTATTGGTGCTGAGGTTGGCCACTGCGGAAAGCTCGGGATTGAGGACCGAAGCCGCTACCAGTTCCTGATAATGTTCGGTGATGGGGCGCGCATACCGTTCCTCCTCACAGATAATCGAGGCCATGGTGCGCACCACATTGACCGGATCGATCCCCGTGGCCGTTTCCTGGGAGAGCATCACTGCATCGGTCCCTTCCTTGATGGCCATACTGACGTCGGTGACCTCTGCCCGGGTCGGCCGAGCATTGATGGTCATGGAATCAAGCATCTGGGTGGCGGTGATCACCGGGGTGTTCATTTCCCAGCAGAGCTGAATGATCCGCTCCTGAATCCGGGGAACCCGCGCTGCCGGCAGCTCAACCCCCATATCACCGCGGGCAATCATGATGGCATCGGCAACCGCGATGATCTCTTTGATATTCTGCACGGCCTCCGGCTTTTCAATCTTGGCCACCACCTTGAGATTACGTTTGCCCGAGGCCTTGATGTAGTCCTTAATCCGCCTGATTTCATCGGCGGTACGCACAAAAGAAAGGGCGACATAATCGATGGAATGATTGAGGCCCCAGTCGAGATCGCACCAGTCCTTTTCGGTGACGCTGGGCAGAGAAATCACTGTTGAAGGCAGGTTGATCCCCTTGCTCGATTTCAGGGTCCCGCCGACAATCACCTCACAATGCACCTCGGCAACACCTTCCTTGACCACCCGCAGTTCCAGCAGACCATCGTCAAGCAGCACCGGATCGCCGACTCGCAAATCGGCAAGAATGGCCGGGGTAATGGTCGAAATCCGATCCACAGTCCCTTCCATCGGTTCGGCCTGGATAACCAACACCTCACCGGCCATCAGCCGGATAGCACCATCCGTCATGGGTCCGGTGCGGATCTTGGGTCCGCATAGATCCTGGAGCACGGCGATGGGTTTCTCCCAGGCCTTTTCCGCCTCCCGGATCGCCAGCAAGGTTGCTTCGTGCGACTCATAACTGCCGTGCGAGAAGTTGAGACGAGCCACATCCATGCCAGCGACTATCATTTTGCCGAGCATATCCGAACTATTGGATGCCGGACCGATGGTGCAGACTATTTTGGCCTTCTTGTTGACACTGGTGTGCGCCAGCTTGGGGATGCTGGCCAGCCGCTTGAACAAGGCATCAAAATCAAAGGGTTTGGCCAAGACCCCCAGAACATTTGGGTACTGTTCTAGGCGCTCTAAGGTTTGCCGGTCATCATGGTCGGAAGTAATAATCAGGATGGGCAGATGCGGGCTGACCACCTGGATGGCCTCGATGAATTTAAAGCCGTCCCAATGCGGCATGTGGATATCACTGAGGATGATGTCATAGGCGTTTGAAGTCGCCAGTTGGAATCCCTGATGGCCGTTATCGGCTGTATCGACGGTAATCCCCGCCTTTTCCAGGCGAGATTGCAGCAGTTGCTGGGTGGGCTTGGAATCTTCAAGAATGAGAATACGCATGGCAACCTCATGGGCAGGGGAGTTACAGGTTGTTTTCAATGGATCTCTGTAGCATAGTGGAAAAAGGTATAAATGGGAAAAGAGAAATCACCTGTTTTGGTGAGGATGGTGGGCTTCCCCGTGGTTGATTGTCGTGCAAAAATGTTCGGGCGCACCCGATGGAAAGGAGGAGAGTATGCAAGTGATTCTGGATCTGTGTATCGTGCCGCTCGGTGTTGGCGTTTCCGTTTCTACTTATGTGGCCGAGTGCCACCGGGTACTGCAGGCTGCCGGGCTGCAATCGCAACTGCATGCCTTCGGCACCAATATCGAGGGTGACTGGGATGCGGTGATGGCAGCGGTCAAGCAGTGCCATGAGCGGGTCCATGCCATGGGGGCGCCACGCATCACCACCACCATCAAGCTCGGTACTCGCATTGACCGCGAGCAAACCATGGCCGATAAGGTGCGGAGCGTAGAGAATAAACTGAGTTAAGACATGACGCTTTCCGGCAAGCCAGGAAAGAATATCAAGCACTTCAAGGGGATTTCGGTTTTATTGGTCAAGATTTGGAGTACAGACAATGATGATCCCTTGTGCTTTGGTTGCATACAAACCGTTATGCAGTTTTTTTGTTGACGCAAACCAAGGGGAAAAGAAGATTGACAGTGCAGAAAGATTCAGGCTAGAATAGGCTTTGAAATAGGTATGGATACCATTGAAAAATGGCGGAAGTGCATGGGAATCGAACCCACCTGCCGGATTATTCACCCGGCACACCGGATTTGAAGTCCGGGAAAGCCACCAGTGCCCTTTCCACTTCCGAATGAATAGATATTTAATATCTCTTGAACAGAAACACAACTTTTTATTAATTTCTCCTGTGACCCCCGGACAACAGGCAGACTAACAGGAAGGGAAAAACTCCCTATTTATTCAATGGAATGTGAACAACTGATACGCCTCATTAAAGACTGGTACGTCCGGGTCAAACAGGAAACAATGGCTCCTGCCCGTATGATGCAGTTTGTTGATCAACACGTCAAAGGATGCAAAATCTGCCAGGCCGACCTCCTGTTACCAGAGGAAGTTGAAAAAATTAGAGAATTCATCCTGCCGGAATCAAAAATTCCAAAGACAGTCCGCTCAGCAGATGACAGTTCAACTCCGGAAATATCTCCGGATGAAAGTGACGAGTTTGATGAAGAGGATGAATTTTCAGATGACAGCGATGACGATTCGGATGATCCCCTTGACGAAGAAGAGGATGATTTGAGCGACGACGACGTTATCTGATGACGAGTTCGGCGTTGTTTCCCCTCACCTGAAAAATCTCCTAAAATACCTTCGCCAGCACAAAGGATTGTCTCGACTTTCCCTTGCCTATCGCATTCAAGAAAATCTTGAATAATCAGGCTGCTGTCACGAATAACAAGGATTGCACAGGGAGAAAAACCGAAACCATCGACAGCGACCGGAGAAATTCTGTTAATGCAACTTGCTACGAGTTGATCTCCTCGCGCCCCTGTCGCCTAAAGACCGTCTCGCACTGCGCCCCGGTTCTATGCAGCCAGCGCACGAACGCAAGGTCGAAGAACTCATAAAATTTTACCGAATCTTGTTCTTTTGGACGCTGGCCACCGATGCTGGGTCACTTCCGGCACCGTTGTATCAACGAATTGTTTCCCTGGGCCCCCTGATAACCGAGAATATTTTTCCCTTGGGGCTGAGCGTTTGGTGAGCAACACCATTTACTGCCAAACCCCGGAGGCCGCTGGACACAAGGAAAAAGGTGGGTCCGTCCAGGAACTGCGCATTGAAAAGATTGCCAACCGACACCCTGAACTGATCCTGGCCAACAACCTGATTCCCTTCCATCAAGTCGAAAAACTGAAGAATCTCGTATTTCGGGTGGAAATCTTCAGCCAACCCGCTTCGTTCAAGGACCTCTGCGAACAGTTTATCCGTTTAGGGTAGATTCTCAGACTTGAGCAACAGGCCGTCGCCCACCTTCCCCGCCGGAATGTTTTTCTGCTGGTCGGCGCACATCCGGTCTTTTCTTCGGTGCAAAGCTCGTGCACCAATGATTTCATCCATCTGGAAGGTGGCAACAATATCGATGGAGGCCTATTTTCCGGTGCCATAAAAACAGACCAGGTCATTGCCCTCAAGCCAGATCTGATCATCGTTGCGGTCATGGGATCGGCACTCAGGAAAAGAAAAACTGGCAGAGTTTTACCGCTATAAAAGTAATCAGGGACGGACGGGTTCATGTAATGAATCCGGATTTTATTTGCAGCCCCTCCCCCCTAGCCTTTATTAACACCCTGGTGACCATCGCCAGACTGATACAACCGGAAGCTGTCATAGCAAATAATCCTTGCAGGACAGGTTCCCCCAAAAAAGCACAGTGCTCCATCCCGACTGCAATGGATTCGGCTTATTCTTCCGTTGCGGAGGACAACTTGCGGGTTTTTCCCGGAGAAATGCTTTATAATCTCTTGTCATGATCGAGGTTCCTTCTTAAAAAGAAAGGCAAATACTTCAGCCAAAATTGCGCTGTACTTTCCTTATTACAAACAAGTAACTCCAGCCTGACCCAACAAGAAGAGATCAGCTCGAGTTCCGGAAAAAAATACTATGCCAGCATGCCGCCACACCTCCCCCCTCCTCACATTCGGAGGAATTCTGCTTCTCCTGTCGATCTTGTTTGTGTCACTCGCGAGGGGAGACGAAGATACCGGACAATTGTTTATCCAACAACGACTTGAACAATTGTATTTCGAAGAGCAACCAGACGCCCTTGGCAAAGAACCGATTTATGCTGCGGGCTTCCTCCTCGACCTCTATCGCAAAAACCAATTTCAGTTGCTGTGGACCAGTCAGGACAACATCAGTCAACTCTTGGCAGCCATTATAGCTGGTGCCGACGAGGGACTCATACCCGACGACTATCATCTCAAGGCCATCACCCAATATGGCAACGAGCTAAAGGAAGTCTCCACCTTGGCCAAGCTGGTGGAATACGACCTGCTGCTCTCCGATGCCATGATCCTGTTGGGTCAGCATAAACGATACGGCAAGGTCGATCCCCGCAAGGTCGAAGAAAGGCATAATCTTGAACCGGACACACCCCGTTCCTTTCCCAGTGAAACCTATCTCACTGCGATCAAAACGGGCACGGTCCGGGCGCTCCTGGATACTCGCTCCCCTGATCACCAGGCCTATGTGAATCTTAAGCAGGCGTTGACCCAATACCGAAAAATAGCCAGCAACGGCGGTTGGCCCCATATCCCCCCGGGACCAAGCCTTACACCAGGCATGCAGGATGGCAGGGTGGCGGCGATGCGCAAACGACTGACAAGTACCGGCGATTTAAAGCAAAAAGGGACAGGCGATCCGGCCTTTTTTGACGACGCGTTGGTGGCGGCGGTCAAATCCTTTCAAACTAGGCACCATATGGAGCCTGATGGCGTTGGTGGAAAAAATACTATTGCGGCCATGAATGTCTCCGTGGCCGAACGAATCAATCAGATTCGGGTTAATCTGGAACGAACACGGTGGGTTATCCGTGACATGCCTAGCTCCAGCCTCATTGTCGATATCGCCGGCTTTAGAGTTGAGTACTACCATCAAAACAAACTGACCTGGTCCAGTAAGGTCATGGTCGGCCAACCCTTTCATCAAACCCCGGTTTTCAGGTCAGCCGTCACCTATATTGTGCTCAACCCGACCTGGACCATCCCGCCTGATATTATAAAAAATGAAACGGTACCCAGCATAGCCAAGGATACGAATTTTCTCCACAAACAACGTCTTCGTATCTTTGACAGTAGCGGCACCGAAGTCGATTCGGCCTCAATCCCCTGGAACCAGTACCTGGGAAAACATTTTCCCTATACGCTTCGTCAGGATTCAGGGGCTGACAGTTCGCTGGGTCTGATCAAATTCCTCTTTCCTAACCCGTATCACGTGTATCTCCATGACACTCCGAGCAAATCACTATTCGGAAGGACGCAGCGCGCCTTCAGTCACGGATGTATACGGACGCAAAATCCCCTGCAACTTGGAAAAATGCTCATTGCCAATGATCCCGGCAATCCGACCAACGTAGAAAAATTCGACCAAATTCTGGCCTCGGGTAAAACGACGACAATCATTCTCAAACAACCGCTGCCTATTTTTCTCATGTACCTGACCACCAGCGTCCAGGATGGGGTCCTACTGTTCAAGCCAGACCTGTACAGCCGGGACCAGGGGATCTTTGAGGCGCTCAACGGACCGCCTTCTCTCTTGGAACAAACGATGCAAATCCCTGAGGTCAGGGGCCAGGCAACTACTCTGGTCGAAAAAAACGGAAAGACTATTTAAGGCGCCGGAAGGCATAGCCTGCTAGGATTTTTTTTATGCGCAAGATCCCCTGTGAACTTACCCTTGGAAACGGCGGTGATATCATTGCCATGGTACCGCTGGACGACAACGGCACGCTCCATATCCCTCGTTTTGCCACCTATGGCACCTTTGAAGAAGGAGTGCTCAAGTGCAGAGTCATGATCCCTGAGGACCACGACGGTGTCCTTCAGGAGGTCTGGGTGAAAAATACCGACGCCAATTAACAACCGACGCGCAGGAGACGATTCAGACTGAGCGTGCTTCCCGGAAACCTCGTCCTTCTTTGCTGCCCCCAATCAGGCCGCGTACGCCTTTTCATTCTGACTCATCCCAGCAGGACCGTGGGTTTACGGCGAATAACCGTGTCTGCCGCAAACAAGGCGATTAAGGCGCAAATCAGGGGGGTTGCGACGAGCAGGCTGATACCCGACTGCCACTGCAAGTGCCAGATGCGGTCAAACAGCAACCAGGCCACTGCGTAGGCGCCCGCATAACTGAAAAGAACGGCGGTAAACGCAGCCGTAGCTCCCAAAAAACCAAATTCAAGGGTGACCAGGATCCGAATTCTCCCAATCCCGGCCCCCAGCACCCTGAGCAGGTTCACTTCCCGCTCGCGCCGCAGGGCCTCCTGGCGGGCGATCGAAATCACGGCTATCAACCCGGTCGCCATGGCCAGCCAGGCCATGAATCGCAACGAACCCGTCAGCTTACCGGCAATATCACCTAACTGCGCGACCATCCCGGTCACATCAATCACTGAAATATTGGGGAAGGCACCGGCCAACCGGTTCAGCACCTCTTGCTTTTCTTCCGGGGCAATCCGGCTCACCGAGGCCAGATAGGTCTTGGGGGCATCATCCAGCACGCCTTGTTGCAGCAGCAAGAAAAAATTAGGCTGAAAACTATTCCAGCGCACCTTGCGCAAATTAACAATCCTTCCCTCGATCTCCATTCCCTGAATATCGACCAGCAGGCGGTCGCCAATGGTGACTCCCAACCGTTGACTGAACTGCTGTTCCATCGAGATCTCGAAGGGCTGCCCCGGCTTCCCCAACCAGGGCATCGTGCTCATGGGCGGCCCTTGGACCACATATTCAGAAGCCTCCAACTGCTCCCGGCTCGAAAAATTATACTCCGTTCTCCGGAATGCGTCATTTTCTGCCCCCTGGTGCTCTCGGCGCCACTGGGAAAAAGGCATTGAGTTGACCGTGACGATCCGTCCCTGCACCATGGGGGCAAGTGGAGAAAGCACAGGGCCGGTCCCCTGAAAAAAAGAACGCAACGGCTGCTGCTGTTCCTGCTGAATGTCCACCAAAAAATAGACCGGCAACTCAATCCCCTCCGGCTGACCGATCTCCTCCATCAACCCTTGTTGAATCTGGGGAATGAGATTGACGAGCAGCAGGGAGGTGGCCAGGGCCACGAAAACGGCGGTGGCAGACAGCCGGTTTCGATAGAGATTGCGCCAGACGATCCTCCAGGTCAGACTGCTTGTCTGCGACCACCTGCGGCAGCCAATGAGGAGCAGACCAGCGATCAGGGAAAAAGTGGCCACCAGAGCAAAGAGTCCAGCGGTGAACATGCCTCCTTGCCACTGGCTCCTACTCAAGATGGTTGCCAGCAGTGCGAACATGGCCAAAGCCGGTAGCGTAGTGGCGAAGAGGAGCAGGGATCCTGTCCCGCTGGTGGTACCCTTTCCGACATCTTCCTGAAGCAGTGAGAGGGGGCGCACGGTAAAAATGCGAAGATACACCGGCAGACAGAATAGCAGGCTACCGATTGCGCCGACAAGCAGGGTGAGGATCGCCGTCGTTGGCGCAACAGTCAGATGGAGATGGGGCGGGATGATGCCAGTGAACAGGCGGCCGAAGAGCGGTAGCAGCAACCAGGCCAAAACGATGGCCACACAGGCGGCCACCAGGCCGAGCAACGAAAGCTGCCCGGCGGAAAGGGCGAGACATTGCCGCTGGCTGGCGCCAAGACTCAGCAGAATGGCGGTTTCTTTCAACCTCGCCTGCAGTTGTTCCCGGAATAGAAAAGCTGCGGTCAAGCCTGAAAGAAAAAGCGAAACCATGCCCACAAGACCGAGAAAGGTGCTGAAATAGGTCACGACCCGTCCCAGGCGCCGGTTGACATCCCGGGTGTTGGCGACCCGGATGTCTGACGTTTTCTCGGGATTCTCTGTAAAAGATCTTTTGAGGCGGGTAAAAACCTGCGCCGCATCTGCCGAGTCGGGCAGACGGATGAAATGCTTGTAGGCTATTCTGCTGCCGAAACGGATGAGCCCGGAATTATGCAACTGGGGCACTCCGAGATAAATTTTCGGCGCAAGGACAAGGGCGGATAACTCGCTGCTCGGCTCCTGATCAAAGAAATACGCCACCTCATAAGCGGCCTTGCCAATGTGCAGGGTATCGCCCTGCCGCAGGTCCAGGGATCGTGCCGTTTCCCGGCTCATCAGCAGTTTCTGTGCCTGCTGCAGACTGTTGATCACCTGGGCAGGAGAGCCGGCCTCGGGAATGCGAAAGGCTCCGTACAGGGGATAGGCACTATCAATGGCCACGATCTGTGCCAGCTTGGCAACTGTGCCGCCCTTGACCATGGAATAGAAGGAAATCTGCTCCGAATACCTGCTGTCCGGACCGGTGATCTCCCGGCTTGTCGCAATCTCCTGTACGGTCAGGGGACGGGAGGATTGGAGCACCAGGTCGGCGGTGAGTATTTCCCGGAGATTGCCCTCAAGATGATGGTTGAGTGAACCGCTGAAAGAACCGATGACCATGAAACCGGTGAGGCCAAGGGCGAGATTGACAATGAACAGCAAGGAGAATCGGCGGTTACGGCAAAGATCCCGCCAGCCTAGTCGCACCAGGACGTTCACTGCAAGAGGCCTTGCTCGAGCCGTAAACGATGGGTACAGCGATCAGCCAGTTCTTGATTATGGGTGACCACAAGCATGGTCATCTGCTTCCGGTCGACCAGCTGAAAAAGCAGATCTGACACTTCCCGACCAGTGGCGCTATCCAGATTGCCGGTGGGTTCATCGGCCAACAGAAGGACAGGCTCCACCGCCAAAGCCCTGGCAATCGCCACCCGCTGGCATTCGCCGCCACTGAGCTGCGCGGGCAGATGGTTTCTGCGTGCCGATAGGCCCACCTGTGCCAACAGCAAATCAATCTTTTCCTGGCTGCACGGACGGTTGGTAAGCTCCAGCGGCAGACGGATATTTTCCTCGGCGGACAAATGCGGCATCAAATGAAACTGTTGAAAAATAATGCCGATATTCTCAGCCCGGAAACGGGTCAGTTGAGCCTCCGACAGATTCACCAGATCGGAACCATGCACCCTCACCTGCCCCTGGTCCGGCCTATCAAGTCCAGCCAGCAGGGCAATCAGGGTCGATTTGCCGCTGCCGGACTGGCCGGTAACCGCCAAAGTCGCCCCGGCCTCCAGAGAAAAACAGGCCCCGGCCAGCACGGTCAGACTTCCTGATCCCGGCTGAAAATAAGATTTATACAGATTCTTGACCTGAATTATCAGGCGATCACCCTGTTCAGCTGGTGCATTATTACTCTTTTCGAGCGGCATTGGTCGTGAGAAGGTGTTGTTTGAGAATGGGATAGGCATGGAGGGCAATAGTGCGATGGCCTTCGGCATTGGGATGGATGCCATCGGCCTGATTGAGCGCCACGACCCCGCCGACCCCCTCGAGGAGAAAGGGGATCAGTGCAATATTATACCGGGCCGCAAGATCGCGATATACGGCGCGGAAGGCCCCGGTGTAGGCATCGCCATAATTGGGAGGCAGTTCCATGCCAGCAAGGATCACGGTCATGCCCTGTGCCTGGGCAGAACTAATCACCTCTGCCAGATTTTTCTCCATCTCCTCGACGGTGAGACCACGCAGGCCATCGTTTGCGCCCAGAGCAAGAAACAGTACAGAGGGATGGATTTTTCCGTACCATTTCAACCGAGCCATGGCACTGGCCGAGGTGGAGCCACTCAAGCCGCCATTGACAATTCGCACATCCGTTATCCCATCGCGGACTAGCAGGGCACCGAGCCTCTGCGGATAGGCTTCTTCCGCCTCCACACCCAATCCGGCGGTCAAGGAGTCGCCAAGGAAGAGGACCACCCGTTCTGCCCGGACTGACAGCGGAGTGCAACAAAGAACGAAGAGCAGGAGTATCCGAAGAATGATCATTCTCTTGCATACCTCATATTGCACAATCAAGCAGGTATTTCTCGCTATTGCCCCCCTTAGGGGTTCAAAACACCCCGTGATTTCAACAAATCCGGCCTAATATTTCAGAGAATCCGTTGATGATCGCCCAGGTATTGAACTACCGAAAATCAGGAATGCGACAACTGGGGAGTTGGTCGGCCCCGGCAAGGCCAGGAGAGGGTATTTGCAGAAAAAACGAAGGAATAAAAAGTGAGCTGATGACCCGGTTATGAAAGCAGTGCCGTGGTAAAACTTTGCAAAGAAAAACTTGGTAATCTGACAGGAAATATACCAGGCACTGCACAACCTCAACGCAGAGTAACCTGCTGTATACCCCACGGCTCAAACAAGAGGGGGAGAGACCAAAATATTTGAGCTCTTATCCTCCCCCGTGCTGGTTGCGGTATCTATCCCCAAAGTTGATCTGCGCCTGGGCATCGTGATCCTCCCGGAAAGGAATCGCCGGGGGGAGCATCGGACCAACGGCGCTGCAACCGACCGACACTCAAGCAGCTCCACGTATGGGGGTATATCGCCGAGGTCATCGCTCATCCTGGAACTCTCGCTGAAAGGCAGGAGTTGGTGCCTTACATCCGTTCCTGTGACCAATCGTTGTGCTCAAACTCAGCATGGTCTGGTTTGGGCGGTTTCAATTCCGCCATCCGCTGACGGAGCCAGGACTGCACTTTACCAAATTCCGCTGCAAAATCAGCTAAGGCTCGACCCCGGTGACTGACGCTGCTCTTTTCCTCCATGGAGGCCTCGGCAAAGGTTTTACCAAATTCCGGGCAGAAAAAGACGGGATCATACCCGAACCCCGATTCCCCCCGGCGTTCTGCGATGATTTCCCCGTCGCAGCGACCTTCCCAAGTCAGAGCCGGACCAGACGGAGTCGCCAGGGAGAGCACACAGACGAAATGAGCGGAGCGGTTGCCCTGTCCGGTCATTTCCCCCAATAGTTTTTCGCAATTGCTCCAATCCGTGGCCTCAGGGCCGGAATAACGGGCCGAATAGACACCGGGCCTTCCGTCCAGGGCATCTACCACCAGGCCGGAATCATCGGCCAGACAAGGCAGACCAAGCACCTTCGCATAGTGAATAGCTTTTTTATAGGCATTGTCATCAAATGTTTCGCCATCCTCCACAGCCTCAGGCATGGGGCCAAAATCGGCAAGCGATTTGATCGATACCGGAAAATCCTTGAGTTTTTCTTTGATTTCCTTCAATTTATTTTTATTGCTGGTGGCCAGCACAATAATGTTATCCATGGGTGTTCTCCTTGCGCTCTTTGCCGGGACAGGCAAACTTTTAAATGATGTGAAATACAATTATACTGTGTTGTTACCTGTATTAGTGCACACCGTGGCGGCGGAATAGAAGGTCTTCGCTCAGGCACCAACGGTTGTCACGGCCTGTTTTTGGCGTTTGCGGAATTGTTTATCGTACCGTTCCTGTTCGCTGTAAATACAGCCGCAGTACGGCTGACGGTAGAGCCCCATGCGGATGGATTCGTCTATCCCCTGCTGCCAACCGCTGCGAAAATCCTCATAATGAAATCGTGTTCCATATTCCTCAGCCAACTGGTGGCATCGGTCGATGAGTACCTGGTGGTTCTGGTACCTGGAATATAGCAGGGTGGTGGAGAAGGCATCGTAGTTGCCGGCGGCGGCCTGTACTGTTTGCAACAGTCGCATATCGTAACAACGGGGACATCGCTCCTGTTCGTGGAACACTACCTGCCGCAGGTACTCGGTGAGGCCGTATTGTTCATCCACCTCAACCGGGCATCCGGTCGTAACGCTGAACTGCCTAACCGCGTCGATACGACGGCGAAATTCCTGATAGGGGTGGATGTTGGGATTATAAAAAAAACCGGTGACCTCATAACCTTGGAGGCGGAGTTGCTGCAAGGGATAGACAGCACACGGGCCGCAGCAGACATGCAACAGGATGCGTTTCATTTAACTTTAAAGTGTTTCGGTTCAATACCGTAACTATGGATTTTGTAGTTGATAATCCGCAGGCTGGTGTCCAGATTTTTTGCCGCCTTGGTCTGGTTACCGTTATTTTTTTTCAGTGCGTCTATAATAAGTTCCCTTTCAAAATTTTCAACCGCCGTGGCCAGCGAAAGCGGCTTATTGGAATGAACGCTGTCCGGACTTTGCAGCGAGGGCGGTAAATGGATCGACTTGATTGCCGAATCGTCGCAAATGAGCACCGCACGTTCCATGCAGTTCTGTAATTCCCTGACATTTCCAGGCCAATGGTACTGTACCAACAGATCGATCGCCGGTGTGGAGATGCGTTTGATCTGTTTATGATTTTCCTGGGCATATTTTTCGAGAAAATATTCAGCCAGCAGGAGAATATCGGTGCGACGCTCCCGTAAGGGCGGCAGGTAGACGGGAAAAACATTGAGCCGGTAATACAGATCTTCGCGGAAGGCCATCTCCTTGACCGCGGTTTCCAGATCACGGTTGGTGGCAGCCACCAACCGGATGTTGGTTGTGATGATTTTCGGCGAACCGAGCCGCTGCAGGGTCCGCTCCTGGATGACATTGAGGAGTTTGACCTGAACCGCCGGGCTGATCTCGCCAATCTCATCCAAGAAGAGGGTACCGCCTTCGGCAAGCTCGAACCGCCCTTTTTTACTTTCCGTGGCGCCGGTGAAGGCTCCCTTTTCATGCCCGAAGAGTTCGCTCTCCATCAGGGTTTCCGGCAGAGCCGAACAATTCACCACCACAAAAGGGCCGGCCGATCGGCTGGAATTATGGTGCAGGGCCTTGGCCACCAGGGTCTTCCCTGTTCCCGATTCGCCCCGCAGGAGCACGGTGGCATTGGAATCCGCCACCCGGTGGACCATGTCAAAAACCTCCTGCATCCGGGATGAATTACCGATGATCTCCTCGATACGATTCTTGGCGGAGAGTTCCCGCCGCAGTTTTGAATTTTCCTGACGAAGCGCCTCTTTTTCCTCGTTGACCCGCTGAATACGCTGGACCGTTTCGGCAATCAACCCGCTGACCACGGTGAGAAAACGGAGATCATGTTCGGACTGGGTGCCAAATCCTTCCTTGTATATCCGGTCAATGGACAGCGCACCGATGGACTGCTGCGCCGCTACGATAGGAACACAAAGGAAAGAGCTTTTCTTTTTTCGTTCGTCGCCGCGGGTTCTGGTGCGGTTCAAAAACAACGGTTCATCGCCTATCTGCGGTACAATGATCGGCTCGCCGGTGGCCACCACCTTGCCGGTGATTCCCTCGCCCAGTTTATACCGTCCCCGACGTTTCGCCTCGGCGGTGATGCCGTGGGCGACCTCGATTTCCAATTCGCCGGTGGTTGGATTGACAATCGACACCGTGCCGTTGTCCATGTCCTTCAACTCGGCCAGACTGGTGACTATCTTTTCCAGACAGTCCTGTAAACTGATGGCCGAGGCCAGGTGCCTGGTTATTTCGTAGAGACAGGACAGGTTTCTGAACTCCTGCTCCTGGTTTGCCGTTATTTTACTGCTGTTTGCTTTCATAAAAACCGTTAGAGGAGTTTATTGACAGTGTCCCTGCGAAATGGTATTTACTCATCGTCGTGGAGGGATGGCCGAGTGGTTTAAGGCGGCGGTCTTGAAAACCGTTGTGCGAAAGTACCGTGGGTTCGAATCCTACTCCCTCCGCCACGAAGCACAAAGTCCACCTGGAGAGATGACCGAGAGGCCGATGGTGCTCGCCTGCTAAGCGAGTGTGGGGGTTATACTCCACCGAGGGTTCGAATCCCTCTCTCTCCGCCACATATCAATAAGGGCCGGTTGGGTTGCCAACCGGCCCTTATTGTTTATTGCTCCCGATGTCCCGGGAAAGAGACCTAACAAAAGGCCGATCCCGTATATCTAGACACACAACGGCTGCCGTTGCTCAGCACCGACAACCGCTCAGCGCATCAAAGTCCCTTGAAGGGAAGTCAATATGACAATATTGTATCATGTCTCCAAAACCCCTGCCAGAATAATTTTACAAAAATTGTAAAGATTCTTTCATTCGCGTTGCATTTGTGTCAGGTGTGGTGTGCATGGGCTTCACCTCCTGTTACCGTATTGTCCCGTTTTTGCATTACTTGCGGCCCGCGTTTTTACCAAGTCAGCCTTGGTCTGTTTAATAGCCAAAACTTCGTGGGTGAAATAATGCACTGCCGGATGATTATTCGTGAGACACATATATCAAGTTTCCCGTGTCAAAACCCAAGTCTTTGGCCTTGGCGACAAGAGTGTTTCTGACCTCATCAGTAATTTTCGATGTTCGGGCCAGGATCCAAAAATACGATTTATCAGGACCACAGACGAGTGCATATTGATACTTGTCATGATCGAGTGCAAAAATGACATACGAACTATAGAAGGGACCCCAAAAAGAAACTTTCAAGTACCCCTGATCCGGTTTATCAACAAAGTAGGCCTTGCCTTCAACCTCTTTCCAGCGTTTATTTTTTTCAGAATACCCCCGGTTGAGCACCCTGAGACCACCATCATCCCGCACACTGTAGTCAGCGGTTACCTGAGTTAAACCGTGTTCAAAGGAATGATCCAGCCTCGCAATTTCGTACCACCGTCCTAAATATTGCTCGATCTTGAAATTATCAACCGGTTTTACCCGGTCAGGAATGCCAACACATCCGGTCAACAATAAAATCAGGAGTGCGGAGAGCTTTCGTATCATTTTTTTACCTGAAATGAAGGGGTTCCTTAATTTTAAGGAATAAGCAGTCTCTACGGAAATCCCCGCAACCGTGACGGGAACATTTGATTCCAACGCAATCACAAAACGTTTTGGAAAACCTTAAGCAGGCAGGAGTTCCCGCCAGCTGGCGAGGAGTGAGAACGGAAAATGCGGCCAGTTGCGAACCGTGCTGCTATCTTTGCCCCAGGCGCGCAGTTGGTTTCTCCCCGAAAAGATGCGGTCGCGGCTGGTAATGATCTTTTGGGTGAAGATATCGCTGCCCGGCCCGTGTTGGAGAAACGAGGTTCTGAATGCCTTCATTTCGTCATGCAGTTCATCCAGATCACGCTGTGGTTTGTTGGCCAAAAACTGGGCCAACGGCTCCTCGCTGTCAAACATGTTCCGGTAAAAGGAATCCAAGGTTGCCTGATTGAAGGTGTCGACCATGGCGGCGTACTTCTCAGGGGGGATACCGCGCAGCGCATCCACCGGGGTGAGGGTGCCGCCGAGGGCAGTGCACGAGGCAAAGGAGTGGGCCTGATGGGCCAGAACATGCCCCGCCACCCAAACACCCATGGACCAGGCGATGAGATGCAGCCGTTCGTAGCCAACAAAGGGCTCCAGGGAGATCGGGTCCAGCTGTCGGTAATCATAGACCAGGTAGAGGTCGCAGTCACCGACGGGCACTGAACGAAATGGGGTGGGGTCCATGCCCCAACCTGCTAAGAATAGGATGCATTCCCTATGGTTATTATGATGGAGCCAGGCGGATTGCATCGGCTCACCTCAACGATTCTTTAATAATGGCAGGAAGCGGGGACAGTTGCGCCCAGTCCATGGCCGCATTCAAAGACAAGCGCAGGCGTGAGGTCCCGGCCGGAACCGTGGGCGGCCGCACGGCCTTAACCCAGTAGCCTTGTTCGCAAATCCGCTCAGCCGCAGCCACGGCTCGCGCCGCATCACCCACCATGACCGGAACAATGTTGCTGCTGCCATGGGTCTTCAGGCCCACGGAGCGCAGGGCCTGCCTGAATTGTTCCGCTATCCGGTCAACCTTGGCCCGTTGTTCCTGCATCAACGGCAGGTGGCGGAGCACAAAACAAAGCCAGTGCATCGAGATAGGAGGCAGCCCGGTGGAGAAAATCTGCGGCCGGGCCGTATTGAGGAGAAAATCGGCCAGTATCCGCGAGCCGACTACAAACGCCCCCTGCCCGCCATAGGCCTTGCCAAAGGTGCCAGTAAGAATTTCAATAGCCCGGTGTACTCCCTGCTCCTCCGCCAGACCGCAGCCGCTGGCGCCCCTGATGCCGACGCCATGGGCCTCATCCACATAGAGGGTTGCCCGCCAGCGGTCTTTCAGACGGACCAATTCCACCAGATCGGCGGCATCGCCATCCATGCTGAAGATCGACTCGGTGACGATGAAGACCTGGCGGTAGCGATCCCGGTCTTGGTCCAGCACTTTTTCGATGGCCTGATAGTCCAAATGGGGATAGCGGATGACTTTAGCCCGTGAGAGTCGCATGCCATCGATCAGGCTGGCATGGCAGAGCTTGTCGGCGAGGATCAGGTCCTGCTTGCCGGAAAGCGCGGGCAGGATGCCGATGTTGAGGTGGTATCCGGAGTTGAAGACCAGGGCTGCTTCCGTCTGGTAGAGTGCGGTCAGCTGCTGCTCGAGTTGGGCATAGGGTAGGGTGTTGCCGGTCATCAACCGCGAGGCGGTGCTGCCCAGACCATAACATTCGAGCATATTCTCGTTGTTCTGTTCATTGAAAAATGTTTTCAGCAGGTCGCGATTGGTGGCAAGGCCCAGATAATCGTTTCCGGCCAGATTGAGATAGGGCCGGCCGCTGATATCGATGCGGCCATGGCCCTGATGGACCACCGGCACCAGGTGGCGTAATTGCCCCTGCCCTTCGATTTCCCCTAACTGTTCGGCGAGTTGTTGTTGCAAGTCGGGCATGGGAGCAGAATCATCCTAAATAGTGTGCATACAGGGTATCATTGTATCCTACGAGGAGGCGATCTCCAATGAGCAGGGTTGGCGCCCGCAAGGTCCCTGAGCGCCCCAGGGCCTGCTTGAGGATGTCCTCTTTGCTGTCTTGGTGGGGGTCAAAGCACAGATGCTTCTTGCCGCTGGCAACAACGATCTCCTTAACGCCGGCCAGCAGACTCCAGGCCTCTTCCCCGGCAAGGACAGTTTTCCTGGCATCGACGACGAAGCCCAGTGTAATATTTTCCCGGTGCAGCACCTCCAGTGCCTTGATGCACGAGGTTCAGCCCTTTCTCAGATAGGCCCATTCAATCTGCATGTGATTCCTCCGGGGTGACTGTAACAGGTTGATTTGCAAAGGCCTCTTGTCCAAGCGGACATTATAGCCGTGGTGGGGGAGCGACACCACCCTATTTTTCTTCTCGTTTGCTCGTTTCCGAAAAACAAAAAATCCACTATAGAAAAAAGGGAAAGGAAGATCAAGACGGTATACTCAGGAGGCAGGATGACAACATCACCAGAAACCACCGACCCACAGGGCGATCTGCTGCTGCGGACCATGCCGATGCCAGCTGACACCAGCTTCAATGGCGATATCTTCGGCGGCTGGATCATGTCGCAGATGGATATCGCTGGCAGTATTATGGCCAAGGAGATTACCCGGACCCGCACGGCCACGGTTGCCGTGGAAAGCATGAAATTCATCAAACCGGTCAAAGTGGGGGATGTAGTTTGCTGCTACGGGCGGGTGTTGCGCATCGGCACCACCTCGGTGACCATCATGCTGGAGGTCTGGGCCCGACCGATCTTGCATTCAACCGAAGACCGGTTCACCACCTTTAAGGTGACTGAGGCGGCCTTTACCTATGTGGCCATCGGTGCAGACGGCACCAAACAGCCGATCAACAAAGAACGGCTTCAGCTGTAAACTTTGAGCCGGTCAGTTGCTGAGTACGGCGGTGTCTTCCAGGACGATTTCGAGTTCCGCCAGATCGATCTCGGTGAGATTGAGCAAATGGGCCTCCAGAGTGGCGGGTAGAATCAGGGAAGGGTCCCGCTCCATCCCTATCCCGAGTTTGTGGCAGACCTGGTTGGCCATGCGCACCAGCAGCAACAGGTAGTTTTTATCGTCGATCTCCACGGTATGGTGCTCACGGGCGATAACGCAGAAATACTCGGGCATGTTCCACTGGGTGAGCAGTTTGCTGCCTTCCCGGGCATGCAGTCTGGCCATGGCCTCGGTGAGCAGGGCATCGGTTATTTTGAGGGTGGGATGTTTGCGCTTGACCTGTTCGACCACCACCAGGATGAGCAGCTTGCCGACATCATGGAACAGGCCGCCAAAAAAGGCCTGGCTCTGATCCACACCGTATTTATACCGCCTGGCCAGCCACACCGTCCCATAGGCACAGCCCACCGCGTGCTGCCAGAGTTTTTTCATCATCAGGTTGATCGTTTTGTCGCTGCTTTTAAACTGCTGCTGCGAGGTGGCGAGCAGCACGATTTTTTCGATCTCCGTGGTGCCGAGCCGGGTGATGGCTGCCCGCACGGTGCCGACCTCGGCCAGGCCGCGATAAAAAGCCGAATTGGCGATTTTCAGCACCTGGGTGGAAAGCGCCTGGTCGGAGGTGATAATCTTCTCGATAACCTGCAGATTCGGCTCTTTTTTTGCCATCTCCTGCTGAATACGGGCGGCGGCGGAATTGAATACCGGCAGACGGACCTCGCCTGATTCAATACAACGGTTGATCACATCAATAAGGGAAACAGGGGCAGTCATTTATTCACCTGCAAGACGGCGGAGTTCGGCGAGGGGACGGGGCGGACTGAATATAGGCAGGCACCGCAGGACCTCGTCAAGGGTGGTGATACCATTGGCCGCCTTGACCAGACCATCTTCCAGCAGGGTGATCAAGCCGGAATAATCGATACTGATGGTGCGTATATCGTAGCTGGTTTTCCGTTCCAGGATAGCGTTGCGGACCCGTTCGTCGAGCACCAGCAGCTCGAAAACCCCAATCCTGCCCCGATACCCGGTCTGCTTGCACTCCTTGCACCCTCTGCCTTTCTTAAAATTGGCCCCCTGGAGGTCATTGACGTTGCTTCGCAGCCGCTGCAACTGGACGGGTGTGGGTTTGGTATCGACCGCGCAGGTCGGGCAGACCCGCCGCAGCAATCGCTGGGCGAGGACACTGACCACGGTCGAGGAAACCATAAACGGGGCAATGTCCATATTGAGCAGCCGGATGAGCCCCCCGATGGTGTCCTCGGTGTGAAAGGTGGACAGCACCTTGTGACCGGTCAGAGCGGCCTGCACCGCCACCTCGGCCGAGTAGGCATCACGGATCTCGCCGATGACGATCACATCCGGGTCCTGGCGGACGATATGGCGGAGCGTCTCCTCGAAGGTCAGATCAATCTTGGGGTCGATCGAACACTGGGCGATCCCATCGATGACGTATTCCACCGGCTCCTCTGCCGTAATAATGCTCACCTGTGGACTCATGAGGGCATGAATGCAGCTGTATATGGTCGAGGTCTTACCCGATCCGGTCGGGCCGGTCACCAGCAGCACCCCACTGGGGTGATAGACGGCGTCCTCAAGAAATCGCGCCAACATCCGGGGCGATAACCCGATGGCCTGTAGATCGTACAGCTCATGCTTGCGGTTGAGGAGGCGGAGCACGATTTTTTCGCCGTGAATGGTGACGAAAAAAGAAACCCGCAGATCCAGCTGCCCCTCATCGTACTCAAAAAGGATACGTCCGCCCTGGTGTCTTCGTTTTTCAGCGATATCGGCCTGACACATGATCTTGAGTCGGCTCGACAGCGCCGGAATGATTGCCTTGGGTAAATCGCGAAAATGGTTAAGGACCCCATCCTCACGGAACCGGATCTGCAAGCGGTCGACCATGGGTTCGATATGGATGTCGCTGGCGTTATTTTTGATGGCGGCAAGAATGATGGAGTTGACGGTGCCGATCACTGTGGAAGTGTCCACTGCCAGGGGTTGGCCCTCTTTTTTTTCGGCGAGGAAGTCAACTATTTTTCGTATGGAACGGCTTTGTGCTATGACCGGGACGATTGTGCTTCCCAGGAATCGCTTGGCGGTCTGCACAGCGTCTTGGTCAAGCGGATCGGCAAAGGCCACCCGGACCGAATCGTCATCACTTTTAATGGGGACGAAGCAGTGCAATGCCATCTGATTCTTTGGTATTTTCTCGCATAGTTGCTTGTCGATGTTATGGAGGCCTGGGTCAATAAAGGGATAGCCCATCTGGATGGAAAGGACCTCGATGAACACCTGCTCTTCGATGAAATTATGCTTCACCAGAATCCGGCCGAGCTTTTCCGAGGTGTCACTTTCTTCCTGGAGTCTGCAGGCAGCTTCCAGATCATCCTGCGATATATAGCCCAGCTCTATCAACAGATCCCCGATGCGGATGGGCGAAGAGGTCTTGTGGAGGGCCTCTTTTACATCCTGATCAGTGACGAATTTTAGATCTTTCAGAATTTTCAGCAGCGGCTGGAAGGTGGTGAGCTTGGCCTGAATCCTGGCCGCATGCTTCACCTGCTCACCGGATATTTTGTCCATCTGCAGCAGCAGCTGAATGAGGGTGCCGTAACTGTCGGTCGGTGTTGTCGTCATAGGGTCAAGGAGGCCGCAGGGGATAGAAGGAAGGTGAGGGGGAATTCGAAGATCCGTATATGCGGGTCAATAGACTTGCATATTCTCAGAGGTCAGAGAAGCCGCCGGATAATCCTTTGATCAAAAAAAGTATACGTGCATTCAATTTTCGGTTCAAGGGATTACGGCCCATGGCTGTATATTTCTTTATTTGTTAGAGATTTCACAAAAACCAACAGGAGGGGACAGCGCAATACAAACGAGCATACAGGGCATGATGGCCCCTCATTTTCTGGAAAGAGGGCGGGCCGGGAGGGAGGCCGCACCGAGCATGGCCTCCGGCAGTACATAGCGGTCGAACTCCTCACCGGTCAACAGGCCGAGTGCAAGAGCCGCCTGGCGCAGGGACAGGTTTTCGGTATGCGCTTTTTTAGCGATGGCGGCCGCCTTTTCATAGCCGATATGCGGGTTGAGGGCAGTCACCAGCATCAGGGAATTCTGGAGATGCTGTTCGATTCGTTCCGTAACCGGTTTGATACCGATGATGCAGTTGCGATCAAAGGAATGGATGACATCCGCCAGCAAGGTGACGGACTGGAGGAAATTATAAATAATCAACGGCTTGAAGACATTCAACTCAAAGTTGCCCTGGCTGGCGGCAAAACCGATGGTCGCGTCGTTGCCGAATACCTGGCAGGCCACCATGGTGACCGCCTCCGCCTGGGTCGGATTGACCTTGCCCGGCATGATTGAGCTACCGGGTTCGTTGGCCGGAATGGTGATTTCTCCCAAGCCGCACCGGGGGCCGCTGGCCAGCCAGCGGACATCGTTGGCGATCTTCATCAGGTTGGCGGCCAGGGCCTTGAGGGCACCACTGGCATAGACCAGCTGGTCGTGCGCGGTCAGGGCATGAAATTTGTTGGCAGCGGAGTAGAAAATTTTGCCGGTGTCCCGGCGCAACTGTTCGGCAACCGCCTCGCCGAATCCAACCGGGGCATTGAGCCCGGTGCCCACCGCTGTGCCGCCAATGGCTAAAAAGCGCAGATGCTCCAGGGCCTCCTGCAGCATCTGTTGGTTACTTTCGATCATGGCAGCCCAACCGCTCACCTCCTGGCCCAGTGTGAGTGGCGTCGCGTCTTGGAGATGGGTTCGGCCAATTTTGATGATCCCGGCGAACTCCACCGCCTTGTGCAGCAAGGTTTGATGAAAGGCTTGCACCACCGGCAGCAGTTGATCCTCAAGGGCAAAAACAGCGGCCACATGCATGGCCGAGGGGAAAGCATCGTTGGAGCTCTGCGACAGATTGACGTGATCGTTGGGATGCACCGGCCTCCCCTGGTCCCAGCCGCCGGTGGCGATCACTGCCGCCCGGTTGGCAATCACCTCATTGACGTTCATGTTGGTCTGCGTACCGCTGCCGGTCTGCCAGACCGACAGGGGAAATTCCTGACCGTGCTGCCCCGCCAGGATCTCGTCGCAGACTTGCACAATAAGATCCCGGATCGATGCTGCCAGCAGACTTTTCTGATGATTGACCTGGGCACAGGCCTTTTTCAAACGGACCAATCCAAAAATAAGTGGCAGGGGCATCTTTTCGCCACCAATATTAAAATTTCGACGGCTGCGTTCGGTCTGCGCCCCCCACAACCGCTCAACTGGAACCTCGATCTCGCCCATGGTGTCGTGTTCGATGCGGTGGTACATAGCGTTTTTTCCTTTCTTTGGCGGGGCAGTAATGGTCGAAGAAGATTGTAGAAGTGAGATTTTTGGCGCACATCGAGATGCTGCGGTGGGTGGTGCCCCGTACCGCCCGGTCGATTATAAAAACCGAACAGAATACACGCAACGGCTCTCTTACATTGTGTGCATCGTGTGGTGCGTCTCGACCCGATTCCGGCCGGCATCCTTGGCGAGATAGAGGGCCTGATCAGCCAGTTGCAACAAATCCGAGGCGTTCGCAGGTTGATCCTCCACCAAGGAGGCCACACCGATACTCACTGTGACTGGCCATTGTCGCCCCTGATCGCTGAACAGATGCACCTCAACCAAAGCTCGCATCTTCTCGGCGACAAACTTGGCATTTTCCAAATTGGTATTGGGCAGGACCACGACGAATTCCTCCCCACCAAACCGGGCGACCAAGTCACCGCAACGAACATTCTTTTTCACCAGGGCGCCAAAGGTTTTCAAAACATAGTCGCCAAAGCTGTGGCCGCAGGTATCGTTAACTTTTTTAAAATAATCGAGATCAAAGAAGAGACAGCTGATATCGGCTCGGGCCCGCAAGGCCCTGGCGAACATCTCCTCAAACGCCTCCTGGAAATAACGCTTATTACGCAGACCAGTGAGGGCGTCGTTAACCGCTTTTTCATAGAGGTTTTTGTTCATCTCTTCCAGACGCCGGACGTGCCTACGCAGCTGCAGGTGCACCTGGACGCGGGCCAGCAGTTCTTCGGCGATGAACGGTTTAACCAGATAATCGGTGGCTCCGGCCCGGAACATCTGCAACACCGCATTTGTTTCCCCGGAGCCACTCAGCGAGAGCAGCGGCAGATGCTCCGCATCCGTAAGCTGACGGGCAAGATGCATAAACTCATCCCCCCGCATGACCGGCATCTCAAAATCGACGATGACCAAATCGACCAAGTTGATATTTTCGGTGATCAGATCAAAGGCCTGCTTGCCGTTCTCCGCCTCGAGGATTGAAAGACCGATGCGTTGCAGGCAAGAGGATACCATTCGTCTCACGCTGGAATCGTCATCGACTACTAAAGCGGTCATCCCGGCAAAGGTGGACTGCGGCCGCAGCACCTTGCTCACCGCTTTAGCGATATCGCCGCGTACAAACGGCTTGGAAATAAACTCCAGACTCCCGAGATGAAAACCACGGCTCCGATTTTCAAAGGTGTCGTTGGCGGAAATAAAAAGCACCGGGACGCGGGCATCCTGATTGCCAAACAAGCCCCGCGCCTCTTGTTCTCTTAATTTTTCACAACACTCAAAGCCGTCCATTCTCGGCATGTCAATGTCCAGGGTGATCAAATCAGGCGGTTTCTGCATCCAGGAGAGAGAAGAAAGGGCTTCAAGCCCATCGCTGAAGGTGATAACGGCAAAGCCTGCCACCTCCAGCTCTTTTTGGATGATCGTGCGCATGGTTGCACTGTCGTCAATCACCACTACCGTTTGCTTTTCGGCTGTCGGCCGCTCCAGTATCTTGATGTTTTTTCCCGGTGCTTCTTTCATTGTTGCGCCCCGCCCACTCCTTTCTGCATCCTGTGATCCATGCTGCAAACAAATCATTTCGCTTAGTATAGAGGAAAAATCGGTCAATCAAAATGAAAAGCACTCGCAACGGCATATTCTCACTCCGGGTTTTTTTTTTGTTTCCTCCGGCGGAGACGTGCCGCCTTCCGCTATTTGTTTGACGGATAGGGAGACCGTTTTTATAGTAATAATTCTTACAGAGTGCCAAAACGGTTGCGCCAATCTAGCTCAGCGCCGCATCGGTGCTGTCCATCCTACAACAGAGGAGTGTCCCATGAAACACTATACCTTAGCCGGTGAGCAGCGGATTCCCGCCCTGGGCCTCGGCACCTGGAAATCAGCCCCTGGTGCCGTCTATGCCGCGGTCAAGGAAGCCCTTGCTGTCGGCTACCGTCATGTTGACTGCGCCCCTGCCTACCAAAACGAAGCCGAGGTCGGCAAGGCCGTGGCGGAAACCCTTGCAAACGGATCGCTGTCCCGACAGGATCTGTGGCTCACCTCCAAACTGTGGAACAATGCCCATGCCCCGGAGCAGGTGCAACCGGCCCTGGAAAAAACCTTGGAAGATTTGCAGGTTGCCTCGCTTGACCTCTATCTCATTCACTGGCCGGTGCTGTTCAAACCCGGTGTCATGTTCGCCCGGCGCGGTGAGGACTATCTTGCCCTTGACAGCATCCCGATCATCGAAACCTGGAGGGCGCTGGAAGCCTGTGTTGGCAAAGGACTCGTCCGCAATATCGGTGTCTGCAATTTCAGCATCAAAAAACTGGACAGCCTGTGCCGACAGGCATCCATCCGCCCGGTGATGAACCAGATCGAACTCCACCCCTATTTGCAGCAACGCGACCTGCTCGACTATTGCAAAAAACAAAATATCCAACTAACCGCCTTCTCACCACTGGGCTCTGGCGACCGACCGGCTGGTATGAAAAAAAGCGGCGAACCGACCCTGTTGGACAACCCTGTCATCCAACGGGTGGCAACCAAGCATGGGATAACGCCCGGCCAGGTCCTGCTCGCCTGGGGACTCTGCCGGGAGACCGTCGTCATCCCCAAATCGGTGAACCCGGACCGCCTGCGACAGAATCTCGCTGCCGCGGATCTCACCCTTGATCCCCAGGACATGGCAGACATCGCTGCCCTGGATCGCGGCTACCGCTTTGTGGACGGCTCCTTTTTCGAGGGGCCGGGATCACCCTACACCCTTAAAGAGTTGTGGGACGAGTAAATCCCTTTGGTCGCCAGGACGGTTATGATTGCCATCCAGGACCTTTCCGCTCAAGGCCTGCACATTGAGAGTTTTACCGCCCAGCCAGGTGACGCCTGGTGCTTCATGGGCGCCAACTCCTCCGGAGTCGAGGTGCTGTGTGATGTCCTTGCCGGTGAAGCTGTCAACTTCCAGGCCGAATCAATGCGGTTGCCGGTGGATATCGGTGTACTCTCCTTCAAGCGGCAACAGTCGATTTTTGAGGCTGAATTAGCAAAGGATGACACCGATTTTCTCGATCGAATCGATCCCGGAACTCTGGCCCGCCATTTCATCACTGACATCGAGGGCCACCGGCAACTGATCGAGCTCTTCGCTCTCGACAAAGTCCTGGACCGGGGCTACCGGCAGTTGAGTTCCGGTCAGGCGAGAAAACTCTGCCTGCTCGAGCAGATTACCCGTGGGGTCTCCTGCCTGGTGCTGGAACATCCCTATGAAGGGCTTGATCAAGCCAGCTGCCGAGAACTGGACCGGGTTCTGGCGGGACTGCGGCAGCAGGGGCTGGACCTGCTGGTCTTTGTCAACAACACCGGTGATATCCCTCCCTGGTGCAGCCATCTCGCCGCCATGCATGAGGGAGCCATCGCCCTCCGGGGACCGGTTGAGGCAATACTTCCGGCGGTGAAGATCCTGCTGCAGCAACACCCTTCTTTGTTCAGGGTATCCATCGAAGAGATGCGAAGGGAGCGGCAGACGGACGGTAATGACCAGAGCGGCATCAATCTTCTGACCCTGCGCAAGGGGTTTGCCCGCTACGGCGAGGTCGAAGTCTTCAATAACCTTGACCTCACTGTCAACCAGGGGGACCATACCCTGATCACCGGCCCGAACGGTTGCGGCAAGTCGACCCTGCTGCAGATCATCACCGGTGATCATCCCTTGTGCTACAGCAACGATCTCTTGCTGTTTGGGAGGCAACGGGGCAGCGGCGAATCGGTCTGGGAGATTAAAAAACAGATGGGGATCGTCAGTTCCGAGCTGCACCGTAACCACCGCATAGCCGGCAGCGCCCTGGCGATCGTGGTTTCCGGCCTGTTTGATTCGATCGGTCTCTATGTCCGGCCGTCGGAATCACAACAACAACTGGCCCGAAGATGGTTGCAGCGGCTGGGCCTGATCGAGAAGGCGGGGACCGCTTTTCGCCAGCTCAGCTACGGCGAACAACGGCTGGTGCTGCTGGCCCGTGCCCTGATCAAGGTACCGACACTGCTCATCCTCGACGAACCGACCCAGGGACTCGATGAACGCAATCGGATGGCCCTGCTCGATTTTCTCGCCGAGATCGCCGGAGAGAACCTCTGCACCCTCCTCTATGTCAGTCATCGCCAAGACGAGTACCGCCATTTTTTCACGCAGCAGGTCCGCTTTGCCTGATGGCAAATGAGCGCAAAAGGTTTGCAATGCAACGGAATTATTCAAAAATACAATAACTTTATTTCAGACCACAAGGAGAGACGATGCTACTACCATACCGTGCGTATCAACCACAGGTCGGCCGAGGCGGATGGGTTGCCCCCAATGCCACCCTGATTGGAGATGTTGTTCTGGGTGAGGATGTTTCCCTTTGGTTCGGCACCGTGGTGCGGGGCGATGTCCATCGTATCCGCATCGGGGCGCACACCAACATCCAGGATCTTTCCCTGGTCCACATTACCCAGCATGCGGGTGCTGAGCGCGACGATCAGGACGGTCATCCCACCATTATCGGCTGTGATGTCACCGTGGGCCATCGCGTCATCCTCCACGGCTGCACGGTGGGCGACCTCTGCCTGATCGGCATGGGCGCCATCATTCTCGACGGGGCAGTTATCGGCCGCGAATCGATTGTCGGTGCCGGATCGGTAGTCACTCCCGGCAAACAATTTCCACCCCGCTCGCTGATTATGGGGACGCCCGCCAAGGTAGTTCGAGAAGTCAGCGAGGTCCAGTTGCACGAGATGCAGGCTTCATGGAGGCGGTATGTAGCGTTAAAAAACGAGTACCACCTGGCCCAGGTGGGCGACTGCTTTTAAGTTGAAACGATCGGAACCGGCCACTATTCATCCACCGGTTCCGACCGTGGTACTTCGTGTGAGTTTCAGATGGTCAGAACCGAGTTTGCTTCGCCGTATTCATTGGGGGCATAGCCGTCGGCCTCGGAATCATTGACCCAAACCCCGCCATCGAGCACATAACGGAAGCGGTAAGACTGACCGGCGGGCAGAGAGACGATGGCGGAAAAGCTGCCGTCTTTCAGCTTTTTCATAGGTGTTTCCTGCAGGGACCAGCCGTTGAATTCCCCGGCAAGGACTGCGGTGTGCGCTTTTTCTTCGTTATTGTATTTAAAGGTGACACGGCAGGACGTGCCGGTTTTGGAATAATTCTTCTTCAGCATAATGTTCTCCTTGCATGCTTTTGGGCTGTTGGTACATGAGCTGAGTAAAGGGAAGGCCTACGCAATAATAACTAAGAAAAAAGTGTAAAGCAGGCGGGGTTAGGGATCAAGCATTATTACCAGCAGGTCTTGCCTACCACCATTATTTGTCCGCTTGACGGTCGGGAGATGCGACCTGCCCAGAAAGCATCTCGGATACTGGCAAGGGGCCTTAAAGTTCTCCGCTGAGGCGGTTCTCATGGCAGGGGGCATAACTACCGGTACTCACAGGGTTCAAGGATGTCCCGCATTGACCATCCCGCAAACAACCTCACAAAGCTGTCGAGCGATGCCTGTTTGAGGACAGCAAAAAAGAATGAAGAATGGACAAATTGCGCTAACTGGGTTATATATCGTTTGCTTTACTTACCCATGGGTCGGTTTTCGACCCATTTTTTTTTACCCTGACGCTTCAGGGTTCACAGATTGGCAACAGACGGAATCGATTAGAACGTGAGCAGCAATTATCGCAAGGAAATAGAAAAACGAAGGACCTTCGGCATCATCAGTCACCCTGACGCCGGCAAGACCACCCTGACCGAAAAGCTGTTGCTGTTCGGCGGCGCTATTCAGATGGCGGGGGCGGTCAAATCAAGAAAAACTGCGGTTCATGCCACCAGCGACTGGATGGCGATTGAAAGGGAACGCGGCATTTCGGTGACCACCTCAGTGATGAAGTTCAATTACCGGGACTATGAAATCAACCTCCTCGACACACCCGGCCATCAGGACTTCTCCGAAGACACCTACCGGGTGCTGACCGCGGTGGACTCCGCCCTGATGGTCATCGACAGCGCCAAGGGCGTCGAGACCCAGACCACCAAGTTGATGGAGGTCTGCCGGATGCGCAATACGCCGATCATCACCTTCATCAACAAGCTGGACCGCGAAGGCCTGGACCCCCTCGATATCCTGGCTGATATCGAGGAAAAACTGCAGATCGAATGCGTGCCGCTCAGCTGGCCGATCGGCATGGGCAAGGGGTTCAAGGGGGTCTACGATCTCCACCGCCATCAGATCAGCCTTTTCACCCCCAGCCAGGACACCCGGCCCGCGGATTGTATTGTGGTCAAGGACCTCAACGATCCCCAGCTGGACAGCCTGCTCGGCCAGTTTGCCGCTGAAAAGCTGCGCGAGGATATTGAACTGCTCCAGGGTGCCGCCAATCCCTTTGACTATGAGCAGTATCTCAATGCCGGACAGACACCGGTCTTTTTTGGCAGTGCCATCAATAATTTCGGGGTGCGCGAACTGCTCGATGCCTTTGTCGAGCTCTCCCCTGCTCCCGGCCCTCGGGCCACCCTGACCCGGATGGTCCATCCCGAGGAAGAGGCCTTCAGCGGCTTCACTTTCAAGATCCAGGCAAACATGGACCCTGCCCATCGGGACCGGATCGCCTTTTTCCGCATCTGTTCCGGTAAATTCACCCGGGGGATGAAGGTGATCCACCACCGCCTGGGCAAGGAAATCAACCTAAGCAATGCCACCGTGTTCATGGCCCAGAACCGCTCCCATATCGACGAGGCCTATCCCGGCGATATCATTGGCATCCATAACCACGGCACCATCAAGATCGGCGATACCTTCACCGACAAGGAAGAACTCCGATTCACCGGCATTCCCAATTTTGCCCCCGAGCATTTCCGGAGGGTGGTTCTCCGTAATCCGCTCAAGATGAAGCAACTGCAGAAAGGACTGCTGCAGATGGCGGAAGAGGGAGCGGTGCAGGTGTTCCGACCGATTGTCGGCAATGACTATATCTTGGGTGCGGTGGGTGTGCTCCAGTTCGAAGTGACCATGACCCGGCTCAAGGATGAATACAGCGTTGATGCCACCTATGAGCCCTTGAGCTATACCCTGGCTCGCTGGGTGACCTGCGACAACAAGCAGCAACTCAAGGATTTTGAGAAGAAAACCCTGTTCAACCTTGCCCTGGACGCCGAAGGCCATCTCTCCTATCTGGCCGAGGGCAGCTGGCGGCTGGCCCACACCCAGGACCTCTTTCCCGAAGTGGTCTTCCACAAGACCAGGGAATCCGTGTGACCGGGTCACTCTGTCCCCATATTGTTTGCATTCGTCTTCCGTAATCGGCAATCGTCCGTCTGCCATGATCCTGCTGATTGCCCCACCCGTGGCCAAACCGGGCGAACCGCCCGCCGGTATCGCCCAACTGGCAGGTACTCTGCGTCACCATGCTCTTCCCTGCACCCTCCTGGACGCCAGCCTGGAGGGTTTGCTCTATCTCCTCGGTCAAGCCTGCGATCCGGAGGATACCTGGTCCGTACGCGCCCTGCGCCATCGTGATGAAAATCTCGCCGCCCTCCGCTCGCCTGCGCTCTACCGCAATACGGACCGCTACCAACGGGCGGTCCGTGATTGCAACCGGGTCCTGGAACTAACGGGCCGCTCCCATCCCGACCTCAGCTTAAACCTCGCCAACTATCAGGACGAGGGCGCCAATCCGCTGGACAGCCGGGATCTGCTCAAGGCTGCTGAACACTACCAGACCAACATCTTTACCCCCTATTTCCGCAAACGGCTGCCGCCCCTGCTGGAGGCTACCCAACCCCGGATGGTCGGCATCTCGCTTTCCTACCTCAGCCAGGCCCTCTGTACCTTTGCCCTGCTGGGCTTTCTCCGGACCCACTTTCCGCATCTCACCCTGGTGCTGGGCGGTGGCCTCATCACCTCGTGGATGAGCGGGATGGAATGGCACGATCCCTTCAGCGGACTGGTCGATCACTGCATTGCCGGACCGGGCGAAGGCCCCCTGCTCAAGCTGCTCGGAATCGATTGCCCGGCCCAAGACCTGCCGCCGGACTACTCGGACCTGCCCATGAACGACTACCTGGCTCCCGGTCCGATCCTGCCCTATGCCGCCTCGCGCGGCTGCTACTGGAACCAATGCTCCTTCTGCCCGGAAACCGCTGAGCAGAGCCGCTACAGCCAGACCAACCCGACAACGGTCACCGTTCATCTCCGCCAGCTGTGCCATCAGATACAGCCGATACTCATCCACCTGCTCGACAACGCGGTCAGCCCGGCCTTGATGACCGCACTGTGCGAGCACCCGCCGGGGGTGCCCTGGTATGGTTTTGCCCGTGTCCACGAACAACTGGCCGATGCGGACTACTGCCGAAGGCTGCGGCTGTCCGGCTGTGTCCTGCTCAAGCTCGGCCTGGAATCAGGCAATCAGGAGGTGCTGGACACCATGCACAAGGGCATCCACCTGGACCTGGTAGCGCGGGTGCTGACCAGTCTGCAACGGGCAGGCATCGCCACCTATGTCTATCTTCTCTTCGGCACCCCCTCGGAATCACTGCTCGAAGCGCGACAGACCCTGGAGTTTACCCTCCGCCATCATCAGGCCATCACCTTCCTCAATCTGGCGATCTTCAATATGCCCCTGACCAGCGAGGAGGCCCGGCAGTTGCCGGGAGTCGAATTCTCCGAGGGCGACCTCTCCCTGTACCGGGATTTCATTCATCCCGGGGGTTGGGATCGACGGGCAATCCGAACCTTCCTTGACCGGGAATTCAAACGCCATCCGCTGATAGCCCCGATTCTCCACCGTGATCCGCCGCTGTTCACTTCCAACCACGCCGCTTTTTTCAGTGCCGGTTTCCCGTGGCCTACGACAATGCGCAGCAAAAAATAGATCAATCGGTCTCACTTTGGGGCGGAAAAAATTCGGCTTTAATGCTAGGTTCAAGCCAACGGTGAACCTGTCCTCGGGCAGGGAACCGACTGTTGCAGCAACCCAATAGGTACTGCGGCTACCTCGTTACAACTCGTTCCCGGTCTCGAACCGGTTTTGCGCCATCTGGAAAAAAGGATGAAAATCATGAGTTCTCTCGTCACGCAGCTCCACCGTCAGCTCAACGCCAGCTTTGCCTATTGTTTCAACGTCGAATCCAGCCGCGTGCTGGAACCAATGGAAATGGAACGCCTGCGCCTGATCCTGGCCGACGGTTTCCTCATTGACACCGTGACCTTCGCGCCGTCCCTGCAGGGCAAGCGGGTGGTTGAGGTCGGCCCCCGCCTCAATTTCGCCACCGCCTGGTCGTCTAACCTGGTGTCCATCTGTCGGGCCGTGGGCCTGGACTGCATCACCCGGGTGGAGCGCTCCCGCTGCTACCTCGTGCCTGAAGGCGAGGACAGGCAGGACTACATCGATGCCCATCACGACCGGATGACCGAATGCCTTTATGCCGCCCCGCTCACCACTTTTGAGACCGGCATTGTGCCGGAACCGGTCTACGAGGTTGACCTGATGACCAAGGGACCGGATGGCTTGCTTGACCTCCCCGGCATTTCCATGGATCAGTGGGACCGTGAGCTCTACCACCGCTACTTTGTCGAGCATTGCCACCGCAATCCGACCATTGTTGAGATCATGGACCTGAACAATGCCAATTCCGAACATTCCCGCCACGGCTTTTTCCGCGGCCATCAGGTGATTGACGGCCAGGAATACGAGAAAACCTTGTTCCAGGTGGTCACCGATACCCTCGCGGCCCATCCCAAGGGCAGCAAGGTCGCCTTTAAAGACAACTCGAGCGTGGTCCAGGGGCATATCCTTCAGACCCTGCACCCCGAGCAGCCGGGAACCCCCTCGCCAATGCAGCCGGTTGAGGTCTGCTACCATCCGCTCCTCACCGCCGAGACCCACAACTTCCCCACCGGCGTTGCTCCCTTTCCCGGCGCCGAGACCGGCACCGGCGGCCGCATCCGTGACGTCCAGGGTACCGGACGGGGCGGTTTTGTCATGGCGGGCACTGCGGGCTACTGCGTGGCCAATCTCCATATCCCGGGCTATCCCCTGGAATGGGAGAACCGCTATGCCTGTCCCGACACCCTGGCTCCGGCCCTGGAGATCGAGATCGAGGCCAGCAACGGGGCCTCGGACTACGGCAACAAATTCGGCGAACCCCTGATCCAAGGATTCACCCGCTCCTTTGACCTCCGCCTGGAGAACGGCGAACGCTGGGGTTATCTCAAACCGATCATGTTCACCGGCGGCATCGGCCAGATCGACGATCGCCACACCGAAAAGATGACAGCCACCAAGGGCATGTTGATCGTCCAGGTCGGCGGCCCGGCCTACCGGGTCGGTTTCGGCGGCGGCGCGGCCTCAAGCATGATGCAGGGCGAGAACGAATCCAAGCTCGATTTCGATGCGGTCCAACGCGGCGATGCCGAGATGGAGCAGAAGATGAACCGGGTTATCCGGGCCTGCAACGAGATGGGCGACCGTAGCCTGATCGATGTCATCCACGACCAGGGGGCGGGCGGGCCGGCCAATGTGCTCAAGGAGCTGGTCGAGCATGCGGGCGGCCGGGTCGAGATCCGCAATATCCGGGTGGGCGATCCCACCATGTCGGTGCTCGAGATTTATGTGGCCGAGTACCAGGAGCGCAACGGCTTCCTCATCAGCCCGGCAAACATTGAGCGCTTCCAGGCGATCTGCGACCGAGAAAAAGTAGCCTGCGAGGTCTTGGGCGAGGTCACCGGCGACCTCCGTTTTGTTGTCCATGACAGCCGGGATGGATCCACCCCGGTCGATATCGCGATCACCGAGTTGCTCGGCAATATTCCGCAGAAAACCTTTAGCGACATCCGGGTCGCCCCTGCCCTGTCCCCTTTTGTCCCCCCTGTCGATCTGACAGTACGCGAGGCCTTGCACCGGGTATTGCGGTTGGTATCGGTGGGTTCCAAACGCTTTCTCACCAACAAGGTGGATCGGGCGGTGACCGGCCTGATTGCCCAACAGCAGTGCTGCGGCCCTCTGCAGCTGACCGTGGCCGATGTTGCCGTGGTTGCCCAGAGCCATTTCGGCCTGACCGGCATTGCCACTGCCATCGGCGAACAACCGATCAAGATGCTGGTGAGCCCAGCAGCCGGGGCGCGGATGGCAGTGGGCGAGTGCCTCACCAACCTGGTCTGGGCCAAGATCGACGACCTCGAACAAGTCAAGTGTTCGGCCAATTGGATGTGGGCGCCGAAACTGGCGGGCGAAGGGGCGGCCCTGCGCGATGCGGCCGAGGCCATGGCTGCGGTGATGATCACCATCGGCATGGCAGTGGACGGCGGTAAGGACAGCCTGTCCATGGCGACCATGGTGGACAAGGAAACAGTAAAATCCCCCCGTCAGCTGGTCATCTCAGCCTATGCGGCCATGGGGAACATCGGCAAGAAGGTCACCCCGGATCTCAAGGAGCCAGGCGCGGTTTTGGTGTGCATCGATCTGGCGGCGGGCCGGAGCCGTCTGGGCGGCAGCGCCCTGGCTCAGACCTTTGCCCAGATCGGCAACGTGGTCCCGGATATGGAGGACCCGACCTTGGTAAAACGGGCCTTCCTCGCTGTCCAGAATCTGATCGATGAGGGCCTGATCCTGTCCGGTCATGACCGCAGCGACGGCGGCCTGATTACCACCGTGCTGGAGATGGCTTTTGCCGGCAACTGCGGCCTTACTCTTGCTCTGAACGGATCGGCCCCTGCTCTGGAAACCTTGTTTGCCGAAGAACTCGGGCTTGTGATCGAGTGCGGTTGGGACAAGCTGGCCGAGGTGAAGAAGCGGCTCAGCGAGGCCAGCCTGCCCTGCGCGATTCTGGGCACCAGCTGCGAGGACAAGACCATCACCCTCCGCTACAACGGTCAGTTGGTCTTGGAGGAGTCGATGGTGACCCTCCGCCAGTGGTGGGAGGAAACGAGCTACCAGCTGGAACGGCTCCAGGTCAACCCGGCCTGTGCCGAAGCGGAGAAAGCGAACATCTTTGACCGCAAGGGACCAACCTATCACCTCAGCTTCACGCCCCAGTTCACCCCAGCAGCGGTCGTGCAGCGAAGCGATAAACCCAAGGTGGCCATCCTCCGTGACGAGGGGTCCAACTCGGACCGGGAGATGACCGCCGCCTTTTTCGGCGCCGGTTTCGAGCCCTGGGATGTGACCATGACCGATCTGTTGACCGGTCGGATTGACCTTGCCGGTTTTCGCGGCCTGGCGGCGGTGGGCGGTTTCTCCTATGCCGATGTCCCGGAGAGCGCCAAAGGTTGGGCGGCGACCATTCTTTTCAACGAGCGGCTCAAGGCTCAATTCCAGACTTTCTACGACCGGCCGTACACCTTCACCCTCGGTATCTGTAACGGCTGCCAACTCTTCGGCTTGCTCGGCTGGGTACCCTGGCAGGGGATCAAACCAGAGCAACAGCCCCGCTTCATCCACAACCTCAGCGGCCGCTTCGAATCACGCTGGGCCACCGTCAAAATTCTGAAAAGCAAGGCAATCATGCTCCAGGGCATGGAGGATCTGGTCTTCGGCATCCATGTCGATCATGGCGAAGGTTTCCTTCATTTCCCCGATGCAGCTCTCAGGGAACGGGTTCTGGCCGAGCAGATGGCCACCGTCGTGTACGTCGATGACGACGGCCAGCCGACCGAGGCCTACCCCTTCAATCCCAACGGCAGCCCCGGCGGACTCACCGGTCTCTGTTCACCCGACGGCCGTCACCTGGCGATGATGCCGCATCCGGAACGGACCTTCCTCCCCTGGCAGGCGCATTGGCTGCCCCAGGAGATGAAAGCGCTGCCGGTCACTCCTTGGCTGCGGATGTTCCAGAACGCCTACGAGTGGTGCCTGCGCTAAAAAGGAAAACCCTGTCGGAACGCTTTTCCGACAGGGTTGATTCTCTGAGCTGATCAAGGAGCGCGCCATGTCCCCATCACCACCTAACTCAGCGGCTCTTGCCTTGTTCCTCCACGGCCTCGACTCCTCCATCCGGGGCACCAAGGGGCAATGGTTCCGGGAACATTTTCCCGCAGTCCAGATGCACGACTACCACGGTGATCTCGACCAGCGGCTGACCCAATTGGAGAAGGAAGTGGCCGGGGAAGAAAATCTCATTCTGGTGGGTTCCAGTTTCGGCGGTCTGGTGGCCGCCTGCTATGCACGGAAACACCCCAAGCAGTGCCGGCGGCTGGTCCTTCTGGCGCCAGCCCTCAACTTCAGCGGTTACCAGCCCCCGCCCCGCCCCCTAGCCGTACCGACTCTGCTGGTCACCGGCGCACACGACACGGTCTGTCCCCCTCACCTGGTTCTGCCCCAGGCCCGCGCCACCTTCGCTAACCTGGAGGTACGGGTGGTGGACGACGACCATATGCTGCACCGCGTCTTCCCCACTCTGGATTGGTCGCAACTGCTTACCTGAACAGCGGATGCAGCTGCGAATCCGGCGACACGACCTGCTGTTGCCCCTGCTGTTGCGCCAGCAACTGACTTGTCTCCACCAATCGATACAATTCAGCGCGATAGCCCTCCGTATCAGCGCCCCGGCCGGAACGGGCCAGCTCCAGGCACTGCTCCCAGGTAAAGGTTCCCAGATGCTCCGACTGGGTGAGCAGCATACCGTAACCGGCAACCGCTGCGGCAAAGCGAAAATCCGCACTTGGTTTCCCCGCCGGCGCATCGTTGACCGGCAGGCTGATCAGGCGGGAACTGGTGGCCCGCAACGGCTTGTAGCGCAGCTTCACGGTCATCAATTCTTCAGAGGTCTTGGGGATCACCTTCTTGGGTTTTTGATACTTGAGGGGGTCGAGTTCGGGGATGGAGGCATGGCCCGCCGGAATCAGCTCGTAGAGCGCAGTCACCCGATGCCCCACACCTATTTCGCCGGCATCCTTGCTGTCATCACGAAAATCCTCATCGGCCAGGGCCCGGTTCTCATAGCCAATGAGCCGGTAGGCCCCCACCCGTGCCGGGTTGAACTCCACCTGGATCTTGACGTCACCCGCCAGGGAAAACAGTGTACCGCTCAATTCTTTGACCATCACTTTTTTGGCCTCCAACAGGCTATCGATATAGGCATAGTTGCCATTGCCCTTGTCGGCGAGAATCTCCATGGTGTCGTCATGGTAGTTACCCATACCGAATCCAAGTACGGTCAGATAGACACCGCCCTGACGCTCCTTTTCGACCATCCGCTGCAGCTCGTCCCTGCTGGTAACCCCGACGTTGAAGTCGCCATCGGACGCAAGGATGATGCGATTATTGCCTGTGGGCATGAAACCCTGCCGCGCCAACTGATAGGCCGTGCGGATACCTCCAGAGGCATTTGTTGATCCACCGACCTGCAGCTGATCAATGGCCGCGATGATCTCCTGCTGCCGGTTGCCCCTGGTAGGCGGCAGTACCACTCGATCAGAACCGGCATAGACTACGATGGACACCCGGTCGCGTTCACCCAGCTGCCTGACCAGCAAGGTCATCGCCTGTTTAAGCAACGGCAGCTTGTTGGCATCCTGCATGGAGCCGGAAACATCGATGAGAAAGACCAGATTAGAGGGCGGCAGCTGCTCCTTGGGTATATCGCGCGCCTTGAGCCCAATGCGCACCAGCCGGTAATCGGAATGAAAGGGACTTGGACCGGCCTCGGCAGTCAGGGAAAAAGGGTCGGACCCCGAAGGAGCCGGGTAGTCATAGGAAAAATAGTTAATCATCTCTTCGATACGGACCGCACCCACCGGCGGCAGATGGCCACCCGAGACAAAGCGGCGAACATTGGCGTAGCCTGCGGTATCGACATCGATGCTGAAGGTGGACAAGGGGTCGCGTCCGGCATTAATAAACCCATTTTCCTTGGTGGCATTGTACGATTCCCGATTCCAGGACGACACCGGGGCGCTGGCAGGCATGGCCTCATAGGCGACGCTCCGACCAAGAGCACCCGAGGTCTTCATGGGGACAGCGCCAGCCGAGATCGCCTCAGCAGGAAGGGGTGGCGGCAAAAATTCTCTTTTCCGCTCCTTGTCGGCCTGCGGCTGCGGCTGCGGCTCATTGTGGGCCACCATATTCTCCGCGAGAAGCGAAGAGGTCGTGGGGCCTTCTTTTTTGTTTGACTCCGTGGTCGAGGACGAGCAGCCCGCCAGAATCACGAGGGCAAGCAGCAGCGTCAATGGTATCCGTTTCATGAAAAGGCTCCTTGAATAGGTTTATGTTTTTTGCTGAACCTGTGCTATGCAGACGGTAGGTCCGTGTTATTTCCTGGGACGGCATGCCGCTGCAGATGTGTCGCGGATACATTAAAAAAATACGGAAAAAAAAACGATGCAACCGGCAGAGGAGAAAAACGGGTGAATCCCTGGCAAAAACAGGCCCTGGCCCACTGGGACCAGATCAACCGCATGGCCGGACGTCGCTTTCAGCAGGCAGCTCTGGCAGAGGAAGCGGCACTGTTTGTCATGGATGGGCTGGCACGGGACGACTGGCGACGTCTGCAGGCCTTCACCGGCAGGTCGACCCTGGCCACCTATATGGGCGCCCTGACCCTCCGACTGCTGGAGGATTTCGCCCGCGTCCGCTTCGGCCGGGTCACAGCACCCCGGTGGATCCGTCGCCTCGGCGGCATCTGGCTGATGCTTTTTCGTCTCCTCTGCCTGGAACGATTTTCCCCGGACGAAGCCGTGGCTCTTGTCGGCAACCGCCATCCCAGCACGGCCCAGGCCGCAGAGAAGGCTGCCTATCACATCCTCGGTGAGATTCCATCCTGCGGCGAACATCAGGGTGAGGCCACTGAATTTTGCGAGGAAACCACCTTGCCTCCTTCCGAAGAGGATTGCTCCGTGCAAGAGCACCAGTTGGAACAGAAGCAACGCACCCAGCTGTTCGCCATTCTGGGCCGAATACTCTTTGATGCCACGCATAAAGACATGGCCCCCCGATTGCTGGAACGGTTGACAGGGGCCGAAATCAGCTTGACACCCCAGGAACGGCTGTTGTTGCAACTCTGCTATCGTGACGGGGTCGCGGTGGCCGAGGCCGGCCGGATGCTGGGATTAAACCGCCACCAGGTCCATGGCCGACTGCGGCGGCTGCTTGACCGATTGCGCCAGGATTTTGCAGCGGCTGGTCTGGAAGAGGAGCTGCGCCTCCTTTTGTAAACACGGCGTACCAACACAATCGGCAACCGGAACCGTCCAACAACCCAAGCATGAAGAGACTACGAAGAAAGAGGCCATGGCCGAAACCATAGATCTTGAAACAAAAAGAGAGGCGGAGCGACGACTGGCTCTTCTGGCCTTGGCCAGTGAGCAAGCGGAACCAGCGGCATCCTGCCTGGATGCGGAACACCTGGCCTGCCTGGTCGAGGGACGGTTGAATCCAGAGCAAGTCGAGATCTGCCACGCCCATCTTGCCTGCTGTGAGCACTGCTATGCCACTTGGCGACAACTGGATCAGGAGTGGCAGCAACAGGCCATGAGCACCCGCCGGGGTAAAATTGTGCAGTTGGTCAAACGCCCGGGCTTCCTGACCGCTACCGGATCGCTCCTGGCCATCGCGGCGAGCATCACCGTCTTCCTCAATCTCACCACCGAGGTGAACCGGCAAGGTCTGGTGCGGAGACCCGAAAAACCAGTCCAAGAACAGTCGTTGACGGCATCGGTTGCAGAGCCACCGGCAACCCAGGACGAATCCGGGAAAGGGGCACCCGCGCCTGCTGCTTCTCCGACCGCAATCAACCAACAGCATGCCGAGGAGCAGACCGTTACACCGGCCGCGCGGCCGGTTGAAAGCACCAAGAAACAAGCACTGTCACGGACCGATCGTGCTCAGCCAAGGGAACAGAAAATAGCGGCACCGGCAAAAGCACCGATCATAGCGGCAGATCGGGCCGCAAAGGCTCAACAAGCGCCTGCCCCGGCTGTGAGCACCACGCCACCCATTCAGAGTGAACATCTCTCCACCGACAACCTGCTGGAAACAAAAGAAAAGACTGCAAAGAGGGCTATAGAGGATAGTGCTCCGGTGCCGGTCCAACCGCAACAGACCGTGAGCATGGCAGGGGCCATGGCTGACAAGACCGACGGATCCGGTGCTCTCACCATAGCCGACTGGCACCAGAATATCCGCATCGGCTGCCAGGGCCAGCCTGATCCTGATTTTGTTGTCAATCTCACCGAGCAGGGCAAGCGGCTCTTGACCGGGAAGGTAATGCCCCCTCTATCAACGGAGAACCAGCAACAGATCAAGCAAATCCTCAACCTGCTGGCGGAACAGCCGCAAACAGCCGACCAACGATGTCAGGCCCTGCTGGAACTGCTGAACGCCGCAGAAAGAGGCGGCAATCGATAATATCTCGCCTTCTTGACGCTCACTGCCCCCAAGCGACTCTCCAAAAAATTCTCAGATCGGCGGTGCGATGGTCACGACGATGCGCATATCAGTGGTTGCCTTAACCCCATGCGGCTCCCGGATATCAGAAATCAGCATGTCTCCGGTTTTTGCGGGCATGGTCGCCTGATTGTCGGCCAAAAACTCCCCCTCCCCTTCGATCACCAGAATACTCAACTGGCCATCCAGATCATGGGAGTGAACCGGGAACAACGCCCCGGCCTTGAGATTAAAATTCAGGATCTTAAAATGTTCGGAGTCGTGGAGCACGATGCTCTTCATCCCCAGAGGATTAAATTCCCGCGTGCTGGCCAGTTCGATCTTTTTCATAATTCGAGTCCCATAGGTGTGTTTTTTGGTGCTGAGGCGGTCAAGCAAAAGAAAACAATTCTATACTGCCATTATTTCTCCTCAATAGCATCAATTCACCGAGAACTGTCCGTTGTTTTTCCGACCGGCGCCAGCATGGCAGAGGGAATCCGCCAGCCCCCTCCCCTTTCTGCCCGCTCCTTCCATTCCGTAATTGCTCGCTCTCGCAGCCTTTTCTATTTTTACACTTCTCCTGGAATATTAGTATTTTCCCTTGCCATGGCTCACCGCCCATGGCAGACTTTTTTCACAGCATTATTTTACCCTCAAGAAGATTGAGCCAGAGCTGATTCCTGCCCCACGCTCCTGGCAACTTGATCTAACCCCTTGTTTTCCACCACTCTCAAAAAGGAAGATACATGCAGACCTTTCCTACTCTGCTTTCCCGCCTCCTCTGGCTCCTTCTCAACTTCCTTGTTCTCGCCCCGTCCACGCTCCAAGCTACAGTCAATGATCCCTCTTCCCTACACATTGGGGTGCTGACAACGGGAAGCAAGGGACAATGCTTCGAACAATGGCGACCAACAGCTGAGTATTTGGGCAGTGTGCTTCCCGGATACTCGGTGAACATTGTTTGTCTTGATTATGGCGAGGTCGAAAAGGCGGTGTACAACGGAAGAGTCGATTTCACCATCACCAATCCCGCTGTCTACGTTAATCTCGAATATATTTTCGGCATCACCCGGATTGCCACCCTCAAGGATCGAGGCGATAATGAAACCTCAACGCAGTACGGCAGCGTGCTCTTGAAAAAAGCGAACCGCAAGGATATCCAGACAGCGGTCGACCTCAAAGGCAAGCGGTTTGCCGCCGTCCATGAGATGTCTTTTGGCGGGTGGCTGATAGCCAGGCGCTATCTGAAGGAACGAGGAATTGAGCCCCTCAAGGATTTCACAGCGCTTGATTTTTTAGGACAACATGAACGGGTGGTTTTTGCAGTGCAACAAGGTACGGTTGATGCCGGAGCAATACGCACGGGTATTCTCGAACAAATGGTTGATGAAGGGAAAATCGATCGCAAAGACTTTGAGGTCATCGATCCGCAGCCGATGGATCAGGGTGCTGAGTATGGAATCATCAGCCCGCAGACGGGAGCCCAGGCCTTTCCGTATGAACACACCACCAATCTCTACCCGCAATGGGCGCTGGCCAAGGTCTATCATGTTACATCCGATTTAGCGATGAAAGTGATGATTGCCTTCCTCCAGATAACGCCCACAAGCAAAGCCGCTCTCGCCTCCCATTCACAGGGCTGGGTCATCCCGCTCGATTATTTTCCGGTGCATAAATGTCTGCAGGAACTGAAAGTTCCACCGTATACCTATGTTGAGCCCACTCTTTCGCTTTCCCAGCTCTATCAAAAATACAGTTCCTGGGTGCATGGCTTCTTAGGACTTCTCGCCATCATCCTCGGCGGGTCTGTGTATATGGCCATCCTTAATGGAAGATTGGCTGCCGCCATGGCACGATTGGCCAAGGAACATCAAGAAAAAGAAAAAACCGTTGCAGCACTCAATGAATTCAAAACAACCCTGGATAAAACAAACGATTGCGTTTTTATTTTTGACCCGGATACCCTCTTATTTCTCTATGCCAATCAAGGAGGATTAGATCAGGTAGGCTACTCCCTTGAAGAAATGCTCAGCATGACACCCCCTGATATCAAACCTGATTTCACGGAACAGCAATTCCGAACCCTCATTACGCCTCTACTCGACAAGACCAAAGATTCGATAGAATTTATAACCAAACACAAAACCAAACAAGGTGATCTTGTCCCGGTGGAAATTCTTCTGCAATATATCACCCTTCCAGGAGGAAAAGGTCGCTGTGTCGCGGTAGTCCGTAATATCTCCCGCCGACTGGCAGAGCGAAAGGAACGAGAATCCCTGCAGGGACGGTTGCTGAGTGAACAAAAACTCGCTTCCGTGGGTCAGCTGGCCGCTGGTATTGCCCATGAAATCAATACACCGACTCAATACCTGGGCAGCAATATCGATTTTCTCGGTGAATCGTTCAAGGAGGTTGACACACTCATAACCCAGTACGACCAACTCCTGAAGGCAGAAACGGACGCTCGAACTTCCGGCGACGCCTTGATCAACCGCCTTGCAGCTCTCAGAGAACATTCCGATTGGGGATACCTCAAAGAGGAGATTCCCAAAGCTATTGAGCAGTCTTTGGAAGGCATCGCCAAAATCAGATCCATCGTGCTTGCCATGAAGGAATTCAGCCATCCCGGAAGCAAGGAGAAACAGCAGACCGATTTGAATCGGCTTATTGAAACAACCTTGACAATTTCCAGCAGCGAGTGGAAGTATGTCGCTGAAATCGACAAGCAACTCGATGAGCACTTACCCCAGATACCCTGCCTGCCCAATGAAATGGGGCAGGTCTTTTTGAATATCCTCGTTAACGCCGCCCATGCTATAACCGAGAAAATCGGCGATCATTCGGCAGGAGCAAAAGGGTGCATCACCATCACCTCTCGAGTCCTTAGGGACCAGATTGAAATCACCTTTACCGATACCGGCTGCGGTATTCCTCAAAAGATCCGGGATAAGATTTTCGACCCATTCTTCACCACCAAAGAGGTGGGACGAGGAACCGGTCAGGGGCTGACTATATCCTACGATGTCATCGTTAACAAACATGGCGGCACGCTTGATTGCACCTCAACCGAAGGAGAAGGCACCACCTTTATTATTCGGTTGCCCACTGCTGTCGACAAGATATCAGTATACGATTCTGTCGAATAGCGGTCGAGCAGACCGGCTGCCCCGATGAAGACAAACCATCTACCGCAAGCCCTTTGTTGACACCTCGATGCTCGCTTTTCTCATTGACCAGGTCCAGCAGCAGCCCTGCTGTCGGGTTTTCCAGGCAGCCTGGGAAGAAATGGGCGGCAAGCGGGCTTTATGGGAGCGGCTTCGGATGTATGTCCAAGGATTCATCGCTCAATCCATGGAGGCGATTCTTCGTGTCATCATCCATGAATTTGAAAAGCAGCCCTGCCCCACGTATAATTAGCGGCTGACGAGGAGCAAGCATAGTATCAAAGATCAGGTGCCTGCCGGTGATCTCTTCGGCAGGCCGGACGGATATCGCTGTCCACGCAGCACGATTTTTTCCTGTTTTTCAGGCAAAAAGTAAGGACTCCGCCCGAAGGGGCGCAGTTGTGAGCAAGTTCAGGTCGGATTTGGTCGAAATGTACAAGATTTCCCGCGTGACTGAGGTTATCACGGGAGCAGCTGGAGTGAAATCATCATTTTCCAGGAAGAGGTTTGTTTAAATTCCAAGGATCACTTCTATAGCTCGGGTTGTGACTCGAGGATGAGACACTTCCACAATTGTTCTTTTTGAACATGGTCTAAGTTTTTAAATTTAGCAGCAAACGTGTCGCCCTCTACTCGAATGACTCTTGCCTTGACTTTAAATTCGACTACGGAAGAGAGGTGGCTCCGTTTGTTTGGACAGTTTTTCTCTTTTTTAAGTGGAGTCTCTGCTTTTTTTTAGGCTGCCTGTTTAACCGTCGGCAGCATCACGGCGTAAGCTTCGTCAGGTGTCTTTTTATCTAATTTTGAATGTGGTC
>JBBRBT010000021.1:0-55254 GCA_038205495.1 Desulfobulbales bacterium
CATGCCGCAGTAGGTGCAGGATGGTGCTTGTTTCACATCCTCCTGGGCCCAAACGATACCAGCAATGGACAGCAAGAATGCGAGTAAAACCGCAGGCAAAATCTCTCTTTTCATGGCTCCCTCCCTTTGATGGAACATCCTTTGTTTCCTTTTGGTTTATACTATTGGTTTTGTAGATCAAAATCTGACGGAGGCGCTGTCTCAGGCATCTTCTTTTTAACTTCGCTATGCCATTTCCACGCTTCAAAAATAATCGGATACACGATCAGCTCAAGCAAAAAAGAGGTGAAGATACCGCCAATCAGCGGGGCAGCGATCCGTTTCATCACATCGGAGCCGGTGCCGATGGACCACATGATCGGCACAAGCCCCAGGAAGAGGGTGGCCGTAGTCATGAACTTTGGTCGCAGGCGCGTCACCGCCCCTTCCAGAACTGCGGTGCGCAGTTCCGCCAGACTGCGGAGCCGACCCTCTTTCTTGGCCTGTTCGTAGGCGATATCCAGGTAGAGCAGCATGAAAACGCCGGTCTCCGCATCAACCCCGAGCAAGGCGATCAACCCCACCCAGACCGCGATGCTCATGTTGTACCCGAGCAGATAGAGCAACCAGACCGCACCGATGCAGGAGAAAGGAACCGCCAGTAAAACGATCCAGGTCTTGGTCATGGAGCGAGTGTTGAGATACAGCAGCAGGAAAATCAAAAAGACGGTGAGGGGCAGGACCACCTTCATGCGTTCCTGCACCCGCTCCATCGCCTCGTATTGGCCGCTCCAGGAGACGGTAAAGCCGGGAGGCAACGGCACCTTGTCCCGGATCAGCCGGTCCGCCTCTTCGATGTAGCTGCGCGGGTCGCTTCCGGCCAGGTCCACGTAGACATATCCGGTCAAGAGGCCATCCTCGTTGCGAATCATGGAGGGGCCGCTGCTGACCTCGATCTCAGCGAGTTGGCCGATGGGGATCTGCCGCTGTCCCTTCTCATCGGCAACTAGCACGCGGCGCAGGGCTGGCAAGTCCTGGCGAAAATCGCGCAGGTAGCGGACGTTGACGCTATAGCGTTCCCGTCCCTCCACCGTGGTGGTCACGGTTTCGCCGCCGATGGCGTTCTGCACCGCGGCCTGGGCCTGGTCCATGGTCAGGCCGGCAAAGGCCAGTTGCTCCCGATCCCATTTGAAATCAAGAAAAAAGCCGCTGCCGGTACGTTCGGCAAAAGCGCTGCGGGTTCCCTGGACAGCGGGGAGAAGGGCTTCAATCTTCGACCCGATTGCCTCAATAGCGGCAACATCGGCTCCCGATATTTTCAGGCCGATCGGTGTGCGGATGCCGGTGGTGAGCATGTCGATCCGTCCCTTGATCGGCATAGTCCAGCCGTTGGCTAGTCCAGGTACCTGCAGGGCCTCGTTCATCTCTTTGATAAGTTCATCCTGGGAGATATGGTCGGGGTTGAAGCGGCGCAAGACCGGTTTGAGCCATACGGGAGCCCAGGCGGAATACCAGGTGTCCACCGAGCGCCACTGCTCCTTGGGACGGAGAATGATCACGGTTTCCATCATCGAAAGGGGGGCCGGGTCGGTGGAGGTTTCAGCGCGGCCTGCTTTGCCCAACACGCGTTCCACTTCAGGAAACTGCTTGATGATCCGATCGGTGGCCTGCAGTAATTTCTGCGCCTCTCCGACCGAAATCCCCGGCATGGTCGAGGGCATGTATAGCAGGGAGCCTTCATCCAGCGGCGGCATGAATTCGGAACCTAACTTGAAAAATACCGGGACCGTGGCAACCATCAGGGCCAGGGCGGCAGCGATCACCACCCCTTTCCAGCGCAGGGACCACTCCGCCACCGGGCGGTAGAGACCGATCAGGATGCGGCTGATCGGATGCGTTTCTTCGGCATGGATGGTGCCGACTACCACGGCATTGGTTGCCCGGCAGAGCCAGCGGGGTCGGAATTGAAATCGCCGTAGGCGGGTGAAGGCCAGGCGCAGGGCCGGGTCGAGGGTGATCACCAAAAGAGCGGCCACGAACATGGAGAGGGTCTTGGTGTAGGCCAGGGGTTTGAAAAGACGTCCTTCCTGGGCTTCCAGGGTCAGGACCGGCAGGAACGAGACGGCGATCACCAGCAGGGAAAAGAAACTGGGCCCGGCCACCTGCTTGACGGCCTGGACCACCACAACACGATAGTCTCCCTTGCGGCCCCCCTGTTCCCATTCCTCGAGCTTTTTGTGGGTCTGTTCAACCACCACAATCGCGGCATCGACCATGGCGCCGATGGCGATGGCAATGCCGCCGAGCGACATGATATTCGCGCTGACCCCCAGCCATTGCAGCGGGATAAAGGCCAAGAGAACCGCCACCGGAATAGTGATCATCGGCACGAGGGCGCTGGGAATATGCCACAGAAACAGGAGGATGACGACGGCAACCGTGACCACCACTTCCAGCAGGGTGGTCTTCAGATTGGCGATGGCCCGCAGGATAAGTTCGGAACGGTCGTAGATGGGCACCACGCTCACCCCTTCGGGCAGGCCCGGGGCGATGGCCTTGAGTTTCTCTTTGACCCGTTCGATGACATCGAGTGCGTTTTGCCCCTGCCGCATCACCACGATGCCGGAGACCACCTCACCGTCGCCGTCCAGATCGGCAACACCCCGGCGCAGGTCTGGTCCCAGATTGACCTGGCCGATATCCTTGATGCGGATTGGACTGCCGCTTTCAGTGGTGGTGAGCAGGATGTTCTCAAAATCGGCGAGGGATTTGGCATAGCCGCGCCCCCGGACCATGTACTCGGTGCCGCCGAATTCGATCAATCGGCCGCCCACCTCAACATTGCCGCCACGCACCGCCTCAACTACCTTGCTGATGGAGAGGCCATGGGCCTGCAAAAGATTGGGGTCGACCTGCACCTGGTACTGTTTGCTGAAACCACCAAGAGGCGGGACCTCGGCCACCCCGGCTACCGCTTTCAGGTGGTAGCGCAGGTACCAATCCTGGCAGGCCCGAAGATCGGCCAGACTGTGTTTGCCGGACTTGTCCACCAGGGCATACTGAAAAATCCAGCCCAAACCGGTGGCATCGGGCCCCAACTCGGTTTTCACCCCCTGCGGCAGTCCGGGCAGCACGCCGGAAAGATACTCCTGGGTGCGCGAGCGTGCCCAGTAGATATCGGTGCCTTCTTCAAAGATGACATAGACATAGGAATAGCCGAAATCGGAAAATCCCCGTACCGCCTTGACTTTGGGCGCCCCCAGCATGGAACTGACGATGGGATAGGTCACCTGGTCTTCGATAATGTTGGGGCTGCGGTCCCAGCGGGAATAGATAATCACCTGGGTGTCGCTGAGGTCGGGAATGGCGTCGAGTGCCAAACGCTGCATCGACCACCAGCCGGCAATACAGGCGGCGGCCACCAGCAGAAAGACGACCAACCGGTGCTCGACTGAGAAATCGACGATGCGGTTAATCATGGTGGTGCACGCCGTAGTCAGGGGCACCTGGCGGCACCTGTGTGTCGGTTTTCTCAACAGGCGCTCGGTGCGGGTTTTGCTTGAATTGCTCCTTGCAGTCCTCGCTGCAGAAATAATGCGTCACTCCTTCTGCTTCCACGATCAGGCCCGCAGCCTTGGCCTTGTCCGGGTCGATGGCCATCCCGCAGACCGGATCGGTCAGGGTGCCCTCTTGAATGATAGGTGGCAGCGGTTGCGGTGCAGGCGCTGTCAACGATACCGGCATCGGCGCATCGGGGGCCTTGTCAACTTTTTCTTCCATCAGTCGCGCCGTCGCCAGTTTCATGCGGCTGTCTGAATCGATGAGAAAGGTGCCCGAAACCGCGATTTTATCCCCGGGTTGCAACCCGGAAACGATCTCAACCCGATCATTTCCCTGCCAGCCGGTTACTACCGCACGGGGCTCGAACACTCCCTCGCCCATGACCACATACACGGTCTTTTTTATACCCGAATCGAGCACCGCCCCCGCTGGTACGGTGACCGATTCGGATCGGGTAATGAGGAATTCGACATCAACGAACATTTCCGGCCGGAGTGCATTCTCGGGATTGTCCATCTCCAGGCGGACCTTCAAAGAGCGGGAGGCCGGATCAAACCGGGGCGGGACCTCACTGACGGTGGCGGTGAAATGTTCCCGCTGCCTGGGCAGGGAGACCCTGGCCTCCATCCCGGGCTGGATGGATTTTGCCTCGAGGTCATAAATATCCGCCTCAATCCAGACCCGGCCGAGGTCGGCGATCCTGAAACATTCGACGCCGCGTTCGATTTTTTGCAACGGGGAGACCTTGCGCGCCAGCACCAACCCGTCGACCGGCGAGCGGAGATCAACATGGGTTATATAGGTCCCGCTCTCTGCAAGCTCCTGCAACTGGGTTTCCGCAACTCCAAGATTCAACAGTTCCTGTCGCCCTTTGCTGGTGTAGAGAAGGTTCGTATCCTGGATGCCCCCTGGGCCTTCACTCTTCCCTTTGCTTCTGCTCCCCATATGTTCCGAATGGTCCGTTCCAGTTTTTTGGGGGAGTTTATCCTTCACCTCCGCAATGATTTCAGGCTGATGGGGGGCATTGGTTTGAGCATTGTCGGACAGTGCCTCCGTGGTCATTTGGATTTCGGATTCAGGGCTGGGAAGACCGGCTTGATATGCGGACGACAACCGTCTGCGGCCCTGGTCCGCTTCGGAGGGGGGCGATGCGGACATGCTCGCGCGCCCGGTATAGCCACGTTCCGTGAGATAGCGTTGTTGCCAGGTGAAAAAGTCATAGTTGTTAATCTTGATTTGGGCCATCACCTGATTCTTGTTGACCAGGCTGCCCGTTGTGGCCCCGTTGATTTCTTCTATCCAGCCATCCGTGGCAGCTATCAAGGCATAGACTCTGTTCTCGTCAGGGACGATGCGACCCAATGCCCGGATCGAATACGCTTCCGCCGCCTGGGTGACTTCGCCGACTTGCACACCGATAATTTGCTGTTTTTGCAGATTGATGTTGACCGCCCCCAGTGGGGTCGATGACGATCTTCCCGAGACCTCTGAATCGCCCAGGGGCTCCTTGGCTGCATAGACCGGTTCCATCGGCATGCCGCAGGGCGCAATCCCCGGTTCTTGGGAGGTATGCGCCGGGTTCATGGGGTCAACGTAATGAAGAATCTGGCGATCCGTAGCGCCAGCCGTGCTGCGGCCGGCTTCGCGCTGGTTGAATCTGGCGCCTCCCAAAAAGACAACCAGGAGAAGAGCCAGGAGGGAAATACCATATAAAGATTTTTTCATGGTTGCGGCAGACCTGTCAGGAGAAATAATGCAACACCTTCATCTTGAGGAGTTGTAAACATACAACATTTTTCTTGAGGTAAACCAGACCTCAAGGTGAGAGCTAGTTTGACAATGTTGTTCATTTACAGCTCCTCAGGGGGCAAAAAGGGGGGCTGTCTGCTGATTTCGGCAGATGCTTTCTGCCCCATGGGTTGCGCTTGGTCATTCTTTTTCAGCAAGAGCTCACTGGTTTTCCTATAGTAACATGATGCTTTATGGCGGGCAGTACAACTGTTCATTTAATTTTACGTTCAATTTTGAGGCAAGCGCTCGCTCGAATCCACTAAATGATTTTCTACCCGGGAGCAAAACTGATTGTTTCTGGAAAAAATAGGGGTACCGAGGGAGGGGACTCTCCCTCCCTCGGGTTTAGGGCAGGTTGGAGTTACGGAGCGATAATGAAGAACACGTTCGACCAGGGAGACGGCCCGCCAAGGTTATCGGCTCGGACGCGGTAGTAATGAGGAACTCCGCGGTACAGTCCGGTCTGGGTGAGGGTGGTGGTGTTCGCCGCTACGGTACTGGTAGTCAAACCGATTGTGAAAGCCGGATCATAAGCCCGCTCGATGGTGAATCCAGTTTCTGTGGTGGCATTATCGACCCAGTTCAGGGTGATGGTATCTGTGCCTGTGGCTGACACGGTCACTGCTGTCCCTGTCAGGCTCGAAGGAGCCGCCGGTACTGCAGAGGCGGTAATGGTGTTCGAGTTGACATACGCCGAGGTGCCACCCGTGCTGACCGCAGCCACCCGATACTGGTACGAATGGGTGGAGGTCACAAACGTATCGACAAAGGTTACATTGCCGGTTGCGTTGAGTGCCGGGGCCTGGGCGATGAGTGTAAAGGCCCCTCCGTCTACTTTCCTTTCGATCAGGAAATAGGACTCGGTGGTGGCATTATCCCGCCAGGTCAAACTGACCCGAGGGCCGGCCTGGAGTGTAGCCACTGCGTTGGTCGGGGCCAGGGGTATTGCAACCGCAGGGCCACCAACCGGAGCCGACTGAGCATCACCAGCGGCATTATAGGCAACGACGCGGTACCGATAATTTCTGCCGGCAACGGCTGTGGTATCGGTATAGGTAGTCTGGTTGGCCAGAGTCTTCCCTATAGTCGCGTAGGTGCCGACCGTACCGGTGTTGCCAACAGTCGCCCGATCGATGCGGAATCCAATCTCGTTGGCTGGATCACCCCAGGAAGCGAGGGTTGCATAGTTAATCGGGGTTCTGTCTATCCAGGTCAGGACCACTCCGCCCGTGTTACGGGTGTATGTCACTGCGGGCGGATAGGGAAGCACTGGGTTAACCAGGGCCGATACCGGGTGCATCATGTCCATCTCTTCATGGCTGAGGATGTGGCAATGCCATACATATTCAGCTTCGAAGTTGGTCATAACATTGGTGATCGGAGTAACAGGATTACCATTGGCATCCGTACTGTTGAATCCCGCTGTCGAGCCGATCGGTTCCGCCGGGTTCAGCGGCCGGATGCTGTCAGGCACACCAAAGGGGAGCTTCGGCATGAAGGGCCGCAGGGCTACAATGGTGTCCTCAAGCGGACTGATCCGCACGGTTTCCTTCCAGCCGATCTCATTGGCGTCGGGCTTGCGAACAATACCGTCCCAGCCTACCCGGTTGAGCAGTTGCACATCCATTAGATGAAAATGGATCGGATGCGTATCGACACCGTTATGGGTGATCTTCCAGATCTGGGTGCCATCGGTTGCCGAGGAGATCGGGGTTACCGAAACGCCCGGAGGCAATTCGATACCCTTGAGGACCTCGGTTGGCGGGTTAATGAAGGGGTAGAGAACAAGATTCTGCGCCTGCCCAGGTTGAGCATTGGGAGCTTCCAGGCCGAGCATGCCGCCCATGCGTCCGTAGATTGGATCCCAAGCGGCGTTCATCTCGTCGTGGATAGCCTTGCGTTCAAGCGGTATCGTCAGTGAAGGACCTGCCGCACCTGCTGCGAGGGTTTTGAAATTGAGAAATTCATTGAAGATTTGCACCGTGCCGTTATCAGGACCAGTGCTCATGAAGTTGGTGCCGTAGGCCGAATTGTATACGCTCTGGCCGACAATGATCGGATGCTGCGATGTCTCGAAGGCACCAGCCGGTTTGCCGGTTGCATCCAGATGGTGGGCAAAGGCCGCCTGAAGAGCCGTTAAATTGAAAGGAGCCGCTGCGCCCGCGAGGACCTTGATTTTCATCATGGTCCGGGTGTTCGGGCCATATCCGGGTTGGGTCGGAGGCGCACCACCGGTATCGGTGAGGTCCGCGTTGCCGGTGTAATAATCCAGGCGCGGGTCGCGTGCCGGGAAAGCGGCCGGGGCATCGTTGTAGAGAATCAAGGTCTGGCCGGCAAACTTCGAGAAATCGACGATGACATCCGCTCGCTCGGCAGGCCCGAGTAATAACGAGTGTTTATCGGCATTACCGGCGTTAAATACAGTCGGATCTGTGACCCAGGTCATGGGTTGCGGTGGAATGACCGCAGGTGCCGGCAAAAAACCGCTTTCGTTGCCGATTTGAATCCAGCTTGGCCCAGCTGTGGTCGCAATCGGGGTGGGGAAGACCGTCGGATCAGTGAGTGCGGCGGTAACCTCGGCGGGATTCAGAGCCACTTCCGTGCATACTTCTCCCGAAGGTGAGGCTGCCGGAGCGGTGGCGCCGTCACAGGGCAGGCCGTTTGCGTCCACAGCCTTGTACAGTGAAAGGTTAAAGAAGCGATCATTAGACCCGTTGAGGATGCGCAACCGATAGGCCTTCGCGGCTACCTCGGTTTTTGGATAGGCAGTGCCGTTGACAACCGGTGTGTCGTGGAAAGACTCCATGCCAAAGGACACGAAAGGCACTGCAGGCATCAAAGGCGGTTCGCACCATTGGAGATCCGAGTTGCAGGTCGAATCGTAATAGGTGTTGGCGATCGGCGGATAGTCGAGGGTGGTCAGTGGCGGCCAGAACCAGGGACCGTAGGCCCATCTGCCGAACTGATTGACCCCAGAGGCGTCGCCGGGGTTTTGGGCCGGCACGTAGACATGCGGCATCCAGAGCTGACCAAAATCACCCCATCGGGCCGGATCCCACAGAGGGTCGGTGACGGCAATCTGCGCCATGGGGGGAACAAAGGTTTTGTCCTGAATGACCAGCGGCAAGGTTGCCAGCGCATCGGGGATGACCTTCTCGGTTTGCACCAATCTCTTCTCGGTGTCGTCGGTGATCAGATACGGCGCTACTTCACCGGCATAAACGTTCAGGCGAGTGATGCCCCAAGCATGGTCATGGTAGAACATCAGCCGGGAACTTTGCTGGTTGGTGTAAAAGTAGGTCGAGGCACCTGCTCCGGGATCGGGCATGTCAGAGACGTTTTTCGTGCTTACGCCCTTGAGGGGATACTTGGTCCCGTTTTCGGTTGCCGGGGTGATCCACTGGTGGGGCGTGCCATCGCTGATCCATGGGCTCAGGCCGCCATGAAGATGCAGTAGGGCGCGGTTTTCAGTGTAACATCCAGCTGGTTTCGGGCTGGCTCCACAGAGCGGATTCTGCGGGTCGGCATCGGGGCTGGCAATAGTCGGGCCTCTGCCTGATCCCAGGATAGAGGTGTCCACCGGGAGAAAGAGATCTCCGCCCTGGCCTATGGGCAGTAGGTTGCGGAACAGGAGGCGCACCGGCCGGTCTTTAGTGGCGGAGAGCACCGGACCCAGGTAATGAGGCTTATCCACACCGTAGGCCTGTGCCCCGTTGATCAGAATAGGAGTGCCGTCTGGATAGGTCAATGCTACGTGATTGCCTGGCACCTTCGTTGTGGCAAGCTGCACATAACCGCGCAGCCGGGTCCCGGCGGCAGGTAGATCCGAGTGCATTTGTTGTTTATACTCCACCACCGCGATCTCGTAATAATCCGAGCCCAGATAGGTGGTAGTGTCCGGCGATGCGACCGGAATATACTGGCCGAGGTTATTGACACCGGCGGATGTGAGGCCGGGCAAGGTATCGACAAATTTACGCATGCCGATGGCAGGGTTACCGACAACGCCGTAGCCGCTGCCTCCACTGATGACAGTGAAGGCCGTGATGGCCCCCGTGGCATCAACCGTCGCGGTCGCGCTGGCATTGATGCCACTGCCGGTGATGCTGACCGGGGTGTTGGCGTCATAACCTGTACCGCCATTGGTGACGAATATATCCGCCACGCTGCCCGCCATGAGGCTTGCGATCGCGGTGGCCCCCGTACCGGTGCCGCCGATGCTCACAACGGTGGGGACAATGTCCGGCAACGGGCTATTGGCCCAGTTGGCGACGCTGAAGTAATACGGGGTTGGTGTTGTCTGGCCCACAGGAGCGGCCATCGCTGGACCCGATGTTGCCATCTGTAACGTGAACATGGAGAGGAAACCGAGTGCCAGGGCAGCTGATGTATGCTTGATGCGCGGCCCGGTACGCGGTGTTGGCGAAGGATTCAATGTAGGCGTGTTCATCTTATGACCCTCCTTTGGCTTGCGGGGTAGTGTCGGGTGTCACTGCAGTGTCTATTTTCGGGGCTATAAAACCTTTTGCCTTTGCACGGTCAGCAGCAGCTTGCCGTTGAGCCTGGGTAATCCTGGTTTGTTTCTGCATTAAAGGGGTGTTGTTACTGGCCCCTGAATCTGCCGCCTGACATAGACCGACCATCAGGCCGACCAGCAGGGTTGCTCCGAGAAGCACGGTATGAATTCGATTCGGTGTTTTCATGAGGATAGCCTCTATTCTGTGAAGAGAGCGGAGATCTGAGGTAAGCTACTGCTTGTATCTTCCGCTCAACGATTTTTTATGTAATTGATATTTATTTATTTGTTATTCTTGTTTTTATTTTTTTCGACCGACAGCAGCAAGTCCTGCAAGGCCAGCTCCAAAGAGTAGCATGGTTGCAGGTTCAGGAACCGCTGACGTTGAAGTTGTTATTTGGAATTCTGCAATTCCCTCACTGAAAAAAAAGACATCAGGTCTGTAGTTCCATGAAATATGGATACTATCGGCGTTGAAAGAAATGCTAGGATCAAAGATTGGATCAGTAAGACTATTTGAAAGCATGCTGACATTTGTGATCATATCCCCTTGGTCACCAATGATGTTGCTCATCCATGCATCAAATGTTTGGAAGTCCATGTTGTCTTGAGAGGTTATGGTGAGGATGTTTGAAGTTGGATTGTAGTCCATTGTGCCAAACGCACCGGAATAATTAGAAGGATTTTGGAATGGAATAGTGTCCTCAGTGACAGTAAGTTCAATCCCATTATTAATTGCCGCACCTAAATTCTGATAAACCAAGGGACCCACCGAGCCGTAATCAGGTAAATCACTTTCTGTGCGAAAATCTCCACTAGTTAATGTTGCCTGAGCAGATCCGGCCATACCGATCATCATTAACCCCGTTGCCAACCCAGCCAAAAATATCTTTTTCATCTTCCCCTCCTTGTTTTTTTACAATGTCCGAAACCGCTCGGGACATCTTTCTTGGATATTCGCTGCGCCGAGATGCGCAACACCCCGGTTCCATCCATTCGTCAAAAATTGTTAAGAATAGTAAAAAAACTACCCTGTCTTAGTTAAGAGTCACTATTCCCTTGAATTCCGGAAAAAACAATAGCCAATAATATGATACAATAATGATAGTATAAATATCATATATGGTGCCTCGGCCCAGCCTGCAAAGGAACTCGATTTGCAGCGGTAAAGACAGTCGATGCAAGCATCCTGGAAACTAAAAAAAGGACGAGCAGGATGTTGTTTTCCGGTTGGGGTAACGCCAGCTCTTCCCAACATTTTTTTCGATCAGTACTGATCATCTCCCGAGGGAGGTGTCCCTTCCTGATGAGGGGATTTGAGCTGCTTGCTTTTTTCAAGGTGTACCTCCCTGATCTGTGCGGTGAAGCAATCGGGGCAGCAACCGTGGAAAACCTGCATCCCTTTTGCTTTGTTGAAATATTCCTCCACGCTGTACCAAGGTCCGTTGCCAGGCTCTCCGGGCCTGTTGACGCGTATTTTTTTGCAGTAACTGCACACCGGCAGAATTTTTTCATACAGTGCTGCGTTTCTTTGCAGGTCCTGCTTGGCGAAACAATTGGACATCCGATAGAGCAGTTCACCTGTACTGCATGGTTTCTGGAGAAAATCATCGGCACCTAACCGCAAGGCATCAATGGCGGATTCCAGTTCCGCGCCGCCGGTCAAAATGATAACCATGGTCTGCGCATCCTTTTGCTTGGTCGCTTTCAGCACCTGGAAACCATCGGTTTCCGGCATAAGCAAGTCGGTAATGACAAGATCAAAGTAGTAGGTATTAAGAGTGGCGATAGCCTTTGCTCCGTCCGTCGCCACGGTCACGCTGAAATCCTCACTTGCCAGGTCTCGAGAGAGGCTCGATACAATGAGCTTTTGATCATCAACAAGCAGTATTGATTTCCGTTTCATAGGTTCCGTGGAGCAGATTTTGAATCACCTGGTCTAGTGAGGGCTGGCCGACAATGGGTGTTTCCGGGAAAGGGAACGTATGGCTGACTTTTAGACCGGTGCAGAGTGTTTTTTTCCGTTTGGAGTTTGGGGGCTTTTTTGTAAGGGTTGACGGAAGTATTTTTTATTTGGGTCTTTCTCTCAATGTGAGCTCGAGATGTTACTTTGGGGGGGAAAGGTACCAAATGCACGAGAAGAAACAATGGGGCAAGGTATGATAGGTATATGACATTTAAACTATCATAGTACTGGTTATCGGCGGTGGTCCCTGAGCGGGAGGTCTGGGCTTGGTGCAGCGATGACAGACAATACGCCCAAATCGACGTGTTCAGGCCCAATCTTTAGAGAAGGTGGATTTCAGGGTGAAAAATAAAAAGGGAGTAATCCAGCGGTGATTGATGCGCCGGAAGGCATCCTGACGCACCCTCCAAAGGGTCTGGCTGGTATTGCGAAGGGAGTTATGAATTTGAAAGCAGGGTCTGGAGGTTGGTTTTCTGGTGGGAGATATCGAGTTTTTTCCTGATATTTTTTCGGTGAATGTTGACGGTCCCCGGAGAGAGGTGCATGATCTCGGCGATTTCCTTGCTCCTCTTGCCCAGCTTGACCATATTGGCGATTTGTATTTCCGCCGGGGTGAGCCGTCCCATCTTGGTGGAAAAAACGGCGGCAAAAGGGGTGGTCACTTCGTTGATGTTGCTCCGGAGGATTGCAACCAGCACCTGTTGCTGTTCCGTCAGCCCGCTTTCATCGAGTCGGTCGAGGAAAGGCTGAACCAGTTTAGTGGCGTTGGAGAGCACCTGCTCGGCGAGGATCGTTCGATCTTCTTCCCGTTTTTTCAAGAGCACGGTCAGGGCGACATTGGATTCGGTCAGCTCGATAGTCCGCGCCTGTACCCGCTGTTCCAGTTCGACCTGCGTTCGTTGTAATTCGGCTTCAATCTCTTTTAATTGGGTAATGTCGGTAAAGGTGCCGATAATCCGCCGGGCATTTCCCTGCTCATCCCACGTAACCACCTGGCCCCTGGATAACATCCAATGCCAGTTGCCGCTGGTGTCGCGTACCCGGTACTCGGCTTCATAGCGAGGGGTTTCCCCTTGAATATGCGCTTCTCGCAGGGCCAGCATCCTTTCCCGGTCATCGGGGTGGAGCAGTTTTTCAAAGGATTGCTCGTTGTTGATTTCATTTCCTTCCTCGTATCCCAGGATGCGGTGCCATTTTTCTCCAAAATAGACTTCGCCGGTAAGAAGATCACGGTCCCAGACGCCGTTGGACGCAGCGTCCAGCGCCAGGCGAAAACGTTTTTCGCTTTCGCTCAACTGCGCCTCCACCCGTTGGCGTTGGTTGATTTCCTCTTCCAGTTGGTGATTCTTCGCGGCCAGCGATTGGAGGATGCTTCGTTTCTCCAAGCAGCGTTGGATTCGGAAGACGAGTTCTTCGATCTCACAGGGCTTGAGGGTGAAGTCGTCCGCCCCGAGGCGCAAGGCGTCAATGGCGGAGCGCATGTCGCCGTAGCCGGTGAGGATGATAACGCTGGTCTGGGGAGCGAGTTTTTTGACAGCCTTGAGCACCGCAAAACCGTCCACATCGGGCATCAGCAGGTCGGTTATCACCAGGTCGTACGGCCCCTTCTCCAGGGCGTCGATTGCTTCCCTGCCACCGGCTGCGGCGGTCACCGTGAAATGCTCCGCGCGGAGGTCCTGGGTAAAGGAGTGCCGGATAAGGTTTTCGTCATCGACAAATAAAAGGGATATCTCGGTCCTGTCTTTATTTTCCATTGATTAGTAATCCTCTGCATGATCACCGCGCAGACCCAGCGCGTAAGAAAAAATAAACTGCCCGGTGCGGAGTCTACGAAACAGCCTCGCTCCCTTTAATGGGGAGCAGGATGGTGAAGGTCGTGCCTCGCCCCGCCCGGCTCTCGACCCGTATTTCCCCCTGGTGCTGTTTAACGATGCCGAAGCAGATAGAGAGGCCTAGCCCCGTCCCTTTCACTGCGGGCTTGGTCGTGTAGAAGGGCTGGAAGATCAAATCAACTTCCGAAGGCTTGATGCCGATGCCGGTATCCTTGATCGATATAGCCACCCTGTCGTCGCCCTCCTGCCAGGTGCTGACCGTGATCACTCCGCCTGGCTGCTGGCAGGCATCGGCGGCATTGTTCAGGAGATTCAGGAACACCTGTTTGATCTGGTCGGCAACCACCTGGATCTGCGGTAACAGTTCGGCATACTTGCGTTCCACGGCAATCCGTTTGCTTTTGAAATCACTGGTGTGGAGCAGAAGCACCGCGTCGAGGGACTTGTGCACATCCAGCATCGATTTTCTACTCGAGGTGGGGCGATTGAATTCCTGGAGACTACGGATGAGCTCCTTGACCCGATCACCTTCTTCAATGGCCTCGTCCAACAAGTTCCTGTCCTCTTCCTGCAGCGTCGCCCTTCTTTTTAACCCTTTGAGCACAGAGAGAATGCCCTGCAGGGGGTTGTTGAATTCATGGGCGATGGAGGCAGATAATTTACCGATCGCCGAAAGTTTTTCTGAATGCAGATACTGCTTCTGGGTTTCCTGTAATTCAAGGGTCCGTCGCTCAACCATTCTTTCCAGTTCATCGTTCATGGTGACGAGCTGTTCTTCTGCCTGCTTGCGCTGGGTGATGTCGTTGAAAAGGATGGCCACTTTGTTGTGACTTCCCTGTCCCGTGAGTTTGTAGGCACTCACGTCGTACCATCGATGCAGGGCTTTCACCTCATTGATAAACCGCACGGGCTCGCCCGTCATGGCGACTTTTCCATACATTGCACACCAAAGAGGCTCGTTTTCCGGTACAAGCTCGCTGATCAACCTGCCTTGAACATTCCGGAGGCCGGTTTGTGCTTCAAAGGCAGGGTTGATTTCCAGGAAGCGATAATCAACGGGCCGATGGTCTGCATCAAACAGGACCTCGATGATGCAAAACCCCTCAATGAGGGTGGTGAACAGCATGCGAAACCGTTCCTCCGACAGGCGCAGTGCCTCTTCGGCCCGCTTGCGCATGAATGCCTCTACCATCGCCGGCGTGAGCGCTGTGAGGATTTCTTGTTCCACGGGTGTATACCCGCCCGGACGGTTGGCGACGGCGATGAGGCCTATGGTGCGGCCTTCACGAATCAAGGGGGCGCCGAGGAAGGCCTCCAGCGGCGGGTGGCCGAGGGGAACCCCGACCCGATCCGGGAAGTTGGCAGGGTCATTGGTAAACAGGGCCCTGCCATCGGTTATGACGCGGCCATAGATGCCATGGATTTTAAAGCTGCAAGGTGGCCTGCGATGACCTTGAGGAGTGATGAGCGAGCATGCCTCCCAGCCCGGATTGCTGATCGCAATATCCTGGAGTCCTTTCTCGTTAATATCACTGATAAACCCAAATTTGCTTTGTGTGATCTTCTGGGCGATGTCCAGACAGGCGACCCCGAGCTCCTCCTCGGTCTGGCAGGTAAGGGCGGTTGCAAGCACTCCGTTGATGCCCTCCAGGATGGCATTGTGCCGACGAATCGCCTCCTCTGCTTGCTTGCGTTCGGTGATGTCCTCAAACACCGTGTACACCTCCGATGGGTGCAGTTCTCCCTGGGGAAATACGGGGACAGCGTCGATACATATCCAGCGGTATGCACCAAGCTTCGGATTGAACACTCCCATGATCACGTCGCGCTCGGGGAGGCCGGTCCGCAGGGCCACCAAGGCTGGATGCTCCAGGCCGGGGAAATATTCGCCGTTCTCGCGAATGGTGTCATGTTCCTCCTGCGTTGAACTGCTGCCGAGGAACTGCTCGCGGTTCTTGCCGAGGATGTGGGCGGCAGCCGGGTTCATCTCGATGATCGTGCCTGCGGCATCCTGATGAACCACCCCCTGTAACATCGATTCCGCCAGGACCCGGTGTCGCTCCTCACTTTTACGGAGTGCCTCTTCGGTCTGTTTACGTTCGGTAATGTCTTGCGTTATACCGAATCCGCCGGTCAGCAGGCCGTCCTGGTCATGCTCAAGATAGGCTTTTTCTCGGACCCATTTGATCCGGCCGTCCACCACAATGCGGTGCTCAAGGTCGTAGGGTTCACCGCGGAGCGTTGCCTTCCATTGCCCATCGACAGAGGCGCGGTCATCCGGATGAACGATGTCGAGAAACGTTTCATATTGCAACGCGGTCCCTATCGGTACGCCAAAAAGGCGATGATTCTCATCCGACCAGGTCAGCACATTCCGCCGAATATCAAGACGCCAGCTGCCAATGTTGCCCACCTCCTGGGCCCGGGCAAAATCCTTTCTGCTCTCTAATAGTGCATGCTCGCTCCGCTTGAGCTCCGTAATATCCTGGATGGCCACGGCGCTTCCGACAACAGTACCCTCGATATCGTACACCGGGGAGGCACTGTTGATGACAAAGACTTCGGAGCCATCGAATCGCTGAATCCGCATCATCTGCCCGACTGTGACTTCTCCCTTTTGTACCGCTACTGCCGATGCCCATTCTTCCGGAGCCACAGGCTTGCCCGTACCTTCCCACCAGGCCTTGTACGCGGCATAGTCCTCGACAGATCGAGTCTCCGGTCTCGGTCCTCCCCATATTCTTTCATACGCGCTGTTTAACTGAAGAGTTCCGCCTTGGGTGTCGGTAATGGCTACGCCTGTCGGCAGGGCTTCCATCACCGCAGCCAGAAGGCGTTTTTCGTTCTCCACTTTTTTATTGGTCGCGGCCAACGCAACCGTTTGCCGATGTAATGCCTGGTTGGCCCTGTTCAGGTCAGTTTCTGTCTGGCGGGATTTTCCCCAAAGTTTTGTTAGCTCTCTATTTTGTTGCTCAAGTTCTTCGTTGGCCACATGGAGGCAGGCCTCGCTCCGGCGCAATGCCAGCTCGGTCTGCTTGCGCTCGCTGAGATCAATATCGAAACAAAAGAGTTCTTGTTGATCTCCAGGCATCTGGATGATGGAGTGACTCGAAAAAACGGCCACCCGCGAACCATCTTTTCGTAGGACTGACAGTTCCGCTGCGGGGATGGGCTGCCCCTTTTCAATCATCTGATGGATTTTTTGGGCGAAATCGTTCCGCGTTTCCGGCGTTATCAAGAGATCGACAATATTATCTCCCAAGGCCTCCTGCTCGCTGTATCCATATAATTTCTCGGACGCATGATTCCAGTAGTGTATCGTGCCATCCGGCCTATATCCTTGAATGGCCACGGATTGGACATCTTGAAGTACCCTTCGGAAGCGTGCTTCACTCTTACGTAAGGCCTCTTCGTTTCGCTTGCGTTCAGTGATGTCGTGAATAATGGAAAAGAAAAAGCCCTTGCCGCCCATCTCGATCTTGTTGCTGAAAACCTCCACTTCCCGGAGGGATCCGTCCGCCCTTCGATGATGAAATTCAAAACTGGTGTGTTCAGATAATGCGGCCTGCTCCATTGCAGCCTTCACCGCCTCGGGCGGCAGGGTATTGATCTGCTCAATGCGCATTCGCTTGAGTTCCTCAACCGGCCACCCATAAAACTGGGCCGCCGCTTTATTGGCGTCAATGATTGCGCCCGTCTTGGCGTCAAGGATCAGTTTGATCGCGGAGTGCGATTCAAATAGTTTTCTGAATCGTTCCTCGCTTCCCTGCAAGGCCTCGGCTGCGTGTTTTTGCTCGGTAATGTCAGAGAGCACGAAGTGGTACTGTAGCGTTCCGTCGAAGTCGTGGGTTGTGGTGCTCCGCAACTGGGCCCAGAAAGTCCTTGCACCATCAGCTGCCATCAGCAACTCGCAGAGCTGCGGTTCTCCGGTCTCCAGGAGCTGTTTGTGGAAAAGGTAGTAGGTGTCCTGATACTCTTTGGAAATGAATCGGGAAATCGACTGACCGGCCAGCGTGCCACGGGTTACGCCCAAGAGTGAGGCGGCCGTGAAATTGGCCTCCAGGATCATCCCCTGGTTGCTGATGGTGACATAGCCCACGGGTGCCAGGTCGTAGAGGCTGAAATAGCGCTCCCGCATGGTGGTCAATTCCGTCTGCGCCCGTCTTAGTTCTTCGTTTTGCAGCTCCAGTTCAATCTGATGCACCTGCAGGTCGTGCAGCATCCGCAGCGTTTCCTCGGGCGACATTGATTTCATGTCCTCCCGCGACAGAGCCGGTTTTTCGCGCAGAATCTCGTTTGCCTGTTTTCGCAAAGCTTGCCCGGTCTGCGTTGCGCTCCTTCGCGGGACGTCGGTTGGCGCTGAGCTGGTGGGGTCCGCCAAGGGGGCCGATGGGTCGGGTCGGTTATCGTTGCTGTTCATTCTGGGCCTTGATCAGTTTTCGGAGACGGTACTTCCGGGCCATCTTGGATCCGGTACTGAGTTATATCTAGCATGGTGCAGGTACTCTTGACAAGAGCGTTGCCGGATGCTCGTGATGAATCGCTCTCTGGGTATCCCCTTGATGTGCTGGAAAAGTTTCGCGCCAAAGGGCTCTGGACTTCAATTGCAGCAGGAGGCATCGGCAGTGTCAGGCCCGACTGCTTTTCGAGGGGGCCTCCTTCTGTTGATGAGTTTTAGGCGGGTAATGACTTTTTGGCTCATCTGGTCATAATTATTTAACGATGCGCCCTCGTTGTTTAAATTGCAGTTAATTGTTAGCATGTGGTATTATTTTAGGCAATCAAGAGCATGACTTGTGTGGTTTGCTTCCGTGTTGAGAGGGAGAGTAATGCTTTATAGATATCTGCTGTTTGTTTTTTTCACCTGGATTTTTGTTGGTTTTTTGAATGGGTCGCCTGTTCAGGCGGTTACGCGTCTTGATGCCGCCTTTGGCCTCAACGGCCGGATTGCGGTGGAATTGGGCGTGAAAAACAGCGCCCATGCCGTGGTTGTGCAGCCGGACGGCAAGATTGTGGTTGCCGGTTCCTCTGCTCCCAAGGGAGCTGCGCTCAATTTTTCGCTCCTCCGTTTCAACAAGGACGGTTCGCTCGATCCCACCTTCAATGGCGACGGTTCGGTCATTACCTCTGTCTCCAACGGCGACGATGAAGCCTTGGCGCTTGGGCTGCTTTCGGATGGCCGTATCATTGCCGCCGGTTACAGCCATAACGGCACCAACCGTGACTTCACCCTGGTCTGTTATCTCGAAGACGGCACTCTTGACTGGACCTTCGGTAACGATGGCGTGGTCGTCACCACAATCGGTAACAATAACGAAGAAATAACTGCGATAAAGGTCAATGCTGAGGATATGATCACCGTTGCCGGCGCAGCGGAAGGTACTGTCGGCAGGGCCCTGGTGACAGCGCGATATTTTGCCGATGGGGTCTTGGATCGTTCGTATGGTGAACAGGGGATCAGCCTCATTGGTGTTGGCGAGGATTCCTCGGCCGAGGGCATCATTGAACGGGCTGATGGCTCCTTGGTGATATCCGGCTCGTACAAAGACAAGCAAGAAGCCTCCCTTATGCTGGTCGGCCTCAATGCCAACGGTATCCTCGCTGCCGGTTTTGGCGATAAAGGTGTGGCCGTACCCTCCGGTTCGTTTCGCGTCAGTGAAGGGTATGGGCTGGCCGAGGGCAATGATGGCTATCTATATCTCGCCGGGTCCGTGGGGATGAGAGGGAAACGAGATGCCGCCTTGTTTCGTTTTACCAAGACCGGCAAGGCTGATTTGGCGTTTGGCGACAAGGGCGTTCTCGTCACTGCGGTCAGCGAGGAGGACGATGTCCTTTATGCGGTGACCGCCGGTGAAAACGGCGTGGTTGCCAGCGGCTACACGACCACTGCCGGCACCCGGCAGTTCTTGCTGATCACCTTCTCCGGCGGCGGCACCTCTCCGGCGGCGTCCACCACGACAAGCGCAGGCAGCAGCACCGTTGACAACGTCCCCACAAAACTCGCCCCGATCCAAGAGGTGCGGGTAATCGGCGGCACTAAAGTGCAGATCAGGCGCCTGCAACTATCTTCCTCCTTGTCCAAGTATACCACCGTCCAGTATGCGCCGCCCCTCCCGCCCACTCCCCTTGAGGTCAGCACTCCAGCGCGGGCCAGTACGGCCAGGTATCAACAAGCCGATCGCCATTTTTTCTTCGATCCATGGTTGGCTGCCGCCCTCAAGCGAATCGGTGATTTTCTCCTCCCCTCTGCGGTTGCCGCCGACAGCAAGGCCTCTGCGCCAGATATTGCGGTCTCTGCTCATGTCGTCACCAGCAGTTTCAGTGAAGGCGAATCGGTCAGTTATGCGGCTACTTTTGATGCAGCAGGCAACGTCGTCGCGGTGGGGACGGCTGACGGACTCGAGGCCAGTTCGATCGTCGTCGCCCAATATGCGGCAGAATCAACAGCAGACAGCAGCATTGTCGACCAACCCGGGTATAGAAGCAGTCACATCACGACAACGCCGCCGATCGACATCACCAAGACGACCACGGTCAACGGTGGCGAGATTCTCCCCTCTTTTGGCAAAACAGTGACCCGGCGAGGAGTTGTCTTCAGTCTGAGCAAGGACCTGTCCTATAGCGGCAATAAAAAAACTGCCACCCCCAGTCCCGCAATCACCATTGGCCGATTAAAGGAAGCAGAGGCCTTGGCCAAAGCGGCCACAGCGTTAGCGGCTCCCGCTGATGTTGTTCCTACGACAGAGGCCATCTTGTCGGCGGTTGATTTCGTCGAGGACGGCGAAACCGTCAATGGTTCTGGATACGGTGCGTTCAGCGCTCCTCTCGAAAAGCTCAAGCCCGGCACTACCTATTATGTTCGGGCCTATGCCTTGACCTCGGAGGGTACGGTGTATTATGGTAACCGGTTGAGTTTCAGGACTGCCGATGCCTGCTTTATTGCCACCGCATCCTTCGGCACCCTGCTGCACCCTGGTGTCCGGGTCCTACGTGATTTTCGCGACACTTTTCTTGCCCACAATGCGCTGGGGCAGCAACTGGTTGATCTGTACTATACCTTTTCACCACCCCTGGCCGATTGTATTGCCGGCAATGAGCTGTTTCGTTTTATCATCCGGTTGCTCCTGCTGCCTTTCATCGGTTTTTCCTGGCTGGCGTTGCAGTTGGGAATCGTGTCGGCCCTGGTAACCTTCATCGGCGCAGTAACGATGTGCGGCTGGATTACCTTCCGTGTCAGCCTTCGGCGATAACGGTGTCCTGAGTGAATACGGATCTGCTGTCCGCGGGTCCGTCCTTCCTAATATTATGAGAGTAGAAAAATGATTGGATTGCGGGAAAAAAAAGCATACGCGGTAAGCAGCGTGCATGGATTCACCCTTATTGAATTGATGGTGGTGATGGTCATACTTGGTATCCTTGCCGGGCTCATTGTCCCCAGGATCATGGATCGACCGGAGGAGGCGCGGCGCACCAAAGCCGGTATCCAGATTCAATCCATTGAGCAGGCCCTGAAGCTGTATAAACTCGATAATGGTCAGTACCCGACCACGGAACAGGGATTGCTCGCCCTGGTCGAGGCGCCCACGGCCGGGGCTCTTGCCAAAAAATGGCGGACCGGCGGTTATTTGGAAAAAGGCAAGGTGCCCAAGGATCCCTGGGATGGCGATTTTGTTTATCTCTGTCCCGGTGTGCACGGTGATGTCGATATCACTTCCTATGGTCCGGATCATCAGTCCGGCGGCGAGGGCAATGATGCGGATATCAACAACTGGGAGCTGCAATAATTTCCGTGCACCGCGGCATTGCGATTGCGGCTGGCAGGCGTCCTCCCTTGCTGAATAATAGGGCCTTTACCCTGCTTGAGCTGATCGTGGTCATGGTGCTTATCGCTCTCACCACCTCCTTGGCTGTTCCCGCCATTTCCAACTTCCTTTATACAGACCAGCTTAAGGTCACGGTACGCAAGCTGGTGGGCCTGATCAACCAGTCTTCACAGCTGGCGCAGCGCCATCAGGCCCCCTATCTGCTGAAATATATTGATGGAGAGCGGCGGTTTGTGGTGGAACCGGAACAGGCGGAGAATGAAACCGCAACGGAAAAAAAAGAGAGGGGCTTGCGCCTTGCCGAGCAGGTTACTGTCAAGGATTTTTGGACCTGGTATGGTGGAACCGTATCTTCCGATGCTTTGGTCATTCGTTTTAACAAAAATGGGTATGTTGAGCCGACCGTTATTCATCTCCAGGAGGAAGGCGGGCAAGAGATTTCGGTGCTGCTGACGCCGTTTTTGGGAAAGGTAGAGATCGTTAACAGCTATGTTACGCCGGATAAGGATGCCTCTTTTCAGTAACCGCTTCTCCCCTCAGGCTCTTGGCGGGACCGCCGGGTTTACCCTTCTTGAGGTGATGGTTGCCGTTGCGGTGATCGCCATTGCTTTTGTCACCCTGATCGGGGCGCAATCGCAGAGCGTGGCCATTGCCACGGATTCAAAATTCGACACCATGGCCTCCCTGCTGGCCCAGGGGAAAATAGCGGAGCTGAATTTGCTGGATTATAATGACGTGAGTGATAGTACCGGGGATTTCGGTGAAGATTTTCCCAACTTTACCTGGAAAACGAAGGTGACGGATCTGAGCGAGGGCGATACGGGGATCAAGGGTTCGGGCGGTATGCTCAAGACTGTTGATATAACGGTTTTGATCGAACAGGATACAAGGCTGTCCTACACCCTGCGGACAATTGTTTTTAAAAAGATTGTGGCTGCGAAGTAATCGTGCGCACCCATGGTTTCACATTGCTGGAAGTGCTGTTGGCAATCACCGTTTTGGGAGTTGTCGTTGCCATGCTCTCCCTCTCCCTTTCCGGAACCTTGCGGGTGGTCGATGCCACTGAGCAGCAGGAGGCGATCTATCACCAGGCCCAGACAACGCTGCGTCGGATAACCGAAGATCTGGCCAGCGCTGTCCTGACCAAGGAGATAGGTTTTACCGGCAAGAAAAACGAGTTGAACGGTCAGCGGGCCGATACCGTCACCTTTCCCTCTTGGGCTCATCTCGTTTTAAACCCCGAAAAGCAGAAGCAGGGATTGGCGATCATCAGGTATCAACTGCAAGCCGACTCTGAAGATGAGCGCCGGTTGAAACTGTTGCGCTCGGATACTCTGTTGTTGCCGGGGGTCGATTTCAACGGGAAGGACGCCGAAGACCATCCTTTTCTTCTCGCTGATAATCTGCGTTCGTTGCGATTGAGTTTTTTTAACCGGCAGGGTCAGGAATTTGACAGCTGGAGCGGTGCGGTGGATGCCAGCGCGCCACAGGAGGCGCCTGCCTTGCCGGCCGCAGTATTCTGTATCTTGGAATTTTGGCTCGATCCGGACAAGGAGACGGTGCAAACCTTCCGTACCGGGGTGCTGATTCCGACCGGAAACATCGTGGCGGAGGTCCAGGGTGAAAACTGATCCGCTTGCCGGCAACCAGTCGGGCCTGGCCCTGGTCCTCACCCTGTTGACCATCAGTTTTCTGGTGGCAGTGACGGTGCAATTGATGGTCACGATCGACCGGCAGGTGTCGGTGTCGACGGCACAACGCGAGCAGGTGCGGCTCGATAGCATGGTGCTTGCCGGTTTGAATCTGGCCCGAGCCGCTTTGCTGACGGATCAGAAGGAAAATACTTTTGATTCTCCCCATGATCATTGGGCTGCCTTTGACAAGGAGAAAATCAAGACACTTGCCGGAGACGTTGATCTCAAGATAACAGTGACCGATCTCTCCGGGAGGCTGCAGGTGAATGCCTTGGGAGATGCAACCAAACTCAAGTATCGCGAGATATGGCGGCGTTTTCTTCTCTCGGGAAGATTTGCCATTGCCGGCGAGAATGAGGCCGATGCCCTGCTCGATGCCCTCGGCGATTGGCTCGATAAGGACGACGACGAGCGTCTCCATGGGGCCGAAGAATCGTATTATCGTTCGTTATCTCCTGCTTACTCCTGTGGGAATGACAAGATGACCTCGCCCGACGAACTGCTGTTGGTGAAAGGGATGACGGTCAAGATTGTCTACGGCGATAAGGATCATGAGGGGATCTCTAACTATATTACGGTTGTGGGCGACGACGGGAAAATCAACCTGAACAGCGCTGCCTTGCCGGTGTTGCAGGCCCTGTCACCTGAAATGACTGAAAGACTGGCACAGGAATTGATTGACTTTCGTGAAGATCAACAGCACAAAGAGGTTTTGGCTACCAGCACCTGGTACCGGCAGGTGAGCGGATTCCCTATTACTATCGACCTGGGCAATGACCTGTTCCTGGTCACCGCCAAAAATTTTAATATCAGGGCAAGTGCCTCCCTCCACCAGTACAGCCGCACCGGCACAGGTGTTCTGCTGAGGGCGGATAATCAAGAGCAGACCTTGCTGTTCTGGAAGATAGAATAAGCGTCAAACGGCGCGGGATACGATCGTTTCATGGGCAAGAAATCGCTGGGAATTGATATAAGCGACGACCAGATCACCGGCGTGGCGCTCGAACAGCAAGGGAAATCCCTGGCGGTGATCGCATGTCTTCGCCTTTCTTTGCAGGAAGGGGCTGATATTGCACAACAAACACGGCAGCTTTGTGAGCAGCTCGATTGGCGGGAAGGCGCGTGCATCTGTGGCCTGCCCCTCTCCCTGCTCAGTGTTCGCAATCTCAGCCTGCCTTTCCGCGATGTCAAAAAGATAGCCCAGACCCTCCCTTTTGAACTGGAGGAGCAGCTGATCGCCCCGGTCGATACTCTGGTTGCTGATTTTTTTCTGAGCCAAACCACCGATTCGGGGAGCCTAGTTGTCGCCTTTGCCGCTGAAAAAGCCTTGCTCGGCAGTTTGCTCGCCGGGTTGCAGGGGAGGGTCGATCCTGACATTATTACTCCAGCAGTGGTGCCCCTTGCCATGCAGGTTGTCAGGCATAACCGGGATAACAAAAATCTGCTGTTGCTGCATGCAGACCTGTACTCCATAACCATGGTGCTCATCTGTGGGAACAGGCCCATTTTTTTCCGGCGACTCTCCTATCCGGAACAGATGATCCTGCACCCCCCGTTTTCGCATGAAAATGGACAGGTGCTGGTGGCTGACAGAGTGGCGGTTGAGCAGTGCATCCAGTTGATCTGCGCTGCGATCACCCGCAGTCTTGATTATTTCCGCCTGGAGAGCAACATCGAGAGCCGGCCGGAAGGTATCGTGCTCAGTGGACCGCTGGCCGAGGTTGAGGAGATGGCTGGAATAATTGCGATCGCTCTCCATCTCCCGGTGGAGACCGTGGATTTGCTCATCTCCAACAAGATCGACTGTTCAGAGGAGGTGCGCGCCCAATGGCAGAGTCAACGTTTTGACCGCGCGGTGTCACTTGCCTTGCTGGGGTTCGGTAAAAAAGCAGACATCAATTTCCGTAAAGAAGTGTTCTCTAAAAAACGGGCATTTTTTTCCAGCAGAAAACAACTGGCAGGGGGGGCGTTCGCGGCTATGGTCGTGGTGGGATGTCTCTTGGGCTATATGTGGAACGATTATCGTCTGCTGCGGAACCGCGATACGATCATCAGGGATGAAATGACCGCAATATTTAAGCAGACTTTCCCCAAGGTCCTCAAGGTGCATGAGCCTTATGCCGAGATGCAGGCCGCATTGAAAAACGTTCAGGGGCCGGCATCGCCCGCCCCGCTCTTTGCCCCCGAAAAACGGGTGCTCGGCCTCCTTGCCGATATTTCGGCCCGTATTCCTGAAACCGTCAACCTGCGAGTCAGCCGTCTCGCTATTGAACGAGAGGCTATCCTTATCAAGGGCACGACAGACACCTTTAATTCCGTCGATACTATCAAAAATTCCCTGTCTGCCTCCGCCAGGTACAAGGCGGTGCAAATTGTTTCGGCAACGGCGGATAAGGCCAAAAAAGACAGCATGATCCGTTTTGAAATCCAGTTGCAGCTTGAAGGAATATGATGCAACTCAATACTCGGGAAAAATTGGCGGTGAGCATTGGTGGGATCTGTCTGCTTCTTTTTGTTGTGGTGCAGTTGGTCTTTTTCCCCCTGGCGGATAAGCGGACAAAACTGCGCAAGGGGCTCGCCACTCGGGAAAAAGCAGTGGCTGAGATGCGAATTATGCAAGAGCGGTATCGACAACTCAGTCAACAGAGTGGCTCGGTTGCGGCGCTCTTGGCAAAACGTGATGTCGGGTTCAGCTTGTTTTCTTTTTTAGAGAAAAATGCCGACGACAGCATGGTCAAAGAAAAAATCGCCTACATGAAACCTTCCGCATCGACCAAGAATGAGTTGTTCAAGCAGAGTCTGGTTGAAATGAAACTGCAGGGTGTTAGCCTGAAACAGCTGGTTGAATTTCTTGAAAAAACTGAATCTCCCGAGAACCTGGTCGGCATTGAGAAGATAACCATCCAGGAAAATACCAAGGAGGAGGCAACCCTTGACGTGATCCTGCAGATGGTGAGTGTCGATCAGGCTGCTGGAGCCGCACCCCAGTAGGCAAGTGGACTGTTGATGCTGAAAACAGTTGGCAAATGGCTGGTGAGCTGTATCGGATACATGCTCTATACTCTGGCGTTACTGCTGCTGTTGCTGTGGTTGTTTTTCCCCAAGGACACTCTCCGGGGGCATCTTGTCCAATATCTCAATGGTGCGTACCCCGGGTTGCGCTGGCAGGTGCAATCATTAACCCTGCACGTACCTGCAGGGATAACTGTGGCAGGGATCAAAGGGTATGCGGCGCAGGGTAATCTTAAGCCCTTGGTGCAGTTCGATTCGCTGGTGCTGCGACCGCTCCTTGCAGAGATGCTGCATACCAAGAGACTGCAGGCTGAGTATCAGCTCTCTCTGGCTCAAGGTATTGTTGGCGGGACCCTGCAGAGGGCGGCTGGCCATAAGGAATTTCATGTCGATGGATCGATCCAGGGGCTTGAGCTGGCCGAATGTACCTTGTTGGCGGGGCTGTTGCGTCGGAACCTGCAGGGCTCCCTTTCGGCAACCTTTGCTGGCACTTTTGATCCGTCTCTCGGTAAAATCTCTGCGCTGGAAGCGAAATTGAGGATTGACAATGGCCTGTTGGAATTGAAGCATCCCCTCCTTAACCATAGCACTCTACCCTTTTCGCAGATGGGGTTTACGCTGCACAGCCGTGGTGAGACCGTACAGGTGGAGCAGGGCGTGGTTGCATCAGAACTATTCAGCGGACAATTTGCAGGGGAAATTCAGCTGCGCCGGGAACCGGCGGCCAGTCTGCTTGATATCAGGGGGACACTGCAACCTCGACCGGAATTTTTCAAGGGTGTGAACACTACGCCCGTGTTAGAGTCAATCCAGGTGCAACTTAAGAACAAGCCCCTGCCGTATCGGGTATCAGGGGAGCTGTATAATCCCGGCATTCATTTCGAGGAATTCTCCATGCTTTTTCAATCGTTGGAAAAGGAGTTGAAATAATACCGTGGCAAAGATTTTTGGCCGACTGGCGCTCATAGCTCTCCTCCTCTCAGCGGGGGTGATCGTCTGGTATGGACGGGTCGAGAAGAAGTTGCAGGGAACGGTTCCCCTTGAAAAACAGGAAGCCGCCGTGTTGCCCGTGCAAAAATCGAACGAGTCTGTACCGGTGGAAAATGATTACCGGATTATTCTTACCCGGAATATTTTCAAAGCTAGCCTGGAATCGGATGAACAGTCTTCCCCTGAACAACAGCAGGCGGATTTGGAAGATCTGGCGGAAACCAAGATGCAATTGGTGCTTCTCGGCACGGTTTCGGGGAGCAAAGACGATGCAAGGGCAATTATTCGCGACGAAAAGGCCAAGCTCGAGGACATCTATCACGTCGGGAGTGAACTGCAGGGCGCCACAATCACCAGAATAGGCAGGGGCAAAGTGGTGTTGCAGGTCAATGGTCAGGAAGAGATTCTCAATATCAAGGAGCCGGAGAATGGCGAGCCGCAGCAGCGGGTGTCGCCAACAGCCGAAACCCCGTTTCCGGTGATGCAAAAAGATCCCGCAAGCGAACAACGGGTGCCTGAAGCCCTTCCACGCCGGCGGATCAGTTTTCGCAATACGACCCCCTCGTCCCCGGAACCTTCAAATGTCGAGGCGCCCTTGCCTGCGGTGGAACCGGCAAGACCGGAAAACAGTCAGCCTGTCCCCGATGAGGAAGTACCTCCTCCCGGAAACGATGAGAATGGTGCCGCCGGGCAGAAAACGAAATGAGGAAACGGGTGCTGATACTGCAGTCGTCCAGAATGGAAATGAAGATAATCGGATCACCGGTTCCCAAACGGTTTTATCCTCTGATGTGTGAATACTTATGAAGCGATCTCTTTTTGCCGCAATTATCGGGGTGATGTCCCTGCTTTTCCTGCATTGTGCCTGTGCGCTGCTCTATGCGGCCAGCCCAACAGTGGTGCCGCAGGCCACCGGGGAGCAGCGTTTCGTCACCATTGATTTCAACGATGTTGACATCAATTTGTTCATTAAATACATCAGTGAACTGACGCAAAAGAATTTCATTGTCGACCAAGAGGTCAAAGGAAAAATAACCATCATCTCGCCCACTCGGGTCTCCGAGAAAGAGGCGTACCAGGTCTTTCAATCCGTTCTCGAAGTGCATGGATTTGCGGCGATACCGAGTGGATCGGTAATCAAAATCGTGCCTTCGATACAGGCCCGGTCGAGAAACATAGCCACGGTGCGTAGCGGAGATGTCACCTCTACGGAGGATAAGGTGGTCACGCAGATCGTTTCGCTGAAGTATGCCAATGCGGAAGAACTCAAAACCCTGTTAACCCCTTTGATTTCGAAAACCAGTGTGATGATCGCCCAGGCAAATTCAAGCATGCTTGTTATTACCGATTTTCAATCCAACATTACCCGTCTGCTCGATATCATCAGGGCCGTGGATGTCCCCTCGGATGGTGAAGAACTGGCCATTATTTCCCTGAGGCATGCCTCGGCGGAGAGTATCGCTAAATCAATCAGTCAGCTGTTCGTCACTACCGCCCAGAAAGGTGTTCGTCCGGAAACAGTAAAAATCATTCCTTTTGAGCGGACCAACACCTTGATTGTCTTTGCCCCCAAGGCGGCGGTGCAGCGAGTCCGTGATCTCGTGGCGCAACTGGATGCGGATGTGCCTAGGGGAGAAGGCAATTTGCGGGTCATTTACCTGCAGCATGCCAATGCCGAAGAATTGGTCAAGGTTCTGATGAACCTTCCTGACGACCAGGCCGGTAAAAAAGCAGCGGGGGCGACCGGCAGTTCCCCCTCGGCCCCGGCTATTTCCAAGGAAGTTAAGATTGTCGCGGATACCGCCACCAACGCGTTGATCATCACCGGCCCTCTGGAGGAATACCAGACGGTGGAGAGTGTCATCAAGAAGCTCGATATCCCGAGGCGGATGGTATACCTCGAGGCCTTGATCATGGAGGTCAAGGTGCAGAAGGATTTCAACATCGGGGTACAGTGGGCCGATGGAGACGGTTCGGTGATTGGCGGGTTCAGCGGCAATGAAGCCTCCCCTTACAATAACCTCAACCAACTGACGACGGATCCGGGGAGCCTGCCCGCTGGTTTTACCCTGGGGGTTCTGAAGAAGGGGATCAAAATCGGCGATGTCACCTTTCCCAACCTGGGAGCGGTGGTCAATGCCTATAAATCCGACGATGACATTAATGTCATTGCCACTCCCCAGATTCTCACCACCGATAATAAAAAAGCCTCGATCAAGGTCGGCGAAAACGTCCCCTATATCACCAGCAAGAACACGTCCGCCACCGGCAATCAGCAGGACTATACCAACTACGAATATAAAGATGTGGCAACGAGCCTGACCATCACCCCCCAGGTCAATCAGGCGGAGGTCATCCGCTTGGAAATCGGAGTGGAGGTGATCAAACTCAAGGGCACGACAGGTACCACCGGGACCCCTACTACCTTCACGCGAACGGCCAACACCACCGTGGTTATTCATAATGAAGAGACCGTGGTGATCGGTGGAATGATCGGGCAGGACACCACCAAAAGTGAGTACAAGGTTCCGCTGCTTGGCGATATTCCCGGGCTGGGCTGGCTGTTCAAGTCGCATGGCGACACCCAGGAGAAGACAAATCTGTATATTTTCATCACCCCACATATCGTGGAGAATCCGGCGGAGTTGGCCGAGCTCTATCACAAGAAGCGGGAGAACATAGAAAGCGTCCACATGGTTCCTGGCGATACCGCCGATCAGTTCTTCCGTCCGCCTGCAACTCCTACGCAGAGCATGGCCCTTTCGGATATCGGCTTTGCCAAGCTGCAGAAGAATGATCTTGTCAGGGCCAGGGAGTATTTTAATCAGGCCTTGAAAATCGATCCGGAGAATGGTGCTGCCCTAGTCAATCTGGGCGTGGTCTGTGAACGGGAAGGTAAGAAAGCGGAGGCCGAGACCCTCTACCGCAAGGTCCTGAGCCGTGTCCCGGCTGAGAATACCGGGAAGGGAGCGCAGGGGCAGGCGATGGACGATCCATGGAAGGCAATAGCCCGGGAAAGCCTCAAACGCCTGCAGCGGGGCGATACAAAGAAAAAATGAACAGGGCAGAGAACCGCTGGATACAAGTAATGCCAAGTGACCTTCCAATTTTCAATCCGAGGATATGACTGATGCGTCTCTTAGGTGAGATCCTCCATGAAAGCTACGGCATGACGGGCGAAACTATCGAAGCCGCCTTGGCAGTACAAAGGGAAAAAGGGGGGCGTATTGGCGAGATCTTGATTCAGCAGCGCAAGATTTCGGAAGGTGACCTGCTCAGCGCCCGCAGTCTCCAGTGTGGTCTGGAGGTTGTTCATGCCCTGCCGACCCACCTTGACCCGTTTTTTGTGCAACACGTCCCTATTGGGTTTCTTAAAAAATTTAGGATGATTCCCGTCGCCACCCCTACGGAGTCCTATATTGCCGTTGCCGAGCCGCTTTTTTTTCAACAGGTCGATGACCTCCAGCGCCTCCTCCAGTGGGAGGGCATCAAGATTGTGATGGCCCCGCAAAACGAGATTTTTGTGGCCATCAATGCCGCCTACGACACCACCAGGCAAGATGTCACCGATCAGGTCATGCAGGACATTGACGAGGACGATCCGGAGAGTATTCTCTTGGAGATCGAGGAGACTTCCGACCTGCTCGACGACACCAGCGATGCCCCGGTTATCAAGTTGGTCAATTTGGTGCTCTCCCAGGCGGTGCGCGATAATGCCAGCGACGTCCATATCGAATCCTATAAGGATCGAATCAAGATTCGCAAACGGGTCGATGGCATCCTCTATGATATGTATTCGCCGCCTCGACATGTGCAGGGCAAGCTGATATCGCGCATCAAGATCATGGCCAAGATGGATATCGCCGAAAAGAGGCTGCCCCAGGACGGGAGAATAGAGATTCGGATCGCCGATAAAAATATCGACATCAGGGTTTCGACCCTGCCGACTTCCTTTGGTGAGCGAGTGGTGATGCGCTTGCTTGACAAGTCGAGCACACTCGTGCCCCTTGAGGGCTTAGGCCTCTCCAGGGAGGATCTGAACAATTTTATGCGGCTGATCAAGGCGCCCTACGGGATCATCTTGGTGACCGGGCCAACCGGAAGCGGCAAGACGACCACGCTCTATTCGGCCTTGGGCATTCTCAATAAGCCGGATATCAATATCATTACCATCGAAGATCCGATCGAGTACCAGATGAACGGTATCAGCCAGATGCAGGTGAATCCTAAAATCGGGCTTACCTTTGCCAACGGGCTGCGAACTATTGTTCGTCAGGATCCGGACGTCATTCTGGTGGGTGAAATTCGCGATGCCGAGACTGCAGAAATCGCCATTCAATCCGCCCTCACCGGGCACCTGGTCTTTTCGACCCTGCATACCAACGATGCGGCCAGTGCCGTCACCCGCTTGATTGACATGGGGGTGGAGCCGTTTCTGGTTTCCTCCTCGGTCAATGCGATCATGGCGCAGCGTCTGGTACGCAAGATCTGCCCGCATTGCCGCGAATCCTATGTCCCCTCCAATACCTACCTGGAGCGGGTGGGGCTTTCACCTGTCAAATTTGCCGGCCGGGAGCTTTTTCGCGGTGCCGGCTGCGTCCACTGTCTGCAAACCGGCTATAAAGGTCGTATTGGTATTTTCGAGTTGATGAGCCTGACGGCGGCAATGAAGAGCCTGATCCTGACGACCTCAGATGCCGGGCAGATCAAGAAACAGGCGGTCGCCTCGCTGGCGACCGGAATGATGACCCTGCGCCAGGATGGACTGCGGAAGGTGCTGGCCGGAATGACGACCCTTGAAGAGGTCTTCCGGGTCACCTGATCAGCTGGTTCATCTCAAAGATGGGCAGCAGAATGGACACGACAATGAAGCTGACCACCAGGCCCATGGCCAGGATCATCACCGGTTCGATCATCGAGGTCAGGGCCAGAATCTTTGTCTCCACTTCCTTTTCATAGGCGTCTGCCGCCTTGGCCAGCATTTTGTCCAGGGTGCCGCTCTGTTCTCCCACCGCCATCATCTGTACCAGCATCGGTGGAAACCATTTGTTCCCCCGGAAAAATTGGGACAGGCTTTTCCCCTTTTCGAGCTCGTCGCAGGCCTCATTGATGAGGTCGGCGAGGATGACATTGTCCACGATATTTTTCACGATCTGCAATGAGGTGATCAAGGAAACTCCAGACTGGAGAAGGCTCGCCAGGGTGCGGCCGAAAAGGGCGGAGGCGGTCTTGATGTTGAGGTCGCTGAAACCGGGGAGGGAGAGTTTGAGTAGATCCCAGCGCCTTCTGCCGGCTGGTGTGCCGACATACCAGCGTGCTGCGGCTACCGTTGCCAAGACCGCAAACAACACCGCCCACCAGAACTTCTTGAGAAAAGAACTGATGCCGATCAGAATTATTGTGGGCAGCGGCAGGGCCTGCTTGGTGCCTTCAAAGACGGAGGTGATGCTCGGCACGATGAAGGTGATCAGCAAAAAGAGAACGGCAATGCCGACTACCGCCATGAACAGGGGATAAAGCATAGCCCCTTTGACGCGTGAACGGAGGGCATGCTGGTTTTCGCCGAACTCAGCCAGGCGGTCGAGCACCACGTCGAGTGAGCCGGAGGCTTCGCCGGCTCGGACCATGTTGATGTAGATTTTAGAGAAGAGTTTGGGGTGTTCTGTCAGGGCCGAGGTCAGGGAATTGCCCTCGTTAACCGCATCCTTGATCTGCGCGAGGATGGTTTTGAGCGAGCGATTTTCAGTCTGTTCGATCAGGCCGTTGAGTGCTGGCACCAGCGGGATACCTGCGCCAAGCAGGGTTGCCAGTTGCCGGGTGGCGATGTGCACCTCCTGCTGTTTGACGCTCTGGCCGATTTTTATTGAGAGCAAAGAGGTTTTGTCGGTGGTGGTGGCCTTGGACGAGGTCTCCTTGATATCCACCGGATAATTACCCTGGCCGCGAATTTTCTGGCGGGCGGCAGTCAGTGAGTCCGCATCGATGACGCCTTTCATTTTTTTCCCTGCATGGGTCAGGGCAGTGAATTCATAGACAGGCATATGCAGTCAGGCCCCTTGAGGGAGTGGGTGACAGGGCGATAGGTGATGTATCCATTGCGTCGGTTGCGGGTTGTGCTACTATAGGCGGCCAGAAGGTCGGGGTGGCAGGAACAGCCGTTCCAAGTTGGGCTTGTTTTTTTGATTCAGTTGCTGCTTTTTTCTTGCTTCGTATTTATACAATGAGAGATGCAGGAAGCGCAGGTGTCTCGGGTTCGGCCTTCTTGGCAGAAATTGGCAAAACCGCTGATCAGATCTTTGCCGCCACGTGGGCATACTTCAAGGAATTTAATAAAGTCGACCATCCTGTTGATAATTTCTAGGGGTGCTGTGTGTTCGACCTTGCAGGCACCTTGCTCGGCAAGGGTTTCCTCGATGGCCAAAACATCGGTGAAGAATTGCTTCAGGGCGTTGTGGCGGCCAATCACATCTTCCGCAACCTTCCGCCCGTCCTCGGTCATGGTGATGACTTCGTAGGGGGCGTAGTTGATCAGCCCTTTTTTGGACAAGGCCCGCAAGGCCTCGGTAACTGAAGCGCCACTCACGGCCAGACGAGTGGAAATGTCCTTGCCGCGAGCCACCTGTTTCTCGGTGATGATATGGTAGATTGCCTCGATGTAATCTTCAAGACTGGCGCTGAGTTGTAGAGGTAGCATCGCGTTGCCCCTCCGGGGGCTGTTGATTTTTATATGTATCTTCAGGACGATACATTCTTAAGCCCTGGGCGTCAAGAATAATGTCTTCTCTTTTGCCCCGTCTCTTCGACAACTAAAGAACCATGCTGCAGGAACTTCGTGTACATAATCTGGCGCTGATTGATACCCTCCATCTTGACCTTTCGACCCAAAAAACCGGTCTGATTGTGCTGACCGGTGAGACCGGTGCCGGTAAATCCATTATTCTCCAGGCCATCAACCTGCTCACCGGTGGTCGAGGTACGGCTTCCTGGGTTCGCAACGACTGCGACCAGGCTGGCATTGAGGCGGTTTTCACCATCCGGCCGGATCATGCCGAGATGAATGCGCTGCTCACCGAGCATTCATTAAAAGATGGCTCTACCTGTATCGTCCGTCGGGTGCTGACCCGGGAAGGGCGATCAAAGGTCTACGTTAACGATCAGGCGGTGACCACCAGGCTGGTCGGCGAGTTGACTGCCAGCCTGATCAATATTGCCAGCCAGCATGACCAGCAGCAATTGCTCAATGCCCGGCACCATCTCGATTATCTCGACACCTATGGTGAGCTCTGGGGATTGCGGCAGCAATTCACCAAACTGTTCCGTCGCTGGCAGCAGGCCTCCTCCGAGCTACGGCAACTGCAGGAGAAGGAGCAGGACAAGGAGCAGCAGCGTGATTTTCTCAGTTTTCAGCTCGAAGAAATTCGGAAGGGCAAGCCCGTCATCGATGAAGATGACCAACTCTTGCGGGAGCGTGATCAGCTGAAGTCTTCAGATGCCTTGGTTCGGCTGGTCGGTGCCAGTAGCCGTCTGTTATCGGAGCGGGTCACCGGGCCGCTTGTTGAAATCAGGAAAAACATGGTGCAGGCTGCCGCTCTTGATGTACGCATCAATCCCTTGGCCGAGCGGATCGGATCCGCTGGTCTCGAATTGGAAGATCTGGCCGCCAGCGTGGAAAAGTATTTGGAGGAAATTCCCAAAGATCCTGCCCGGCTTGATATTATTTCTGGAAGGCTGGCTGAGCTGAAACAACTGCAACGCAAGTACGGACCAACGCTTGCCGAGGTGATCGCCTTTGCTGAAACAGCCGCGACCAATCTCGCCTTGCTGGAAAGTCTGGAGCAACAGATTGCCCAGGCGGAGGTCAGGGTGGAAGAGGTTTCCACCGAGGCCCTGCTCAAGGCCGCGGAGCTGACCCAGGTGCGCCGCCAGGTGGCGAAGAAACTGGCGGCCAGCATGGAAAAAGAATTGGCCTCGCTCAGTTTTCCCCAGGCCGTTTTTCAGGTGGGTGTGACCGAGCCGGAGGGGCTGGGAATGGACGGGATTCACAGCACTGGGCGGGATGCGGTGGAGTTCCTCTTTTCCGCTAATCCCGGTGAACCCCCGAAACCGCTTGCCAAGATTGTTTCCGGTGGTGAACTCTCGCGCCTGATGCTGGCGATGAAATGCCTGCTCGCCCGCAGGGATCAGGTCGACACGGTCATCTTTGATGAAGTCGATGCGGGAATAGGTGGTCAGGCTGCCGAGGCCGTGGCCGAGAAGATCAGTGAACTGGCTGGGCACCATCAGGTGTTTTGCATCACGCATCTGCCGCAAATCGCCGCCTGTGCGGATCTTCATTTCAAGGTGGAAAAACGAGTCGAAGAGGGCCGCACCCGAACCATGATGACACCCTTAAGTAAAGAACAACAGGTCGACGAACTGGCACGGATGCTCGGCGGTGAACGACCGACCGCCCAGACCCTTGCCTATGCCGGCGAACTGATTGAACGCAAGGCAAAAAGGAAGTCCGCATGATGCAACGGACAGCACTGGGCCTTTTCTCCGGTGGTCTAGATTCCATTCTCGCCTGCCGGGTGGTTGCCGATCAAGGGGTGCGGGTCATTGCCCTTAAATTCGTCACCCCTTTCTTTGATAGCGACCTGCTCGCTTGCCGGGACGAGTATGCACGGGCAATGCAGTTGAAGTACGGCCTGGAAGTGGAGCTGGTCGATGTCAGCGAAGGCTATCTGCGGCTGCTCGACAATCCGGCCCACGGTTTTGGCAAACATTTTAACCCCTGCATTGACTGCAAGATTCTCATGCTAACCCGGGCCCGCGAACTCATGGCTGCCTATGGGGCCACGTTTCTCATCACCGGTGAGGTCCTGGGGCAGCGGCCGATGTCACAGCGACGGGATACGCTTCGGGTCATCGAACGTGATTCCGGCTGCACCGGCATCCTGCTTCGACCGCTCTGTGCCAAGCTGATGAATCCGACCCTGGCGGAACAGGAGGGGCTGGTAGATCGTGAACGGCTGTATGCTTTTTCCGGGAGGGGTCGGAGGCAACAAAAACTGTTGGCCGCGCAGTTGGGGATCACCGACTATCCGACCCCGGCGGGTGGCTGCATGCTCACTGATCCCAACCTGGCAGCGAGGATCAAACATTTTTACCACGGGCTTTTTTCTTTCGGCGGGCAGGAGCGTGCCGTGAATGATGTCAAGCTCCTGGTTATCGGCCGTCAGTTCAAGCTCGATCAGGATCTCTGGTTCATAGCCGGGCGCGATGAACGGGATAACCTGCAACTGGAAGCCTTGCGCGGCCCGGATGACTGGCTGATCCGCATGACGACTCGTCCCGGCCCGCTCGGCCTTCTTCGCTATGGGGGTAAGACCTTGGCGGGCTCGGTTCGGGAGGACGAAATCCTTCGCATTTTGGCGGGGATTGTGGTGCGCAGCGGGAAAAAAATCGATGGCGTTCCCCAGGAGGCCGAGGTGATGATCGACAAGGGAGTATCCGTCACAATCGGAATTTTTGCTCCGCTGCTTGATGATGCTTTTCAGGGGTGGCGGATTTAAAGCCATGCGGTCCATCCCGGAAACCCTCAGCGGGCAACAGGTCCTGGCTGTGCTGCCGCAGTGGCTGCAGGCGCATTTGGCCTCTCTCCTGCGACAACTGGGGGGGGAGGTCTATCTTGCCGGTGGCGTGGTACGTGACCTACTGCTGGGCGTGACGCCTGCAGATATCGACATCACCGTTCCTTGCGGCGCTCAGACTTGGGCCGAAAAACTCGCTGCCTTGAGTGGAGGTGCCTATGTGGCCTTGGGGCGGGATGAAGATGCGGCTCGAGTGGTCAGCCACAAAACCATCGTCGATATCTCCTCTTTTCGCGAGGGTGCTATCACGGTTGCCGATGAACTGACCAAGCGCGATCTCACCGTCAATGCCCTGGCTCTTCGCGTCGACCCCCTGTTAGCAGACCAGGACAGGGCAGGTGAGGTCTGGGTGCCGATCCTCGATCCCACCGGCGGCAGGGAGGATCTGGCGAAGGGGCGGATTCGAGCGGCAAGCCCTGAGAGTTTTATCAGTGATCCGCTCCGCCTGTTACGGGTGTTTCGTTTTGCCGCAACTCTCTATTTTGCTGTTGATATTGGGACGCTGGAGTTGGTGCGGCAGCAGCGCAGGCTCCTGGCGGCCTCGGCATCGGAACGGATAGCGCATGAGCTGGACCTGATCATGGCCTCCTCGGGTGCCCATACCGCTTTTGCCGCCCTGGCGGAAACCGGGTTACTGTGGGAAATGATTCCTGAACTTGCAGCCGGGGTGGGCCTGGTTCAGCCGAAAAGCCACCACCTCGATGTCTGGCAGCACAATCTTGAGACCCTGCGGCAGATGGAGCGGGTTGTAGAGGAACCTTTCAGCTATTACCCGCAGTGCCCGGAGGCGGTGACCGGCTATATGGCCGGTGACCGACATCTGCTGCGGTTGAAATGGGCGGCCCTGCTGCATGATCTCGGCAAGCCGACCACCTTTGCCCTGAATGAAGAGAAGGGCGGCCGTATAACTTTTTATAACCATGATCAAGTCGGGGCGGAGATGTTCCGTGCCTTTGCCCGTCGAATGCGCTGGAGCAATGAGGACACCGAACAGGTAGGGCATTTGATAGCTGGTCACATGCGGCCGTTTCATCTGGCCAATATAGCTCGGAGCGGTGCCTTGACCCTGCGTGCTTGCATCAGGATGATCAAGAAGGCCGGGTCGGCATTGCCGGGACTCTTCCTTCTCAGCATGGCAGACGCCCTGGCTGGTCAAGGGGTCGAGCGGATTGAGGGGATGGAAGAGGAGTTAGGCGAGCTCTACCGACATCTGGAAAAAATCCGCATCGAGCATGTCGAGCCGGTCCGGTCCGGTCCGCCACTCCTCACCGGCAGTGATTTGATTGAGGTGCTGCGGCTCAGGCCTGGGCCGATTTTCAGGGAGATCCTTGCTGCGGTCGAAGAAGCGAGGATGGAAGGAACGATAACCGATTATGCAGGGGCCTTGCAGCTGGCAACAAGAATTGCAGCGGTCGGTCCCGCCATGGCAGAAAAGAAAGAAGGGTAAAAACAGATGCGTGATGAACAGGATTACTATTTTAGGAAAGCGAAAAAAGAGAATTATCCAGCACGGTCCGTGTACAAGCTGGAGGAGGCCCAACTCAAGCATAAGTTTTTGAAAGGCGGGCAACGGATCCTTGATCTGGGCTGTCATCCAGGCAGCTGGAGTCTGTATGCTGCCGGAATCATAGGCGAGAAGGGTACGGTAGTCGCTGCCGACCTGCAACACACCGACTTCCCTGCTCAAAAACCCCATGCCGAAATTCACTGGCTCTGTTATGATGTCTACTCTGATGAATTTGTCGAGTATCTGAAAAAAAACTGGCCCGGGTTTCATGTGGTGCTCAGCGATATGGCGCCCCGGACCACGGGCAGCCAGTATGCTGATCACCAGCAATCGCTGAGGCTGGCGCGGCGAGTTCTCGAGTTGTCCGCATTATTCCTGCATGAAAATGGCACCTTGTACTGCAAGGTCTTTCAGGGAGAAGATTTTCCGGAATTTCTGCAGGCCTGCAAACCGTTGTTTGCAACCGTCAAGGTGGTGAAACCCAAAAGCTCACGTTTGGAAAGTCGGGAAGTCTTTGTACTGGGCCGGGGATTCCGTCGGGCGGGTTGAAATTTTCTGCATACGCAGGCTTTATTATATTATTTACTCAAGGAGTCAGACCGTGTCGGGACATTCAAAGTGGAGCACGATCAAGCGCAAGAAAGGGGCCAATGACGCCAAGCGCGGCAAGATCTTTACCAAACTGATCAAGGAAATCACCATTGCCGCCCGGATGGGCGGTGGCGATCCAGAGGGCAATCCGCGTCTGCGAAGCGCAGTGACCGCAGCCAAGGGCGAAAATATGCCCAAGGAAAATATAGACCGGGCTATCAAGAAGGGGACCGGCGACCTTGACGGTGCGATCTATGAAGAGATCCTCTATGAGGGGTATGGACCCGGCGGTGTTGCAGTTCTGGTCGAAACCATGACCGATAACAAAAACCGAACCGTGGCCGATATCCGTCATTTTTTTGCCAAGAGCGGCGGTAACCTCGGCGAATCTGGGTGTGTCGGTTGGATGTTTGATCATAAGGGTACGCTCTCGGTCGATAAGGCCGGGGTCAGCGAGGAACAGCTGATGGATTTGGCCCTGGAGGCGGGTGCCGAGGACGTGGTTGAGGAGGAGGATTTCTTTCAAATTGTGACCGCTCCGGAGTCCTTTAATGATGTGGTCGATCGTCTCGAGAAGGGCAATGTCAAGTTCAATGAGGCCAGCCTGTCGATGGTGCCGAAAAACAGTATCGAGGTGACCGAGGAGAAAACGGCGCGGTCTCTGCTGCGGCTGCTTGAAAATCTTGAGGATCACGACGACGTCCAGAAGGTACATGCCAACTTCGACATCGCCGATGATCTGATGGACCTGCTTTCCTGAGACTGGAATTGCCGATAGCTGCATGCGTATTCTTGGCATTGATCCGGGGTCACGGGTGACCGGTTACGGTGTGATTGCAACCAGCGGTCATGAAATCGGTTTTGTTGCCTGCGGCACTATTCACACGGCCGGTGACCCTGATTTTTCCAGGAGGTTGCTGACTATTTTCCAGGATCTTTGCGAGGTGATCAGCATCCATAGTCCCGAGGTCGCCGCTGTTGAGGATATATTTATCGACCGTAATCCGCGTTCCGCCCTTAAGCTCGGTCATGCCCGGGGTGCGGCTGTTGTTGCGGTTCTGCATAATAATCTTACGGTTTTCGATTATACCGCCCGGAAGGTCAAACAGGCCGTGGCCGGTTACGGCCAGGCCGAAAAAGGGCAAGTGCAGCACATGGTGCGCACCTTGCTTGAACTCGATTCGATCCCCTCCCAGGACGCAGCCGACGCATTGGCTGTGGCCATCTGTCATGCCCACCATGCCGCCTTCCATCGGGGGTGCCGCCCATGATCCTGAACGTGCGGCCGTCTGTTGCTGTCTTGAAGGTATCGCCGAGACCTGTTTGCCCATGATTGCAACCCTCAATGGTCTTGTCTTTGTCAAAACCCCCGTCACCGTTATTCTGGACGTCAATGGAGTGGGCTATGAATTGCTCATTTCCGGACGAACCTATGATGCTCTGCCGGAAACCGGTACCGCCTGTTTTTTGTTTGTGCAGACCGTTGTTCGCGAAGATGCCATTACCCTGTACGGCTTCAGCAAGAAGGATGAAAAGGAATTTTTTCTTCTCCTCGTTGCTGTTTCCGGTATCGGGCCGAAACTGGCTCTGACTATTCTTTCGGGAATCGGGGTGGAGGAACTGTGCCAGGCCATTATGGTGAAAGATCTTCCCCGATTGACAGCTCTGCCGGGGGTCGGGAAAAAGACGGCCCAGCGGCTTTGTATGGAACTGGGTGAGAAGGTCGGTGGTTTCGGCGGACTGGATATCGATACAGGTGAACGGGGTATTGCAGTCGTTGCCAACGAAAGTCATGTCTTGGCTGACGCCGCTTCCGCGCTAGTCAATCTCGGCTATCCCCAGTATACGGCCTGGCAGATGTTGCGAGCTGTCCAGCAGCAATATCCCGAAGCCGCTGATACTCCCCGGGTGGAAGATTTGATCCGTCTGGCGCTGCAGTCGCTTGCGGGAAAATAAGAGCGCAGACGGTTTGCGATGAGGCATCATGGGGTAGTGGCGAAATGAAACATGAAGAGAATCTGACCGGGAAGCGCCTGGTGACCGGGGGACCCCAACAGGAGGATATCCAGCCAGGGGTTGAAATTCGTCCACGCCGGTTGACTGAATATATAGGTCAGGAGCAGGTGAAGCAGAGTCTGCGGATTTTTATCCAGGCAGCCCTGCAACGCGGTGAGCCGCTGGATCATGTGCTTTTTCATGGCTTTCCCGGCTTGGGCAAGACAACGCTTGCCTATATTATTGCCAACGAAATGGGAGCTGGTATCAAGGTCACCTCCGGGCCGGTGATCGAACGGGCCGGAGACTTGGCCGCCATTCTCACCAGCCTGCAGGCCGGAGACGTCTTGTTCATCGACGAGATCCACCGGCTCAATCATGTGGTGGAGGAGATCCTTTACCCGGCGATGGAAGATTATCAGCTCGATCTGGTCATTGGGCAGGGGCCCGGGGCGCGATCGGTGAAGATGGATCTGCCTCGTTTTACCTTGGTCGGCGCAACCACCAGAACGGGGCTGTTGACGCCCCCGTTGCGCGACCGCTTCGGCGTGGTCTTGCGGCTTGACTTCTACAGCCCGGAAGAGTTGGTCATTATTATCCAGAGATCGGCCCGGCTCTTTAACATCGGGATTGATGCGGAGGGAGCCATGGAACTGGGACGGCGGTCAAGGGGTACCCCCAGAATTGCCAATCGGCTGCTGCGGCGCGTGCGGGATTTTTCCGAAGTGGGCGGACATGCAGTCATCACCCGGGAGGTGGCGGACGAGGCCCTGCTCATGCTCAAGGTCGACCGGCTCGGTTTGGATGAAATGGATCGGAGAATCCTCCTCACCCTGATCGAGAAATTTCAGGGCGGACCTATTGGTCTGGAGACCTTGTCGACTGCGGTGTGTGAAGAAAAAAACACCCTGGAAGATGTATATGAACCGTTCCTGATTCAGAGTGGTTTTTTGTTTCGCACCCCCCGTGGACGTGTCGCCACCGCTGCCGCCTATGAACATTTTCACTTGCCGGTGCGCACCAACCCTTTGCAGCAACCTCTCCTGTTTGATCAATCTGTACAAAAGATCTGATTTGAGATCTCCCTCCAGGCCTCTTCCTTCGCTTTCTTTTTTTCAGAGAGTCTTTTCGTAGGGTGTTCGTTCAGCCCCTTTCCGGTACGGTAACGGTTTTCCGCTTTCACCTGGATGTATTGTCCTGCGACCTGTTGTTGTCGTGAAATTAGAGTCTTGAGCGCAGGAGCTTCCACATATATTTCATCTGTGGACCACTTGTCAGGATCGTAAAAAGACCGTAGGTAAGCCCTTGGTTTCTAAGGTCCTGGAGTAGCGGTGTCACCTCATCAACCTCCAGTGTTTTTTCTTGACTCTCGTGGTGGGTTCGTTTACAAATGAAACATGAAGTGGAGTATAGTGGTTCAAAGGGGACCATAATGGAGTGCTTGCCCAGCTCGGTCAGGGTTCAAACAAAAGGATCACAGTGCAACGGTTTCGAAGTCGCTCCGAACATAACCTTGATCCTAAGGGGCGTTTGAACATACCTGCCCGGTTTCGAGATGTACTCCGGGAGCAGTATGATACCGAAACACTCATCGTGACCAACTGGCAACAGTGTCTCAGGGCCTATCCGGTTCTTGAATGGGAGGCACTGGAGGAAAAACTGCTTGACCAAGGCAGGATGCAGGCGAACTTCGGAAAGTTTGTTCGCTATATTATTGCCGGTGTCAGCGAGTGTCCCCTGGATAAACAGGGCCGTATCCTCCTGCCACCAACTCTCAGGACCGACTTGGGTATCGGTAAGGACGTTGTCTTGGTTGGCATGCTGCAGCACTTCGAGATTTGGGATAAAGGTGCATGGGAAGAAGAGACCCGGCATACCCGTGAAACCTTTGAGGAGTTCAGTGCTGGCCTCTCCGCGCTCGGAATTTTGTAGGGTATTGTGGGCTTGGAGCCGCTGGATCACTCTGCAATTCATATCCCGGTACTGCAGAACGAAGTACTCGAATGGCTGCAACCGAAACGCGATGGCCTGTATGTCGATGGAACGCTCGGTTTAGGCGGGCATACACAAGCCCTGCTGGAATCGACGGCGCCCACCGGTCGGGTTGTAGGTTTTGAGTGGGATGAAGATGCCGCAGCAAAGGCAGGTGAACGGTTGTCCGAATATTCCGGGCGGTTGCAAATAGTGCGGGCCTCCTACGCTGCATTGCTGCCGGAACTTGAGCAACTGGGCATCGGTTGTATAGATGGGTTGATTGCTGATCTGGGAGTTTCTTCGATGCAACTCGACCAGGCAGAGCGCGGATTCAGTTTCAGAACCGACAATATCCTTGATATGCGCATGGATAGACGAAACCCGGTGACCGCCGAGGTGTTGGTTGCGCAGTTGCCCGAAGAGCAGTTGGCAGACATTTTTTATCATTACGGCGAAGAGCGCCAGGCACGACGCATAGCTCGCTTTATTGTTGAGGCAAGGCTTGAAGAGCCGGTGACAACCACGGGCAGGCTGGCCGCAATTGTGGCCGCGGCCGTACCAAAAAAATATCATCCACCCAAGGTACATGTTGCCACAAAAGTTTTTCAAGCCTTGCGGATTGCTGTCAACGGTGAGCTTGATAATTTGGTTAAATTGTTGGCCGTAGCGCCTGAAGTCCTGGCGAAAGGTGCCCGGATAGGCATTATTACTTTCCATTCCCTTGAAGATCGAATGGTTAAGCAAGCCTTCCAGCTGAATCCGGCGTATCAAGTTTTAACCAAGCGTCCAATTGGGCCCTCGCCGACGGAACTGCAGCGCAATCCACGGGCCAGAAGTGCAAAGTTACGGGTTGCGGTCAGGGTATGACCTGCTCTTATCAAACCTCGGTAAAGTTGGAAAAGGAGAACAGGGTATGGCACTACAAGTGAATGCGAGAAGTTACAGGCCGCAGGCGGTGTCTTTAAGAAGGGCCGGTCGCCGCACAGCACCGTCCCGGTTCAGCATTATATTTTCCGGGGAACAGTGGAAACCTGTTGCCATATTGATTGCTATCAGCCTGGTGGCAGGTTTAACGATTGCCCATTTTTTTCATGGAAAGTTGGTAGACATGCGGGCCAAGGCTGAACAGTTGCGGATCGTGAATACTGCTATTGGTAATGAAAATGTTAGCTTGCTGGCCACCCGAGCACAGTTATCGTCCAAAACATATATTGTGTCGCGTGTCGGGGCGAGGTTGAACCTGTTTGAGCCTGAAAAAGGACAGTTGCATCGGATGTAGCTGTGCGATGGCAAAAACTCTGAGGTCAAAAAAAACAAAAAAGCGATGGTTTCATCCCCTTTTTTTACTCGTTATTTTGCTGACAGCGGCTGGCATCGTTCTGTATAGATGGCCCTCCTCCCTCCAGGATATCGGCAGAATTATACAGTCTGCTGTCGGCAAAATTTCAACGTTTTCAGCGGGCCAAACGCCCGCTGAAACTGTTTTAAGGGGTACTGTATATGACCGAAGGTTCAATGAACTGGCAGTATCGTACCAATTGTTTTCCCTGTCCGTGCATCCGGCGGAGGTGGGTGATCAAAAGAAAGTAGCCGCGGCTCTGGCGCCGTTTGCAGGTGGTAAGCCGGAACATATTGAGACAAGGCTGAAAAGTTCGCAGCGCTATTTGGAACTTGCTGATGATCTCGATGAAAAGCAGGCCGCACAAGTGGATGCCCTGCAACTCAAAGGTGTGTATTGCAAGGCAGTGGAGGCCAGATTCTATCCGGGCCACACTGCAGCGTCCCATGTTTTGGGATTCATGGGAGAGGGAGTTGGCTTGGCCGGGGTTGAAGGAAAATATGATACGGTTTTGCAGGCGGGTGTGTTCAGGTCCAACAATATACCGGATATCGATTTTCAAGGGCAAGAGAGTCTAGGGACGACTACTACGGACCTTATTCTCACCCTGGATATAGACATACAAAAACAATTAGAGAAGCGTTTCCGCGAATATCTCAGCGCACAGGGTGCGGAGAAGGGCATGGGGTTGGTTATTGAGCCGGGCAGTGGTCGTATCCTGGCCTTGGTGAATCAACCTTCCTTTAATCCTAATTATTTTTGGAAGGCCAATGAAAGCAATAGAGTAAACCGTATATACAACCACGTGCTCGCGAAGGAACTCATCCGACCAATCCTTGCCAGGGCAGCTGCAATTGAGCGCGAGGGGTTGGACGGTACGGGATTGCTCCCGGAAACCGTAGCAGCTCCGGATTATGGTTTTAGCAGTAAAATGCTCAGCGCATTTGAACAGCAGATTCAACTCTATGGTTCGGTTTTCGGCAATTGGGAATCCGGCCCGAATACACCGGAACAAGCGAATGCTGTTCCTTCGGTGACTGGAGTGCAGGTGGGGGTAACGTTGGCGAGTCTGGTGAATGGTGGCTGGCGTATTACCCCCTATGTGGTTGATTCCATATATGATCATGGAACGGCCAGGCGATATTCCCGCCGCCCAGACGCCACCCGAAAAAGTCATGTGCTCGATCCGGCACTCAGTGTCAAAATCCGGCGGGAATTATTCGCCAAATGGCTGTTGGAGCAAGAGAACCTCGTTGTCTTTACCGCAGATCATTTGCAATTGTTGAAAGAAAATGCCTTTTCCAGGTATTCCATGCATGCGTTGTTTGTCGGGTTGGCCCCTGCTAAACAGCCTAAATTTCTCTTGTTGATGGCTATCGAGCAAGAGCATCTGTATCCGATGCCGTCCGAAAAGAGTTCCAAAGGGTCCGCCCTGGAAGGGATGGGCAAGGAGATGCTTGCCCTGTTTGTAAAAGAGCAACCGCCCGAAGTCTTGCCGGAAAAGCCGCCGGTTAGAAATATGGAGAATCTGCGGCAATTTTTCATCAGCAAGCGCCTTAACTTCCGCGAGGCTCCAGGTAAGGTGAGCGAACCCGTAGCGGTTATGCCTCTGGTCAAGGGATTGAGTCTTCGAAAAGGATTACAGCAGCTTAAACCATACAACATGAAGGTCCGGGTCAGCGGCAGTGGTCGAATCATTACCCAGTATCCGCTTCCCGGCCAACCCCTGGGAGGGGTCGATGAATGTATTCTGAGGCTGGATTCCAAATGATCGAGTTACGGTTATGATTACTTTTTCCGAACTCATGCGGGGCATCGTGCCCCTGAAAGAGGTACGGACGGCAAAGGCGATGCTTCGGAGGCCTGTCACCGCCGTCACCTCCGATTCGAGAGAGGTAATCCCCGGCAGCCTTTTTGTAGCTATCCGCGGGGCGAAGGCCGACGGTCGTGTCTATATTTTGGAAGCCATCAGCAAAGGATGCCTGGCTGTTGTCTTGGATGACGAAGAAGGAATTGGGGAACTGACCGTGCCGACCATCCTGGTTGCGGACAGCCATGAGGCATTGGGTGCCCTGGCCGCTGCCTGGTATGGCGCTCCTGCTGAGCAACTCCAGTTGATCGGCATTACCGGGACCAATGGCAAGACCACTTGCAGCTGGTTGCTTGAGGGCATGCTGGTTGCGGCCGGATGTCGTCCGGGGGTGATCGGCACCGTCAATTATCGGTATCACGGGCATGATGGCCTCCACATCCTCCAGGATGCCCCGCTGACCACTCCAGACCCGGTAACCCTGCAAAGACTCTTGCGAATTATGGCGGACAATCAGGTGACCCATGTCATCATCGAGGTTTCGTCACATGCCCTGCAACAGAAGCGGTTAGGGAGTATGTGTTTTGACGTTGCCCTGTTCACCAATCTGAGTCGTGATCATCTCGATTATCATACGAGCATGGAGCAGTATTTCGATGCAAAGAAGCTACTGTTTCAACAGCATCTCAAGCAAAACGGGGTCGCGGTCGTCGTAATCAACCCGACTGATGCGGGAATGGATAGGGGAACGATACTTGCACAATCTCTCCCACAGTTTCGCCTCATCCGTTGCGGCCTATCAGAGCCATGTGAGGTTACCGCCTATGAACTGGTTCAGACCACCGCGGGATTTAATTGTGCCCTTCACCTATCAGGGGAGTCGTTTGCGTTCAGCTCACCCTTGACTGGTAGTTTTAATGTGCTGAATGTGCTCGCCGCAGCCGGGGTTGGCGTGGGGCTTGATTTGCCGGGCGGGCTGATCTGCAAGGGGCTGGCAATGGTGGGACGTGTTCCGGGACGGCTGGAAAGGGTGGCACTTCCGGGCACGGATTCGTCTCAAGGGCCGGTGGTATTTGTCGATTACGCGCACACTCCGGATGCCCTGGAAAATGTGCTGAAAACATTGCAAGAGTTGTCTCCCCGCCGTCTCCTCTGCGTTTTTGGCTGCGGCGGTGACCGAGATCGAGGTAAACGTCCCTTGATGGGAATGATTGCCGGGCAATATGCCGATGCAGTTTTCGTCACCTCTGATAATCCGAGAAGTGAGGACCCGGACAGCATAGTCGCGGCTATTGTTGAAGGCGTAGCTGCCAGTGGTAAACAATGTTGCACCGCATCGGAACTGCTGACCGGAGAACCCCCGGTTGATGGGTATGCGGTGATCATGGACCGGAAACGAGCGGTCGCCCAAGCCTGTAGCCTGGCAGTTCCTGGCGACAGTGTGCTCGTGGCTGGTAAAGGACATGAACAGTATCAAATTATCGGAACAGAAAAACATTTTTTTGACGACCGTCTTGAAGTGACCAATGCGCTGCTTCGCTGGAACCAGCGCCACCTACTGGCGGCCACCGGTGGTACGATAATCGCGGGGCGGCAACGGGAAATTTTTGAGGGGATATCGACGGATTCGCGTCAACTAGGCCGGGGCGATATTTTTATCGCTCTTAACGGTGAGAACTTTGACGGGCATGCCTACATCGACACCGCTGTGACCAATGGCGCCGCTGCCATCATCGTCGAACGGATACCGCAAACGCTGCATAAACAGGTGCTCTACCTCCAGGTCAGCGATACCCTGCAGGCACTTGGACAGTTAGCCGGGTATCGTCGCCGTCTTTTGGCGCCTGAGGTCAAGGTAGCGGCCATTACCGGGAGTTCCGGGAAGACCACGGTCAAGGAGATGACCGCCGGTATCTTTTCCCAGGCCTTGCTGAACACCCGCACTGGGATTGATCCCCTTCTCAAAACCAAGGGGAATTATAACAATCTGGTCGGTCTTCCACTGTCGCTGCTGCCGCTGGAGGCCGGGCATAGATCGGCCATTCTGGAAATGGGGATGAATGCCCCGGGGGAAATAGCCCGACTGACCACTATCGCTGATCCTGATATCGGCTGCATTAACAATGTCCATCCCGCTCATCTCTTGGGGCTCGGCAGCCTTGAGGGTGTCGCTCGGGCCAAGGGCGAGTTGTTTGCCGGGATGCGCCCTGAAGCAGTCCGCGTGGTCAATTGCGATGATCCGCATGTCCTGGCTTTGGCCAAGAAATACGGAGGACCGCAGGTCGGTTTTGCGGTGACTGCACCCGGACGTAAACAACAGCCCCTGATTCGTGTCACCCGGCAGGAAAATTTGGGCGAGTGCGGGATGCGCTTCACCCTGCATATCGGCCCGTGGCGTGGTCGCATCACTGTTGCGGTTCCTGGTAGTCACAACGTGAGTAACTGTGCGGCCGCTGCTGCTATCGCCCATGCCGCGGGTATCGATCCGGCCACCATTGTTAAGGGGCTGCAAGCCTATGTGGCTGTTGATAAACGGCTGGTTGTCACAGAATTGCCCGGGGGCTTGCATGTGGTTAATGATGCCTATAATGCTAATCCTGCCTCCATGGCGGCCGGATTGCGTGCTGTGGCCGCCTTTGGCCGGGGTGGCCGGCATGTAGCCGCTTTAGGTGACATGCTTGAACTGGGTGATGCCTCTGAGGCCTTGCATCACGATATCGGAGCCTTGGTGGCGTCACTCGGGTATGACCGTCTGGCGGTCACCGGAACGAACGCGGCCATCGTCGTTCAGGCGGCACTGGAGGCCGGAATGAATCGCGTTGATGTACAGGTTTTTCCTAACCCCCCGGCAATTGCCGATTGGCTCTGCCGGATGCAGACAGACGGTGTTCTTGGGGCTGGCGATTGGCTGCTGGTCAAGGGGTCACGGGGGATGCGCATGGAGACACTTATTGAGGAACTTGAGCAGCGTTTTCAAACGCTCCTCTGATTGTGTAACGGAACTATGTTTTATAATCTACTCTATCCTTTTCATACGGAATTAAGTTGGCTGAATGTCTTCCGTTATATCACTTTCCGTTCAATCGGCAGTGCGGTGACCGCTTTTCTCATCCTGGTCATTGTTGGGCCATGGTTTATAGCCTGGCTGCAGAAAAAGCAGATCGGGCAGGTCATCAGGTTGGATGGTCCAGAATCCCATTTTTCCAAAAAAGGGGTGCCGACCATGGGCGGGGTGCTTATCCTGTTTGCCATGACCGTCTCCGCTCTCCTGTGGGCGGATCTGCGCAGCGGGCTGATCTGGCTGTTGATCGGCATCAGTCTGTTTTTCGGGGTGATTGGCTCGCTGGATGATATCAAAAAGATCCGAAAAAGTAATTCCAAGGGTTTGAGCGCCAGGGCCAAATTGGTGTTGCAGATGCTCGGTGCTTCCCTGGTTGGTTTGTTTCTCCTGCTGACCCCAGGCTATGACGGCATGCTCAGTCTTCCGTTTTTCAAATCGTTCCATCCTGATTTGGGATGGTGGTATCTACCTTTTGCTGTCGTGGTGATTGTCGGGGCCTCCAACGCCGTCAACCTGACCGACGGATTGGACGGATTGGCGGCAGGACCGATTGTGATCACGGCCTCGACCTATCTGATATTTTCCTATGTTGCAGGTAACGCCGTGGTGGCTAGCTATCTGCAGATACCCTTTGTCCCCGGTGCAGGTGAAGTCACCATCTATTGTGGCGCTATCGTCGGGGCCTGCCTGGGATTTCTCTGGTTCAACTGCTATCCCGCTGAGATCTTCATGGGCGATGTCGGCTCGCTCTCGCTGGGCGGGACCCTGGGGGTTATTTCGATCATCACCAAACAAGAGTTTTTGCTGGCTATTGTAGGTGGTATTTTTGTAATGGAGGCCCTCTCCGTCATTCTTCAGGTGGGTTATTTTAAGATGAGCGGCGGTAAACGGATCTTTCTTATGGCTCCTTTTCATCACCATTTCGAGAAAAAAGGCTGGCTGGAGCCAAAGGTTGTTGTGCGGTTCTGGATCGTTTCCATTATTCTCGGCCTTGTGGCCCTGGCTACCTTAAAGTTGCGATAAAATTATGCAGTTACAGCGTGGCACACAGGCAGTGGTGATCGGGCTGGGGACGGCGGGGCTGTCCACTGTCAATTATCTGTTGAGCCGGGGGATTAGGGTCGCGGTCTCGGAGAGAGGTAGTCTCGACCAGATCGATCCTGATATCCTGCAGTTCCTTCAGCAACAGCAGGTCCGACTCGAAACCGGTGGTCACTCTGCAGCTTTTTTAGCCGGTGCCGATCTCGTCGTGCCCGGACCCGGGGTGCCGCTTGACGCACCGATCCTCAAATCGGCCCGTCAACAGGGGATTCCGGTGCTTGGTGAACTTGCCTTGGCGGCAGGTCAGTTTGCAGTCCCGGTCATTGCGGTCACTGGTTCCAATGGCAAGACCACGGTTACCAGCCTGATTGGCACCCTGTTGCAGGCGGCAGGTAAAACACCCTTTGTCGGCGGTAATATTGGCACGCCGTTGCTGGATTACTTTGTTGATCCTGGCTCGTATGGTGCGGTTGTGCTGGAACTGTCCAGTTTTCAGCTCGATCTGGCGGGGGATTTTCGTCCGGACATTGGACTGCTGCTCAATATTTCGCCGGATCACCTCGATCGACACGGAACGCTAGCCGCCTACACCACCGCCAAGATGAATATTTTCAGATCGCAGGTTGCCGGTGATACCGCTATCCTTGGTGGAGATGATCCAGTTGCCGATGGCGCTCCGCTTAATGCCGGAGTCCGTGGATTCCGGTTCGGCAAAGAGGCTCGTTGTGCGGCACAGATTGTCGACGGGCGGGTATGTCTCAGTCTAGAGCGTGCAGGGGTCCTCTGCGAAGCGACTTATAGTCTCGAAAAAACAAAACTCCATTCTTCGGTTAATCAGCTCAATGCCGCGGCAGCTATCCTGGCCGCCACCCTCTTCGGGTGCAGCCGTGAGGCTATCGATACAGGGCTGGCTTCCTTTGAACCGCCGCCGCATCGCATGGCCGAGGTGGCGGAGATTAAGGGGGTGCGTTTTGTCAATGATTCCAAAGCAACCAATATTGGCGCCCTGCAGGCCGCCCTCAGTGGTTGCGCTGTCCCCGTTGTGCTGATTGCCGGCGGTCGCGACAAGGGAGGCGATTATACCCTGTTGTGTGATGTTTTCAGAGACAAGGTTAAACATCTGATATTAATAGGCGAGGCGGCGACCCTGATGCAAGCGGCCTTGGGCACAGTGGTCACAACCGAGTCGGTAACCACCATGGAAGAGGCGGTCAACAGAGCGATGGCGGCAGCGGTCACCGGCGATTTGGTCTTACTCGCCCCTGGATGCGCCAGCTATGATATGTTTTCCGGGTATGAGGAGCGGGGGCAGGTCTTTGCCGAATGCGTCCATACTCTGTGCAAGGAACAAGCAGAGAGGTTGGTGCGGCGATGATGAGAATGTGTTGTGTCTGCAATAAGGTGGAGCAGGGCGGACACTGGCAGAGATGCCCCTCTCTGCCGGAGGCTGAACCGGTGACCCATGGCTACTGTCCTGAATGTTTCATCGAGGCCATGGTGGAAATTGAAGAGTTTATCGGTGCACAGGCAATCTGCACCTTGGGCGCGGCTGGCTGGCCGCCTTTGTACGGTTCCTGCGGCCAATGCGTCTGATTATTACCGGCGGTGGCACCGGTGGGCATCTTTTCCCTGGCATAGCCGTCGCCTCAGCGATACAGCAGCGGATTCCTGATACACGGGTTTTGTTTATTGGTACCTCTCGTTTGCTGGACCAGCAGGCCCTTGCCGGACGGGGTTTTGAGGTGACCGCTCTTGATTGTGGCGGGGTTAAGGGCCTGCATGTTACCGCCAAGCTTCGCAGTCTGTTGATGTTGCCCGGCGCAGTGTGGCGGGCGCTGCGGATACTGCGACGGTTCAAGCCGGATCTGGTGTTTGGTGTGGGCGGCTATGTGACCGGGCCGGTATTGCTTGCAGCCCGAATACTGGGGATACCCATCGGTATTCATGAACAGAATTCGGTGCCGGGTATGGCCAATAGGATAGCTGGACGATTAGCGGATCGAATCTTTATTTCGCTGCCGTGTACCCCACCGTTTCCACCAGCGAAAACCAGGCATTCCGGTAATCCGGTGCGGCAGGAGATTTTGGCGGTCGCCGGAAAGAAAAAACAAGTTGAGGCTTTCCCCACTGTACTGGTGCTTGGTGGCAGTCAAGGGGCGCACCGGGTGAACACCCTGATGATGGAGGCCATGGAAAAATTGGCAGCACAGCAGGTGTCCGTGCAACTCATCCACCAGACGGGGACTGCTGATCAGGCTCTGGTTGTCCAATGTTACCAACGACTAGGTGTTGCCGCCGAGGTCGTCCCCTTTATCAGGGACATGGCTGCAGCCTATTCTCGGGCCGACCTGGTCGTGTCCCGGGCCGGGGCCACAACCCTGGCAGAATTGGCAGTTATGGGGCTGCCGGCCCTGCTGATACCCTATCCTTACGCTGCGGATAATCACCAGGTAACTAACGGGGAATATTATGCAAAGGGTGGAGGCTGTGTTGTTCTGGAAGAGTCCGGTCTTTCTGGAGAATTTCTTGCCCGGACCGTTAGCGAATGCTTGCATAACTCTAAAGAGTTACATACAATGGCCGCCAGCATGAAGACGATGGCAATGCCGACGGCCACGGATCGGATCGTGGATGAATGTTTGCGGCTTGCCGTCCAAGTAGGGCAGCCCTCTTAATTTTATGTTTCTTTGACAGTAGGCTCCTTCATGTACAGGAAAACGAAACACATTCATTTTGTCGGCATCGGCGGGATCGGCATGTCAGGTATAGCCGAACTCCTGTTGAGTCTCGGGTATCGCGTCAGCGGTTCAGACCTGCGGTCAACCGACATCACCGAACGGTTGGAGCAGCTGGGAGGCGTAATCCATCAGGGGCATGAGGCGGCCTGGGCTGCCGGTGCCGACGTGGTCGTGACCTCCACCGCTATTCCCGCCGACAATCCGGAAGTGGTAGCTGCCCACGAAGAGCATATCCCGGTTATCCAGCGGGCAGAAATGCTCGCCGAATTGATGCGCCTGAAAAAATACGGAATTGCCGTGGCCGGCAGCCATGGCAAAACATCGACTACCTCCATGGTGGCCGCTATTCTGGCCGAGGCCGGTCTCGATCCGACGGTGGTGGTTGGTGGCAAGGTCCATGGCCTCGGCAGCAATGCCAAACTGGGCGAGGGTGAGTTTCTGGTCGCCGAAGCCGATGAGAGTGACGGCTCCTTTCTCAAGTTGTCGCCGGTAATTGAGATAATCACCAATATTGATCTGGAACACCTGGATTACTACCGTGATATTGAGCACATCAAGGATATTTTTCTTGAGTTCGTCAACCGGCTGCCTTTCTATGGCGTAGCGATCGTCTGTTTCGATAATGATAACATTGTCCAGCTGCTGCCACGCATCCAGAAGCGGATCTTTACCTATGGCCTGACCGAACAGGCCGATCTACAGGCGATTAAGCTCACGACCGGTGGTGGTGCCACCCAATTCACGGTTCGGAGTCGTGACCGGGACCTGGGAATCATTCGCTTGAACAGGCCGGGAAAACACCTAGTATACAACAGTCTTGCTGCCATCAGCGTGGCGCTTGAATTGGAAATTGATTTTGCAGTGATCGCCAAGGCCTTGGAGAATTTCCAGGGGGTTCAGCGGCGACTCCAGGTGAAAGGTGAGGCGGGCGGCGTGCTGGTGGTTGATGATTACGGCCACCATCCCACGGAAATCAGAGCCACTTTGGACGCTGTTCGTGAGGGTTGGCCCGAAAGACGGGTGGTGGTGGCCTTTCAGCCGCATCGCTACAGTAGAACCGCTGGTTTGTTTGCCGAATTTACTACAGCTTTTCGTCGGACCGATGTTCTGGTGTTGACCGATATCTATGCAGCCGGCGAATCACCCCTCGAAGGTGTCACCTCCCAGCATTTGCAGGAGGCCATCAAGCAGCATGGGCAGAGGCAGACCTTTTTTATCCCCCAGTTGGTTCAGCAACCCGAGGCCTTACTGCCTTTTTTACAGCCAGGGGATCTGTTTTTGACACTCGGGGCCGGGAATATCGTCAGAGCGGGTGAGCAGGTGCTGGCAATGCTCGAGAAAAAGCAGGGTTGAAGCAACAGATGGCAATATTTTTCCTCCTCCGTGCGATTGGGGGAATCGAGACAAGAAGGATCGTGCCCATCGGCAGGGCGTTGAAGGGAATAGGGGAATGAACATACAACAACGTACGCAGCTCACAGCGCTTTGCCGGTCGATCCGTTGGGACGTCGATATGGGTTCCTACTCGACCTTCCGCGCCGGCGGCGTTGTTGAGGCCATGGTGGAAACCGGCGATGCGGACGAACTCGCCGGACTCATGCGCTGGTTGCACCATCATCAGGTCCCATGGCGGATTATCGGCGGCGGGTCGAATATCCTGGTCACCAGCCGGTATCATGAAGGGGTGTACCTCAGGTTGCAGGGCTCGGTGGATACTCTTACTGCTGAACCTTGGAATGCAACGGGAACCGGTGATGGTCGCCGCGTCCAGGTCGGCGCTGGGTGCAATCTGGCCGCCTTTGTTGCCTGGTGTACCCGAAAAGGGTTGACCGGAATGGAGTTCATGGCGGGCATTCCCGGCACCGTTGGCGGGGCCATCCGCATGAATGCCGGCGCCTTTGGTCACTCGATCAGTGACAGTCTGCAGGCAGTGCAATGGACCAATGATCAGGGGGAAACCCTGGAAGCGGCCAAGGAAGATGTTTATTTTTCGTATCGCAGCACCAGGCTGCCTGGCGAACCCGCTGCAAAAACACTCATCACCCAGGGGGTTTTTCAGCTGCAGTTTGCTGACAAGAAGCTTCTGGCGGCACGATGCCGGGAGATCATCGAGCAACGGCGGATGAAACAACCCACGGGATTTGGCTCGGCCGGGTCGTTTTTTAAAAATCCGGCGGGAGATTTTGCCGGTCGCCTCATTGAACGTGCTGGCCTCAAGGGGTTTACTTTCGGAAAAGCGATGGTGTCACCCCAGCACGCTAACTTCATTGTTAATACCGGCGGTGCTGTGCCCGAGGATATTATCGGCCTCATGCAGGAAGTCCGGAGGAAAGTGCAGCAGCAGTCGGGCGTTCTTCTAGAGCCTGAGGTACATATTTTTTAGAGGTCAAAAGAGAGGGATG